>JAJYIU010000068.1 GCA_021789895.1 Acidobacteriota bacterium | reverse complement strand
TGCCGGCATTGCCGGAATTGCTGATGCCGCCGGCGAGCAGGACGGGGCCCTGGGCGCTGGGGCCGATTTCCAGGCTGGTAATCCAGCCGGAATTGACGAATTCGCCGCGTTCGCGGCCGGCGCCATCGAACAGCAGCACCAGGCCGGGCCACCAGGTATGGTGATGCAGCGCCCAGGCGATGCGCTCACCGGCCGGGGTGGGATAAGCGGCCAACTGGCTATTGTCCCAGGGCGGATTAAACCACCCGCCGCGAAAGTGCAGGCGCAGGGAAGGGATGCAGCGCCAGCGGCGGCGGCCGGCGCCGCTGAAGTCGTAAAGCCGGGATTGCAATAACGTGCCGGCGGCGGGCTGGGGATAGAAAACCAAATCCGCGGCGAAATGATCGCCGGAGGAGCCCTGCCAATGCTGGCTGGATATCAGTTGAAAGCGGGTGGCGAAGCGCTGCCGCCAGACGATCTGGCCCGCCGCGTTGCGTCCGACCAAATCCTGCCCGCTAGCGGCGAGGCTGGCGGCGGAGATGTTTTTGGCGGGATGCAGGAGGAAGCGCAGCGCCAAGGCCGCCGCCGCCAGCAGGATCAGCAACGACACTCCGAGGACCGTACGCAGGCGGGTTGCGCGCCGGCTCCAGGCGAGGGTGGCGGCGGCAAGCGCCGCCTGCGCCGGGGGGGCGGCGCCGGCGTCGAGTTCGGGCGGCGGCAAGGCGGGGCCCTCCTGGCCCAGCCAGGCGTCCAACTCGTGCGCGAAGGCGTACACGATGGGCCGCTGCCCGCCGGGAATGCGATGCACCGGCAGGCCTTTGGTTTTTTCCCAGCGGATGGCAGTGCGGACATCGCGCCCCAGATAGGCGGCGATTTCCTTCCAGGAATCCAAGCGGCGGCTGGCGGGGGGATCGGGCATGTAAAACGGCTTATGGCGAAGATCGGGGCCCGGGGGAAAGCGCTTACCCGGCGACAATGTCCTTAATTGTCAGCATCTGTCACTATGGCCGGGAGAAGAACGATTATAACGCCAGACGCTCGTAAATGCTTGAATTGTTTATCGGTTAAAACGCACGGAACATGATTGCCGGCAGATTCCATGTGACCGCGCGCAAGTTGATGCGACGGTCTCCGATGAATGGCGGGATTGTCACATAATTCCAAATGTTGTCATTTCCCGCCACTTGCCAACCAGCAGCCACTGATTCGTATTGTAACCGTAGCCATATCTGAGGGTCCGACTCAGTGTGACTGACGGCACCGTTCGCCACTTCATTTTAGGGATTTGGAGCAATGAAATCGAGAAATATTACGCACGCGGCCCTGTTGGCTGGAATGTCTGCCTTACTGTGTATTCCCCCGGCGCTGCCGGCCCAAGCCGGCGCCGCATCGCGGCCGGCGGCGGCGGCGGTCCGGCGGCAGGCCCAGTTGAAAGCCAAGCTAGAGGCTTATGGCCGCCTGCCGCTCAGCTTCGAGCCCAACCGAGGCCAGGCGCCGCCGGCGGCGCGCTACCTGGCGCACGGGGCGGGGTACACGCTGCTGCTGACGGCGAAGGGAGCGGTGCTCGCGCTGGCCGGGCAGGGCAAACCCACGACGGTGCGCATGCGGCTGGCGGGCGTGCGGCAGCAGCCGGTGTTTTCGGGACGGCAAGAACTGGCGGGGCGGGTGAATTACCTGATCGGCAACGATCCGGCGCGCTGGCACACCCAGATTCCCCTCTACCGCCAAGTGCGGGCGGCGAACGTCTATCGCGGCATCGACCTGGTGTATTACGGCAACCGCGGGCGGCTGGAATACGATTTCGTGGTCCATCCCGGCGCCGACCCCGGCGCGATACGGCTCTTGCTGGAAGGCCTGCAACGACGGCCGCAAATCGCAGGCAACGGCGATCTGCTGGCGGCGACGGCCAGCGGCAGGTTGCGCCTGCTGAAGCCGGTAGCCTACCAACCGGCCACGGGCAATGCGGCGCGGCGCCAGGTGCGGGCGCGGTTTGCGCAGCGGGCGGATGGAACGACCGGCTTCCAGTTGGGCGGCTACGATCCCCGGCGGCAGTTGGTGATTGACCCCATCCTGGTTTATTCGACCCTGCTGGGAAGCCCCGGCGGGAACGAGAACACCGACCCCAACCCGGTGATGGCGTTGGACAGCAGCGGCGACGCCTATGTGGCCGGCCGCACCGTCGCCAGCGATTTTCCCACTACCAACGGCGCCTACAACACCACTTATCCAGGGGGGACCTGTTCGAACCACAACGGCGGCACTCAGCCTTGCGAAGCCATTTTCATCACCAAGCTCAACGCCACCGGCACCGCGCTGGTATATTCGACTTATTTCGGCGGCACGAACAACGATGAAGTCACCGGCATCGGCTTGGACAGCACCGGCGACGCCTACCTCACCGGCAACACCTTTTCCAGCGATCTTCCGGTTACCTCGGGCGCGTTCCAGAAGACGCTCAGCGCCGGGCAATGCGCCGTGAATGGAATTGGCCCCTGCCCCGACGCCTTTCTGACCGAGTTGAATGCCAGCGGATCGGCCCTGGTCTATTCCAGCTACCTGGGCGGCGCCGGGCCCTCCACCGCCGCCGGGATCAGCGGCGCCAATGCCGGCGAAGGCATTGCCGTGGGTTCCAGCACCGCGGTCTATATCAGCGGCGTGACCGCCTCGAGCAGCTTTCCCACGACCAGCGGGGCCTATCAGGCCAGCTATCCGGGGGGGAGCTGCTCGTTTATGGGTTCGAGCGGCAACTGCCCGGTCGGCTTCGTGGCGAAGTTCAACCCCACGCTCGCGGGCGCATCTTCGCTGGTGTACTCGACCTATCTCGGCGGCTCGGGCGGCTTCACGAGCTTCGATCCGTTCATGATGCAGAACGGCGGGCCGATGGGCGGCATTGCGGTGGATGCTTCGGGCAATGCCTATATAGCCGGCTTTACCAACGATCCGCATTTTCCCGCCACCGCCAATCTCGGCAGCGGCAGCGGGCCCGGGGCCGCCAACTGCGTCATCGGCGGCAGCAGCTATCCCTGCGGGGTGGCCTTCATCACCAAGCTCAACGCCGCCGGCACGGCCCCGGCCTATTCCAAGTTTCTCGGCAACGGCGCGTCGGCCTATAGCGGCGCGGTCTCGATCGCGCTCGACAGCTCGGATAACGCCTACATCACCGGCTACACCACCGCCGGCTTTCCCACCACCACCGGCGTCTTGCAAACCACCTACGGCGGCGGCGACTGGGACGCCTTCGTGGCCAAGATCAGCAGCAGCGGCAGCCTGGATTTTTCCACCTACCTGGGGGGCAGCGGCAGCGATTTTATCATGCCCAACGGGAACAGAAATCCCTCCGAATCCATTACCGTGGACTCCACCGGCGACATCTATGTCATCGGCATCACCAACTCTTCCGACTTCCCGTTGAAAAACCCGCTGCAAAACGCCCTCAACGAAGGCAATACCTGCACCACCAACAACAGCGGCAGCAGCTACACCTGTTCGGACGCCTACATCAGCGTGATCAAGCCGGACGGCAGCGGACTGATCTTTTCCAGCTATCTGGGCAGCGGCTACAGCGACGATGAGGGCAATTCGATCGCCGTGGACAGCGGCGGCAACATCTATGCCGCCGGCGAGACGAATGCGCAGGGGAGCGGCGCGAATTATTATTTTCCCACCACGACCGGCGCTTATCAGACCAACGCTTCTTTACCCTGCTGCGAGAGCGTTTCCTTCATCAGCAAGATTTCCCTGGCCACGCCGGCGACGGTGGTGGCATTGCCGACTTCGCTGGTCTTCAACAATCAGGAGGTTGGCACCTCCAGCTCGCAAAACATCACGCTGACCAACAACACCACCAGCGCGGTGACGCCGCAAAGCATGGGTTTCAGCGGCGCGAACGCCTCCGAATTTCTGGTGAATCTGGGCGCTTCGACCTGCGTGATCGGGGCGCAGATTGCCGCCAACGGCGGCACCTGCCTGCTCGCGGTCACCAACACACCCACGCAGACGGGGGGCGAGAGCGCCACACTGACGGTCACCACCGACAGCAGCGCCACGCCCAGCCTGAGCGTGACCCTCAGCGGCAACGCGGTTTCGGGCGGGGCGGTCAGCTTCGCGCCGGCCAGCCTGTCGTTCGGCAACCAGCTTGCGGGCACCACCAGCGCCGCGCAGACGGTGACGATCACCAACAACGGCACCGGGCCGCTGGGCAACCTGAGCATTACGACCACCTCGTCGGCGCAAAACTACCAGGCTTTCCCCTTCACCACCGACTGCGGCAACACGCTGGCGGTGAGCGCGAGCTGCCACGTGAACATCAGTTTTGCGCCCAACGCCAGCGGGGCGGTGAGCGGCGAACTGCAAGTGAACGACGACGCCATCCACAGCCCGCAGAGCATCCCGCTGAGCGGCACCGGGGTGCTGCCGGTGGTGGCGCTGACGCCGACGACGCTGAGCTTCGCCAACCAGGGGCTGGGCTCGACCAGCGCCGCGCAAACCGTCACCCTGAACAATTCCGGCAATTCCGGGCTGACCATCGCCAGCATCGGCATCACCGGGGATTTCACGCAAACGAACAACTGCCCGCTGACGCCCTCCACCCTGTCCGGGGGCAGCGGGTGCAGCCTCCAGATCAGCTTCAAGCCGACGGCGACCGGGTCGCGCACCGGCACCCTGACCGTGACCGACGACAGCAACAACGTCGCCGGCAGCACGCAAACGGTGGCGCTTTCGGGCAACGGCATTTCCGGCGGAGCGGTCAGCCTCAACCCCACCAGCCTGAGCTTCGGCAACCAGTTGGCGGGCACCACCAGCGCTCCGCAGACGGTGACGCTGACGAATAGCGGCACCGGGGCGCTGGGCAATATCGTCATCACCTCCAGTTCCCAGATGTTCAAGGTGAGCAGCAATTGCCCGGTTTCGCCCGCGACGCTGGCGGTGGGCTCGAACTGCGCCATTCAGGTGACGTTCTCGCCCAGCCTTGGCGGCGGGGCGGAATCCGGAACGATCCAGATTGCCGACGACGCGGCCAACAGCCCGCAGTCGTTCGGCGTCAGCGGCACCGGGACCCTGCCGACGGCGGCGCTGAATCCCAACAACCTAAACTTTGGCGAGCAGGTGATCCTAACCGCCAGCGTGGCGCAAACGATCACACTGACGAACAGCGGCAACGGGCCGCTGACGATCAACAGCATCGCCGCCGGCGGCGATTTCGCCGAAACCAACAACTGTCCAGCCGCGCCCGCGACGCTGGCGGCCGGCTCGAATTGCGCCATTCAGGTC
The DNA here is from genome assembly GCA_021789895.1 of Acidobacteriota bacterium. Classification (GTDB taxonomy): domain Bacteria; phylum Acidobacteriota; class Terriglobia; order Terriglobales; family SCQP01; genus JAKASR01. The sequence goes on along the minus strand of JAJYIU010000068.1, from coordinate 2,043 downwards.
ACCTTCACGCCGAGCGCGCTGGGGACGCGCAACGGCACGCTGACCTTCACCGACAACAGCAATGCGATCGCCAACAACACGCAAACCGCGGCGCTGACCGGCACCGGGGTTTCGGCGGGCAAGGTTTCGCTGGCGCCCGCCAGCCTGGCCTTCGGCGATCAGATGATCAAGAGCAGCAGCGCGGCGCAGACGGTGACGCTGGCCAACAGCGGCACCGGGCCGCTGGGCAGCCTGGCGATCGCGATTACGGGCAGCGGCTTTGCGCAGACCAACAACTGTCCGGCGACGCTGGCGGCGGGCAGCACCTGCGCCATACAAGTCACGTTCAGCCCCAGCGCCACCGGGGCAGTGACCGGCTCGGTACAAATCAGCGACGATGCCGCCGGCAGCCCGCAAAGCCTGGCGCTGAGCGGCACCGGGGTGATGCCGGTGGCGGCGCTCTCGCCCTCCAGCCTAACCTTCACCGACCAGAAAGTAGGCACCAGCAGCGCGGCGCAAACGGTGACGCTGGCGAACACCGGCACCGGACCGCTGACGCTGGCCAGCCTGACGATCAGCGGGGACTTTACCGAAACCAACAATTGTCCGGCGCCGACGGCCACCCTGGCCGCGGGCAGCTCGTGCAGCATCCACGTGGTGTTCACCCCCACCGCGGAGGGCACGCGCACCGGCACGCTGACCGCAACCGACAACACCAACGCGGTGGCAGGCAGCACGCAAAGCATGCCGCTGAGCGGCACCGGGGCGACGCACGCCATGCAACTTTCGGCCTCCAGCATCAACTTCCATAACGAGCCGGTCGGGGTCGCCAGCAGCCCGCAAATTCTGACGATCACCAACTCCGGATCCGCCAGTTTAAATTTCACCGCCATCGGCCTAAGCGGCGCGAACGCGGCGGATTTCGCCATCGCGGCGGGCTCGACGACGTGTTCGACCAGCACCGCCGTAGCCGCCGGCGCGACCTGCACCATCGGCATCACCTTCAACCCCGGGGCGGCCACAGTGCGCAACGCCACCCTCAGCCTGGCCGACGATGCGCCCAACAGCCCACAAAGCGTGGCCCTGACCGGGAATGGAGTTGATTTCTCGTTTGGGCTACCGGCGGGAACGCCGACGACGATTACGGTCACGCCGGGCGGAAACGGCGTCTTCAACCTCACCATCAATCCACAAGGCAATTCCAAGCAAACGGTGACGATGGCCTGCAGCGGGGCGCCGCCTTTCTCCACCTGCAGCGTGATTCCGTCCTCGTTTACGTTGGATGGGACGCATGCCGTCACGGTGCAGGTCATGATCACTACCTCCTCCGGCTCGTGGCTGCCGCCGCTGGGGCCCGGCAACGGTCCCGGGCTGCCGCCAGCGATCTGGCTGGGGCTGGCGGGGCTGCTAGCGGCCGGCCTGCTGGGGCTGCGGCGACAGGGCCGGCGGCGGGCGGTGTGGGGCGGATTGGCCGGATTGCTACTGTTCAGCGCGATGCTGGCGGGATGCAGCAACACCCGCACCAATGCCACCCCGGCAGGGAATTACCCCTTGCAGATCACGGCGGCTTCCGGCTCGCAATCGCACACTATTACGCTCAACCTGATCGTGACGCAGTGCCCGGGATGCAATAGCCATTAAGCGAAAGCTATCCCGACGAAAGGCGGGCGAAGCAATAAGAGTGACGCAGTTGCCGAAGACGCTGGGCCGTTATCCACCTGCGACGACCGGCCTTGCATGCTATCGGCTACGCCACAGTCGGCTGGGAAACGAAGGTGAAATATCTTCCCAGCCATTAGTAGGCCGGCCATAGGCTGGGCTTGGTACCGTAGGACAGCTCGCTCGAGGCTGCGATGCACTCATAGCCGGAGGCTTGCACATTTTGCATCTGGGTACGCCAGAAGTACACGATAAAAGAGCTGTGATATTCCCGATGAATTATTGAGTCTCGCATAATAAACGTGATTAATAGAGCTCCGCTTGTCGCCAGAAGCTGGTGATCAGGCGGGGACGACGCCGCATGCGGCGAAGGGAGCGGATCGCAGCCGTGCTGAGTTGGCTCAG
>JAJYIU010000007.1 GCA_021789895.1 Acidobacteriota bacterium | reverse complement strand
CTTCTGAACGGCGGATATTCCTCATCCGCCGCGCTCGTGCGATTCGTGTGTCCAAATGCAGCCGCTTTCCCCCTCCGCGGCCGTTCTCGCCCCCGGCGCCTGCCCGGCTGATGCCTGCTGGCTGCAATCTGGCCGCTTTTATGAGCAATCTCTAATGAGAAACGAGACACCTGGCGTTTTCGCCCGCGCGCCTGTTCATCGTGTTAATTCATTCCTATTCAAGCCTTTGCCCCCGCCTTTGCCCGCTTCTTTTTCGCTTGGGTGTCTCATCCCATCCGGCATCGTTCAGTTTTATAAGCTGCCGGCTGAAAGCTAAGCTTCGCTGCTGTGCAGATTTGTTTTCCTGTGCGAAACGTCCGACACTGGTTTTGCCATGATCAATGCCGAAGCCCTGATCCGCCGCAAGCGAGACGGCGGGAAATTGAGCGAGGCGGAAATTGCGGCGCTGGTGGCCGGCTATACCGCCGGCGCGACGCCCGATTATCAGCTCTCCGCCTGGCTGATGGCGGTGTATTTTCGCGGCCTGGATGCGGAGGAGACGCGGGCGCTGACGCGTGCAATGCTGCATTCGGGGCGCGTGCTGAAGCTGCCGCCGGGGCTGCCGGTGGCGGATAAGCATTCGACCGGCGGGGTGGGCGACAAAACCAGCCTGGTGATCGCGCCGCTGGCGGCCTGCTGCGATGTGCGTGTGCCGATGATTTCCGGGCGCGGGCTGGGCCATACCGGCGGAACCCTGGACAAGCTGGAAAGCATTCCCGGCATGCGGGTGCGGCTTTCGCTGGGCGAGTTCGAAGCGGTGCTGGAGCGGCTGGGCTGCGCCATGATCGGGCAGACGGAAGAGATTGCGCCGGCGGACCGGCGCCTGTACGCGCTCCGCGACGTGACTGCGACCGTGGAAAGCCTGCCGCTGATCACCGCTTCGATCTTGAGCAAGAAGCTGGCCGAGGGACTGGACGCGCTGATGCTGGATGTGAAGCTGGGCGATGGCGCCTTTTTACAGGCGCCGGAGCAGGCGCAGACGCTGGCGGCCACCATGATTCGGATTGGGGAGGAGATGGGGGTGAAAGTGGAGGCGCTGCTGACGGATATGGAGCAGCCGCTGGGGCGGGCGGTGGGCAACGCGCTGGAAGTGGAAGAATGCCTGGAAACGCTGGAAGGCGGCGGCCCGGCGGAACTGCGCGAGCTTTCGCTGGAACTAACGGCGCGGATGGTGGCGCTGGCGCGCAGCGCGAACGCCGGTGCGGCGGCGGGTGCCGAGGCGCGGACGGCGGCGCGGGCGGAGTGCGAGCGGGCGCTCGCTTCCGGCGCGGCGCGGGAGCGCTTCATCGCCATGGTCGAAGCCCAGGGCGCGCAGCCGGGTTGCCTGGAAAAGCCCCGGCGGCTGCCGCCGGCGCGGCTGCAGGCGGAGATCGCCGCGCCCCGGGCGGGCTATGTCCGCGCCGCGCGCGCCCGCGCCCTGGGCACGGCGGCGATGCTGCTGGGCGCCGGGCGGCGGCAGGTGGACGACGCCATCGATCCCGCCGCCGGCCTGCGCCTGCGCGCCCAGCCCGGGGATTGGGTCGAAGCCGGCGCTTCGCTCTGCACCCTGTATTACAACCAGGCGGATCGGCTGCCGCCGGCGCGGGCGCTGGCGGCTTCCGCCTTCGAGTTGGGCGACGAGGCGCCGGCCCCCCGTCCGCTGGTGTGGAAGCGTATGGCGGCGGCGGAATTTGCGGCAGGAGGCAATGGCGTGCCGCTGTGATCGGGTCTTTTTATACCGTGAAAACGATTGCCCCAACCCTGCAAAACTCCCTGCTTCGCTTGGCTTGCGGATGATTCGTTGGGACTGCAGCCATAGCCGCATAGCGCAATGCCTGGTCTGAGATCCGGTCCGGCTTGACGGGGCGGGGAATTTTGCTGAAACTTTATGTTCGCTGCCCGTTTAGCAGTGCGGCTGTATGAGCGCCATGTCCACCCCCAGCTTATCCGCGCCGCCCCTCCGCCGGAACGCCGACCGCTGGGGTTGGGCGATCGTCGCGGCCCTGTTGCTGATCTGCGCCGGCTACGCCGTGCTGGCGCCCGGCGACCGCCGCGGTGCGCTGATGAGCGTCGCCGGGCTGGCCTGCATGCTCGCTCTGGCAGTGCTGCTCTCCAACCAGCGGCGCAGCATCCGCGGCGCCATCGTCGCCTGGGGGCTGGGGCTGCAACTGCTGTTCGCCACCCTGGTGCTGCGCGTGAGCTGGACGGCGACCGCATTTGCCTGGCTGGCGCGCCAGATCCAGGTGCTGCTGGATTACTCCTTCGCCGGTTCGCAGTTTCTCTTTGGCGCGCTGGGGGCCGACAACAGCCAGGGGCTGGCGGTGTTGGGTCAGCAGGGACCGGTGAAGCTGGGCGTGGTGTTCGCCTTCCAGGTGCTGCCCACGATCATCTTCATCGCCTCGCTCTTCGCCATCCTCTATTACATCGGCTTGATGCCGCTGGTGGTGCGGGCGTTCGCGCGGCTGATGACCTGGATCATGGGGGCGAGCGGCGCCGAATCGCTCAACGTCGCCGCCAGCATCTTTATGGGCCAGACCGAGGCCCCGTTGACCATCCGCCCCTACCTCGAGCAGCTCACCGAGTCGGAGCTGTTCACGGTCATGACCAGCGGCATGGCGCACGTCTCGGGCTCGATCATGGCCGCCTATGTGCTCATCGGCCACGTCCAGATCAAGCACCTGCTGACCGCGGTGATCATGACCGCGCCGGCGACCATCATGCTGGCGAAAATCATACGGCCGGAAACCGGGCGGCCGGTGACGGCGGGCAACGTCAACCTGCCCATCGAAAACACCGATGTCAATGTGATTGATGCGGCCGCGCGCGGGGCCGGCGAAGGCCTGCACCTGGCGCTGAACGTGGGCGCGATGCTGATCGCCTTCATCGCCCTGATCGCGCTCGCCGACGGGCTGCTGGCGCATCTGCACACCAGCCTGGAAAACCTGCTGGGCTACGGGTTCTCTCCCATCGCCTTCCTGCTGGGAGTGCCGTGGAAGGACGCCCACACGGTGGGCAGCCTGCTCGGCACCCGTATGGTGGTGAACGAATTCGTCGCTTACGCGAAACTGGGCACGCTGACCTCGGCGATCTCGCATCGCGCATTCGTCATCACCACGTTCGCGCTCTGCGGCTTTGCCAATTTTTCCTCGATTGGCATACAGATCGGCGGCATCGGGGCGCTGGCGCCCAGCCGCAAACACGACCTGGCGCGGCTGGGCTTTCTGGCCATGCTGGCCGGCACCATCGCCAACTTCATGTCGGCCGCGATTGCGGGGTTGCTGCTGCGCTAAACGCGGCGCCCTTGGCTTGGCGCCGGAAAACGATTGCGGCTTCGGGACGCGCGGAAACCCAACCAGCCTTTATGCTGCAAGACGCTCAGGCCTATCAGGCGCAGGTGGAAGAGGCGGCGGATTATATACGCCGGCGGCTGCAAGCCGCGGGCGAGACCGCGCCGCGGCTGGGGCTGGTGCTGGGCTCCGGGCTGGGCGGCCTGGCGGGCGAGTTGGAAGGCGGGCTGCGCCTGCGCTATGCCGAGCTTCCGCATTTCCCCTCCTCCACCGTCGCCGGGCATGCCGGCGAGCTGGCGCTGGGCCGTCTGAATGCGACGCCGGTGGCGGCCATGCTCGGCCGTGTGCATAGCTATGAAGGCTATGCGCTCGAGCGTGTGGTCTTTCCGGCGCGGGTGCTGGCGCGCCTGGGGGTGCGCACGCTGGTGCTGACCAACGCCGCCGGCGGCATGCGGGCGGAGTGGGGGCAGGGGCGGCTGGTCCTGCTGCGCGATCATATCAACTTGATCGGGAACCCGCTGGCCGGACCGAACCTGAACGGCTGGGGCGAGCGCTTTCCCGATATGTCCCGGATCTACGACCGCGAGCTGCGGCAGCGGGCGCAGGCGGCGGCCGCGCGCTTGGGTCTGGCGCTTGAGGAAGGCGTCTATATCGCGGTCAGCGGCCCCAGCTACGAAACCCCGGCGGAAATTGCCGCGTTCCGCCGCTGGGGCGCCGATCTGGTGGGCATGTCCACCGCCCCGGAGGCGATTGCCGCGCGCCATATGGGCGTGCGGGTGCTCGCCATCTCGGTGGTGACCAATCTGGCGGCGGGAGTGAGCGCGGCGCCGATCGAGCACGCCGAAGTGCTTGCCACCGGCAGACGGGTGGAAGCCCAATTGGGACGGCTGCTGAAGGAGTTGGCGCCCGTGCTGGCGCAGGATTGAGCGAGCGGCCGCCTTCCGCCCAGCCGTGGTCCGCAATTCGGAAGCTCTGCCTGGAGAAAGTCTGTGATAATTTAAAAAAATAGCCTCATGCCGCCCCTGGCCTACCTGAACCGCATTGATTCGCCCGCCGATCTGAAGAAGATACCGCGCGAGGAATTGCCGGCAGTCGCCGCCGAGTTGCGCGAGTACATGATCTCGACCGTGGCCAAGGTGGGCGGCCATCTCGCCTCCAGCCTGGGCGCGGTGGAGCTGACGCTGGCGCTGCACTATACCTTCGACGCGCCGCGCGACAAAATCGTCTGGGACGTGGGCCACCAGGCCTACGGGCACAAGATCCTCACCGGGCGGCGCGACCGTTTTCCCACGCTGCGGCAGTACGGCGGAATTTCCGGATTTCCGGTGCGCGACGAGAGCCCCTACGACGCCTTCAACGTCGCCCACGCCTGCACCTCGATTTCGGCGGCGCTGGGAATGGCGGTGGCGCGCGACCTGAAGGGCGAAGACAACTATGTGGTGGCGGTGATCGGCGACGCCGGGCTGACCGGCGGCATCGGGTTGGAAGGCCTGAACCAGGCCGGACACCTGAAACGCAAGCTGCTGATCATTCTCAATGACAACGAAATGTCCATATCGCCCAACGTGGGCGCGATCGCGGGCTACTTGAACCGGATCGTGCACGGGCAGGCCTACATGCGCGTGAAGGAAGAAGTCGAGCTGCTCATCCGCTCGGTGCCGCGGGTGGGAGGCCGGCTGCTGCACCTGGCGCGCGACCTGGTGGATGCGGCGAAAACGATGATCCTCCCCGGGCTGGTCTTCGAGGAGCTGGGCTACAAATATGTGGGGCCGATCAACGGCCACCACCTGGACACGCTGCTGGATACCCTGGCGAAGGTGAAAGACAGCGACAGCCCGGTGCTGCTGCACGTGGTCACGCAGAAGGGCAAAGGCTATCCCCACGCCGAACAACTGCCGATGAAATACCACGGGGTGACCGCCTTCGACGTGGCCACCGGTGTCTTCAAGAAAGCGCCCTCGGCGCCGCCCAGCTATACCGGCGTGTTCGGCCAGGCGATGTGCGAGTTGGCAGTGGCCGATTCGCGGCTGGTGGCGATCACCGCGGCGATGACCGAAGGCACCGGGCTGGACGAGTTCGCGCGGCGCTTTCCCGGGCGCTTTTACGACGTCGGCATCGCCGAGCAGCACGCCGTCACCTTTGCCGCCGGGCTGGCCTGCGAGGGCTATCGTCCGGTGGCGGCAATCTATTCCACCTTCCTGCAGCGGGCCTACGACCAGGTGATCCACGACGTCTGCCTCATGCGTCTGCCGGTGGTGTTCGCGCTCGACCGGGGCGGCATCGTGGGCGCCGATGGGCCCACGCATCACGGGCTTTATGATCTCGCCTACCTGGCGGCCGCGCCCAACCTGACGCTGATGGCGCCCAAGGATGAAAACGAGCTGCGGCACATGCTCTATACCGCCGTCGAGCACGGCGGGCCGGTCGCGCTGCGCTATCCCCGCGGCAGCGGGCTGGGGGTGGAGCTGGAGCCGTTCCGGAAGCTGGAGATCGGACGCGCCGAGATTTTGCGCGAGGGCGCCGACGGAGCGGTGCTGGCGCTGGGCAGCATGGTGCAGCCGTCGCTCGAGGCGGCGGAGCGCCTGGCGCGGGAAGGCCTGGCGCTGACGGTGATCAACGCGCGCTTCGTCAAGCCGCTGGATGAGGAGTTGATCGCTTGCCTGGCGGCGGAAAAACCGTTCCTGGTGACGGTGGAAGAAGGCACGCTGGCGGGCGGGTTTGGCGCGCTGGTAGCGGCGCTGGCGCAGGACCGCCATATCCCGGTCTCGATTTTGCGCCTGGGCGTGCCCGACCGGATCATTCCCCACGGCCCGCCGGCGCTGCTGCACGCCAAGTATGGGCTCGACAGCGACGGCATTACCGAAAGCATCCGCGCCTTCGCGCTCGAGTCGGGACCGGGCCGGGCGGCGCAGCAGGCGCATCAGGCGCGGTAATCAGCCGCCTGCCGTCTATCGTCGGCCTCCAGGCTATTCCGCTGCATGGCCGCCGCAGCGGGCTGAGAAACGCCGCCGGAGCCGGCGCACTCGTCTTCACCGCGCGGCTTTCACGCGTCTTTATTGGGCTCCGGGGGCGGCAGGCGGCGTAGCGGCGGCCACTTGCAGCATCAGCGGCTGGTTGGCGTCGTTGCGTATGGCTTGGAAGAATTGGCGCAGCGCGGGCAGCTCGGCGGCCGGCAGGCTGAAGGCGTTGACGGTGAGGCTGCGCAGCAGCTGCAAGACCGGGCCCTCGGGAGTGGATTGCCAGGTGATTTGGCTGGAGTAGGCCAGGGCGGGCGGTTGGTCGGCGGGGCTGCCGGGCAGGCGCAGCGTTAAATGTTGCGGCGGGGGCAGCGGCGAGCCGGCCGGCAGGACCAGGTTGCGCGCCAGATGGATCCGGTAGAAATCGGAGCTTGAGTGCGGCGCGCCCAACTGGATGGGGTAAAGCCGGCGATGATTTTGCCGCAGCCGGGGAAGCGCCAGCGGCCACAGCCAGGGCTGCAGCATGGCGGTGTCGCCGCTGAGCTGAAGATAGGGCGCGATCTTGACGGTGTAATCCAATACCACGCTGCCGTCTGAGCTGTTGCTGCTGCCCTGCCAGTGATGGATTTCGGCGCCCGGAGTGGTCGAGGCGAGCTGGACATTGAGCAGCCGGGAGCGCCGTTCCGGCAGCATGTGCATCAGCTCGATGCCGCGGTTGGCGAAGCTGCCGCTGCAGATTTCTCGCATGCGCCCGCGCAGCGAGCCGTCGCTCTGCATCACCAGGCTGCCCGCCCGCAGCCGGTGGTTGAGCGCGGCGCCGAGCACCGGCAGGCGCACCCGGTCGCCGCCGGCGGCCACGCCGGCGACCAGCGCCTGTCCGCCCTGTTCTTCGGCCGGCAGCCAACCCCAGGGCGTGTCGTCGTAGGTGGGATCGAAAAACAGCAGCCGCCCCAGCCCGGGATAGTCGTGCAGGGCATACAAGCCGTCCGTGCTCAGCCCGGCGGGCCAGTCAATGGCCACGATGGCGTGGTCCACGTCGCCGATGCTGGATGCGGTGGCATCCACATTGCCGCGCCGGTGGTTGAGCAGCACGTAATGCGCGCGCAGGCCCAGCGTCTGCAGCATCGCGATCAACAGCGTGGCCTTGTCTTTGCAATCGCCATACGAATTGCTGTATACCTCGCCCGCCGAATGGGGGCGGTAGCCGCCGGACTTGCTGAGATCAATCGAGACATAGCGGATCTGGTGCTGCACAAATTCCGCCACCGCCCGGGCCTTGGCCGGGAGGCTGGCCTGGTCCTGCGCCAGCGCCGCGGCTTTGGCCTGGATGGCGGGCGTGGGCACGGCCAGCCCGGCGGTGAGTTGACCGTACCATTGGCCGACCGCGCGCCAGTTGACCGGGGACAAGGTCAACGCCCGCAGCGGCTGCGGCGGGAGGAAGGTCAGGGTCAGGCTGCCGGCGACGGCTGCAGCGGGCGGCATGCGCGGCTCCAATTGCACCGCCGGAACGCGCCGCAGATCCCACTCCAGGTAGCCGCCCGCGCCCGCGGTGGCCGGAGCCGTAGCGGGCCAGTTGCGCCATGCCGCTTTGTATTCCCAACCTTTCGGCAGCCGCACGATCAGACGGTCTTCGAGCACCGGGACGTCCTGCTGGAAGCTCCATTCGTGTTCGAGGATTTGCGGCTGCTCGCGGTCGCGTATGTCGTAGGCAATGACCGTGCCGGGCTGGGGTGTGGGCAGTTGCTGGGTCAAGGTCAGGCTGTCGCTGTAGCCGGGAAAGCCGATGTAGGGATTCACCGCCATCGCGTCTTTGCGGCGTTGCCGCACCGGGTCGCCCTGGCGCGGCACCTCCCAGGCGCGAAAGCGCTTGACCCGCCAGGTGGGCGAATCATAAACCGAGAAGCTGGCCAGATCGCTGCCCTGCGGGCGCAGGATGCGGTACACCAGGCGATAGCGGCCGGTGATCTGCCCGTTGCCGTGGACCCGCAGCCGGGTTTCGCGCAGCAGCAGCACGCCGCGCGGATGGCGGCGGAGCAATTGTTGCTCGAGCTGCTGCCGGCGCAAAAGTTTAACGCGCATGGCGGGCGGCGTCCCCGGCAGCGCGGCCAGTTGGATCGAGGGCGATAACTGAAATTTCAGAAACGGCTTCAGCCAGTCGGGCGGATGGGGCGCGGCGAAGGCGGCTGCCGGCAGGCAGACCAGCAGCCCGGCCAGCAGGCGCTCGCCCCATCGCGGCAGCCAACCTGTGGCTCGGGGGGTCATTGCTTTTGCAGGGCGGCGGTGGGCTGGCCGGCCAGCACGATGCGTTGGCGGTCGGTTTGTGTCATCACCGAGAAAAGGTTCTTCAAGGGCGCGTAATATATCACCGGCACCAGCTCCATATTGAGTTGCATCCGGCGATGGATGGTTAGCATGTCACCCTGGGATGCATGCTGTAGGGCCGCGCGTTCTACAAACACCAGTCCAGCTTTCGAATTCGGCGGGTTGGGAATGATCGTAGCCGGGGGCAGATTGCGGGCCGAGACGCCGGGCGGCAGCAACAGGCGGATGGTGTCCTGGTTGAGGTAGGGGTAATGGAAATAGATCGGTTCAAGGCGGTTTTCGGCCACCAGCACCGGCGGGTGGCGGGCATTGAGAATATCCTGCGGCCAGAAGGTGGAAGGCGAAGACGCAGGAAGCGTCACCTGCCAGACGGCGGAGAGCAGCGGCGCGCCCACCTGCCAGCCGTGGCTGGAGGTATTTTTCAGCCTGGCGCTGGCCGGCAGCCAGTTCCGCGCCAGTTGATCCAGGGCCTTTTGGCGCCCGGCGGCGTCGCGCGTGCGCCAGCGGTCGCCCCATTGCATCGCCAGCAGCCCGTGAAATTGAACCGTCAGCGTTCCCTGCCAGCCCGGCGCTGCGCCGCCCTGCCAATGCAGGTCGAGCCGGCGCTCGCGCATGGCGGCACGGGGCAACTGGAAGGGAACGGAGACGAATTGGCCGCCCTTGTGGTTGGCAACCAGGCCGGTTACGTGGTCCTCGTACCAGAGCAGGACGCCGTAGGGACAGCCCGCCTCGGGATCGAGGAACACCGGCTTAGTTCCCAACTGCACCATCACCAGGTCATTGTTGAGTTGATCCGAATCCGGCCAACTGCGGATAAATCGCATGGCATTACGCCGCCCGCTGTGCACCCACCAGGCGGGGATACCGGCGGCGCGAGCCAGGCCGATCAGGGTCAGGTTCAGCTCGGTGCCGTAGCCGTAGCCGTGCTTGAGCACGTCTTTGACCGAATGGTTTTGGCGCGGCGAAACGACGTGCGCGCCGAGGTAGAGGTTTTTAATCTGCAAGACGCGCGCATAGATCGCGCGCAGTTTCTGCTCCGGCGTGCCGCTCAGGTTCACCCCTACGAGCCAGCGGCGCAAGTCTTTGGGGTTGCCAATAAAATGGCGCGCCGCATAAGCATATTGTTTGGCCAGTTCACGCCAGTAGACTCGAGCGCTCTCCAGTCCGAATGAATGCGTGGAATAGAGGAATCGCACGCTTTTAAGAACGTCCACCGCCGGCAAGGAAAAAGGCTCGTTGGGCGATGGGGTAACATCCTTTAACTCCAGCGTGTAAAGCGCGCCTACGCGTTTCGGCCGCTGTTGAGGCGTGAGTCCGATCATCAGCAAGTGCAAGTTATAGCTGTGGTTCGCCAACAGGGTGTAATCCTCGCGCCGCACGAACAGATCGCTCTGCAGGTGCCAGGTGGTATTGGGGAGCAGAATGGTCTCGACGAAGTAGCCGCCATTGTCTTGCAAACCACCGCCGCGCAGCGCGATGGTATAGCGGTAATCGAGAATGCTGCCTACCCGCGCCTGGGGCAGATCGAATTCCATCGCCTTAATCTTTTCATCGCCGATTTTCACCATGACCGCACGCCACACGTTGCCCTGAAACGGTACGATGGTCCCGTCCGGCTCGACCGTGCGGCCTTCGACATGGGAAATTTTCATGCTGTTATCAATGTAAGGAACTTTGACCGTGGCCCATTCGAGTCCGGCCGAGCGCAGGATTTTGATCCGGAAAAAGCGCCGGATGGTGTTCTTGACGTTGTCGCAATAGACCGTCTTTTCCAGGATCACCGCCGCCGCCCCCGGCGCCACCGGCGGGGCGGTAAATTGCCGCTCGGCGGGAGTCAGCTTGGGCCAGCCGGCCCATGCCGGCAGCGCCAAAGCCAGTCCGGCCAGCGCTAAAAGGATGTACCGAGAGAGCTTGTGTCTATAGAGCCGGCTTATTGTTTTCATCTATGACTCCCCGAATTGCGCAGACAGTATACACCTGGTATGAAAATGTACAAATGCGCGATTCAAATTTAGTCGAACGGGCCGGCGCGAAAGCCGCCGGTTGATAGAATTTATATCCTTCTAATCCCTGCAATCCAATAACTTGGGAAACTAAGCCGGGGCTATAGCCGCAAGCCTGAGGGCGGCGCGGCCTTACTGGACGCGGTTAAAAACCGGATTACGGCTCAGGCGGCGGGCGGGTCGGCAGGGGCGGCGAGGGCGCGGGGAAGGGGGCGAACGCGGGCCAGGGAGAGCCTGCGGAGCAGGCGTATGACCGGCCAGGCGGGGTCCACTTCGCTGCGGTGTAGGCTGAGCTTGCCGGAGCTGGGGAACTGGTGGTGGTTATTGTGCAGCCCTTCGCCGGCGGAGAGCCAGGCGACCCAGCGCAGGTTGGTGGCGGGGTTTTGGAAATTGCGATAACCGATGGCGTGGCAGGCGCCGTTAATCAGCGCATTGGCGAAGATGTAGAGCAGGCCCTGGAGCAGGTAGGCGGAGAGTCCCCAGGCCAGGGCAGCCAGCGGGCGGGCGCCGAGCAGGGACATCAGGCCGCAGGTGAGGGCGGCGCCCAGGGCAATGCCCCAGCCGCCGCGGTCGAGCATCCAGCGGTCGAACCAGCGTTGGGGAATATCGCGGGCGTAACGCTGCAGGGTTTCCGGATTGCGGGTTTCGCGCTTGTAATACCAGGCATTGGCCAGCAGGATGGCCCACAACCCTTCCAACACCGGGCTGTGGGGGTCGCCGAGCACGTCGGTGTGATGATGATGTTTGCGGTGTACTGCGACCCACTCGCGAGTGACGATGCCGGTGAAGAGCCAAAGCTCGATCCGCATGGCCAACTCGATGGCAGGATGCAGATCGAGGGCGCGGTGAGTGGCGGCGCGATGCAAATAAATGGTGGTCGCCAGCGAGGAAAGCTGAAAGATTACGATGGCGTAAATGAGCGCCCAGAGCCAGAGCATAGCGGAGGAGCAGCGTACGGGTAACGACCGGCGGCAAGGACGGGGATCAGCACCGGAACGGGAGGAAGTTGACCGCTCGGCCCCCCGCTTCCCTGCCCTGAATAACTGGAACGGCGCCAGGCGGCATGAATGACCAGCCGCTACAGTTTAGCATGCTCAGTGGAGCAACTTCGCCCCGGGCCTGGAATGGGTGGCGTTAATGCGGTTTCCGCTGGATCGCGACGTAGTTGAGCACGACCATGCCGGGGGCGTCGTTATGGGCAATTCTTCCCGCCTGCTGCTGCTGTAGGGCATTCATGACGGTGCCGGTCAGCACCACTTCGCCCCGATCCACGGTGACCTGAATTTTGGCCAGGGCGGAGTGCTTTTTCAGATCGCGCTTGATCTGGTCATGTACGGCTTTGTTGCTGAGCTGGGCAACGGCAGGGGTTGCGGCGAATGCGGCCAGCAGGCCGAATGCCAGGGCCAAACGCATCACCAGGGAGCGAAACAGGAGCATGGTTGGATCCTCTCGGGCGCCATCTCCGCCGGGTCCGGGCGGCGGAGAGCCTATTCAGTATAGTTACCATACTCTGGCGAAAGCGGCGGCGTGAGCGGCTCCGCGCTGCAGGTTTGCGCCGGCCGGGGGGTGAGGTTTAGGCTGGAGGCATGAACTGCTGGAAGTGCGGGCGCGAATTGCGGTTGCTCAGCGGCGAGAAGGTTTCGACCCGCGCCGTCTGCGCCGGCTGCGATGCGGACCTGCACGTTTGCCGCAACTGCCGGCATTTCGATCCAAGCAAGCACAACGAATGCCGGGAAACCCAGGCGGAGTGGGTGCGGGCCAAGGATCGCAATAATTATTGCGACTATTTTTCTCCGCTCTCGGTGGTGGCCGTCAACCAGGCGCCCAGGGAAAATCCGTCCGAGTCGGCACGGAAGAAGCTGGACGATTTATTTAAATTCTGACAAACCGGCAGCTTGCAGTTAGCGGCGCTCCACCAGCCCGCCACTGAGGCTGATCGCTTCGCCCACTGCGAACTGTCAGCCGTGAGCGATCAGCCATCATCCGGCAGCCGGAACCCGGGCATGGGCCGGGCGCCGTTCCTGCGGAATTGCGCTGGGCGCAGTTCCGCAGGTATGTTTGGCCCCTTGCCGGGTTGCAGACTCCGCGCGCAGGCGCGGAACCGCCTCAGGCGAGCGGCGCGGCCGGTGCGCGCGGACTGGCGGAGGTGCGGCGCAATCCACCGCCGCCAAGGGCGCCGCCGGCGACGGCGCAGCACAGTGTGATCAGCGCCAGCCAGAAGTAGGCCCAGGCGAGGGTGCTGCCGCTGCTTTTGGCGGCCGGCGCGGCTTTCGCGGCGAGGCTGCTCACATTGCCCCCAATGCCGGCGACTGAACTGCGCAGTTTGCCGACTTCGGTGGTGGCCGCAGCCGGCGGCTGGCCGCTATCGTGCGCAAGCGCGGTGGCGGCGCTGCCATTATGGCCGGCGGCGATGCGGGCGCCGATATCGGCGGCCTGGGCGCGGGAGACGTTAAAACCATCGTTCCGCAGCCTGCCCTGCAACACGGTCACCCCGGTGCGCGAAGCGCCGGTGAGCGCGTTGCCGGCGGCGACGGTGCCGGAAGCGGCAACGTTGATTGCCTGGCCGGCGACCCAGGCGCTGATGAACAGCGCGGAGAGCAGGATCATGCCCCAGAGCACCAGGCCCTTGGCAATGCCCTGGCGGCGGGTGGATGCCGGGGTGCGGCCGGCCACCCAAGCGCCAATGAAAGTTGCGATGAGCAGCACGATCACGCTCCAAATCGCCATGCCGCTGCCTGCTCCGGCCCAGGAGGAAGGGCGCATGGGATTGACTGACGAGAATCCCACGCCCAATACAAAACTCAGCAGCAAGATGGCAACGCCGGCGAAGATCATGTACCCGGACCAGATGCCGCCCCACTCGCTTGGCCGCCGCGGCAGGGCCACCTGGGAAGCGGCCAGAGTATGCAGTTCCCGGTCCGCCAGGCGGCGCTGGAAAATGCGCCGTTCAATGCTTCGCACCGTACTCATAGTGAAACCTCCCCGTTCGCGATTTATTTAAGTTGCGATGCCGGGTGACGGCAGGGGTGTGTATGTAAACCGGCGGCTCAAGCCTGGCGAAGGCGGAATTTTCCATTCTCGCCGCGTTCCACTTCGGCCCAGGGGACTTCCGCATCGTGGGTGAAGACCAGGCGCCAGCGTTCGCGCGCGGCCTGCTCGAGCAGGCGGCGCTTGTTGGCGATGGTTTCGAGCGGGTAGAGGTCGAAGGCGGTCAGCCAGGTGGGGGATAAGTGCCAGCGGGTGGGCATGAGGTCGGAAATGTAGCAGGCGCACTCGCCCGCCGAGCGCAGTTCGACCACTTGCATATAGCGGGTGTGGCCGCTGAGCACGCGCACGCGGATGCCGGGCAGCAGCTCGCGATCGCCCTCGAGCAGGGTCATGCGGCCGGATTCGACCAGGGGGGTGTAGTTGTCGTCGAGGTAACTGACGCGGTCGCGCTCGTGCTGTTCGCGGGCGCGCTCCCACTCGCCGCGCTGGACGTAGTAGCGGGCGCGGGGGAAGGCGGGCTGGATGCGGCCTTCGGCATCGCGGAGGGTATTCCAGCCGCAGTGATCGAAGTGGAGGTGGGTGTTGATGACGACGTCAATGCCGTCGGCGGGAAAGCCGGCGGCGGCGAGGCGCTCGAGGTAGTCGCGCCGGGGGTCCACGGCCCAGATTTCCATTTGCCGCGGATTGAGCTTGTTGCCGGCGCCGGTTTCGATGAGTACGGTTTCGCCGCCGGCGCGCACCAGCAGCGAGTTCATGGCCAAGGGAATGCGGTTGAGCTCGTCGGCGGCGATTTTCTCGCTCCACAAACGCTTGGGCACGACGCCGAACATCTGTCCGCCGTCGGAACGGTAAATATGGTCGGAGATGACGGTCAACTCGAACTTGCCGAGGGTGAGTTGAGGCAGCATGCCGCAGGTATGCAAATCCTATTGTGCGGCTTGGCGGGGCGGGGCGCAATTCCCCCGCGGGGTTGGGACCGGCGGGCTCTCAGCGGTGATTGCGGGCGCCGCCGCTCGCCGGGCCGGGGGGAGCGGCGAGCTGGGCGAGCAGCTTTTGCACCGCCTCGAGGGTGGCGACGGGGCCTTCGGCGCGGAAGGGGAGCTTGAGCACGCCTTGCGGGCTGAGCTGCGCGCCGCGGAGCCGGGCTACCAGTTCGGCCAGTTTTCGCCGGTCGAGCCCGGCGCCGGCATCGGCGGCAAAGTGGAGGACGAGTTGGTCGCGCCGGCGTTCGAGGGCGCGCAGGCCGAGGCGCAGGCAGGCGGCCTTGATCGCGGCGTAGGCGAGCAGATGGCGCACCGGCGGGGGCGGCGGGCCAAAGCGGTCGGCGAGTTCGCGCGCGACGTCTTCACGGGCGGCTTCCTCGCCGGCCTCGGCAATGCGCTTGTACATGCGCAGCCGCTGGGTTTCGCCGGGGATATAGCTTTCGGGGATGCCGATTTCAATGCCGAGTTGAATCTGGATCGCGGTTTCGCCGCCGGCGGGCGGGGCTTCGCCGCGGCGCTCGCGCACAGTCTGCTCCAGCATGCGCAGGTAGAGATCGAAGCCGACGGCTTCGATGTGCCCGCTCTGCTCGGCGCCAAGCAGGTTGCCGGCGCCGCGCAGTTCGAGGTCGAGGGCGGCGATTTTAAAGCCGGCGCCGAGGTCGCTGAACTCGCGCATGGCGGCGAGGCGCTTGCGCGCCAGGGGCGACAACTCGCTCAGCGAGGGGGCGAGCAGATACGCATAAGCGCGGCGGTTGGAGCGTCCGACGCGTCCGCGAAGCTGATACAGCTCGCTCAGACCGAAGCGATCGGCGCGCTCGATGATGATGGTGTTGGCGAGGGGGATATCGAGGCCGTTTTCGACAATGCTGGTGGAGACCAGGATGTCGGCCTCGTGGCGGATAAAGCGGAGCATGACGCGCTCGAGCTCGGCTTCGCCGCGCGGCGCTTCCGGCCCGGACGCGGCCGCGCCGGCTCGATCGCGATCGGGGTCCGGGCCGCGGCGGCCCGCCAACGCCCGGCGCGCGCCAAGGGAGGCGCGCTCGGCGGCGGCGGCGCGGCTGCGGCCGGCGCCGTCCATTTGCCCGTGAGCGACGGCGATGCGGGCGGCGGGAGCCAGTTCCTGCAGCCAGGCGGCAGTTTCCCAAATAGATTCGACGCGGTTGTGAATGTAGAAGACCTGGCCGCCGCGCTCCAGCTCGGTTTCAAGCGCCTGGCGCACGAGCTCTTCGCCGCCGCCGGCGACGACGGTCTGAATGGCCAGCCGGTCTTTGGGCGGGGTTTCGATGACGGAAAGGTCGCGCAAACCGGCGAGTGACATGTTGAGCGTGCGGGGAATGGGCGTGGCGGAGAGCGCCAGCACGTGGACTTCCTGCTTGAGCTGTTTCAGGCGTTCTTTGTGGCGGACGCCAAAGCGCTGCTCTTCATCCACCACCAGCAGACCGAGGCGCTGGAAGCGTACGTCTTTGGAGAGCAGGCGGTGGGTGCCAATCACGATATCCACCTGGCCGGCGGCGAGGGCCTCGAGCACCGCGGCCTGCTCGGCGCGGGAGCGGAAGCGGCTGAGCAGTTCGATGCGTACGGGAAAGGCGGCAAAGCGGTTGCGAAAGGTTTCGAAATGCTGGAAGGCAAGCACGGTGGTGGGGGCGAGCACGGCGGCCTGGCGGCCCTCGCTCACCAGCTTGAAGGCGGCGCGCATGGCAACTTCGGTTTTGCCGTAGCCCACGTCGCCGACCAGGAGGCGGTCCATGGGGCGGGGCTGCAGCAGGTCGCGGCGGACGTCTTCGATGGCGCGCGCCTGGTCTTCGGTGAGGACAAAGGGGAAAGCGTCTTCGAACTCGCGCTGCCAATGCGCATCGGGGCCGCACGGCTCGATGCGGGCGGTCTGGCGGGCGGCATAAAGCTTGAGCAGCTCGTCGGTCATGTCCTGCATGGCGCGCTTGACGCGGTTTTTGCGCTGCGCCCACTGCGTGCCGCCGAGGCGGTCGAGCGGAGGCTGGGCGCCGTCGCCGGAGCGGTATTTCTGCACCTGGTCCATGCGGGTCAGCGGCAGGTAAAGCTTGGCCCCCTCGGCGTATTCGAGCAGCATGAACTCGGCTTCGGCGGCGCCGCCGGTGGCGGGCATCTTAGCCAGCCCCTGGTAGCGGGCGATGCCGTGCTCCAGATGGACCACAAAATCGCCGGGCTTGAGGTCGCGGAAATCGCCGAGGAAAGCGCCCAGGCGGGAGCGGGCGCGAGGCGGGGGCGAGGGCACGGCGGCTTCACGCGGCAGCAGATCGGCATTGCCGAAGATCACTGCGGCCACGGACTGGCCGCGCCACTCGCTGCGCCATTCCAGGCCGCGCGCCAGCCCGCCGGCGACGAGCAGCGGAGCGGCGGCCGCGGCGCGGGTGTGGGCTTTTTCGGCCAGCCAGTCGCCGCCGCCGGCGGGACGGATGCCGAGCTGGAAGGGAAGATGGTTTTCCAGCAGTACATCGCTCAGCCGTTCCAGTTCGCCGGGATTGGCGGCCACCAGCAGCAGACGCTCGCCGGCATCCAGTCGGCGGCGTAGCTCCTCCAGGAGACGGGCAATGCCGCCCACGGGATGCGGCGCGGGGCGGGTGGCGTAAGAAAACCCAGGCGGTGACGGGGAACCGGCGGCGGGCGGGGGTGGGGCGGATGAGGCGGAGCCGGCGGCGGGCGATTGTGAACCAGGGGCATTGGCGCGCAGCAGCCAAGCCTCAGCCTCGAGTTCGAGGCGGCCGCGCTGCTCAGCTTCGAGCTCAGGGCGGCCGCGTTTGACGGCATCGGGTTCGAGGTGGGCGGCGCCGGCATTCGCGCAAGTGGCGGCGTTGCGGCCGGATGCAGGCTGGGGTGGAGAAATATGCAGCTCGCGCAGTTCGGCGCCGGGCACGTCGGCGATCCAGGACTCGAGCTCGGCAGGGGCATGGAAAAGCTCGGCGGGAGGCGGAGGCGTGAGGCCGGCGGCGCGGGCCAGGTCGGCGGCCTGGCGGTAACGGCGCTCCAGCCGTTCCCACCAGCGGCGGCATTCCGCCATGACCATTTCCGGCTCGGAAACCAGGACCAGGGCGCGGGGATTGAGGTCGAGAATGGAGTGCCGGCCGGGCTCGCCGCCGGGGGCGGCGGCGAGCAAGCCGGCCCAGCCGGCGGCCATACCGCGGTCTTCAGCTTCGGGCAGCCCGGCCACCGCCAGCGGGGCCAGCCACGCCTGCTCCAAAGCCTGCGTGGAGCGCTGGGTGGCGGGATCGAACTGGCGCAGCGACTCGATTTCATCGCCGAAAAATTCCACTCGCAGCGGCCATTCGGCTTCGGGGCTGTAGAGATCGAGCAGGCCGCCGCGGCGGGCGAACTGTCCCGGCATCTCGACCAACTCATCCTGCCGGTAGCCGACGCGGCGGAGGTGGACGACCAGCTCTTCCAGTTCGAGGCGTTCGCCGCGGCGGAGGCTTCGTCCGAGAATGCGATAGGATTCCGGCGGACCGAGGCGCAGCAGCGCCGCGGCGGCGGGGGCGACCAGCAGGGCGGCGGCGCCATTGGCGGCGCGCCACAGCGCCAGCGCCTGGCGTTCGAGAATTTCCTCATGCGGGGCGAGGCCTTCGTAGGGGTCGTGTTCGAAGGCGGGCAGAACCAGCGGCGGCTCTTCGCCGGGGCCGGCGCCGTGCGTCATCGCCTGAAAAAATGCCAGCTCGCGGCAGCGTTCCTCCGCCGCCGCGTTATCGGCGGCGAGCAACAGCACCGGGCGTCCACTCAGGCGGTGCAACCAGACCGCGAGCAGCGACTGCGCCGCCGGAATCAGTCCGTCGGCGCGAGGCCGCACGCCGGCGGCGATGGCGCGCTCCAGCGGCGCCGCGCCCGAGCGCTCTGCCATTTCCAGCAGGAACTCGCGCGCCAGCGGCAGGATGGGGTGGGCTGCGGGCATGAATACTATTCATACCTCGGCGGCGGAGTCGTGGGCCGCCGCCAGGTGTTCAGATTTAGTTTTTAGTTTTTAGGATTTAGTTGCAAGCCGGAGGGCGGGCGGCCATGTATGCGGCTGGGCTCCGGTGGGGTGGGAACACTACCGCCGCGGCTTCAGTCAAACACTGTCAGGCTCAAGCTTCCCGCGTGGAAGGCGGGGGCGATTATCTTTTTTGTTTCTGCAGGGTGCGGATGTATTCCACCAACTCGCCGATCTGGCGTTTGGTCAACTGGCCCTGGAAAGCCGGCATGGGGGTTTTGCCATGGGTGATGATCGCAGCCAGCTTGGCGTTGGTCATTTTGCGCACCGGCGCTGAGTTGAAGCTGGGGATATGCATCATGCGTCCCATCGCTGTGGTACCGGCGCCATCGGCGCCGTGGCAGGCGGCGCACTTGGAATTGAACATGGAATGCGCGGTTTGAGCGCGCGCGATTATCGGCAGCAGCGCGAAAGCGGCCAGCGCCGCCAGCATAGCCAGCCATTGCAAGCGTTGGGTTTTCATCCTGCGATCCCTTTCCTGGCGGGTCAGGCCGCCGAGGCGGAGCCATTCTGCCTCGCCACTTTATTAGATGAACCCGTGGAGGCCGGGGTTCCGAAACTTTCCACTTTCCCGTGCGCGGAAAACGGGCGGGCCAGGCTGGGAGGCCAGCCTGGCCGCTGAAATCGAGTCAACATTGCAGCTTGATCGCGGTGCATTTACAGCGAGAATTGGATGCCAAAGGTGGTGGTGTTTACCTTGAAATTCTGCGTCCCGAGCGGGGCCAGCCCGGCCGGCGTCTGGTTGCCATGGGTGCGGTAATCGTAAAGCTGCCAATTCATGGTGTAAGCCACGTTTTTAGTGAACGAATACGTAAAGCCGGCGTAAGGCTCCTGATAATTGAAGCTCAGCGGCCCCCAGGGGGTGCGGGAATTGATGAAGTTGCCGGTAGCGATGCCATTGAGATTGAAGAAAATCGGCAGGCCTTTGACGTAGCTGCCGGCCATGCCCACCCGCAGGGAGAGCGGCGCGACCGGCTTCCATAGCAGGTCGGCATTGACGGAATGCTGCTTGTCGCTATAGGTCGAGAGCGCGCCGATGGGCACCGGCGAGCCGGCTTCGGGGCAGGCGGTGGCATTGGCCGGGAGCGGGCCGAAGCCCAGCGAATAGCACTCGATCGCCTGCGTGTAAATGTTGTCGTAGTTGTAGCCGAGATCGAAGAACAGGCTGTCGCGGGGGTTGATAGTGGCGGTGACGCCGTAGCTGCGATCGTGCTCTTTATTGTTCACTTCGGCGACGTTATCGCGCCCGTTGTAGAGGTTGATCCAACTCGCCAACTGGGCCCAGGTCAGCGGCTTGTAATTGACCTGCACGATATAGTGCTGGTACTGCCGCGGGGTGATGCGGGTGAAGGAATGATCGGCGGAGAACAATTCCAGGCTGAAGCTGAGGCGGAGATTGTTGGCCGGCAGCGCCCAGGTATTGAACAACGCCGAATTGCCGTGGATCGCGACGCCCTGATTGTGTTGGGTATCGCTGCCGGGAGTGAAGCCGGTGAAGACGACCGAGCCATCTGCCTGGAGGGTGCAGCCGGCGGGCAGGGAGGCGGGGAAAGCGCCGCCCTTGGGCAGGGCGCAATCGCCGCGCGCGGCTTCGGAGGCGCCGGTGGAACCGCCGGGATAGAAAGTTTCGCTGGTGTAATCCAGGGCGTTGTAGTCGTAAATCGTGCGGTAGCTGTAGCGGTAGCCGAGCTGGGCGCCGAAGCGGGGCGAGAAGTCATAGCCGGCGCGAACGGTCTCGGTCAAATAATTCTGCCCCAAATACATCAAAGCATTGCCAAGGGCGGCATCCGGAGCGGATGACGAGTTATGCTGCGGGCAACTGGCGGCCGTGTAAGGCGCCGGGCAGTTGGTGGCATTGAAAACCGCCGGGGTCCCGATCAGCGAAGGCGGCGCCTGGTAATAGGTGTTCAGCACCAGGAAGCCGAGCTGGGAAGGAATGCGGAAGGAGTTGTAGGTGGTGGATTCAGTAATGTGCAGCTTCGAGGTGGCATCGTAAACGGCGGCCAGGTCGCCGTTGACCAGCACGCGCTTGGAACGCCCGGTGGCGGTTTCATTGTCGGCGGCGGAAAGGATGCGAGTGGAGTAGCCGGCCCAGCGGTCATATTCGTTGGCGTCGCGCAGCACGCCGGAGGTGTAGCTGAATGTGCCATCCAGCGACAATTTGCGGAAGTAGTTGCTTTCGAGCGCGACCTGCTCGGTGGGCATGGTGATGCGCGGCATGGTGTCGCCGGTATAGGCGATCAGGCCGGAACAGGCGGGATTGGCGGTCTGCGGATTCGTGGGCGGGGTTAAAAACGGCGAGGCGCAAGGCGAGCCGCCCTTGGTATTCCAGACCTCGCCCAGGTCCACCGGAGTGCCGTTGGGCAAAACGAAAAGCTGGTTGAGATCTTCCAGCGAAGTATCGCCCTTGGTGTGCTGCACCAGTTCCATGAAGGAGAAACGGGTGCGGGCGGCGGGGTAGATATCGAAGCCGGCGCGGTACATGTCGGTTGAGGTCGAGAACTCCTGATTCAGCTTCGCGTCGGTTCCGACTTCGGCCACGCCGTTGCTCATGGCCGCGCCGACGGTGGTGAGCGAGGGCCCGGTTTCGCGCAGGTGCGAATACCCCAGGCGAATGCGGAAGCTCGACTGCGGCAGCAGCGTGAGGTTGTAGTCGCCCATATCGCGCACGTAGTTGATGCCATGGATGGCGGTGGTGATGGGCACGGTGGGGGTGGAGTTATTCGGGTTGAGCGGGTTCGCGAGGAAGTTGTACCCGAAGAAATAGTTATCGCGCCGGAACAAGGCGGAGAAGTCGTAGGCCTTGGACTTGCTGATCCGCAGCCGGGCGACGTCATTGGGGTCTCCGCCGAAGCCAAAGCCGCTCAACTGCAATTCGTCGAACCAGCTTTTGGTGCCGGAGAGGGAGCGCAGGCCGAGATTGAAGTTCAACAGCCGCACCCCGGAATGGAGATTGACCATGGTGTCGTAATTCTCCAGGTTGCCGGAGGTGGAAGTGGCGCGGCCGCCCAACACGATGGTGTTTTGGACGTTAAAGCCATTCCAATCGGTGCCGGTGGCGGGCGACTGCGCCGCGGCATGGAAGGGGGCCAGCGCCAGAAGGACGCCCAGCAACCCGGCCGGGGCCAAGCGGGTCAACCATGCGCTGCTGCGATATTTAGGCATAACCAATCTCTCCTCAGCTCGACTAACGGGTGAAAGCCGGATCGAGGTTCGAACCATGAATCTGGGTATGGCAGAGGGTACAGGCCTGGAACTGCGCGGCCTGATTGTGGAAGCTCGGGGTGCCGGGCGCGCCGCTGAAGCTGGAAGCGGTATGGCACTGGAGACAGAGCTGGTTGACGTTGGCCACTTTCAGCAGGTGCGGGTTGGGCGAGCCGTGGGGGGTATGGCAATCGGTGCAGCCCTCGGTCTTGACCGGCTCGTGCTCGTACACGAACGGGCCCTGCTTGTCCTCATGGCATTTGAAGCAGACCTGGTCGCCGGCCGGGCCCTGGTGCAACTGGGTTTGAATCAGGCTGCCGTGGGGATCGTGGCAGTCGCTGCAGCGCACCAGGCCTTCGTTGACGCGATGATGCCAGGGCAACTGGAACTGAGCCCGCTGCTGCAGATGGCAGCGGTAACAGAGCTGCGGCTGGGAAGCCAGCAGGAAATGCGCCCCGGAATGCTTGCCATGCACGGTATGGCAGTTCAGGCAGCCGACGTTGTTGTCCAGATGCACCGAATGCGCGAAATGCGCCTGCTGCAGGCCGGTGGCATGGCAGGCGAGGCAGCGCTGGCTATTGGCCTTGGCGCCATTGCCGGGGAAAAAGCCCCAGACCAGTTGGCGCTTATAGATGGCATGAATCTTGGCGGCATCGCCGCCGGCGCCGGCCATCGCTTTCACATGCGCCGCACCCGGACCATGACAACTTTCACAGCCGCTGATCCGGGGCAGGCCGGCGCGCCGCGCCGCCGCCAGCATGGCCGCCCGGTGCGACATGGGATTGGCGAGATAGCTCTGATACTGAGCGGGGTGGCACATCTTGCAGACCGACACCCCGACATAGCCGGCCGGTTTCGCGGGCTTGGCCGGCTGCTGGCCCAGGCCCCAACCCGCCAGGCCGATCACCGCCAGGCTCACTGCCCATCCCCAGCCTCGCTCCAGGCCATGTTGTCTCATAATCTTCCGCCTCATTCGCTTTCCGCGCCTCAACCGCAGCGCACACGATCAAGGTGCTGGTTGCATCCGAGTAACCAATCAACTATATGCCCAGCTAACTTAACTTTTAGACTCATTTGGTGGTCCGGCCACTTTCATCCCTGCGCGCCGAGCCGCAGGGTTGCGCGATTTCACCCACGCGTAGCGGCGCCGATTTCGGGGGCATTCGCTGTGACGATGGCGCGCACAGAAATCGCTGGAATCGTGATGGCACAATCCAAAATTAGTTGGCGCACGCCGGTGCAACAATGACTCGACTCATACTTGAACGTAGCCCTGATCACATCGTCAAATTGCTTGGGTCACACTGATAAGGTACCGGGCTTCCCCCCAGAAAGTTGTAGTTTGCTACGGCAAGAAAGCCGATCGAGGAAGGCGCGGCGCCGCAGCCAGATCGAATACATTTTTTCGTTGAACAACTAACTTAAGGATAAATAAAGACTTATTTATCTATTGCCGGCTCCGCGACAGAAAAGGACAGGATGGCCAGTGGCGGAATCTGGCCGGATGGGGCGAAAGCAGGATTGAGTCGTTCGTAGCGGGCGGGTGGCCGCCCGATCAAAATCGCGCCCGCAGCGGCGCGTAGCCGGCAACACGCGGCCCTGTACGCGAATATCCAGCCGCAAGCCGGGTGAAGGGTGATGTCTGGCGTTATTTCGAGTGGGTCGCCAGCCAGGCGGTAAGCCCGACGATGGCAGCAAAGAGGATGGCCAGCGTCACCAGGTCCACCAGCTTGAGCCCGAGGCTGAGCAGGCGGGGTTCGGTCAGATGGCGCAATAAGGAGGGATGCGCCAGCCAGGCGGAAAGCAGGAATGTGGACATGACTGAGGACTAGTATAGCGGAGCCGCCGCGCGGCCGCGGCGGGCGCAGCGATCAGCGTGCCGGGGCGGGGCGCGGCGGCCAGCGATAACGCCCGTCGGGGAGGAGTTGGAAGGGGCGGCGGCGGCAATGGCGGCCGAGGGTGCGGCTGAGCGCGGCGGCGGTGATGGGCGCGGGGCGGCCGCGTGGGCGCCAGGCGCTGAGGCCGTAAGCGGCGCAAACGGGGAGGTAATGGCGGCGGATGGCGCGGATTTCGGCGCGGCTGTAATACGAGATGCCGCGGTAGGCGGGCAGTGCGCCGTGCCAGATGCCGAGCAACAGCAGGTCGTAGCGGCGGCGGCGCAGGCGGGCGAGGATAGGGGCGGGGGAGAAATGTCCGGTCAGGGCGAGGATGTGGGCCAGGTCGGGGTCGAGGAATTCCGGCCGGCGTCCATGGATAGTGAGGTAATCGTCGCTGGAGAAAACGCGCAGCGGGCGCAGGCGTCGCAAGCTTGCGAAGCCGCGCTGGCGGACGATGTAGGAAGGCTTGAGCAGACGCGCGAAGAACAAGCCGCAGCCGGCGGCGGCCAGCAGCGTTAGTCCGGCCAGGGCGGCAAGCGGTCGGAGGCGAAAACGGTCGGGGGCGAGGCGGGCATGGATTTGCCCGCCCCAGGCGGCGAGCGCCCGCAAGCCCTCGGGCAGCAGCAAAGCGCAGGCGGTCCAGGCCTCGAACAGGTAATTGCCGCCGCCGCCGCTTTGCAGGATGGGCCAGACCGGCAGGGTCCAGGCCAGAGGGAAATAGACGGCCGGCAAGGCGAGCGGGCGGGCGCGCCCGGCAGAGCGCAATTCCCGCAGCCAGCCCAAGCCGCCCAAACCCAGCAGCAGCAGATGACCTGGGAGGCGGAGTTCGCCGGCGAGAATGCTCAAGCCTAGACGCGGCTGCAGCAGCGCATGGCGCAGGCGGAGCAGCGAAGTCAGCACCGGCTCCCCGCGCAGCCAGAGCGCGCCAAGCACTACCGCGACCGGCAGCGCGCAGACCGAAAGAAAGATCAGCGCCGCCAGCCGCCGCCGGCGCCACAGCAGCCAGGCCAGGATCGCCAGCGGGGCCGCCACGAAAGATTGCTTCAGCAGCCAGGCGGCGGCGCAAGCCGCGCCCGCGCCGAGCCAAGCCGCACGCGCCCGGCGTTCCGAAGCCTGGCCGGCGGCGCCATCGGCCAGCCACAGGCCCAGGATGCCGAAAAACAGCGCCGCCAGATCGGGGCGCGCGCAGACGATCCAGGCGGAAAAGGCAGGGATGCCGGCCAGCGCCAGCCCGGCGGCCAGCGATGCCGGCCAGGCGTATCCGCGGCGGCGATTGAAGAAAATGACGATCGCGACCAGGCCCAGATACGCCGCCAGCGAGGCCAGGCGTCCGGCGAGCAGCAGGGCAAAGAGCGAGGCATGCCGAGTACGGGCGAGGGCCGCCAGGGAAAGATAAAACAGCGGGCCGTAGATGGCGGGGGTGAAGGGCGGGCGCTGGAGCGGCGGAAATACGCGTCCGGTTTGCGCCGTCCAGAGGGCCAGTTGCGCGCCCGCCGCCTCGGGATAAATCACGTCATGATGCAACCCGATCCGGGGCAGATTGCGAGACAGCGTCAGCGCCGCCGGCGCCGCCAGACCAAGGAGCAAAATGGCCCAAGCGAGGCGGCGAGGGCGAAACCAAGGTTGCCGGCGCGGCGGGTGGTAGGCCAGGGGCGGGGCGGCCAGCATACTGGTTTTAGGTGATGGATTTTAGATTTTAGTTGTGAATGACCGGAGCCAGACCCAGCGGAGCGGAAGCCAACGGGGACGGACCGACCGCGCTCCCCTTAATCCTGCACAATCCAGACCAGGCCAATGCCAATTTGCCAGCCGGCATTGGTGCGGGTCGTGCGGAATCGAAAGCGTTGGGTGAAATCAAGTTGCACAAATTCATTTTTTTCCCAATGCCAAAAAACGCCGCCGCCAGCATAGCCAAAACCATGCAAGCCGCCGCCACCGAAATGATAGCCGGGTCCGGCCTGCAGATATGGTATCCAGCGAACGGACCCATTTTTTAAAAACCGCTTTAAACCAAATGGAATTAATAATCCCATCGAAGTGCTGAGGCCTATATGGTTCCCAATTTGATTTATCTGCAATCGCACGTCTAATGGGCATACACCTTCCAACCCCAGAGCATTGGAGTCAGCATGCGGGCCGGACTGCATGCCATGCATGACATTGAATCCGATCAGGCAGTCGGCGCGGGCCGGGAGGCGCAGGGCCGTCAGGCTGAGCAAAGTCCAGAAAAAGCACATCAGGAAGCGGCGTGATTTGTTCATGCTTCGAGCCTGAGCCCCGGCAACAGCGCCGGCCGGTGGAAAAGCGATCGGCGGCGGAAAACGGGCGATGAGCGGCGGGGGTGCGGGATGGACGGCGGAGCGGCCAAGTTTCAGATCAATCTTGTACAATCAACACATATCCAATTTCAAATTGCCAGCCGGCATCAGGATGCGAGGCATTAAAGCGAATGCGGCGGCGGTATTCAAGCAGCATTCCGGTATCGGCACTCAAATTGATAAAGGTTCCGGCGGTAATAAATGCAAAACCATGCAAGCCACCGCCGCCGAGGTGATAGCCGACGCCGGGATAAGCGTAAAAATCAAAAAAACGACGTTTGCTCAATGGAATGGCTGGGCTAAGAGGCAACATAACTCCTAAAGCGGAGGTAAAACCGAATTTCCGTTGCACTCGTTCGAGATCGAGATCGAATGCCAGCAGGCAGCTTCCGCCCCCAAAGCGAATGCCGAAAGTCTGCAAATTAGGCCGCGGCCCCGGCTGGCGTCCAAAGCCGGCCATGAAACCACCTGCACAATCGGCGCGGGCCGGGAGGCGCAGGGCCGTCAGGCTGAGCAAGGTCCAGAAAAAGCACATCAGGAAGCGGCGTGATTTGTTCATGCTTCGAGCCTGAGCCCCGGCAACAGCGCCGGCCGGCGGAAAAGCGATCGGCGGCGGAAAAAGGGCGATGAGCGGCGGGGGGGTGGGATGGACGGCGGAGCGAAAACGGCACGGCCGCCACGCAAAGACCGCGCGGCATGGCCGCCACCGACGGCGGCCTGGGACCCGAAGTTCAGGCGCCGGGGCTATCACAATTGCACCTTGCCGGCCGATGCACTAAGATGTATCGAATACAGCCGTCCTCTGGACGGCTTCCTGGGGATTTGAACTGCCATGGCCACGCCTGCAGCCGCCCGCATTGCGGACCGACGCGACCGCGATACCGCCCGCCCGGCGGTGCAGATGCTCTCGATCCTGATCCCGGTTTATAACGAGGCGGCCACGCTGTCGTCGTTGCTGGAACGGCTGGCCAAAATCGAATTCCCGGTGTCGGTGGAGTTGGTGCTGGTGAACGACGGCTCGAGCGACGGGTCCACCGATTTGCTGGAGCGTTATGCCCAGCGGCCGGGCTGCCGGGTGGCGCACCACCCGCGCAATCGCGGCAAATCGGCGGCGATTCGCACCGCAATGCAATTGGCGCAGGGCGATGTGTGGGTGATCCAGGACGCCGATCTGGAATACGATCCCGCCGAACTGCCGCGGCTGCTGGAGCCGATCGCGCGCGGCGAAGCGGACGTAGTCTATGGGACGCGCTTCCACGCCGGCGGCGAACGGATGGGAATGCGCGCTGACCATGCCCTGGCCAACCGCCTGCTGACCTGGCTCACCAACCGGCTCTACGGCTGCCGGCTGACCGATATGGAGACCTGCTACAAAATGGCCCGCGCCTCGGTTTTCCGGGCGCTGCGGCTGGAAGCGAACGGCTTCGATCTTGAGCCCGAGATCACGGCCAAAATTCTGCGCCGGGGCTGCGCGATTCTGGAGCTGCCGATCGGCTTCGCGGGACGCAATAAGCGGCAGGGGAAAAAGATCGGCTGGGGCGACGGCTGTTCGGCGGTGTGGACGCTGTTCCGCTGCCGCTGGCAGCGCCTAGCGCCGGCGGCCGGGGAATTAACGAGAGCCGCGAACGCGGGGCAGATGGGCGGCGGCCAGAAATAATCGAAAATAGCCGCGGTCCTGCAGGGTCAGGTCATGCGGCAGATGCGGCGTATAGAGAAAAATGGCGCGCGCGCCGTTCCAACGCCAGCGTCCGTGATGGCGGGCCAGGGCGCGGTTCAAACCGGCAGAACGCAGCACCCGAAAGCGTATCTGTGCCGCCTGAAAAGCCGCCATCAGGCGGACGTTGCCGGCGATGGTGTCATCGGTGAAGACGCTGACGAAACGCCGATGGCGGCCGGCTTGCATCCACCCGGCAAACGCCGGCAGACCGCCATAGGCGGCATCGAAGAGCATCACCTGCCGCACCCGGTCCGCCAGCCCGCCAATCGCCAGCGACTGCGCCGCGCCATGATATCCGCCGCTATGCGCGCTGAGGAGGATTTCGCCGATGCGGCGCGTGCGGAGGATGCCCTGCCGGCGCAGCCAGGCGGTGATTTGCCGCAGCAGCAGGGCAAAATCGCCCGGGCGATGGCTCAATTTGCCCTCGCCGGAATCGGGCGCATCGTAGGGGCCCTGCGGCACCAGCAGAATCGCATTCGCGCGGGCGGCGGCCACCTGCTCGGGCAGGCGATAACGGCGCAGGACGCGCGCGACATGGTTGTTCCAGCCGTGAAAATGGATGATGTAATTCACCCGGAGGGCGCGCCGATAGCCGCGGGGGATGAAAATGCCCACGGTCGAATCACGGTAATGCGCGGCGGCGGAATAGAAGCGGCCCTGGTAGGTATAGCCGCGGGCGCGGCTGGGATCGGGATAAGGCGCGGCGGGGAATGCGCGCAGGATGAACTCGCCCGCGGGAATGCGGATCCAGCGATCATGCGGCGGATGCAACGGCGCCTGCGCCGGCGGCAACGGCGGCGCCGCGGCCGGAGCCGCAGCCTGCGCGGCCGGCAGCGGGAGCGGGGCAAGAAAAGCCAGGAGAAACGGGAAGAGGAAACGCATAAACGACGAGGCGGCTCAGCGCTGCAGCCGTACGGGAATTTTTTGCGAACGCCAGCGTTGGTGATAGGCGAAGGAGACGAGCAGCAGCACCAGCCCCAGCACCAGGAAAGAGAGCACGCGATAGATGCGGGTCAGGAAGGAAAGATCGTAGAAGAACACCTTGAAGGCGGTGAGGCCGAACAGCGCCAGCGCCTGCCAGCGCAGCAGCGGGAGGCGGCGCCGGAATCCGACGATGCAGAGCGCGGTGGCGTACACGACCCAGAGCAGGGTGAGCGCGAGTTGTTGATTCAAGCTCCCGGCGGCCAGCCCGGATCCACCCGGGAGGGGGCGGAAGTAATCCCAAACTTCGAGCGAGAGGGCCAGCAGCAAAAAGGCGTGGGCGGCGGCGGCGAGCAGGCGAAAACGGAAATGGCCGGCGCCATCCGGGCCGGGGCTCAGCAGGCGGGCGGCAAGGGCGCAGCCGAGGGCGAGCGCCAGGAAGTCGAGGAAGCGCGCATTCCAGATGAGGCGTGTGGCCGGCGCGAGCGCAGCCAGCAGGCGCATGGCGGCCAGGCAATAAAGCCCCAGGCCGGCGTTGCGCAGCCACGGGACGTCCGCGGTGGGAGCCGCGGAGCGGCGGCGGAAGGGCGCGCCGGCGCCGGCCCAAACGAGCAGCAGGCCTTCCAGCGTCCAGGCCAGGGTCAGCCATTGGCGATCGAAGCGAGCGGCCAGCGCCATGGTGACCGCCAGCAATGCCATCGCCTGGTGCCAGCGCCGCGCCGGCGGCAGGCGGCGGGCGAAGAGCAGCAGCACGGCCGACAGCGCCAGCAGGGCCAAGGTCAGATCCCAGCGGTGCGCAGGCGCGAGCAGCATCCAGAGGGCGAGCAGGAAGCCGAGCAGGTTGCAGGCGGAAAGCAGATAATCGCCGCCGCGCAGAGCAGGCGGAGCGGATTCGCCGGCGATCGCGGCCGCAGAGCGCACCAACGGCAGGGCGGCGAAAATCAGATAAAATACCGCGGCAAAAAGTAGGGTTTCACCGAGCGGGAACCAGTGAGGGTGGCCAGCGGCAGCGGCCCCCCTGCCGGCCGCGCCGTAAAGCCGATACCAGACCCAGAAATGCAGTTCGACGGCAATCCAGGCCAGGACGGGCAGCGAGCGCCAGCCGCGCACGCGCTCGACGGCGAGCATACCCAGGCTCAAGACGGCGAGATAGAGAAACAAGACCGTTTCGTGATCGCGCCCGGTGGAAAGCAAGGCGGGTGCCAGATATCCGCCGATCATAGAGAGTGCGGCGAGGGTTTGGGAATTGCGATCGAGCGAGCAGGCGACCATCAATACGGTGAGGGCCAGCAACGCGGCTAATGCCTCGACCGGACTGAACAGGCGGTAGCTGTGCCATCCGGCCCAAAGCGAGAGATAGAGCACGCCGCCGCCCAGGCCGGCGATGCCGAGAGAGAAATGGCCATGGCCGAAGCGCAAAAGACGGCGGCTCCAAACCAGCAGCGCGCCGCCGGCCAGAATGCCAATCGCGACTCGCGCGGGCGGGCCGACCCAGTGGTTCTGAAACGCGTACTGCAGGAAAAATGCCACCGCAAAGAAGATGGCGGCGATGCCGATATAGTGCAGCCATCTTCCCGCAATCACGTTTTCCACCTCTTCGGGAATGCCGGCCGTGGCGGGGGCGTTTTCGCCGGCGGGAGATTTCAGCGATGGAGGCAAGGCCGCCGCAGCCGCCGCCGTAGGCGCAGGCCGCGGCGACGAAGCCATTCCCGGGGCGCTGGAAGCCGCGGCGACGAAGGTCTGGCCGGCCGCCGGCGCAGGGCCGGAAACGGCGGTGGTGTTCCAGGCCTGTTCCAGCGCATCCAGGCGTGCTGCCAACTGGGCAGTCTCCGGATGCCGGCTACCGGAGGCGAGATAACGTTCCAGCCGGCGCAGCCGCGAAATCGCCACCAGCGCCAGAACCGGGCCGGTAATCAAGAGGCCGGCGATCAATAGCAGCAGGTAGGGAATCGCATACCGCATGCGCGCCGCCGCAAAGGCATCCTCACTATAGCGCCAAATGCAGCCATCAGCGATCCGCCGTTGCCCTGCAATTGCATGCGGCAGGCCCGGGCGGCATCGTTACCAGCGCCGCCGATTTGCGGGGAGGATGAAACTCCGAAGCGCGCCAAATCGTAATTGGGAATGCCACGATGAACCCGTTATCCAGCTCCGCTCCGGCGCTACGCACGGAAGCAGTGTCGAAACACTATCGCCGCGGGGCAGTTGTGGTGCGCGCCGTCGAGCAAGTCACGCTGGCGATCGCCGCCGGGGAATTTACGGCGCTGCTGGGCGCGAGCGGCTCGGGAAAATCCACGCTGCTGAACCTGCTGGCGGGGCTGGACCATCCCAGCGCCGGGGCCGTGTATGTGCGGGAACGCGAACTGGGGGCGATGAGCGCGGCCGAGCTGGCGCGCCACCGGCGGCAAACGGTGGGCATGGTATTTCAGAATTTCAACCTGCTGCCGCGGATGACGCTGGAGGAAAACGTGGAGTTGCCGCTGCGCCTGGCCGAAGTGGAGCGCGGGGAGCGGGCGGCGCGGGTGGCGGCGGCGCTGGAGCGGGTGCGCCTGACGGCGCGCCGCGGGCATCGTCCCAGCGAACTTTCCGGGGGAGAACAGCAGCGCGCCGCGATTGCGCGCGCGCTGGTGAACCGGCCCGGCATCCTGCTGGCGGATGAGCCCACGGGCAACCTGGACAGCCGCAACGGCCGCCAGATACTGGAGCTGTTCCGCGAGATCAACCGCGAACTGGGCGTCACGATCCTGATGGTGACGCACGAACGCGCGCTGGCCGAAGCCTATGCCGGGCGAATTCTGGCGCTGCAAGACGGACTACTGGCGGCGGATGGAGCCGCGGCGCCGGCGGCGGAGCCGGAAGGCGGGCAGGCATGAAACCGCGCGACATGGCCGAGCTGGCGGGACGCAATCTGCGGGAGGCGCTGCTGCGGAACAGCCTGACGACGCTGGGCATTGCGGTCGGTGGCGCCTCGCTGGTGGCAATGCTCTCGCTGGGGGCCGGGCTCAAGCATTTCGCCTCGTCGCGGCTGTCGCACAGCGGCTTGTTCAATTCCATCCTGGTCACGCGCAAGATCGATTTTCGCGGGCTTCGCCGCCTGGCGCACACGCCGGCGAAGCCGCCGCAGCCCTCGCGCCCGCTCGATAGCGCCGCCTTGGCCGCGTTGCGGCGGCTGCCGCACGTGACCGAGGTTTACAACCAGGTTCGCTTCATCAACGAGGTCAATTACGACGGGCATCCCTATACGACCGCGATCGCCGGCGTGCCCAACCTGGCGCGCCACAACGACGCCTTCACGGGGATGAAAGGCCGTTATTTTTCCGGCCCGCAAGCCCGGGAAGCGATACTCGAGGACAGTTTTGCGAAGCAATTGACGGCGCATCCGCACCGCCTGCTCGGCCAGGAGTTGGACTTGCGCTACGCCCGGCGGGAGCCCCTGCCCGCCGCGCCAGGGAGCGATGCCTCCGGCTTCGCCATCGTGCCGCAGGTCGAGCGCCTGCGCATCGTCGGCATCATTTTCTCGCAGCCGGTGTTCGGATTCAGCGGATTCATGCCCGGCCGGGTGTTCATCCCGCAATCGCTCGCGGAGCGCTTGCAGGTAGCGGAGGTGAGCGACTTGCGCAACGTGGTGCAGGGCGCCGGCGCCGGCCGGAATTATTCCAGCCTGACGGTGAACCTGCAATCGGCCAGCGACGTGCCTGCGGCGGAGGCGGCGATCCGGGGCATGGGCTTCCGCACTTTTTCGCTCCAGGACGCGAGCCGGCGGCTGGCCCTGGTGTTTGCGATTTTCGACCTGCTGCTGGGCGTGTTTGGCAGCCTGGCGCTGGCGGTCGCCTCGCTGGGCATCATCAACACGCTGGTGATGGCGATTCTCGAGCGGCGGCGCGAAATCGGCGTACTGAAGGCCCTGGGCGCGGGCGAATTGGAAATTAAAAAACTATTCCTGATGGAAGCCGGGGTGATGGGCCTGGCCGGCGGGATTGCAGGAGTCATCCTGGGGTGGGCGCTGGGGCGAGGGCTGAACTGGGGGACGGCGATCTATCTCAACCGCCGCAATCTGCCCGCGGTTGAGGTTTCCATGGTGCCGTGGTGGCTGGCGCTGGGCGCGATCGGCTTTGCCATTTTCATCAGCCTGCTGGCGGGACTCTATCCGGCGGCGCGGGCGGCCCGGCTCGATCCCATCAAAGCGCTGCGCTATGAATGAGCCGCGCTGCCGCGAGGGGCTAGCCAACCGCTACCCGCGCCGCCGGCGGATTATGCCTACACTGACTTATGAATAAAGTGCTGCGCTGGCTGGCGCTGATTGCGATGGTCATGGCGGCCGGCTGGCTGATGGACCGGGTGGAGTTTTCCCACCCCGCGGCCCCCTCCCGTGCGCCCGCGAAAGTCAGCACCCCGGCGCCGCCGGCCACGAACGCCGCGCCCGCCAACCCCGGGGCCAGGGTGCAGTGCCTGGCCTACCACAGCCGGATTCTGGACCGGAAGGTCAATTTCTGCGTGCTGCTGCCGCCCGGCTACAACCGCCCGCCGCGGCGACGATACCCGGTGCTGTATTATCTGCCAGGGCTGGGAGGCAGCGCCGAGGAACTGGTCAACAGCCAAGCCTGGATGCTGATTGACGATCTCTGGCAGGGGCATCAACTCCGGCCATTTCTGATCGTCAGCGCCGACAGCTTCAACAGTTTCTACATCAATGCCTACGACGGCCGGATGCGGTATGAAGATTTTTTCATGCGCGAATTGCCCGGCTGGATCGGGCAGCGCTACCGCACGCTGCCCGGCCGCCGCAACCGCGCCTTGCTGGGAATTTCGATGGGCGGCTATGGGGCGCTGCACCTGGCCTTCAAATATCCGCAGCGGTTCGGGTCGGTGAGCGCGCACAGCGCCATGCTGTTGCGGCGTCCGCCGGTCGCGGCGGTGAATGATCCGCTCACGCGGCGGCGCCTGCGCTATCTCGGCCGCATTTTCGGCATGCCGCCCAATCCGCGCTTCTGGGCGCGCAATTCGCCTTTCACGCTGGCGCAAAGCCGGCGGCATTTAAGCGGCCTGAAGATCGAATTCGACTGCGGCCAACAGGACGATTATGGGTTCCAGCAGGGGGCGCTGGAGCTGCACCGGCGGTTGCTGCAGTTGGGCGTGCCGCATGAGTTCCACCTGTATCCAGGCGGGCACGACTGGAGCTATTTCGCGGCGCGGCTGCCGGCGGCGTTGCAATTCGCGGCGGCCAATTTCGCCGGCCGGGCGTCGCGATAATCCGGCCGCGCACCGCTAGCGGCGCTCAGAG
Organism: Acidobacteriota bacterium; assembly: GCA_021789895.1. GTDB lineage: Bacteria > Acidobacteriota > Terriglobia > Terriglobales > SCQP01 > JAKASR01. The sequence continues at coordinate 99,069 of JAJYIU010000007.1, read as the reverse complement.
GCCCGGCACCAGCAGGCCGGTGCGGCGCCGATACGCGGCGAAGGTGGGGCCGAATTCCGAGGCAAGCAAGGCGTCTTCCCGCCGGGCGCGGCTGACAAAAGCCAGCAACAGCAAGGCCAGGCCGAGCAGGCAATGAGCGCCGTCGAGCACCAGGGTGGTGCCGATCGCGGCCAGCAAGAGGCCGCTGTAGAGCGGATGGCGCACGAAGCGATAAGGGCCATGCGAGATCAAGCGGTGGTCTTGTTTGAGAGCGACCGTCCCGCTCCAGTAGCGGCCCAGCACTCCGCGCGCCCAGCCGGTCAGGAGCAGCCCCGCCATCGCGACCGCCAAGCCCGCAACTTGCAGCGCGGGGTGGGCCAGGAATAACGGCAGATTCCAATGCCGCCAGGACAGGGACCAAGCGCCGCCGGCTGATTTGTTCACCGGGCCCAGACTCAACAATGCAATATAGCCGCCCCAGATCAAGACTTTATCCAGAACGCGCAGCGGCTTGGACTCGCGCTGCTTGATTTTATTGGTGCGCCACCACAACACCAGAAAGAAGATCCCGAGCGCCATCCAGGAATAATCGAGGATGATGATCGGCAAGGTATCGGTAATGCGCATATTCCCTCCCCGGCTGGAAAAGCCCGGCAGACGGCGCGCGTTCGCGCCAATAGAATTACCTACGTTCCGGGCGCCGGCGTAATATCCACCTCAATGCGCCCCCCGAAGCATGCGCCGCACGGCGGCTGCGAGCCGCGCCGCTTCGCAGCCGGGAGCGGTATGCCCGCAATCGGAGCGAAGCAGCAGCAATCGTCCCTGGCCGGCGGGAAGCAGGCGATAAAAGGCCTCGGCGGGGCCAGGCGTGACCATGTGGTCGCGCGCGGAGGGCACGATCAGCATGCGCGCGCGGACCCGCGCCACGGCCCGCCGCATGCTATCGCCGTAGGGGCGGGCGACGTCGAGCCGCATCATGGCCTGGGCCTGGCGAAGCCAATTATCGGCATCGAAGGGGGCGGCGGGATGCTCGATGCGGCGATGCCAGGCGGGAAAGGCCGCCAGCGAGGTGCGGCGATTGCGATACGAGCGGGTGGTGAGATTCAGGGAAGTCAAATCCCAGAGCGCCGGCAGGGGCGGAGGGTGGCGATACGCGCCGCGGTCGAAACCGCGGGAATGTCGAATGATCTCGATGCCGGTGCGCCAGAGCAGGCGATCGTAGGCCGCCGGACGGGGCGAGCCGACAATGGGAATAATTTTGCTCACGTAACCGGGGTAGCTGACCGCCCATTGAAACGACTGCATGCCGCCCTTGGAAATGCCCATGACGGCCAGGAGATGGGGCAGGTGAAGCACCTGGGCCGCCAGCCGATGCTCGGAACGCACCATATCGCGGACGGAAAAGCGCGGAAAGCGCAGTCCCGGCTGCAGACGGCTGTTGGAGGGCGAGCTGGAAACCCCGTCGCCGAGCGCATCCACGAAGATGATGAAATATTTACCGGGATCGAGCATGCGTCCCGGGCCGGCGTAATTGAGCAGGCTGCCGGCGGTGCCGGTAAACCAACTCGGCCACAGGATCGCGTTGGAGCGGGCGGAATTGAGCTTGCCGGCCACGCGATAGCCGAGGCGGCAGTCACGGATGACGGCGCCGTTATCGAGGCGAAAATCGCCCAACCGGGCCCAGCGCTGCGGCGCGGCGGCGGGCGCGGCTTGCCCCGCGGCGCTGCTTGCCAGGGCCAAGCCCAATAAGAACATCCCCGGGAGCCGGAAACGAATTCTCATAGTTCATTCCGTAACGGCGAAACGCGCCAAACCGCCCCCGATTGTAATTCGGTCCGGGCCGAAAAAGAAGCGGAAAGGACGAAGGCGGCGGCCGCGAGCGGAGCGGGGGTGCTTTCAACCTGAAATCGTTTTATGGGATAGTGAAGAAGAGCGCTTCCCCGCCGGAAGATTCCGAACATGAATTCCCTCCAGCCCGTACTGTTGGCCTTGCCGTTGCTCGCCGCGCTGGCAGTGCCGGCGGCCGGGCAACGCATCTCCACGCCTCCGCCGCAGCAAACTCATGCGGTGGCGGCGCCGGCCGCTGCTGGCAATGCTCCACCCGCGACGCCGGCAGGGCGGAAACAGCAGGCGAAGCCACCGCGGCGGGCAAAAGCCGCCCTGGCGGGCTCGCCGAAACATATTTTCTTCGTCATCCCCGCCTATAACGTGGACTACCGGCACAAATTCGTGCCGCTCAGCGCGCATGAAAAGTTACTGGAATGGGAGCAAGGAGCCTACGATCCAATCGGGCTGGCGGCGGGAGCGGCGGAAGCCGGGCTGGAGCACTCCCACACGGATGGATTTTGCGGCTACGGCAGCGGGCTGGACAGCTACGGCAAGTGCTATGGCTCGGCGCTGCTGGATTCGACCATCTCCGGTTTCTTCGGAGATTATCTGTTTCCCCGTTGGCTGCATCAGGACCCGCGCTATTTCCGGCTGGGCCGGCGGGCGGGATTTGGGACGCGGATCTGGTATGCGCTGTCGCGGGTATTCATCGCCCGCACCGACAGCGGCGGCTGGACCTTCGCCAGCGGCGCCACCAGCGGGACGGTGCTGGCGGCGGTGACCTCAAACCTGTACTATCCCCAAAACGAGCGGAACACCGGCCATACGCTCTCGCGCATTTACTGGGATCTGGGCGGGACCGCCATCTTCAATGTGGAAGCCGAATTCTGGCCGGATATCAAGCACAAGCTGGGGAAGATTTTTTAAATAAGCGCCTTTGCCGGCGGCAGCTCAGGCGCGCCAGGGAGCGTCGTCGCGAGCATCGGGCTTCAGCCAACCAAGTTTGAGGGCGGCGCGGCGCAGCAGCGACATGGCCTCGCGCAGCAGCGGATCGAGGCGGAGCGCGCGGGCGAGCAAAGCCGCCAGCAGCATCCAGACCAGCCCGGCCAGGGTAAGCACGCCCAATTCCGGCAGCCAACGATAACGGGCGGGTTCGAGCAGGCGCACGAGCGCGAGGGCGGCGCCGCCGGCGACGAGGCAAAGCAGCAGCAGGCGCGCCAGTTGTCCGCGGCGGCGGCGGGGGTGCAACAGCAGGCCGCGGCGGGATAACAACCAGCCCAACAGGACGGCATAGAGCGCGATGCCCAGATCGGAGGCCAGGACCAGGCCAAGGCCGCGCCAGCGATGGGCGAAGAAGATATAGACCGGGATCATGGCCGCGGTCAGCAGGGTGCCGGCGAGCATGGGGGTCAAGGTATTGCCGGCGGCATAAAAGGCGCGGGCGTAAAGGTTCTGCACGCTCCAGAACACCAGCGCGAGCAGGAAAAGGGCGAGATAGAAGGCGGTGGCGCGGGCGGCGGCGGGGAGGAATAGACCGCGCTGGTAGATCAGCCGCACCAGCGGCAGGCTGAGCGCCGCCATGGCGCTTGAGACCAGCAGCGCACCGGCGGCGGTGCGCCAGACGGTGCGTTCCAGGGTCACGCCGAAGCCCTTCCAATCGCCTTCACTGGCGAGGCGGGCGAAGAACGGCATGCCCGCCTGGCCGACGGCCTGGCCGAGCACGGCAATGGGAACGTAATCCAGACGCTTGGCATAATTGAGCAGCGAGATCAGGCCGTGCACATGCGCCGCCAGCGGCTGCATGATCCAATCATCGGCGCTGACCAGGGTAACGCCGATCATCAGCGGCCAGGTGAGGCGCAGCCACTCGCGAAATCCGGGGTGGCGCAAGCGGAGCTGGAAGAAATAGCGCAAGCCGGCCTGCCGCGCGCCGGCGAGCGGCAACAGCAGCGGCCCGAGCAGCGCTCCGGCGAGCGCGCCCCAGGCGAGGCTGTCAATGCCCAGGCGCGCGCGCAGCAGCACGCCGCCGAAGATTACGAACAGGCTATATACCAGGGGCGCGACCGCGGGCAGGAAAAAACGGCCGCGGGCATAAAGCAAAGCCGATAGAATCGCGCCCAGGCCGAAGCAGATCTGCGCCGGCAGCAGGATGCGGGTGAGGCGGATGCACAAGGCCAACTGCGCCGGAGAAAAGGCGGGCAGATAGAGGCGCAACAGGCGCGGGGCCAGCCACTCGCCCAGGGCCACGCCGGTGGCGAGAAAGAGGAAGAGGAAATTGAGGACGGTGGAAAAGACGCGATAGCCCTCCTCTTCCTCTCCCCGCGCCAGATAGCCGCTGAAGAGCGTGATAAAGGTGATGGAAAGGGTGCCGCCGGCGGCCAGGTAATTGAGCCAGTTGGGAAGGGTAAAGGCGGCAACATAAACATCCACGAATTTATTGGCGCCAAAGGCATAAGCGATATAAGCGTTGCGGATATAGCCGATCACGCGCGAGAGCGCCACCGCGGCCATCATCCAGAACACGATCTGGCCGAGCCGGCCCAGGTGCAGGCCGGTGAGACGGGGGCGGGCGCTGGAGCGAGGTAAAGACACGCAGCAACAGGATAGGACAGCTTGGCAAAACTAAGGGAGCGGCAGGGCGGGCGATTTTAAACCGATTGCGAAAGCGCGGAGACCGAAAGCGGGGAGCGCAAGAGGCGCAGAAAGGCCTCGACCAGTTGTGGATCGAACTGGATGGCGGCGAGGCGCTGCAGCTCGCTGGCAGCGGCCTCGGGAGTAAAACAGACGGGCTGGCGAGCGGGAATGGGGTGGGTCATGGCGTCATAGGCTTCGGCCAGGGCGATCATACGAGCGCCCAGGGGCACCGCTTCGCCGCTCAGACCGAGCGGATAGCCTTGGCCATTGAACCACTCGTGATGGGCGGCGACGTATGCGGCAATGGGCTCCCCGCCTTCGAGGCCGCGCAGCATTTCGGCGCCCAAGGCGGGGTGGCGGCGCATCAAAGACCAGTCGGCGGCAAGCAGGCGCGGCTGGCGCAGGAACTCGCCGCTGAAGCCGCACTTGCCGAGATCGTGGAGGCGGCCGGCGAGGCGGATGCGGTCTTGTTCCGCCTCGGGCAGGGATAAAGCTCGCGCCAGGCGCCAGGCCAACTGCGCCACGCGCTCGTGGTGTCCCGGGCCGAGCAGGTCGCGGGCATCGAGCGCGGCGGTCAGCGACAACAGCCCCGGCAAGGCGGCATCCAGCGAAGCGGGCGAATCCAAAGATGGCGGGGTATGGCGCAGGCGATAGCCGGCGCCCTGCGCAGCGGCGGCGTGCTTGGCGGAATACATATCGAGATCGGCGGCGCGCAATACCTCCTCCGGGGTGGCGCCATCTTCGGGAAAGGAGGCTAAGCCAAAGCTGGCGCTGAGGCCGCGCTCGCGCAGCAGCGCATCCTGCTCAAGCGCCAGGCACAGGCGCTCGACCAGCGCCGGGGCTTGTTGCTTGGACGTTTCCTGCAACAGGATGGTGAACTCATCTCCGCCGAAACGGGCGATGATATTGCTGGCGCGGCATTTCTGCTCCAGGATGCGCGCGGTGCGGCGCAGGGCGGCATCGCCTTCTAGATGGCCGAGGGTATCGTTGAGCTGCTTGAAATTGTTCAGATCGAGCAGCAGCAGGGTCAACGGCCGGCCGGTGCGGGCGGAGCGTTTCCACTCGGCCTGCAGCGCTTCCATGAAGAAGCGCCGGGTTTTCAAGCCGGTCAGGCCGTCCGTGATCGCCTGCTGTTCCATGCTCTGGAAAATGATGATGTTATTGAGCGCGGCGGCAAGCTGATCGCTGAGGGTCTGAAGCGTACGCACCTGTTCGGCGGGGAACGCGCCGGGGAGGCGGCTTTCCAGCACCAGGATGCCGAGCACCTGCTGGGCATAACAGACGGGGAGAATGAACTGGCTGCACGCCTGGGGATGGAGAGTGGGCGGCGGCGAGCCGCTTTCCGAGCTCCAGCGGCATGGCTGACGCCGATGTATCGCCTCCGACAGCGGCGGCTGGCGCAGGCTGAGCCGCGGCGGGCGCGAGGACGGCGGCAGGCGGCCGGCGACCGCTTCAAACTCCACTTCGGCGGCGCGGAAGCCGACCAGGCCCAAAGCGACATAATCGCAATCGAAAGCCGCCTGGATTTCCTGAGCTACCGCCTGGAGCATGGCCTGGGGCGGGCCGAAGGTGGAGATGGCAATGTGAGCGATCCGGTTCAGGAACTGCAACTCGCGGTTGCTGCGCTGCTCTTCGGTGAACAGGCGGGCGTTTTCCATCGCAACCGAGGCCTGGCCGGCAACTATTTCGAGCAGGCGGAGGTGTCCGGCATCGAAAACGTCTTCGCGATCGTAATTCTGCAGCGCAATCACGCCGGAAGGGCGGCCGGGCCGCAGAATCGGGACGCCCATCCAGCACCGGGCAGGACGGCCACTGGCCTGAATGCCCTTGGCTTCGAGGAACTCGGACACGCCGCGTGGAATCAACAGCGGCCGTCCGGTCTGAATGATGAACTCGGTCAGGCCCTGGGCGCGAGGGCGTTGGCGCGAAGGCAGCAGGACGTCGTGTTCGATCTCGAATTCGAAGCTGATTTCTTCGTCCCCGGGCTGCTCAAAAGCAACATAGAAATTGCTCACGTCCATCAGCTTTCCGAGTTCAGAGTGAATCATGCGGAACAAGCTGTCGCGATCGAGGATGGAGCTGATGGCGGTGCCGACATGGGTCAGCAGCTCGTATTCCTTGCCGCGGCGCAGGGATTCGGCGGCGAGGCGGTAATTTTCCAGCGCGACGGCGAGCTGGCCGGCGAGGATGAAGACAATGCGCACCTCGTCGGCGAGCAAGCCGCGGCGGCGCTCATGCCCGATCAGGATCAGGCCCTGCACCTGGCGATGCGCCTGCAGCGCGACGGCAGTGAAGCCGGGCATGTTCTCCGCCCGCAGGCGGCGGATCAACTGCTGAAATTCCGGGTTGTCGGCCAGGGCGCCAAGCTCGGCGGGGCGGCGCAAATCGTGCAACACCAGAAACCCGCCGAAGCGCGGCAACAAATCGCGCAGCACTCCGGCGCCGGTGGAATGCAGATATTCCAAAAAGCCAGGGCTGAAGCCGGAATAGAAGGAGCCGGAACCGAGGCCGAATTCGGGCGAGATCCAGAGCAGCGCCTGGCGGGAGAACTGGCTCAAGACGCGCTTATGCAGCGTCGCCAGCACGCCATGCAAGTCTTCAGGGCGCACCGCGCCATGGCCGCGCAACTGCAGATTGGAGAGCGCCAGGAGATGGCGGCCGGCGCTGCGCGTTTCTTCATCGTAGATCACCAGCAGCATGCACAGCGCCAGCAGGGTGCGGGCGGGCATTTCCAGCGACATCGCCGGCAGGATGGCGGCGGCCACCAACCCCTGGCGCCAAAGCACCGCCAGCCCCCAGAACAGGATGGCGACGCCAAGAAAGCGCTGCGGCCAGGGACGGCGCTGGACCAGACTGAATTCCATGCCGGCAATCAGGAAAGCGAGGATTTCCGGCAGGCGCAGCCACGGAGTATGCGGCAACCGGTCGCTGAGCACCAATGAGGCCCAGAGCGCGCCGCCGAGCCAGAACCAGGTGGGCGGCCAATTGCGCGGCGGAGCGAGGGGGGTGGCGGACGCGGGCGGCGGGATGAGGCTTTTAAATTGGACGCGGTTGAGCTGCTGCGCCGATAAATACAGGAAGGAAAGCGCCCAAAACAACAAGGTGGTGTTCAGGGCATGGCGGAAGGGGGCATACAAGCCCCAATGCAATTCATTCAAACCGGCGCTCAAACTGAGGCCCAGCCAGGCCAATAGCCAGGAACGCAGAAAGATATCCTGGCGCCGGATCCAGGCGAGAGCCAGGAACACCGCCGAACAGATCAGAGACAGCGCCAGCGATAAAGGGAAAATACTCATTTTCGCCGGTCAGGCTATAGACATTGCGTGCGCGATGATGTAGGTCATCATAAACCAGAGTCACTGCCGGGGGAAGCAACTTGGCAGCCGGGCCGCCGGATTACGCCCCCGCACCGATGCCGGGAGCCGCTAACCGGGAGGGCATAGAGACAGTCCGCCAGAGGTTAACTCGACGGCTTCCCAGGCCAAAATTCAACTCCCAATTCAGCGGCTTCCCACCTCGCCGGCGATTTTTCCGCAGTTCAGTGCCGAATTCTTCCATGCAGCTTCCGTCGGCAGAGCCACGCCGGATGAGTTTAAGGGAACAATGGACAACTCATTCCCCCGGAGTGGGCAATCGAACCAAAGCAAAGGCGCGACCGTCGAGGAGTGGAGAGTGTCCCGACCCGAGGCGGCAGCGCCAACGATTCCATGCACCTATGCAGAGGGAGAAATCATGAAGTTATTGAGTGCAAACCGATGGGCGATTCTGGCGCTGGCCATCGGTCTGGGAGGCGGTATGGCGGTTGCCCAGCAACCCTCGACCACCCAGCCGAATCAGCCGAACTCGCCGAATACGCCCTCGCAAACCAACCCGTCGGCCACTTCGCCGTCGGGCCAGCAGCAACAGCAACAACCCGCGTTGAGCGACTCGCAAATCCAACAACAGGTTCAAAACGCGATCAACACCGACCCGGCACTTCAAAACGCGGGCATCACCGCCACGGTGAGCAGCGGCCAGGTGACCTTACAAGGCAGCGTGCCGACGAAATCAGCGAAAACACACGCCGAGCAACTGGCGGACGCAGTAGCGGGAGTGGTGAGCGTCAACAACCAGATCACCGTCAGCGGCGGAAACGGCGCGGCGGCATCGTCCACGGTAGGTCAATCGGAAAACCAAGCCTCGCCGGGGCAGGAACAAAACGGCACCAGCACGCCCACGGAAACCCCGAGCCAACAAAATCAAAACCAGGGCGAGACGGCGGCCAGCAACCCCTCCGCGCAGGCGGGGATGGGCAATAATTTGCAGTCGCAAGTGACCCAGGCGCTGATGTCGGACGCCGAGCTATCGCAGTACAACCTGACCGCGACCGTGGATAGCAAGGGTCATGTGCAACTGAGCGGCACCGTTCCCAGCAAAGCGGACAAGAAGCGGGCGACGCGGCTGGTGAAAGCGGTGGCGGGCGTCACCAAAGTGGACAACGACCTCAAGGTCAACTCCAGCGCCACGCCGATGCAACCGCCGTCCAGCGGGTCGAGCAGCAGTTCCAGCGCGATGCCACCCAGCAGCTCAAGCAGCAGCTCGAGCGCCAGCGGAGGGCAGCAATCGGCTGAACAGCAATCGAGTGAACAGCAATCGAGCGAACAGCAGTCGAGCGGCCAGCAAACGCCCGGTTCAAATCCGAGCAGCAACTCGGCATCGTCCGGGGCCGGCACGTCGCAAAACACCACCAATGTGCAAAATAACGTGACGCTGCAAAACCAGGTCATGCAAACCATCCAGTCGAACAGCCAACTCGCACAATACCCGGTGCAAGCCACGGCCGATAACAGCGGGAATGTCACTTTAAGCGGCACCGTTCCCACGGAAGAGGCCAAAGATCAAGCCCAGTCGGTGGCGCAGTCGGTGGCTGGAGTTACCAACGTAATCAACAATATCACCGTCGGTTCCAGCGCCACGTCCAGCGCCAATCCCAGCGCATCGGCCGCAGCGCAGGGCACGGCGAACAACAATTGCCCTTGCGCCTCGAGCAGCTCGAACAGCGGCGCGGCCTCGCCGTCGGCGACTCCGCAAAGCCAGGGCCAGCCGGGCGCGACGCCCAACCCGCAGCCGCCATACTCCTCCTCGCAATCGCAATCGAGCTCCAGCAGCTCACAGACCAACCAGTCGGGCAGCATGACCCCGCAATCGCAGCCGAACGCCCAACAGCAACCGAACGCGCAGCAACAGCAAGAAGAGCAGCAGGAGCAGCAGCCGTCGGCCACCCAGCAAAACCAGAACCAGCAGAATCAGAACGAGCAAAACCAGAACCAGCAGGCGTATCCTCCCAGCAGCCAACAGAACGGCCAGTCGGGGCAGCAGGCTGGCACGCAGCCGAGCGCGAACAGCAATGTTCAAACTCAGATTCAGAACCAGTTGCAGGCTGATCCGGCCCTGAGCAACGTGATGGTAGCGGTCAGCGGCAATCATGTGGTTCTGAGCGGCACGGTCAACAGCCACCATGACAAAGCCCGCGCCGCGAAGATTGCGCGCGAGGCCGCGCAAGGGCTGAAAGTGAAAAACCACATCAAGGTGCAAACCGGCGGAACGCCACAGAATCCTCCGCCCGCATTGCTCTAATTCAAAACCTGCCTGGAACCATCTCGCCCGGCGCATCGCCTGCGCCGGGCGATTTTTTATATCCGGACGCGGCGGTCAGTCGCGCGCGAGCATGGCCGCAAAAAAACCAGCGCCGGTTTCGGGGCCGGGGGGCAAGGACAGAAAGGGGCCGGAAAACACGGCGCCGGAGGGGAGGCGATGCAGGCGTCCGGCTTGCAGCATGGCGGCGGCCAAGGGCGCCAGCGACAGAGGGCGCCAGGCGGGCAGGGTTTCCAAGGCGCGAGCGATCAACTGCTCGCCTTCCTCCGGTTCCAGCGAGCAGACGCTATAAAGCAGCCGGGCGCCGGGCGCGGCCTGGCGCAGGGCCGAGGCGAGCAGCCGGGCTTGGAGTTCGGCCAAGCGGGGCGGATCGGACGGCTGCAGGCGCCAGCGCAATTCCGGATTGCGGGCCAGCGTGCCCGATCCGGTACAGGGCGCGTCCAGCAGGATGCGGGAAAAGGCAGATGCCGCGGGCCAGCCGCGAGCGGCATCGGCCGCGACCGCATGCAAGCCCGGCCAGGCGGGCGACTCCGGCACACCGGCAACGGCAGGAAAGCGGCGCCGCATCTGCACGGCGCGCTTCCAGTGCAGCTCGATTGCCAGGACCGGCCCGCCGGCGGCGGCCAGCAAAGCCGCCTTGCCGCCGGGAGCCGCGCAGGCGTCCACCGACCCGTCAGCCGGCACAGCCGGAGCGCCCGCCAAAAGCAGCCAGGCCATGAATTGGGAAGCAGCGGTTTGGATCCAATAGCGGCGGCACCGGAAGCTTTCAACGGCCGTGGCCTCGCCGGAGCGCACGACCCAAGCGCCGCGCAGCCACAGGGGCTCCGCAACCACTCCCTGCGAAGCCAATTCGCCGAGGACGCGCTCCGGGTCGAGGCCGGGATGAAAGCAGAGATGCAGCGGCGGCGCGGCGTTGTCGTAAATCGCAATCTCCCGGGCCGCGGCCTCGCCGAAGCGGGCGCGCCAACGCGATAACAGCCAGGGCGGGTGCGATAACCAGGCCTGGAAGCCAGAATCGTTCCAATCGGCGGGCCCCGGCCAGAGGGCGGAGGCAGCGCGCAGGTCGGAGGCGCGGGCGCAGTTGCGCAAGACGGCGTTGACCAATCCGGCGCCGGAGGCCAGGCGCAGCACGCGCGCCAGGCCGACGCTTTGATCCACGGCGACGGCGGCCGGAATGCGTTCCAGCCAGATGAGCTGATAGAGGCCCAAACGCAAAGCCGCGCGCAAGCCGGAATCGAGGCGCTCGACACTCCAGCCGCGCGGCGCCAGGACAGCGTTCAAGCGATGATCGAGCCATTGCCGGCGCCGCAACACTCCCAACACCAACTCGGAAGCCAGCGCGCGATCCGCGGGCGACAGCCCGGCGCCGCGGGCGCGCAGCAACTCGGAAGCCCACGCCTCGCGGGATTCCACCGCCATCAGGATTTGCGCCGCGGCGCGCCGCGCGGGCGAGGGAGCGGCCATAGTCGCAGCATTTCAAGCCCGGCGCCGGGAAGCAAGCGGAAAGCGCGAGAGCGGCGGTTATACTAGGGCCGAGTTCATGCCCAACGCCCACGACCCAGCCCTGCCCGGCGCGCCTTCGCCCGCCTTTCCTGACCGCCGCACGCCAGAGCAGCCCAACCCGGCGGGGTGCGAAGCGGCCGATGGGGCGCAAGTCTTCGCGCTCTGGGGCGTCGAGCCGGAAGTGCTGGCTTACGCGATGGCGCGCTACAGCCGTTCCGCGCTGTCACTGACGGAAAGCCTGCGTGAGATCGACCGCCAGAAAGCGGAAAAATTCCTCAATACCTTCTATTTTCAGTATGGGCACCGCTCCATCGCGGACCTGGCGCACGTGGGCTTCGCCATCGAGCGGTTATCGCTGCTGGCGGCGATCGAAGCGGTGGATGAAAACCGCTGGGATGGGCAGGAACGCTCCACCCGCTACCAGCGGTTTCGCAGCGGGGACTGGCACGTGCCGGCCGAGCTAACCGCTGAACAGAGAACCCGGTACGAAACCGCCCTGGCCGGTTTGTTTCAGGCGTATCACACCCTCAGCGAAAAAATCTGGCGCGCCTATTGCGATCGCACGCCCTGTCCAGAAGGAATGGAGGCGGAGCGCTTCGCGCGCGCGCTTCGGGCCCGGGCCTTCGACGTGGCGCGCTACCTGCTGCCGCTGGCGACCATGACCAGCCTGGGACAGATTGTCAGCGCGCGCACGCTGGAATCCCAAATTGCGCGCCTGCTTTCCTCCGAATATGCCGAAGTGCGCGAGCTGGGGCAGGCGCTGAAGCAGGCGGCCGCGACGCCGGCATACGATCCGCGGCGGGCGATGCTGCGCGAGGCCGCGCAGGCGCTCGGCGGCGGCGACCCTGCGCTGGCGTCGGCCTTGGAGCAAATCGGCCGGCCGGCGCCGGCGCTGCCGACGCTGGTGAAATACGCCGAGCCTAATCCCTATCTCATCGCAGCCCGGCGCGAGCTGCGCCAGCTCGCCCAGGAACTGCTGGGCGGCGCCGAACCGCAGCCGGCGGCGAGGGTAACCTTGATCGAGCCCGGCGGGTTCGAGCTGGAAGCCGCCTCGACGCTCCTCTACGGCGCCTGCGACCTGCCCTACCAGCAAATTACTGAATTTGTGTCAGGACTTTCCGCCCGCCGGCGCAAGGAGATTCTGGAAACCGGACTGCGCCGCCGCGGAGCGCATGACGAGCTGGCGCGCGAATGGCGCTCCGGTTACGGTTTCCTCTTCGATATCTTCATGGACCTGGGGGGATTCCGCGACCTGCACCGGCACCGGCGCTGCGTGCAGATTCACCAGGCCGCCAGCTTCCAGCACGGATATGAAACCCCCGCGCCGGTGATTGCCTACGGCGCCGCGGCGGAGTACCAGGCAACCCTGCTGGCCGCGCGACAGACGGCCGAGCAGTTGCCCGCGACCGCCGCTCCCTACCTGATCTCGCTGGCTTATCGCAAGCGCACCTTGTTCAAAATGGACGCCGCCGAGGCCGCCTACCTGATCGAGCTACGTACCGCGCCGGGCGGACATTTTTCCTATCGCGAAACCGCGTGGGAAATGTTTGAAGCGCTGCGGCAGCGGTACCCGGACTTTGCCGAACACCTGCGCGTGCGCCGGCCCGATCCGGAACGGGAATTGGCCGAGCGCTAAGCCCCGGCCCTTAAGTATTCCCGCAAAATGCCGGCCACCCGGCTCGACGATGCCGCAGGCGGCACGGCCGCTTTTTAAGTTTAGGCGCTGACGCTATCGCAAGGGACCGGCCGAAACCGGATCCCACTCGAAACATATGGCTGTCGGAAATATTTTGCCGTTCATAGACGCAAGATCTGGAAGGAACCTCGCGCTTCGGCCGGCATTCTTGGACAGCAATGCTGTCCGACTCGGCCATTCACGCTTTTTGTTATCATGAACTCGCCATGGCATCCGCTGAAAAACCCCTCCTCCAACCGAAAGCGCAACTGATGTCGGCCTCGGAAATCGAGCGTACGCTGGTGCGGTTGGCGCATGAAATCGTGGAAAAAAATAACGGCGTGGACGATCTGGTGCTGGTGGGCATACGCCGACGGGGGCTGCCCCTGGCGCAGCGCCTGGGAACCCTGGCCGCGCGCATCGAATCGCGCCCGGTTCCGGTCGGCGAATTGGACATCACCTTCTATCGCGACGATCTCTCGACCGTGGACCAGAAGCCGGTGCTCAAAGGCACCCAGCTCAACGTGCCGCTGGAAGGCAAGAACGTGGTGCTGGTGGACGACGTGCTTTACACCGGCCGCACCACCCGCGCCGCGCTGGACGCCATCTTCGATCAGGGCCGGCCGAAGCGGGTGCAGCTTTGCGTGCTGATTGACCGGGGGCACCGCGAGCTGCCGATCGAGGCCTCCTTTATCGGCAAGTACGTGCAAACGACGGACCGGGAAATCATCGAAGTCAAATTGAAGGAAATTGACGACATGGAAAAAGTGTTGCTGGTGGAGGCCCGCTAGGCCGCGCTGCCGGCGCGCGCCGGACAGCGCTGGCGGAAGAATATGAAGCACCTGCTGGGCATCGAAGGACTGGGGATGGACGAGGCCTGGGCGATATTGCACCAGGCACGGCGCTTTCAGCAGCAGGCGCCGGAACGGCGGCTGTCGGGGCGGCGGCTGCTGCTGCTTTTTTACGAACCTTCCACCCGCACGCGCACCTCATTCGAAGTGGCCGCCCGCCGGTTGGGCGCCGAAACGGTTTCGGTCACCGCCCAGGCAAGCAGCATCGAAAAAGGCGAATCGCTGCTGGACACGGTCTACACGCTGCAGGCGATGGCGGTGGATGGGATCGTGATCCGCCACTCGGCGAGCGGGGCGCCGCACCTGGTGGCGCGCAACGTGCATGCGACCGTGGTCAACGCCGGCGACGGCATGCACGAGCACCCCACCCAGGCGCTGCTCGATGGTTATACCCTCTGGCGGCACTTCGGCCGCATCGAAGGGCTGGAAATCGTAATTGTCGGGGACATCCTGCACAGCCGGGTGGCGCGCTCCAACCTGCTGCTGCTGACGCAAATGGGAGCGCAGGTGCGGCTGTGCGGCCCGGGGACCCTGCTGCCGGCGCAACTGGCGGCGGCGTACGGGCCGCGGGTGCGGGCAACCTGCCGGCTGGAGGAGGCGCTGGACGGCGCCGACGCGGTGATGGTGCTCCGGCTGCAAACAGAGCGCATGCAGGCCGGCTTTTTCCCCAATGAAGCGGAATACGCGCGCGAGTACGGGCTGACGCCGGAACGGCTGCGGCTGGCCCGTCCGCAGGCGCTGGTGATGCATCCCGGGCCGATGATTCGCGGGGTGGAAATCAGCGCCGAAGTCGCCGATTCACCGCAATCGGTAATTCGCGAGCAGGTAGAGAACGGGGTTTTGATCCGCATGGCGGTGCTGGAGCGGCTGCTGGCCAGCCCGGTGGCGGAACCCGAACCGGCCAAGGCGGCAACGGGATGAGCCTGATCCTGAAAAACGGACGGCTGCTCGATCCCGCCAGCGGGCGGGATGAAATCGGCGACGTGGTCATCCACGAAGACCGCATTCGCGAAGCCGGCGCCGGCATCGCCGCCGACGGCCCGGGAGTGCTCGATTGCAGCGGGCTGGTGATCGCACCCGGCTTCATCGATTTGCATACGCATCTACGCGAGCCCGGGCAGGAATACAAGGAAGACATCGCCAGCGGCACCCAAGCCGCGGTGGCAGGCGGATTCACCGCGATTTGCGCCATGCCCAATACGCAGCCGGTGAACGACCAGGCTGGCGGCACAGCCTACCTGATCCAGCGGGCGCGCGAACTGGGGCGGGCGCGAGTGTATCCGATCGGGGCCATCACCGCCGGCAGCCAGGGCGAGCGCCTGGCCGAGATCGGCGGGATGCGCGCCGCCGGGGCGGTGGCGATCTCCGACGACGGGCGTCCGGTGATGAACGGGCAGCGCCTGCGCCGCGCCATGGAATACGCCGCCAACTTCGGCCTGCCGGTGATCGAGCACTGCGAGGATTTGAACTTGTCGGCCGGAGGGGTAATGCACGAGGGCGCTACCTCCTACCGGCTGGGGCTGCCGGGCATCAGCGCCGCCTCGGAAGCGGTGATGGTCGCGCGCGACCTGCTGCTGGCCGAGCAGACCGGCGCCCATCTGCACATCGCGCACATTTCCACCGCCGCGTCGGTGGCGCTGCTGCGCCAGGCGCGCGCCCGCGGCGTGCGCGCTTCCGCCGAGGCGACCCCCCATCACCTGACGCTGTCGGACGAGGACGTGAGCGATTACGATGCCAACTTCAAGATGAATCCGCCGCTGCGCAGCCGCAGCGACCGGGAAGCGTTGATCGAAGCGCTGGCGGAGGGGGTGATCGAGGCCATCGCCACCGACCATGCTCCGCATGCGGCGCATGAAAAACAACAGGAGTTCACCCGCGCCCCCTTTGGCATCATCGGGTTGGAAACCGCGCTGCCATTAGCGCTGGCGCTGGTGCGGGCAGGGCGCATCAGCCTGATGCGCATGGTGCAGGCTTTCACCACCGCGCCCGCCAGGATTTTCGGCTTGCCTGGGGCGAAGCTGGCGAACGGCAGCCTGGCCGACCTGACGGTATTCGATCCCCTGCGCAAATGGACCTGCCGCGCGGAAAGCCTGCACTCGAAAAGCCGGAATAGCCCATTTCTAGGCTGGGAACTCCAGGGACGAGCTATTTTTACAATCGTAGGCGGCCGGCTGGCTTACCAGTTGGAGCAACGCGAAGCGGCTACCGGATAAGCCGTTCCAGGGGCGGGCGCGGTTGCATGTTTTCAGAATCTCCAGCGTGCTAAAATGCGTCTTATATTCTAGGCGCTAGTCTGCAAGGTGGCCGGCTAGAGCCGATCTTCCCATTGACGGGGGCCTATTGGCCGAACAGCAATCCAACCTGGATATCGGGAACCGTTCTACGTCGTCAGCCGTAGAGCCGGAATATGCACCTTTAATCGAATCGCCTTCGCTCTGGCGGTCGCTCAAAGCGAATTTTCAGGCGCGTTTCGCGCCCCCGCCGCCGCCGCTGGAACTGGAATCCAAACCGATACCAGTGAAGGAGATCTGGACTCCGGAAGACCTGAAAACGCGGGCAGCCAGCCGCATCGGAGCGTTTTTCCTGCACCTGCTGATCATCGGGCTGCTGTTGCTGCCGATCTTTCATCGCCAGGTGGGGAAGGAATTCCAGCAGATGGCGCAGATAACGCCGCTCTTCCTGCCCACCACCGCACAGGGACATAAGCGGATGGGCGGCGGCGGGGGCGGCGGCACGCACTCGATTCGCCCGCCCAGCCGCGGACGGGCGCCATTGCGCTTCCGGCACGCCATCGCACCCCCGATCGTGCAAAAACCGAAGATTCAACCCAAGCTGCCGGTACCGCCGTCCATCGTCGTGCAGCATATAAGCCTGCCGCAGCCCAATCTGCCGCAATTCGGCCAGCCGACGGTGAAGTTGATAGCGCCCTCGAACGGCCCCGGCAGCCTGTCCGGAATCGGCAGCGGCAGCGGCGGCGGAATTGGTCCCGGGAACGGCAACGGCTATGGCCCCGGCAGCGGCTATAATGCCGGCGGCGGCGCCGCCTCGGAAGGGGCGGGAATCAGCGATCCGGTGGTGATTTACGATCCCGATCCGGAATATTCCAATGCCGCGCGCGAGGCTAAGTTTCAGGGAACCGTCGTGCTGTGGGTGACGATTGGGGTAGATGGCAAAGCGCACCACATCACCGTGGCCAAGCGTCTCGGCCTGGGTCTGGATGAGAAAGCCATCGAGGCGGTGAAGAAATGGCTGTTCAAACCGTCTATGTTGAATGGCCATCCCATCGCCGAGCGCGCGCAGATCAGCGTCAGCTTCCACCTGTTTTAATCCAACCTTAGCCTCAGGAATCCTGGCCGGCGGTGAGCGCCGTTTCGAGGGCGACCGGCTGGGAGCGGGGCCGCCGGCCCTGGAAAAGCGATAGCAAGCCGGTGACCCAGTAACCGCCGACGAAGAGCAGCAGGAAGGGCACGGTAAGGTAGTTTTCGTTCTGGATGGCGTAGAAGGTGACCCAGGCGAAGATGGAGCCTAACGCCAGCTCGATCAGGGGCGACCAGCCGATTTTGCGCCGGTAGGCGACGCCCGCGACCCGGTCTTTACGGGTTTCAATGCGGAATTTCGGGGTGCGCTGAAAAGGGCTGCGGATGCCGAACAGGGCTTCCAGAACCGCGCGGGTATTGGTGACAGTCAAGCCGATGCCGACCGCCATCACCAGCGGCATGAAGATCAGCACCGATTTCCAGGCCCGGGGATACAGTTCGCGCTGGGCCACCATATAAAACGAAGAAACCGACATGGTGGCGGCAATGAACAGCGGCAGGTCGAGATATAGCATCTGGAACCAGCCCTGGTAGAAGCGCACGATCATGGCGGGCAACAGCAGGATGCAAAGCACGATCATGAGCGGATAGGAAATATTGGCGGTGAGGTGCCACCAGGCCTCCAATTTTTCACGCGGAGAGACGCCGGGATTGCACAGCAGGCGGGGCAGGATTTTTTTCGAAGTCTGAATCAAACCCTTGGCCCAACGCGCTTGCTGCACCTTGAATGCATTCATATCCACCGGCAGCTCGGAGGGGCACTCCACTTCGGGCAGGTAGAGGAATTTCCAACCCACCAGTTGGGCGCGATAGGAAAGATCGGTATCTTCGGTCAGCGTGTCGTGCTGCCATCCACCCGCCTGCTCAATCGCCTGCCGCCGCCAGATGCCGGCGGTGCCATTGAAGTTGAAAAACAGGCCGGAACGGTAGCGGCCGCCATGCTCCAGGATGAAGTGGCCGTCGAGCAGGATTGATTCCACCCGGGTGAGCCAGGAGTAATCGCGATTGATAAAGCCCCAACGGGTCTGCACCATGCCCAGTTTCGGATCGGTGAAGAAATGAACCGTGCGCAATAAAAAGTCGGCCGGAGGGACGAAATCGGCGTCGAAGATGGCGATCAGCTCGCCCTGCGCCGAGCGCATGCCCGCCTGCAGGGCGCCGGCTTTGAAGCCCTCGCGGTTGGAACGATGAAAATATTCGATCGCGTGTCCGCGGGCGCGGGCGCGCTCGACCGCGGCGCGGGCCACTTCGACCGTCTCGTCGGTCGAATCGTCGAGCACCTGGATTTCCAACCGCCCGGCGGGATACTCCAGGCGGCAGACGGAATCAATGAGCCGATCAACGACGAAGCGCTCGTTATAAAGCGGCAACTGCACGGTCACCGGCGGCAGTTCGGCAAAACGCGCGGCGGGCTCGGTGGCGCGCCGCCCCCGATGGCGATAGTAGAGGTAAACCAGGCAGTAGCGGTGAAAGCCGTAGAAAGCCAGGATGCCGAGCACCAGGAAATAAGGGATCAGCAGGGAAATATCGAAAGAGTTGAGCTGGTACAGCGGCTGACCGGCGGCGCCATTGGTGAAGGTCTGATTCAGCCATTGGTGGCGGATGTAGAGCCACCAACTTGGGGTGGAATCGAGCCAAACGGCAAGATAGGCAATCACGGCGGACATAAATAATTTCATTCAACTGCTGGAAAAAACTTGCTCCAGCGGACATCCGGCCGCGGCCCCGGCGCCGCAATCGGTTATAGTAAGCCAGCCGATGACCCTGGGCCGCTTGAGAACGCCAGCCCTGTTCCTGCTCGCCGTCCTGATCGAGGCGGCGATGGTGGCCATGCTCCGGCTTGGAGATTTAAGCCGCCATGCCATCCCCCTGCTCGCCTGGGCGCTGTCGGCAGCTTTATTTTATCTGATTGCGGTATGGATCGTACTGGCCGCGGGCAGCAGGTTGCGGAGTTCGGCCTGGTGGCTGATCGTGGGCGCGGCCCTGCTGTTCCGGCTGACCTTGCTCCCGCTGCCGCCCAGCCTTTCGCACTCGTTTTACCGCCATCATTGGGAAGGCAAAATCCAGTCTTACTCGCCGCCATTCAACCCTTACTTTTTCGCCCCGGAAAATCCGATCTTCGTCCCCATGCGCGGCCCCGATTACGGCCGTCTGAAGCACAAGCAACTGGCGGCCGCCGCGCCGCCGCTGGCGGAGCTGGTCGCGCGCTGGAACTACCGCTGGTTTCCGAGGCCGTGGGAGGAAAAGCTCATCCCCATAGGTTTCGACCTACTGACGATTCTGGCGCTGGCAGGCTGGCTGCGCCGGCGAGGGCTACCCCGGGAGCGGGCGCTCATCTATGCCTGGTCGCCGCTGGCGGTGATCGAAGCCGGAGCCAATGGGCACTTTATCGCCATATTCATGTGCCTGCTGGTCGCATCCTTCTACCTGGCAGGCGAATGGGATCGCCTCAGTCATCTGGCGATGGGGCTGGCGGCGATGCTGGGCCTGCCGGCGCTGGCGCTGCTGCCGGCGTGGCTGCGCCAACAGCGGCGACGGCGCTGGTTGTGGCTACTGGCGCCGGTCATCGTCTGCAGCCTGCCCTACCTGTTTTTTAACAAACATTTCTTTCTGCCGGCCTGGGGACGCAATCTTTCCGCCAGCCTGCGGCTATGGCTTGCCGGATATGCCAACGGCGGCATTTCCCTGCTTCCGCGGCTGCTCGGCGCCGGTTTGACTTTACCGGTGCGGATTGCCGCGCTGGCGGCGTTTGCCGCCCTGCTGAGCTGGATTTCCGCGCACAAACTGGAACCGGCGCGGATGGCCAAACTGATTGCCGCTTCCGCACTGCTGCTGTTACCGCGGCTGCTGCCGGTGTACGTGCTCTGGCTGCTTCCCTGGCTGGCGCTTGATCCCGATCCGGCCTGGCTATGCTTCAGCAGCATCGTCGTATTGGCCTACCCTCCACTGATTTCGACGGCATACCGCCAAACCAATTGGCAGCTATGGGAATTTCTGCCGCTGTATGGCCTGCTGCTGTGGGGCTGGCTGCGGAACCGCCGGCGCGATGGAGCGGTAAACAACCGGGAAAGGTCCGTTTCGGCGTGAGCGGCAAGCCGCGGCTGATTCTGGCTTCCGCCTCGCCGCGGCGGAGCGCCTTGCTGCGCCGCGCGGGATGGAGCTTTCGCCGGCTTTCAGTCGAAATTGACGAACGCCCGCGGCCGAAAGAAGGGGCGCGCGCCTATGTGCTGCGGCTGGCGCGGGAAAAAGCGGAAGCCGCCGCAGCGAAGGCGCCCACTGCCCGGCTGGCGATTTTGGCCGCGGACACGACAGTGGAATACAGCGGCAAACTGCTGGGCAAGCCGGCCTCGCCGCGGCAGGCGCAGGCCATGCTGCGCCGGCTTTCCGGCCGCCGGCATCGCGTATGGACAGGGCTGGCACTCTACGACCCGGAACATGAGCGCGGCTGGCAAATCGCCATCGCCACGCGGGTCTGGATGCGGCGCTGGACGGCCGCCGAGATTTCCGCTTACGTGGCCGGGGGCGAGCCGATGGACAAGGCCGGGGCCTACGCCATACAGGGCGGCGCCGCCGGCTTCATTACCCGGCTGGAGGGCGATTACGACAATGTCGTCGGCCTGCCGCTGGCGGGCGTCGGCCGCTTGTGGCGCGCCCGCCAATCCGGCATCGGCCGGACGATTCAAGCGCACAGGCGCTGGATTTCGCTATAATCTAAGTAACGCATCTGCGTTTACCTCCGCACCCACCTTAAGCGGTGAGAAAATAGCGTGGTGAGGCATGGAAACTCCGCAAGAACGCGCGTATCGTTCCGCGTATCGCAAGGTCGAAGCACTGCAAATCGAACTGGCCCGGCACGTGTATTCCGTGCAACGCCGGCAGGAAGCGGAACACAAACTCGAACAAGCCATGCGACTGCTGGATCGGGCGCGGCGCGAAGTGTTGAAATTGCGCAACCAGCAAAAACAGGCGGCCTGAGCGGCCGAGCGGCGATGGCAGGATGGCAGCGGCCGGCGCCGCGGATATGAGCCGCCGCGCGCGCGCCGGCATTCCACTCCTGGCTTGGCCGGCGCTAGGCCTGGCGGCGATCAGCTTATGGCTGCCGGCGCTGGAAATCTATATTCCGCTGCAACCCTCTCGGGGATGGAGTCTGGCCGGTATCGGCTGGCTTAGCTTGCAGGCCCTCTGGCGGCACCACCGCGGCCGGCTGCCGACGCACTGGTTCCACGATCTCAAGCGGCTGCGCGCCAACCTGGGGCAGGCTTTACCCGGGCATCATCCGTTGCCGCTGGTCTTCAAGCTTGGAGCGCTGGTGCCGGCGGCGCTTTATCTGGCGCTGATTTTTACGCTCCTCACCCTCGTGCTGGCCCTATTGCGCCGACCGCGCGCCATGCGCGGCTGCGCCCTCGCCGGCACGCTCGCGGCGGTTTATGCGATTCTGATCTCGCGCTGGTTGAGTTCGGCGGCCGAGAGGGAACTCCATCAGGCATTGAACCGGGCCAACTCGGCGCTGCCGTTCCTGCATGCCTGGACGCGCGGGCTTGCCCGGCAACTGCAATTCATTCCCCAGGCGGGGCTCTACCTGCTCGCGCTGGGGCTGTTGGCAGCCGCGCTGGCGCCCCGCCCCATGCAGACCGGAAGCCATGGCGATTGAACGGATCAAAATTCAGGGCGCGCGCCAGCATAATCTGAAAAATCTCACGGTCGAGATTCCCCGCAACCGCCTCACCGTCGTCACCGGGCTGAGCGGCTCGGGCAAGAGCAGCCTGGCCTTCGATACGCTCTACGCCGAAGGCCAACGCCGCTATCTGGCCACGCTCTCCGCCTATGCGCGCCAGTTTCTGGAGCAAATGGAGCGGCCGGAGGTGGACGGGATCGAGGGATTAAGCCCGGCCATCGCCATCCAGCAAAAAACCACCGCCGCCAGCCCGCGCTCGACCGTGGGCACGGTTACGGAAATTTACGATTACCTGCGCCTGCTCTGGTCCTCCATCGGCGTGCCTCACTGCCCGCAGTGCGGGCGGCGCATTGCCGCGCAAAGCGCCGAGAGCATGGTCGAGCGCGTACTCGAGACGGCGGCGCCGGCCGGCGGCGAGCCGGCGCGCCTGATGGTGCTCGCGCCGGTGGTGCGCGGGCGCAAGGGGGCGTTCCGCAAGGAACTGGAGGATTGGGCGCGCATGGGGTTTACCCGGATCCGGGTGGATGGCGCGCTCAGAGGGCTGGACGAAGCGATCGCGCTCGACCGGCGCCGCAATCACACGCTTGAGATCGTGGTGGACCGGCTGACGCTGCGGCCGGGAATCGAAACCCGCCTGCGGGCGTCGTTGGAGACGGCCATGCGGTTGGCGGGCGGACTGGTGCAAATTGCCCGCGCGGACGGCGAGGAAACCATCTATTCGGAAAAACTCGCCTGTCCGCATTGCGGCATCAGCCTGCCGGCGCTCGAGCCGCGCTCGTTTTCCTTCAACAGCATTTATGGCGCCTGTCCGCAGTGCCACGGACTGGGGCAACAATGGGAGTTCGATCCGGACCGCATCGTAGCGGACTGGTCCAAGCCGCTGCTGCGCGGCGGCTTGGCCCCCGCCTTGCTTTCCTCCAGCCTGCAGCACCGGCTGCGCGAGCTGGCGCGCGCCGAGGGTCTGGAACTGCGGCGCCCGCTGAAGGATTGGAGCCAGGCCGAAAAAAAGCTGCTGCTGCAGGGGAACGGCAAAGGCGAATTTCCCGGCCTGCTGGGCTGGTTTCATGCGCAGGCGGAAGCGGCCGAGGAATCCGAGCGCGAATGGCTGCTCGGCTATACCCTGCCGGCCGCCTGCCCGGCCTGCCAGGGACAGCGGCTGCGTCCGGAGAGCCTGGCGGTGCAGGTGGGGGGGCGCTCGATCGCCGGGCTGTGCGCACTGCCGCTGGCCAGCGCGCGCGATAGCCTTGCCCAACTGGCGCTCAATCCGCGCGAACAACTGCTCGCCGGCAAAATCATCGCCGAGTGCCTGCGCCGCCTGCAATTCCTGCTCGATCTGGGGCTGAGCTATCTCAGCCTGGATCGCGCCGCCGCCACCCTTTCCGGCGGCGAGGCGCAACGCATCCGCCTGGCCGGACAAATCGGTTCGCAATTACGCGGAGTCTTGTACGTGCTCGATGAGCCTTCCATCGGCCTGCACGCGCGCGATAACTCCCGCCTGCTCGACAGCCTGGCGCGGCTGCGCGACCTAGGCAATACCCTGGTGGTGGTCGAGCACGACCGCGAAACCATCGAACGCGCCGATCAGGTGCTCGATCTCGGCCCCGGCGCCGGCATCCACGGCGGTTTTCTGATCGCCGCCGGCCGGCCGGAGGAAATCGCCCGCCGGCCGGAATCGCTTACCGGGCAGTATCTCTCCGGCCAACGCGCCATACCCCTGCCGGAATTACGCCGGCCGCCGGCGAATGGCTGGCTGCGCGTGCTTGGCGCGCGCGAGCACAACCTGCGCCAGCTCGACATCGCCTTTCCGCTGGGCTGCCTGACCGTGGTAACCGGGGTTTCGGGCGCGGGAAAAAGCACGTTGATCAACGACATTCTCTATCCCGCGCTACTGCGCGCGATTTACCACAGCGGGCGGCGCCCCGGCGCCCACCGCGCCCTGGAAGGGGCCGAGCGGCTGGACAAGGTGCTGCGAATCGATCAGGCGCCGATCGGGCGCACGCCGCGTTCCAACCCGGCGACCTATACGGGAGTTTTCACGCCGATGCGCGAGTTCTTCGCGCTGCTGCCGGAAGCACGCGCCCGCGGCTATGCCCCCGGGCGCTTCAGCTTCAACCTGCGCGGCGGCCGCTGCGAAGCCTGCCGCGGCGAGGGCGAACGGCGCATCGAGATGAATTTTTTGCCCGACGCCTATGTACCCTGCGAAGTCTGCCGCGGGCGGCGTTATAACCAGGAAACGCTGGCGGTGCGCTACCAGGGGCGCTCGATCGCCGACCTGCTGGAGGCGACGGTGGAGGAAGCGCTCGAGGCGATGGCCAACCTGCCGCGCGTACGCCAAAAATTGGAAACTCTGGCCGAAGTCGGGCTGGGATATCTTCATCTCGGCCAGCCGGCGGGGACGCTATCCGGCGGCGAGGCGCAGCGCATTAAGCTGGCGCGCGAGCTCAGCCGGCGGCAGACCGGCCGCACGCTCTATTTGCTGGATGAACCGACCACCGGATTACATTTCGAAGATATACGGCGATTGCTGGAGCTGCTATCCCGCCTGGTCGCGCTGGGCAATACCGTGATCGTCATCGAGCACAATCTGGACGTCATCAAAACCGCCGACTGGATCGTGGACCTCGGCCCGGAAGGCGGTGAAGACGGCGGCCGGCTGGTGGCGGAAGGCCCGCCGGAAAAGGTGGCCGCGATCTCCGCCAGCCATACCGGACAAGCACTGCGCCCGCTGCTGGCTTGAACAGTGGCGGGCGAAGCGGTAAGCGCCGCTGAGCTTCGATTTCAGCATTTTTAACTTCGCGACGGCGGACTCGTGCGCCGCCGCGAGTGGAATTGAGGGCGAGGACGCGTTTTAAGCACCGAAACTGTGATCCACTAATAATTTGGAACCTGAAGATCCATTTCCCTTCCCGGCGCCGCCGCCGGATGAGCCACCCCATGAAATCGAGCTGCCGCCGGAGCCGGACCTGGCCATGGTTACGGCGGGCCCGCCACCGCCGCCGCGCGATCCCGTTTGGAATGGCCGCGACGTGGCGGTGGTAACCGTTTTTACTATTGGCTGCCTGCTCCTCGCGTCGGCCGCGGCCGGCCTGGTCTGGCTGATTATGCGGATGTCGGCGGGCGCGCGCGCGCCGGCGACGGGCTCCTCGTCGGTGTTCCTGCTGCTGGCGGCGCAAGCGGTGGCCATGGCTGCCGGCATGATCTTCACCGCCGCCTGGCTGGACTCGCATTATCATGCCCGTTTCTGGCAAGCCATACATTGGCGCCGGGTAAGCTCCGGGCATGCGGCCGCCATCATGGTGGGCGCAGTGGCGCTGGCGATTGGGGTGCAATTGCTTTCCCGCCTGATCCAAATTCCGCATCATTTGCCCGTGGATCGGATGTTCTCGCCGCAAACGGCCTGGCCGCTGGCGATTTACGGCGTCGCGCTGGCGCCGCTGTTCGAGGAATTCTTTTTCCGCGGCCTGCTGTATCCCAGCCTGCGGCGCAGTTTTGCCGAAGGCATGACGCCGGCAGAGGCGCGGCGCTGGCGTCCCTGGTTCTGGTCTGGCGCCATCGCCCTGGCCCTGGGATCGTTGCTCATCATCGCCCTCCACCGGATGCAAGCGCAGCCCGTGCCGGTCCAAACCCGCTGGTGGCTATTGGCAGCGGTGTTGCTGGGCCTGGGCGCGCCACTGTGGGCCGATTTGCTCGGCCTGATATTCCGGCTGCTGGCGCGCCTGCGCCAGCCGGAATTGCTGGCGATCGTCATCACCGGAATTCTGTTTGGCCTGATGCACAGCTCGCAATTGGCCAGCGCCTGGGGGCCCGTCCTGCTGCTCGTGCTGGTCGGCATCATTCTCACCGCGGTGCGCGCCTATACCGGCTCGCTGACCGCCAGTTGGCTGCTGCACCTCAGCTATAACGCCGTGCTCTTCGGACTGCTATATATTCAGACTCACGGCTATACCAACTTTCACGGATTGCACGGATGACCGCCACGACTTTTCCCGCCACCGCCCGCCAACGCCTGCTCGAGCTGCTGGCCCGGCGTTCCTTTCGCCTGGGCACGTTCAAGCTGGCTTCAGGCGGCACCAGCTCTTATTACGTGGATTGCCGGCTGACCACGCTCGCTGCCGAAGGCGGCCGGCTGACCGGGCAGGTTTTCCTGGAAACATTGCGGCAACTGCCTCAGCCGCCGGAGGCGGTAGGCGGATTGACCTTGGGCGCCGACCCGATCGTCACCGCGATCGCCGTGCTCTCGGCGCAAGCGCCGCCGCCGATCAATGGCTTCCTGGTGCGCAAAGCGGAAAAGACCCACGGCACCGGCCGCTTGATCGAAGGTGAAACCCGGCCGGGGCAGCGGGTGGCCATCGTCGAAGACGTTTGCACCACCGCCGGCTCCGCGCTGCAAGCGGTGGAGGCGGCGGACGGCGCCGGGCTCGAAATCGCCGCAGTGGTTTGCCTGGTGGAACGGGAGGAGGCCGGCGGCCGGGAAAATCTCCATCGCTATTGGCGCGAGCGCTGGGGGCGCGATTGTCCCTTCGCCTCGATTTTTCAAGCGGGCGAAATCCGGCGCTGGCTGGAAACTCATCCTGCGGCGCAGACGAGTTAATTCCTGCCTCGCTGCCAAGGACGGAATGCATGCTACCCACGCTGGAATGGACGGAAGAGGGAGTACGGCTGCTGGATCAGCGGCTGCTTCCGGGACAAATCGCCTACCGGCTTTGCCGCAACTATGAGGAAGTCGCCGAAGCGATCCGCACGATGGTGGTGCGCGGAGCGCCGGCGATCGGGGTCGCCGCGGCGATGGGGGCGGCGCTGGGGGGGCGCGCGGCGCTGCGCCGGGGCGAAACCGGCGCCCGCCTGCAGGCGGAATTCGAGCGCATATGCGATCGTTTGTTCCGCACCCGGCCGACCGCGGTCAACCTGGTCTGGGGGCTGGCGCGCATGCGCCAGGTTTTCGCCGCAGGACAGGCGGCGCAAGACTCGCCCGCGCGGCTGGAAGAACGGCTGGTGACCGAAGCCCGGGCGATATACGAGGAAGACATTGCCATCAATCGCCGGCTGGGAGCGAACGGCGCCGGGCTGATGCCCGATGCCGGCCGCGTGCTCACTCACTGCAATGCCGGCGCGCTGGCGACCGCCGGCTTCGGCACCGCGCTGGGGGTGATTCGCGCCGCCATCGCCGCCGGCAAGCGGCTCGAAGTCTATGCCGACGAGACCCGCCCGTTTTTACAAGGCGCCCGGCTCACCGCCTGGGAGCTGCAGCAGGATGGCATTCCCGTGCGCCTGATTACGGACAACATGGCGGGGCATTTTCTCCATCAAGGCGCGATTCAAGCCATCATCGTCGGCGCCGACCGCATTGCCGCCAACGGCGACACCGCCAATAAAATCGGCACCTATTCGCTGGCCGTACTGGCGCAGGAGAACGGCGTGCCGTTTTACGTCGCGGCGCCGCTTTCGACCCTCGACCTCTCGCTTGCCAGCGGCGCCGCCATCCCGATCGAGGAACGCGCTGCGGAGGAGGTCACGCATCTGCAGGGGGTGCGCATCGCTCCGGAAGGGCTGGCAGTTTGCAATCCCGCCTTCGACGTCACGCCGCACCGCTACATCAGCGCGATTGTGACCGAAGCGGGAGTGGCGCGCCCGCCCCTGGCGGAAAGCCTGCGGGCGCTCGCCGGCGCCGCGACCGGCGCGGAGGCAGGCTAAGATGGAAGGTAAAGGGAGTTGGGCTTGAAACAACCCGCGATTCTTCTCTTATTGCTGGCGATCGGCATATCCGTAATCGTCGCGCTGGCCGACCGCAAACCGGAGCCTCGGCCCCCCGCCGGAGCGGCGGCGATGAGCGTTCAAGATGCGCAAATCATGCAGCTCGTGCAATCCGGTTGCAGCGGCTGCCATTCGCTCGACATGCTTCGCCAACATCCGCAAAGCCGCGCGAGCTGGCAGAAAACCGTGAACCAGATGATCCAGCTCGGCGCCCCCGTCAACCCTGACGACGAGCCGGCCCTGGTGGATTACCTGGCCCGCAACTTCGGGCCGAAATAAATCAGGGAAAATACATGCAGGGGCTTTCCGCCCGACGATATAGTTGCATTCAGATAGTAAGCCTGTTATATAAGATACGCAGGCACATAAGCCCTATTTCCGGGAGGAGATAGCATGAAGCTGCGGCAGCGTTGGCATTGGCCGATATTTTTGGGCATTATCTGGTGCGGGTTAGCCTTCTCGGCCCTGCCGGCGGCGGGGCAATCCCTGCCGGCGCACGTGGTGCGCTCCGCAGACGGCAATCTGAAGCCGCAAATGGGCTATCGCTGGCTCTATCCCAACGATCCCCATAATTACGCCGTCGAACCGGTGCCCAACAATGTGGGGATCCCCGGCCATCCGCACCTGGTCGGCAACGGCAGCGGCAGCTTTCATCCCGAAGCGTGCTGGCGCTGGGTGTATCCGAACGATCCGCACAATTACGAAGTCACCCCGCAGGCGGCAGGCGCGACCCCAAGCAATTATCCAAACTTACGCTGCGACGGCACCGGAAAGTTTCATCCCGCCATGGGCTGGCGATGGGTCAATCCCAACGATCAAAACAACTATGCGGTCGAACCCGTCCCGGCGGGAGAACCGATTCCCGGCCATCCGCACCTGGTCGGCAACGGCAGCGGCAGCTTTCATCCCGACGTGTGCTGGCGCTGGGCCTATCCCAACGATCCGCACAATTACGAAGTCATCCCCCAGCCGAAAAACATGCCTGTGAGCGGCAAGCCTCACCTGCTTTGCGCCGGGGATGGCAATTTTCTGCATGCGGACGGGTATCGCTGGGTGCGATATGGCAGCCTGGACGTTGTTGCGATTCCGCCTGCCGCTCTGGCCGCTTTTAAACTCGGTCAAACCGCCTATAACCGCCACGACTACCGGCTTGCGGTGCGCGAATACAGCACCGCGTTGAACTATGATCCGAACAATTACGTGTACTTGAACGACCGCTGCTGGTCGGAAGCCATCCTGGGGCGGCTGCAGCGGGCGCTGAGCGACTGCAACGCCTCGATAGCGGATTTTTCGAATTATGACGAAGCTTACGACAGCCGCGGCTTCGTATATCTCAAGCTGCAAAACGCCAATGCGGCGCTGAGCGACTATAACGCGGCGTTAAAGATAACCCCCAAGCTGGCCAGCTCGCTCTACGGCCGCGCCCTGGCGGAACGAAGGCTGGGCGAAACCGACGCCGCGCAGGCCGATTATGCCGCCGCGCTGAAGCTGGATGCGACGCTGGATACCCGATTCACGACGTATGGCATGCCCTACCAGCCGGCCGCGCCGGCAAGCAGCAATGGCGAGAAGGGCCGCTAGCGGCGGCAGGATAAATAGCCTGGCAGCAGACGGCGGCTTAGGCGCTAGGTAGGCGCTGGATGGAGATGGTTTTAATCACCACCGGCGTCAGCGGGCGGTCCTGACGGTTGCGCGGCACGTTCGAGATCGCATCCACCACCGACTGTCCCTTAGTGACCTGGCCAAAAACGGTATAGCCGCCATTCAAGTGCGGCTGCGGCCCGGTGGTGATGAAGAACTGGCAACCGTTGGTATTCGGGCCGGCATTGGCCATGCCGACCCGGCCGGCGCGGTCGAAGCCCAGGCCGGGAACGATCTCATTGGCGAACTGATAGCCCGGATCGCCGGTTCCGGTGCCGAGCGGATCGCCGCCCTGGATCATGAAGCCCGGGATCACGCGGTGAAAGATGGTGCCGTTGTAGAGCGGCTTGCCATGCTCGATTTCGCCGGTTTTCGGATTCTTCCAGGGCTGCGTACCCTGCGCCAGGCCGACGAAGTTGCCCACCGCCAGCGGCGCCTGCTGGGGAAACAACTCGATTTCGATGTTCCCCAGGCTGGTTTCGATGGTGGCAGTGTAGTTGCCCGGCGGCGCCGGCTGCGGCCCCAGCTTGGCGGTCTGGCTGTGGCAGGCGGCCAGCAGCGATCCCACGGCCAGCAGGAGCGACATGGAGCTCAAGGAAGAAAGGTGCATGGAGCGATTGTACTGCACCCCGCCGCAAGCGCCGCAGGAGCCCGCGAAACTCGAAGCGAAATTATTGAAACAGGCGCGGAAGCAGTTGGCTGAGATAGAGCCGCCAGACCGCCCACTGATGATGTCCCCAGGAGATTTCCCAGTGCAGCGGCCGCACCTGATGACGGCGCAGCGCCTGGACCAGCCGCCGGTCGGAAGCCAGGAGGGCGTCGTCGCGGCCGACCGAGAGCCAGAGCAGGTGGAGGTTTTGCCGCAGGCGCGGATTGGCGGCCGCCGCCATTGCGCCGGAGCCCGGCAGATAGGCGCTGAAGCCGGCTACCCAGCCGAAATGCTGGCGATGCTGCAGGCCGAGCGCGAGCGCCTGCCCGCCGCCCATGGAAAGTCCGGCAATCGCATGATTAGCGACGCCGGGCGCGATGCGGTATTGGGATTCGGCCCAGGGGATCAGGTCCTGGAGCATCGCGCGGCTGAAACGGCGCAGGTTGCGGGACATCCAGCCGCCGATCCGGTTCAGCGGCCGGTTGGGATCGGGGAGGGTTTGCCCCAAGGGCATTACGATGATCAGCGGCTTGGCTTGTCCGGCGGCGATGAGATTATCGGCGATGAAATTGGCCCGGCCCACCGTCGTCCAAGCGCTCTGGTGATCGCCAAAGCCGTGCAACAGGTAGAGCACCGGATAGCGGCGGCGGCCAGAGGCGCGATAGCCGGGCGGGGTATAAATTTCGACCGGCTGCTGCGAACCCAACCCTTTCGACGGAAACCAACGCAAGGCCAGCGCGCCATGCGGCACCGGCTGGAAATCATAGCTGGAGGGCCTGGCGGCGGGCACTTCGACCAGGCTGCTGTTGCCCCAAATGCTGCTGTTTTGAATCCAGGCATTGCGCGGATCGGCCATAGATACGCCGTCCACGACAAAGCGGTAACTGTAGATTTGGGGCGGCAGCGGGGCGGTGGTCAGCCGCCAGACGCCCTGCGCGCCGCGGCGCATCGGCTGCGGCTTGCCCGAGGCGTCCGGGCCCTGGCCCGTCGCCGACCATTCCCCGATCAGGGCAACCGAATGCGCCGTTGGAGCGACCAACTCGAAGGTCACGGTCCGATTAGGATGAACTTTGGGGAAAGCGGCGAGTCCGTTTTGTCCCGGGATCACGGCCCACGCGGCAGTCACCAGCATCAACCCCGGCCAAGCTCCAAGCAGCCATTTAAATTGCAGCATGATCGCGCCTCATCGAAATCACCAAGCAGAGTAGAATCATGAATCAGTGTACCCAAGCCTTCCACGCGACCGAAACAGAAACGCGGGCCTAACCACGAGTTCACCGCGGGTCAGCCTTGTATTCATGATGTTGGCCCTGGCAGGGCTGTTTGCCAGTCCGGCCGCGGCCCAGCAATCGCAAGCGGCCCGGCCGCGCACCCAACCCTTAACGCTGGCGACGCCGGTGGCAGCGCCTACGCGAGCCGGCAACACCACCTTGGTTCACATTCGCAAGCCTTTTCTCAGCAGCCATGCCAGTATCCTGGCCGGGGCGGCGGCGGGATTGGGCATCGGGGCGGGACTGGCGGGAAGCCAGGCCGGCGCCAGCGCACGCGCCCGGGCCGCCGTGGTTTATGGATTCATCAGCGGCGCTTTAGGCGGCGCCGTACAAGCCTGGCTCCAATCCCGGCAACCGCCAGCCCGAGAAGCGAGCACGGAACGATGGCCACGGCCGCTAGACTGGGGCATGCTGGCCGGCATCGCCGGCGTACAGGCGATGGACTACACCAGCACGCTGGATTTCCGGCGGCAACAACGGCCGGAATGGCTGCTGACCAACTCGATCGTGGATCACCACGGCGAGTTTGCCGCCACCGAAGTTTCCGCCGCGCTCGCCGCCATGAGCGTCGCCTGGCTGCTGCACCGCGCCGGGCACGACGGCTGGGCGCGCATTTTCGCCCTCGGCTACATCGGCGCGGGCCTTGCGTCGTACTACAACAACCAGCGGTATGCCCGTACCGGCGTGAGCTGGTTTTAAGCACACTTCGATTTATCGCGGCGCCGGGCCGCAGCGCATGGCTTTCAGGATGAACTCCTGAATTTCCGGCTTGATGCGGTAGGCCGAGGCCGGCGCGGGCCAGTTTTGCTGATCGGCCCACATCGCGTTCAGCCCCTGCTGAATCGCGGGGTTGCCGCCGGTGAAGCCGGCGACCAGCTTGCTCCAGCGCGCCGCCAGAGCCTGCGCCTTCGCCCCGGCCGGATCTTCGCCCAGCGCGGCCTCGATATCGGCGAACAGTTCCGCCCATTGGCGGCTGACTTCCGCCTGCAACTCCGGAGACCATGCCGCGCGCCGGCGCGCGATGGCCGCGCGGGCTTCGGGGCTATAGTACTTCTCCGTCCAGTTGGATTCGTTTTGCATGGCAATCTCCTTGACAATTTTTTGCAGCATTTCCCAGCCGGGCAGGCGACCGGGCTGGAGGGCAGCTTCGGCGGCGGCAATCGCTGCGAGGGCGCGATCGAGCTGCGCCCGGCGCTCGGAGAGCAGCCGCCGCTGGCGGCGCAGGACCAGCGCCACGCTGCCGGGATGCTGGAGGATTTCCCGAATCTCGGACAGCTTCAGCCCCAACGACTTCAACACCACGATTTGCTCCAGCCGAAGCAGCTCTTCCCGGCCGTACAGCCGGTACCCGGCCGGACGGTTGCGGCGCGGCCGCAGCAACCCAATGCGATCGTAATGATGCAGCGCGCGCACGGTTACGCCCACGCGCCGGGCGAACTCCTGCACATTGAATAAGCGCCGTTCCGCCGCCATAAGCCTTCCCTTCCCACCCAGCCTGCGGCCTGACGCAACGTCAGGGTCAAGCAAAATCTTTTAAAAAATTTGAGCGTGTGGCGGTCCGGGAAAGTGACTATACACTAAGCCCATGCCGATTCGCCGCGCGCGCCTGGGGCATCTGGATTGCATTGCTGCCGAGCCGGAGGGCGAGTCTCGCGGGCTGCCGCTGCTGCTGCTGCACGGGCTGGGCGGCGGCGCCTGGTGCTGGGAAGGCATGCAGCGCCGGCTGGCGGAGATGCATGGCCGCCGCAGCTATGCCGCGGAACTTCCCTACCATGCTCACCTGCCCGGCCTGGAAGCCGACGGGCGGCTGGGCGATTTCAGCGTGGAAACCTTCGCGCTGTTTGCCGCGGGAACAATGGAGGCGATCGGCAATTGTTTCGTCGCGGGACACAGCATGGGCGGGCTGATGGCGCAGAAACTGGCCGAGAGCTTTGACCGCGCCGGCTACATCTTTCTCTCCAGCGCTCCGCCCTGGCACATGTTCCGCCGCGCCTATTGGCCGCTCTGGCGATGGGCGCTGCGCCAGCCGGTGCGGCTCCTGCTGCACTCGCTCAACCAGGATCCGGTGCTGTTCAGCCGCGAAATGGAAGACGAATTGATCAACCACCGCCTGCCCGCCGAGCTGCGCGGAGCGGTCTATGCCCGCGACGTGCCCGACTCCGGGCGGGCCCTGGTGCAGATGTGCGGCGGCCGGATTTACGTGGACGAGAGCCAGATACATTCGGCGTGCATTGCCGCCGCCGGCTCAGACGACCGACTCATTCCGCTGAGCGAGCAGCGCCGGCTGGCAGCCAAATACCAATGCCCGCTCGAAATTTTCGACCGCGGGCATATGCTGCCAATCGAGCCCGGCTGGGAAGAGATTGCCGATTGGCTGGCAGGCTGGTGCGCCACAAGGGAAGGCCAAGGGATTCGTCTCGCATAGCGACCAGGGCACCAGCATGGCGCCCGACAAAGCAATATCCGATTGTGCCAGCCCGATTTTAAATACTTATAAGTGCTTAGTTATCAATTTGATAAACGATAAAAAGAGACAAAAATGAGACACGTTGCTATGCCTGAGACAACCGGAAGCCGGGATAAATCTATATGGCAGTGAAAGATAAGCTGCTACGGCGGACAAAAAGAGACAAAATCAGCAGGGTTGAAACTACTATTGATTAATTTTTTTTGCAAAACGGCACCCGAGGCTAAAAATTGGATTTAAATGGCGTATATTCAGTCACTTACCCCGGTGCCGTTTTATAGATTAAAACGGCACCCAAACGGCACCCGAAAGCCTGCCCGATGCAGTTTCCGCATCAGGTCACGACCCAGCCGGCATCGCGATGGGCATCGGCCAGGGCGTAAACGGCGATGGCCGGGCCGCCATTGGAGGAGTGTTTGCCATTCCCCGATGGCGTCAGGCGGCGGCGCGTCACGGCGACTTCCACCTCATGCACGAAGGCCGCAATGCGCGATTTAATCTCGCTCACGTCGAAGCTCTGGCCGGGCTCGCGGTCTTCCGGGTGGAGCACGTCGTTGATCGCGCGCAGCAGCCCATCAATTTCCCGCGGCTCATTCAGGCTCCAGCTTTTCATGCTGACCTGAAGCAAGCCGTCGAGCACGCGATTGTTATCCGACATCAGCTCCAGATCCACCGCGAAGTGGTGGCGGGGATCATACACTTCATCGGTTGCGGGGAGCAGTTGCCAGGGTCCCCATTCGGGACATGAGATCGTGCTGTACATACCTCTATTTTATTTTTACGGCGGCGCCCGGCGGCGGCAGCGGCAGATGACCGGCGGCAGGCGGCTTCCTTTCTTTCCCCGATCAGTGAATGCGTGATCGCGAACATGGAGGGGTGTGCGGGCGGGCAACCCTCGCCGAACCCGGCGCGCAGCGGCTAGCGGTGGAAGCTTTCCACCTCGAGGCGCTCGGGAGCGCAGGCCTGCGCGCCATAGCGGGTGACGGAAAGCGCCGCGGCGCGGTTGGCGAAGCGGCAGGCAGCGGCGAGATCCAAGCCTTCGCTCAAACCCACGGCCAAGGCGGCGTTGAAGACGTCGCCGGCGGCGGTGGTATCCACCGCCTGGACGGCGGGGGCGGCGAGCAGCTCGGGGGCGCCATCTTCGAGCAACAGGCAGCCCTGCTCGCCCAGCTTGACGACCACCGCACGCGCGCCCCGCTGCCGCAGCCGGCGCGCGATCGGCGCGGCGTCTTCCGGCGCCAGGCGGGAGGGCGGACGCCCGTCCAGAATGGCCGCTTCGGTTTCATTCGGAGTGAGCACGTCCACCTGCTCCAGCAGGGAATCGGGCAGCGGCTGCGCCGGGGCGGGATCGAGCACCACGCGCGCGCCGGCGCGGCGCGCCGCGCGGGCGGCCGCCTCGACCGTCGGCAGCGGATTTTCCAACTGCAGCAGCGCCACGCCCGCGCCCGCCAGCTCGGGCTCCTGGCGGGCGATGTCGCCGGGGAGAAAGCGGTCGTTGGCGCCA
This sequence comes from Acidobacteriota bacterium, assembly GCA_021789895.1. Classification (GTDB taxonomy): domain Bacteria; phylum Acidobacteriota; class Terriglobia; order Terriglobales; family SCQP01; genus JAKASR01. The sequence continues at coordinate 63,691 of JAJYIU010000007.1, read as the reverse complement.
GGCACGATGACGATGGAGTTGGCGCCGGTTTCGGCGACGAAGATCAAGGCAATGCCGCTGGTGCATTGCGGAATGGCCAGCAATCCGGAAACCTCGCAGCCGGCCTGGGCGAGGTTGTCGCGCATGCGCCGGCCATAGATATCGTCGCCGACCCGGCCCAGCATCCTGACCCGCCCGCCGAGCCGCGCCGCGGCATAGGCCTGGTTGGCGCCTTTGCCGCCGGGTTCTTCGAAGAAGCGCTCACCGACCAGGGTTTCGCCGACGACCGGGATGCGCGGCGCGCAGGCGACAAGGTCGTAATTCAGGCTGCCGATGACGACGATGGGAGTAGACATAAATTGCCTTGCGAATCCGGCGCTCAATATCGGGTCAGCGTGACGCGCAGCAGCGCGCCTTTCGCCGGGAGGTGGAAGCGATAGACTTCATCGCCGTTCCACAAATCGCGGGTCTGCCAACGGCCGTGGAGATAGCGTCCCTGGGCGACCTGGAGCAGTTGGGCGTGGCGATGGGGGGCGCGCGCGAAGAACTGGACCCGCACGCCGGCGCCCAGGACGAGATACACGCCGGGAGCGTTGCGGACGACCATCCCGCCGCTGGTCTGGTCATTGTCGAAGCTGAACTGGACATCGTAATTGGGGAAGCGCAGCAGCTCGGTCCAGGCATGCCAATAAGGGACGGCGGCACGGAGATTAGCGGTGCCGCGGGCGCGCAGGATCGCCGGCAGCGCGGCCTCGATCAATCCATATTCCACGCCCAGCGGCGCCATGGCCTGCGCACCCGGCCGGCGGCAGACCTGCGGGCTGTCAATGCCGAAAGGCGAGAAGCCCAGGGCATCGAATTTCGCCAGCGCGAGGAAGAGGTTGGGGTAGTTGAAGGGACAAGGCAAGGTTTCGGGGATGAAGAGCGGATTATCGGGGCGCGCGTAAGTTTGCAGCACCCAGCGATAGCCGCGGCGGTCGGAAATATAAATATCGGGCGAGATCATGTTGATGTCGGGGGTAGCGGCCTTCCAGACATTCAAAACGGTGTAGACCGCGCCGCCGGCGGGGTAATCGCGGCCGGGGCGGGCGAAGTGGTTGGGGGTGCGCAGCCAGACATTGACGTAAACCGGGAGGTTGTAAACCCGGCGGGCGGCGGCGGCGAGGCGGTCAATGTAGCGGGCGTCATACCAGGCCTCGAAACTTTCGTCCGCGCGCCGGCCGAAGAGCTGCCGCCAATTGCCGGCGGCCAGCTTAAGGCGGGAGCGGAGCGCCGCGGGCACGGGCGCGGCAAAGCGGCGGTTGGCCTCGGGGCTGTAATCGCGCGGCGAACCGAGCGCGCCATTTTCGTTTTCGAGCTGCACCATGAGGACGGTCTGGGAGGCGCCATCCACCTGCCGCAGGTGCTGGAAGAGCCGCAGCAGGGCGGCGCGGTCGGCGGTGAAGCAGGCGCGGCAAAATGGCGAAAGCGTGCTGGTGGCCTCACCGGCGCGAGTCAGCACGCGCGGAAAGCGGGCGGGATCGAGCTTGACCCAGCCGGGGGTGTATTCCATATCGCCGTTTTTCCAGGTGCCGAACCAGAGCAGCACCAGGTGCAGATGGTGCGCGCGCGCGCCGGCGAGGATCCGATCCAGTTGGCCGAAATGGAATTGGCCGGGCTGCGGCTCGATGGTTTCCCAATAGACCGGCACTTCGACGGTATTGAAGTGCCAGGCGGCGAAGCGGCTCCATTGCGGGGCGAGGCGGCGGGGCCAGCCGCTGGAGTTGTGCACCTGGGCGCCGAGGATCAGGTAGGGGCGCCCGTGCAGCTCGAAGCTGTAGCCATGGGGTCCGCGCACGATGGCCGGCAGGGCGGCGGGCGTTTGCGCCGGGGCGGCGAGCGAAGCCAGGAGGAAGATTGCAAGCATGCTCAGACGGGCGCGTAGAGGAAAGTTCATTGCAGGGCTATTCTAGCCGCGATGAGTAGCGATCTCATAAAATGTATTTCCTCCGGATTTCCTCCGGCCATTGACCGCTTGCATCAAAAACTCGTTGAAAATTGCCGCCACTACCGTCACAGGATAGTGAATAGGGGCCGAATCCCGGCTGGCAGCCGCCGCGCTAGGGCTTGATCCCGGCATTGGTGTTTTGCATATGGAATCCAACCGCCGCGATAGTCTATCGTTTGACCTGATGGAACCGATCCGCCCGCAGGTAGACGCTTTCGTGTTCGATTTGATTGCAAACCAAAAGCTCAAGCGGGAATGGTTTTTCGAGCAGAGGGATGGGAACTGCCGCCTGATGGCGTCATACACGGCCATTCTGGCCGAAACCAGCCAGCAATGGGCTAAAGCTGTTGTCCCAATAGCCGAATGGCTGGCGCATGAATATTGGGCAGCTAGTGGCGATAAAGCCTGGAAAGCTCCGGCTACCCGGCTGACGCAAAGCCGGAAACGGGCTGCCCGGAAACGGCTGGTACGCATCCCGGATAAACGCAATGCGACGGGCTTTTGTGAACGATGCGGGAAGGCGGCGGAAAGGGGGACGGTGTGCGGAGATTGCATGCTATATGACTACATAAAATGATTTTAAATTAAGTATTTTTCATGTAGCATTGCCATGTGATACTCTTGCTAACGCATGTCAGCAAAAGTAAAATATCGTGCAGCGGTCAGTGAAAGAACTTTTTATCCAGCGCTTCTTGATGCTATTCACCTGAAGGGTGGTACGGGCGTTCAAGAAGTAGTATATAAATCGGTTCCTGATATTTCTTTTACTTTATTTGGCAATCCTTGGCTTTTATCGGTTAAAGTTGGCGAATCTACATCACTACTGAAATCAGCATTTATTCAATACTTGCGACATAAGGAGGAGAGCGGAATTGAGCGCGGTATACTTTTATTATTACCTGATGATTTAAAATCAATCGCTGCAAATGAGGATTCAGTTCGCAATGCCATAATGAATAACAAAGTTGTGGCATTAATAGATGCCATAACGATCAAAGAAGAAATTAGGGGTAAATCTTTTCCTGAAATTCTTGATTTAATTGCTTCCGACATTGAACCAAGAATATATCAAGGAATTATAAGTACGTATTCATTAGAACTTGTAATTAAATTATTACGTGAACAGGTCATGGATATAATGAGAGACCTAAGGGTAAAAGAGCGCAATATTCTTGAGATTATTACTAGTTGGGATCTGTTAAGTAGTTTAGGACATAATTTAAAGCCACAAGATGCAAGGCATGCTAGCAGGTTTTTGGCCGCATATATTATATTAAGTCAAATCTTATTTCTGCGTCTTTTTTCAGTTGTTCATCCTGATATTGTGAGTGATATAAACCCAATTACCAAAAGCAAGCTTCAATCAGCGTTTAACCGAGTGTTAGAAATAAATTATAAGCCTATATTTTCTTTATCAGTAATTGATCTTTTGGAGGATGAATTCTTAAAGGATACTTTTGATTTAATATGGGGACTTGCAGTAGATAAGGTTCGCTATGAACTGCCTGGAAGAATATTCCACGAATTAATGCCTCCTGATATTAGAAAATTATTGGCTGCTTTTTATACGAGACCTCAAGCGGCAGAACTACTATCTCAATTATGCATACAGAGTTCAAGTAATACAGTATTTGATCCCGCATGCGGATCGGGCACAATTTTGACAGCAGCTTACAGAGAAAAATTGAGACTTTTCAAATTAGAACAAAATAATATTAATCCTCATAAACAATTCTGCGAAAAGGATATACACGGTTCGGATGTTATGCCTTTCGCTGTTCATTTAACTTGTGCCAATCTTGCTGCTATGGATGTGGCGCAAACTATATCGCATACAAGAATCTTGCAATCTGATAGTTTAAGCATTGACTCAGGTATGAGTTTTAAAGATGGAGTACAACAATTTGGGCTTTTTGAGAAACCACAATTTGCTAAAAAAATTTCTGGAGAGGACTACAGAATTGTTTTTTCTAAAGAAAGTTTTGATGTAATTATGATGAATCCACCATTTACCAAAGTTGAACGTGGTATAAAAAAATATGTAAACATGGAGCGTTATCAACCAAATGTTGGCGGCGAAGCAGGTTTATGGTGTCATTTTATTTTTTTAGCGGATAATTTTTTATGTAAAAAAGGCATATATGGGGCTGTGTTACCAATAAATGTTTTAAGAGGAAGGGAAACAACATTGACTAGGCAATTTATTATCAGCAAATGGACTCCCTTGTACATAATTAAATGCACATATAATTATGGATTTTCAGAATGGTCGGAATATAGAGATATATTGTTAGTTGCTAAAAAGGAAGACTGCAAGAAATCTCACAAGGTGCGTTTTTGCTTAATTAAAAAAAATTTAAAAGAATTTAATCATAAAGAAATTACAAATATACGAACTTTAATTATAAATAATGAATATTTAAGAACCCCCGAATTAGATATAGATAGTTATAGTATAACGGAATTAAAGCCTAGAGTTAAAAATTTAATGTGGTTTTGTGGAGTGACAGATTTTTATCATCGTGATTTAATGATTTCACACTTTAATGATTTTAAAAATAAGTTATTTAAATTGCCTTCTAATTACATAGCTACTGGATTTCGCCCAGACGCCAATATGTCTAAGGTTTTATATTTTACACGTGAAATTACTACCGAAAGAACAGACGAGGCATTTATAAAATTCAGCATAGAAAATAAAAACCATATAAAAGCATCCTCTCCTTTAGGCGCCAAATATAACATTGAAGTAAACAGCATAACGCCATCCTTGCGAACACCAGTTGGCATCTCACATATGGATATAAATGAAAAGTGGGACTATATAGCTCACAGACCATATCGAGAAATTGATAGGGTTAAAGCAGCTTGCGACTACAATTTAGAGCTTGATTGGGATTCTATTGATAAAAATATAAAACGAACCCAATCGTACTTATCCGTTGTGCATCGGATTAATCCTTTTTCTCCGAATATACACCATGTCGCATTTTATTCTAATACTATGCTAGCATCTTCTGATCAATTTAATATATTCCTCAACAAAGATAATAATTTGCTAAAAGCAATATGTGTTTTGTTAAATTCTAGTTTGTTTTTTACACAATTCTTTTTGTTAAAAGAAGAGAGTACTGGACGTTTTATCAATTTAAGGGTATATGATTTAGAACAAATGTATTTAATTCCTGATTCTTCATGTATAGCTGGGCTTATTAATATTTATAATCAGTATAAGAATGTTAATTTCCCTTCCATATCGCTGCAATTTGATGTAAATTTCACTGAAAGATATAAAGAGTTCTGGGAGTCTAAAAGAAATAATAAACATCAATCTAGATTTTGGTCAATTCTCGAACAGGAAATATTGCCTAATGAGATACGGATAGAATATGATTTAAAGATATTTAAAGCATTACGTCTCAAGACTAACAAGAATGATCTTTTAAGGCTTTATAGAGCATATGTCTACGAGATGATTATGACTAGGGGGCTAATTAAGGATTAGTACAGACATGCCGTTATTATAGAAATACTAACGTGAACTTAGCTGGAGATGAGCGGACAGTTTGAGCGCCAAGCAGACGGTTGGCGGAGGGAGGGCGAAGCCCGACCGGAGCCAACTGCCTGAGAGGTGCCCACGAGGCTCCGAGTGGTAGGATATTTAGGGTTTCCGACTCAAAAACCGATCACAAGGAGAACTTCATGAGCGTAAGCGCCATCCCAAGGCCGTCTAGACTCAAGCGATAAACTCACTCAAGCTTGGGAAGTGAGCACTTCGGTTACGTGTCCATCTATTTTTAAATGGACACTTCGCAACCCACTCAACGCAAGCGCCAGACCTGGCCGATGGCCGAGAAGCTCCGGATTGGAAAGGCAAAGTTAAATGCCAGAGGTACCTTTTTTGAACAATAAACTGTAATAGTGTCTGTAGTGCCAGAACAGGATGGGGCATGGGGGGCGGACGGGGGGGGTGCAATTTCAAACCGCTCTATCTCCTATCCCATCACTACCGTCACTTGAAAATTAAGTAATTCAACATCAATGATTTACGAGTGACGGCCAATCAATATTTGCCGTCACTTTGCCGGCACGCCTCCGCCGGAAGCTTGTTTCACGGCGGTGAATGGCGGGTTAAAAAATCCGTCCTGGCGGGGAGGAAGAATGGCCGGTTTTGAGGTGATCCTCACTGGCGATACTTTTGACCATATCGTCAACAATTCGCAATGCTTCACCTACAATGACGCCGGACGGATCAACACGGTCTCCAATTGTTCTTCGGCCTCGTACATCTACAATGCCGGCGGCCAGCGGGTGTACACGTGAATATGGTCTTTTGAAATGGCGGCGTATGCGGCCACAGCGAACGCACCCTGATTCGCGCCGCGCGCAGCCTGGACATCCGCTCCCGCCGGCGCGGCGGCCGGAAGTTCAACGCGCACTAGGAATGGGAGCTACCTGAAGCAAACCGGAACGATGGCGAATGAGGCTGGAATCCCGCATACTCAATGCGCGCCCGAACGCGCGCGAGAGAAATATAATGCTGAACCCATGAAAGCCTAATGGCTGCGATCTTTGAGCATTATCGGCAAAACTTTATCCTGCCAATACTTAAAGTTTGTCTGATTGTGACGCGAGACGATTTCTCTTCCTTGCTCTAAAGTTTCACATGGATCATTTCCCTTGCAACCGTTGCAATAGTGGCAACTGGTGACAACATTGCTGCTTTCGTTCGGTCCTTTAGGATTGATGTGATCAATTTCCAAAAATTTCCAGGTATCGAAAGTGCCTCCATCAAAACCACAATAGCAACAGCGGAATCCATCACGCGCATAAATCTCAAGCCTGTCGTAATTCGCCATGTTCAACGCCTCCTACGGGCAGCATACGCCTCTTCGGCGTCTTTGCACCGGGCGAGCAACGCCTGGAGCCGGTCTTTTTCGGACTCAGTTAAAGGCGCATTCAGAGTGGCAAATGCCATGCCATCATTGTGCGAGAGCGGCGCCGGGAGCCAAGGCCGCGGCGCGTGAAAAAAGATGGTTTCGGGCGCGCCGCTTGGCTCGAACTGATTCCTGAAACAGCAGGACATTTAAAATGGAGATGAATGCGGCATGAAGCGGTCGCTTGACAGGCAGCGCCGGCCTGCTACCGTGAGTGTGGCATAGCAAAAGCAGTGCAAAAAAAGGAGGAAACAATGCGTTCGTTTGTTCTGCGCGTCGTGCTCGAACAGGACGAGGACGTGTGGCGCGCGTACGTTCCCGAATTAGAGGCGAAGGGGGCCGCTACTTGGGGTCGCAGCCCGGAAGAGGCGCTACGCAATATCCAGGAGGTGGCGCAGATGGTGATGGAAGAATTGCAGGAAGACGGCGAGGAACTGCCGCCCAGTGTTACGGTCTCTGACCAGCCACTCGTGGCGGTCAGCCTATGATCATCGAGTATTCCCGCCTGCATTCCCTCACCGCCCGTCAATTGGTTGCAGCCCTCCAGCACGATGGCTTCACGCTCTCCCGCCAGAAAGGAAGCCATCGTCACTACCGTCATTCGGATGGCCGCCGGGTTACGGTTTCTTTCCATCATGCTTCCGATACGTTCCGCAGCGGCACGTTGCGAAGCATGATCGAAGTGCAAGCGCGCTGGACGGCGGACGATCTTCTCCGCCTCGACCTTATCTCCTGAAATTCCAGCCCAGCGCTTGTGTGGTGGTACTAACTGTGGCACTAAAAGACAAGTTAGCGCCACATGCAAATTATTGCTACAGCCTGGCTTAAGCTGGCAGGGGCGTTAGGGCAACTAAAATTTCAGCGTTCTGTGCGCGGGCTGAACAGCTTGTATTCGCCGTTTGTGAAATCGCTCCGGGCCGGCAAAGCGGCGGCAAATTCAGTTTGCAGGGCTCATGTGATCATGGCGGCCGCTCGTCCGGTTGAACGCGGCGCGCATGCGCTCGACCAGCAGGCGGGGAAACTCGGGGCAGGAGGCGAAGTGCAGATGGATGTAGCCGGCGAGCACGGAGCCGAGCCGATAGCCGGCGGCCGGGGGGCCGTCGGCGGGCCAGGTAATTTGCCAGGCGGGGGGGAGCGAATCCGCCTGGACGATTTCGGAGTAATGAAATTCGTGGCCGCGCAGGCGCAGGCGGGCGGCGGCTTCGCCCAAGCCCAGGGGGGCGACTTCGCGGTAGCCGAGGGCGCGCAGGCGGGCGCACATGCGTATATCAATCGGCAGCACGCCGGCCATGGCATAGGCGCGGCCGGCGGCATCGCTCAAGGAACGCGCCAGCGCCATCAGGCCGCCGCACTCGGCATAGATGAGACGGCCGGCGGCAGCGAATTCGCGCAGCTCAAGGCGCAGAGAGCGGTTGGCTTCGAAGGCGGCGGCGTGCAGTTCGGGGTAGCCGCCGCCGAAATAAATGCCCGCCAACCGCGGCGGCAGGCGGGAATCGCGCAGCGGAGAAAACTCGACCAGGTCGGCGCCCGCGGCGGCCAGCAGGCGGAGATTATCTTCGTAATAAAAGCTGAAGGCGGCATCGCGGGCCACGCCCAGGCGGAGGCGCGGCGGCCCGGAGGCAGGCAGCGGATTGGGGGCGGCCGGGACGGCGGCAGGCGGCCGGCCATTGGCTGCGGCGGCGGGCGCCACCGGCGGGCACCGTCCCAATTCCAGCAGCCGGTCGAGCTGGAGATGGCGTTCGGCCCAGGCGGCCAACTCCGGCCAACGCTCGGCCGGAGAACCTTCCTGGCTCATGGCCAAGCCGAGATGGCGTTCGGGAATTTTCCAGGCCGGATCAAGGGGCAGCGCGCCAAGCAACGGCAGAGACTCTCCAGCGAGGGCATCTTCGAGATAGCGCACGTGCCCGGGGCCGCCGACGCGGTTGGCGATGATGCCGGCGAGCGGGACGGCGGGATCGAAATCGCGAAAGCCGCGCACCAGGGCCGCCAGGCTGCGGGCCATGGCGGAGGCGTCCACGACCAGGAGGGTGGGAAGATTGAACCGGCGGGCGAATTCCGCCGGACTGCCTTCCGCGCTCATGCCGCTGCGCCCGTCGTGCAGCCCCATCATGGCTTCGATCACGGCGAACTCGCCGGCGGCGGCGGCAGCGGCCAGGCGGGCTTGAACATACGCGCGGCCCAGCATCCAGAGATCGAGATTGCCACAGGGGCGTCCGGCGGCGGCGGCGAGATGGCCGGGATCGAGGAAATCGGGCCCCAGTTTGAAGGGCGCCAGGGAGATGCCGCGCCGCCGCAGCGCGGCCATAATGGCCAGCGTTACGGTGGTTTTGCCGACGCCGCTGTGCGTGCCTGCGATTAAAAGTGCCATGCAGAAGACCAACTAAAGCCCGCTTAACATCCTAAAATGCTTTTCTTGGCCCAGCAGCTAAAATGGACAGAAGATGAACGCCATAGGAACCTCTCCCTCCGCGGCCGGCGCGCGGGTATTGTCGCTGCTGCCAACCGCGACCACGATCGTGCTGGCGCTGGGAGCGGGCGAGCGGCTGGCCGGCGTCTCGCACGACCACCAGTTGATGGAAGCGGTGCGCCACCTGCCGGTGGTCAACCGCCTCGGCTACGACGACCGCAATATGAGCAGCCGCGAAATTGACCAGATCGTCAGCTCGACCTATGCGGACGGCCGCAGCATATACATCCTGGACGCGGAGGCGATCGCGCGCCTGCAGCCGACGCTGATTCTGACGCAGCGGCTATGCGAGGTCTGCGCGATTACGCCGAGCGATTTGCAGGCCACGCTGGCGGGGCTGAAGCCGGCGCCGGCGCTGGTCGAGCTGCACGCGCACACGCTGGGCGAAGCGCTGGCGGAGATGCAGGCGGTGGCCGCGGCGCTGGGTTTGGAGGAGCGCGGCGCAGAGCTGGTCGCGCGGCTTAGCAGCCGCATGCAGAAGGTGGCGGAACGCGCCGCCGCGGCCGGCTCGCGACCGAGCGTGTTTTGCCTGGAATGGCCCGACCCGCTCTATAACGCCGGGCATTGGGTGCCGGAAATGGTCGAGTTAGCCGGCGGGCGGGACGAACTGGCGCATCCGGGCGGGCATTCCAGCCGGATCGAGTGGCAGCGGCTGCGGGAATACGATCCCGAATTCATCGTAGCGGCGGTGTGCGGCTTTCCGCGCGAGCGCGCGCAGCGCGAGCTGCAAATTTTGCGGCAGCGCCCCGGGTTTTATGAACTTCAGGCGGTGCGGCGGCAGCAATTCTGGGTTGCGGACGGGCCGCGATTTTTCAGCCAGGCCGGGCCGGGGCTGTGGGACGGGCTGGAGCTGCTGGCCGGGATACTGCATCCGGAGCTGTTTCCCGCGCCCCAGACGGAGGCAGCCGTACGGTTCGAAACCTGACTTAAAACAGATCTACAACGGGATCACAATCAATCATCGAATTCAATGGATTGCCATATTGGGCAGAGATGATTTACTTCTTCCGCGAGAGGAAAACGGATTTAGCTTTTCCAGGCGCCCTGGAGGCGGCGAAGCAGGACCAATTGGCCGAGGTGGTTGCTGTTGTGGTCAGCGGCGAGCAGAATTTCGCGCAGCAGGGTTTGACCGGAGCCATGGGGGATGGGGCGGAAGAGGTCCTGGCGCGGATCCAAGGCCAGCTTGCGCAAGTGCTGCAGATCGCGGCGATAAGCGGCGACGCTTTTTTCCCACTCCCCCGGCGCCGGCGATTCCGATGCCGGCCAATAGCCATCCGGCCAGGAAGGCGAGACGTGTCCGGGGTTGAGGGAGAAATTCAGGATGTCCGACTGCGCGATGCGCATATGCTCAAGGATCTGCCAGGGAGTGTAGGGCGCGCCTGCCGGGCGCTGGCCGACCAGGGACGGAGGCCAGGCGGCAACGACGGTATCGAAATCGGCGTGCGCATGCTTACCGTCGAGGAACGCCGCCAACTGCTGGCGCAATTCCATGCCGGAAAAAGGAGACGGGCGGGCCGGCGAGGCGGCGCGGCGGGAGGCGGCGGACGCGCGCGAGGACCCGGCGCGACGGCGTGGAGCGCGTCCGGCGGCGGGCCGGGACGACCGGCTTTTTTTCGGCGCCGGTTTCGCGCGCCGGGTGGAAGCAGATTTTGGCTTGGCCATGAGTGCGCACCTTTCGCGAACCTTATTTTAGTCTTGAAGCGCCCAGAACAACAATCTGCCGGCGCAGAGCGACAGAGCGCACCTCAGCGACGAACCGCTGAATAGCGGTTGGGGGCGCCGGGGGTGGCACGGCGGCCGGTCACCTCGGCTCCCCGGGCATGCGCCCGGGCCAGCGGGGCCGCGAGCGTGATGCCGGTCGCCGAAATCCGCTCGCCCGCCGCATGCGGCGATGTCAGCGGCGTGGCGACGGTAAGGAGGGGGCCGCGGAACCAGCGGACGGAGGCGACCACCGCGGTTTCAAAATCCGCGCCGCTGCCAATCGAAACCGTTTCGCCCGGGCGGAAGCCGATCGCGTTGGCGACCGGAACAACCTTGGCACCTACGGCCGTGGCCGCGCGCAGTGCGGAGGCGCCGGGCGCGCCCACGGCCGCGATCACGGCAGTCTCGTAGTTCGCGCCCGCGCCGATCCTGATCGTCTGGCCGACGCGGAAGCCGGCCACTCCGGCGACCTTGATACCGGCTGCGCCCGCGGGCGCAGCCGCCGCCAGGATGGTGGCGGGCGAGGCATGAAAATCGCGGCAATTGCTATCGGAATTAAAGCCGTCGGGGAAGCGGCCGGTGCTGGTATCGAAGGCGCGGCGGGGAGCAAAAAACCAAAAGCCCAGCGGCGCGCCGGGGGCGACGGCATAACACCCGCTCTTGCCTAAGCCGGAAGCCGCCTGGTAGCCTTCAGCCGCCCAGGGATCGGCCAGGCCGCCGTAGTTGAGGCTATCCACCACCAGGCCGCCGGCGTTGCGCAGCACCATGCTGCCTTCGCGAACCGGGATGATGCGGCCGAAAAGCGGCGCGCGGGTGATGAGCTCGGGCCCGCCAAACCATTGATCCGGCGCGGGCGGACCCTGGTAGCCCGCCGTCCTGACCGCGGGGTCGCGCACCACCGCATGGATCGGGTGCGGCTTAGCCAGCGGCCGGTCGAGAGTGATGCCGGCGCCAAGCGCCTGTACCGGCTCGTCGCTCAGATGCACAAACGCCGTGGCCGGCGTGAAGCCGATGCCAGTTCCCCGATCGCTGAAAGGCAGGTTGGAGGAATGATTGAAGCGCAGCGGAGCAGCGAGAGCGAGACCGGAACCGAGATCGGATACCTGCGCGCCCCGGGCAAACGGGCGCGCCAGGGCCGGCTGAAAGTCAACCCCGGCTGGGCCGGCGGCGCCGATGGCGGTGATGGTCACCGTCGCCTGGTGCGGGGCGTTGCCGACCGCCATCTGATCGCCCACAACGAAACCCTTCACGCTGCGGAGCTGTATATGAGTTGCGCCGGGGCTGGCAGCGGCCAGGAGCTGCGTGCGGCTTTCGCCGGTGCCGACCTTTGCGACGGTCACGGTTTCGATGCCATGGCCGACGCTGGCAATATCCAGCCTGATGGTGTCGCCGGGCGAGATGTTGCGGACCGAGGTTACCTTGAGGCTGGCCGAGCCGGCGGGGGCGGCAGCAGCCAGATACGCCTGCGTTCCCGGCGTGCCGATGCCGGTGACCGTGGCCAGCTCGTAATGCTCAAGGCGGACCGGGCCGGCAGGGAAGGTTGCGCCGTAACCGAGCGCGATTTTCTGGCCGACCTTGAAGCCGGCGACGCTCATCACCGGCACATCGGTCGAGCCGGCGGGGAGGGTGATCGGGCCATCGGGAAGCGGCTGCCAGAGCGTGGTGGGAATGGCGGCTGCCGATCCAAGGCTGCGGATGCGGCGGAGCTCAGCGCTGGCGCCGCTGCCAATGTAAATGGAATCGCCGGCGCGCATGCCGGCCGTGCTGCGGACGTAGATGATGCGGTCGCCGGGGCGCGCCGGAGCGGCCAGGCCGGAGTTGGAAAGGCCCAGCAGATAGAAACTGCGCGAGGCGAGCTGCGTTCTGGCCGGAATCTGCACGTGCGAGAAGATGGCCTGCTGGGCGGGACGCAGGGTGAGAGTCCAGTGGGAAATATCCACGCGACGCGGGCCGGCGTTGTAGAGCTCTATGAATGAATTACTCGGATTGGCGGGCGGGCCGGAGCTAATGCGGAACTCGTTGATCCGGACCGGGCTGACATTGCGCACCTGCTCGGAGACGGCGAGGAAATGCTTTCTACCGGTGGATGGATTGATCCACCAGGCGTCGGCGACCAGGTCGCCGTTGAAGGCCGCAGCAGGCGAGGTCACACGGAAGGTCGCGCTCACGCTTCTGCCCGGCGCCAGCGGCCCGGAGAAGGCTTTCGAGGATGCGGCCGCGCCCGAAAGCACGGAACGCCATTGGCGGCTGGGGAGGGAAAGGCTCAGTTTGATATACGCCGCGGGCGAGGCGGTGGTGTTGTTGAAGGCGACCGTGGTTAGCTGCGAGGACCCGGGCGAGAAGGTCTGAAGCCCGGGCGGGGCGGCGACGGCCGAGGCCGGCGCCAGGCTCAGCGGCAACACGCCGTAGCCGGCAGCCACGATATTGGCCTGCACCGCCTGCTCGGTGGCATACGAAGGAAAGGTGCCGGCGGCCGTCATCGCGCCTTCATAGAAAGTGCCCTGCGAGCCGTTGCTGTTATCGCCGCCGTTGCCCAGCAGGATCGCTCCCTGCTTGCGCATTGGATCGTAGGCAGGGCCGACGCGCGGCCCGCTGAACAGGAGCGACAGCGCGCCGCGCTGCGCGTCGCCGGCCATCGAAGCCCAACGGTGCGGCTCGCCGTTGGCGATGGCGGTGACGAAGCGCCAGGCGAGGTTCGGCAATTTCACGCAGAGGCGGGAGCCATTCGGGTTGACGCAGCCGACAAGATTGTTTTCCTGGTCGGTCATGGCCCAGGGCCCGGGAAGATTGCCGTGATACCAGGACGGGGCGTCGCCGAAGTAAGCGGCCTCCATCGTGCCGGCGTCGTCGTCATGGCTGTCAATTTCGGCGTTGCCGTAGTCGAAGCAGCAGCCGGAGTTGAAATGATGGCCGTCCACCACCCAGTACTGGCCTTCGGCCTGATCGTCCACCGCGGTGCCCTTCGGGTCGTCATCGCGCAAGCCCATGCCAGGCTCGATAAAGACGCCGTACACTTTGTGACCCATGATCATCACCGGCGCCATATTGGCGAGCGGCAGATTGTTGCGGCCTCCCAGGGCGGGGCCGCTGAATGCGCCCCGGGGCGCCTGAGTCAGATCATTATGCCGGGGCGACTGGTCGTAGATTCGGGTGATCCAGCAAATCGTGTTGGCGCAGAAGCGGTCTTGCGCGGCCGCGCCGGCGTATCCGCCCGGATCGGGAAAGGGGGCCGCGGAGGGAGGAACGACGCCGATATCCAAAGTCTTGCCATCGGACTGGCGCCGCACCTGATAGAGCGGGCCGTTGTAGGCGGCGTAGAGGGCGCGGGTGGTGCTGTGGGCGGCGACGCAGGGATCGCCGGCCGCGGCATAGAGATCGCAGGGGCCTTGCGGCCGGGGCGGGGGAATCGTGGATCGAGACGCGGGCGACTGTGACCGCGCCAGCATGGCGGCGGACAGCGTAAATGCCAGAGCGAGCAAAGGCGCGGCATGGATTTTGGTTGTCATTCAGGCCTTCCTTTTCACCGCTTGCCGTCAGCCGGGCTGCCAACCGGGCTGGCGCTGCAGATCGGGCCAATGGTCCACGCAAAAGCGCGACCAGGTTTCGAGGCGCTGGTACATTGCCGGGCGGCGCAACTGCTCGAGCGCGAGCCAGCGCGGGGCCACGATCTGGCGCTCGCGCTTTTCCACCTGCGCGCCGGACATTTCCCAGATATGCACAATGCCGATATGCACCTGGCCGACGGCGACGGAATCGTCGTTGAGAAGGGCGACGATGCGATCGGAGAGGCGCGCGCCTTCCGGCCAGGCCAACTCTTCCGCCAACTCGCGCTCGACCGCGCGGCGATAGCTGGCCAGGCCGGCGGGAGCGAAGAGGCTGGCGTCTTCCGGGCGAATGTGCCCGCCCCAGCCGACGGAGGCTTGCGCGCGCAGACGGGCTTCGCCGGCGCCCTGGCCGCGCTCGTAGGCGAGCAGGCGCCCCTGGTGGGTCAAGAGCACGTAGGGGATGACCTGTTTCCAGGCCGGATCGGTTTCGGCGCGGCCGCGCTCCAGGTAATGGCCGTTACGCGGGTCGAAGAGGTAATCGAGATAGTCGCCGGCGTCGAGCCGGCAGCCCTGAAAGCGCCCGGCGGCGAACAAGCCCGCGGCCTCCACCGCCAGTACGCGTTCTTCATTGGATCGCGGCATGCGTGTACACTAGCTTTGCCCCGCGGCCGGAACGGGCGGCGGGGCGGAAATTGCAATTGTATGGTAATTGGACTGACGGGCACCAATGGCGCGGGCAAGACCACGCTGGCCGAGCATCTGAAGCAGCGCGGCTTCAGCTTTCTCTCGCTTTCGGACGAGATACGGCGCGAGCTGAAGCGCGAGCAGCGGCCGGACACGCGCGAGAACCTGATCGAGACCGGCAACCGGCTGCGGCGCGATTTCGGGCTGGCGGTGCTGGCCGAGCGCACCGCGGCGCGGGTGCTGGAAGACCGCAATTACGTGATCGATTCCATACGCCATCCGCAGGAGATCGAGGCGCTGCGGCGGCTGCCGCATTTCCACCTGCTGCACCTGGACGCGCCGATCGAGCAGCGCTACGAGCGCGCGCGGGCGCGCCAGGACACGCGCACGCCGGCCAGCTTCGAACGATTCGCCGAGCTGGAGTCGAAAGAGCTGGGCGGCAGCTCGCCCGACGCGCAAAACCTGGAAGCCTGCGCGCGGCTGGCCGACGCAAAGCTATTGAACGCCGGGACGCGCGAGGATTTTCTCGCCCAGGCCGACGCGCAGATTTCCGCATGGCTGCGCGGGCAGGGACGTCCGGGCTGGGACGAATACTTCATGCGCATCGCGCGCATCGTGGCGCTGCGCAGCAACTGCATCAAGCGCAAGGTGGCGGCGATCATCGTCAAAGACAAGCGCATCATCTCCACCGGCTACAACGGCACGCCGCGGGGGGTGGTGAACTGCAACGAGGGCGGCTGCCCGCGCTGCAACGGCCTCGCCGTCAGCGGCCAGAACCTGGACGCCTGCCTGTGCTCGCACGGGGAAGAAAACGCCATCGTGCAGGCCGCCTATCACGGCATCGCGATCAAGGATGCGACGCTGTACTCGACCTTTTCCCCCTGCCTGCAATGCACCAAGATGATCATCAACGCCGGGATTCGCGAGGTGGTGTACAACGCCCATTACCCGCTGCACGGCGCGGCGCTGGGCCTGCTGCAAGCGGCGGGGGTGACGCTGCGGCAGGTCGAGCTGGAAAAAGAAGACTGAAGGGCGAAGCGATAAGCTTTAATTAAATCGAGATAAAAACTTATTTCTCTCCGCCGGATTACTTACGACCAGACCGCGGCGCGGGAACAGGCGCGGGGGAGGAGGCAATGACCTCGATCACCTGCTGGAACGGCGATTGCGGGATGACGATGCGCAGTTCGGAGGCGGAGACGGCGGCGGCAGAACTCGAGCCGGCCGGGGCCGGAAGGGCAGCGGCGGGGGCGTACCACCAGCCCAGCGGGGCGCCGGCGGCATGCGGCTTGTTCGCCAGGCGGGCGAGCGGCATGCCATTCAACCGCACCTCGCGGGGGCGGCCGGTAAAATGCAGCCAGATCTCATTGACGGAGTGCCGCGGGCGGTAAGTGCCAAGCGCGGCGGCGAGGGTGATGCTCCAGCCGGAGGCATCCGGAGCGGCGGTGATATGGCGCAGGTAAAAGCCGTCGTTTTTATAGTCAAGCGTCGAGCCGTCGTCTTCGTAGTAATCGCGCGCGGTGGCCTGGCGGGCATAGATATCGTAGATCAGCGGCGCCGTGGCCCAATCCGCAGTGGTTTGCATGGCCGGCGCGCGGAAGAGGATCGCGCCTTCGCGGACATAGAGCGGGATTTGGCCCAGCGCGGCGGCGGCGGAAATGCGGGCGGGGCCGGCAAATGCCTGGCCGGAGTCGAGCGCGTACCATCCGCCCTGGGGCAGATAGACGGTGCGCCGGAGCCGGCCGGCGCGCAGGATGGGCGCCACCAACAGATCGCGGCCGAAGAGGAATTCGTCGCCGAGGGTGTAGGTGGCGGGGTCCTGGGGATAGTCGAGCATCAGGGCGCGCATCATCGGCATGCCGGTGAGCGAACTGCGATAGAAGGCGTTGTAGATATAGGGCAGGAACTCGTAGCGGCGCTCGATGGCGCGGCGGTTGTAGCCGGTGTAAGGCGGGCCGTAAACCCAAGGCTCCTTGGGCGGGTCCTGGATTTCGGCGTGGGCGCGCATGAAGGGGAAAAAAGTTCCGGCTTCGACCCAGCGCGTCCAGAGCTCGGCCGAGCCGGCGCCGGCGAAGCCGCCAATATCGTTACCGACGAAGGGAAAGCCGGAGATGCCCATGCCCAGCAGGGTGGCGACGCCATGGCGCAAATGCACCCAATCGGCGGTGTTGTCGCCCGTCCAAAGGGCGGCGTAGCGCTGGCCGCCGGCGTAGGTAGAGCGCGTCAGCACGAAGGGGCGCAAGGCAGGACGCAGCTCGAACAGGCCGCGGCGAGTGGCGCGCGACATTTGCTGTCCGAAGACGTTGTGATCCTGGGCGCTGGAGGCGGGGCGGCCGTCATTGTCGAAGACCACCTGATCGGGCATGGTGCCGGAGGCGGTCTTGAAGACGGAGGGCTCGTTCATGTCGTTCCAGATGCCGTCCAGGCCGGCATTGGCGAAGCCGGCGATTTGGCGGGCCCACCAGGCGCGCGCGCCGGCGGCGGTGAAGTCGGGAAACGCCGCCGGTCCGGGCCAGACCGGGCCGACGTAGAGGCTGCCGTCGGGGTAGCGCACGAAGACGTTGCGCCGCCGGCCGCCGGCGAAGGCGGCGTACACGGGATCGACTTTCACGCCGGGATCAACGATCGCGACCACGTGAAAGCCGAGCGCGTGCAACTGCGCCAGCATTTTACGGGGATGCGGGAAGCGTTTCGGGCTCCAGGTAAAGACCCGATAACCGCGCATGTAGGCGATATCGAGCCAGAGCACGTCGGCGGGGATGCGGCGGCGGCGAAAGCCATGGGCGATGGCCAGGACCTTGGCAGCCGGGGAATAGCTGTAGCGGCACTGGTTATAACCCAGCGCCCAGAGCGGCGGCAGCGGCATGCGTCCGGTCAGGCGGGTGTAGCGCCGCAGCACCTGGCGCGGCGACGGGCCGGCGATCAGGTAATAGTTCAGTTCCCCGCCCTCGGCGCCGAAGCTGAAGCGGCGACGGCTGGCGTGGCCGATGTTGAACCAACTCTGCCAGGTATTGTCGAAAAAGATGCCATGCGCCTCGCCCTGGCGCAGCACCAGGAAGAACGGGATATCGGCATACAACGGGTCGGTGGCGTCCCCGTAGCCGTACACATCGGAGTTCCACATGGTGTAGGCGACGCCGCCCAGTTTGAGATTGCGCTTGTCGAGCGGGCCGGTTTTTTCGCCAAACCCGAAGAAGTGGTCCTGGTCTTCAAGCCGCTTCCAGACACGGACGCGGGAGTCGTTCCTGGCCATGCCGCCGGCGGCGGCGTCCTGGTCGAGGATATGGCCCCGGCGATCGAGGAACGTCAGGCGGAACGGGTGGCGCAGGATCAGCAATTGCAGGCGCGCGGTGCTGAGGCGATCGGAATCGCCGCCGGGCTGGAACTGGAACTGAGCGACGGCGGGAGGGGGCGCGACCACCGCGTAAGAATGATCGCGGCCGAGCGGGGCCGGCACGCCGGGGCGCGAGCTTGCCTGGGAGGGCAGCAGCGCCGCGGGAATCCAGCGCACGCGCAGGATGCCCGGGGCGATCACATAAATACGCACCACGCCCCGGGCGTTGCGGTATTCCACTCCGTTGGGCAGGCGGGCGGCGGGCGGCATCGCGCCCAGCGAGTGCCAGCGCGCGAACGCCAGCCCGGAGCAAGCCAGCAGCAGTACCGCGGCGCGCAGCGCCGGCCGCAGCCGGCGCCCAAAGATGACCAGGAAAGCTGCCAGGAGTTTCATGGATTTTGCCGGATCAAGGTTTTTGACCGCGCGCCGGCTGCACATAGATTGCGGCCGGCTGCATGGCCGGGGGCGCCTGGTTCCAGAGCGCGGAGATGTGGCTGAAGCCGAGCCGGAAGGCGCGGGTCTGGCCGGGCTGCAGCACGCCGCTGGAGTGGTCCACGATGGGGCGCTCGGAAAGCTGCGCCAGTTGCCCGAAGGGATCGAGGAAGCGGATGCGGGCGGTGAGATAACTGACCGGCAGGGGGCCGCGGTTGCGCACCTTGCCGTCAATGTAATAGACCGAGCCCGCCATCATGGTTTCGGCGCGCAGCGCGTCGGTGGCGCGCAGCTCGATGCGGGCGGCGTAGGCGCGATCGGAGCGGCCCTGGGGCGAGTTCTGATGCCGGCTGCCCCAGCGCAGGAGCGCGATCAGGGCCAGCGTCACGATGAGCCCGGCCAGCATTGGCTTCCAGGGCCAGCGCACGAAGAAAGAAGCAGGGGCGGGAAGAGGGGTCATAGCCTCGGCAGCAATGAGTCTAGCTCACCTGGCCGGCGTAGCGGGAGCGCGCCGCGGCAGCAATTTCCAGACGCCGGGATCTTCCTGCCCCAGGCGCCAGGCGGAGATGCCGGCCAAATGATCGCGGCGCGCGAGGCGCAGCAGCGGTTTCAGACTGCGCGCCATGCTGTACCAGATCACCTCGGTGCCGGCAT
Organism: Acidobacteriota bacterium; assembly: GCA_021789895.1. Lineage (GTDB taxonomy): Bacteria > Acidobacteriota > Terriglobia > Terriglobales > SCQP01 > JAKASR01. The sequence goes on along the minus strand of JAJYIU010000007.1, from coordinate 43,971 downwards.
CATTCCGGCGCACCACGCTGTAGGCCTGCTGGCTGGGTTGCCAGCGGCCGGGAGCGCGTTTCCAGAAGCGCAACAGCTCCGCGCTTTCGGGCACATGAAAATGCCAGGGATTGGGCGCGAGAGGCTGATAGGCATGCGGCACCAGGGGCAACGAAGCCAAGCGCAGGCCGGCGGGGCCGCGCCAAACGCCGGAATAAAACGCGGCCCCAATCGAAAGCTTGCGCGCCGGCGCGCGGCGCAGGGCGTAGCGCAGGCAGCGGCGGATCCAGGGCAAGCCCGAGATCGGACCGGGGCGGGTGGGGCGGTTGTATTCGGCGTAGGTCATGATGGTCAAAAAGTCGCTGGCGCGCGCCAGGGCGCGATAGTCGTAGACGCCGGCCCAATCGTCCCATCCGCCGGCGGTGAAATCGCGCGGGTTATCGGACATGCGCGGCACGATGGTCACGCTGAAGCGCACGCCCAGGCGGTGCAGGCGGCGCGCGGCGCGCCGCGCCAGGGCGCTGTAGCGGGCGCGGTCGCGGGCGGGGATATGCTCGAAATCGAACTGCAGGCCCCACCAATGCCCCGCGCGCGCGCGGCCGGCCAGCGCGCGGAGCAAGCGGCGCTGGGCGGCGCGAGAGCGCAGCAGCCGGTGCATCAGGGTTTCGCTGAAACCGGCGTTGGTGACCAGCGGCATCAGCCGGACATGATCGCGCTTCGCCAGCCGGGCCAGTTTCGCCGGCACCCGGCCGCGGAGCTGGCCGCGAGCGCCGGCCACCAGCACCTGGGGCGCGATGATATCGATCTGGCGGGCATGGCGCTGGAAATCCAGCCAGGCATCGCGGCGGTTGACGGTGTACATCAGCACCGCCGGCGGATGAAGCGGCAACGCGGGGACGGCCGCAGCGGGCAAAATCAGGCCGAGGGCAAGACCGAGGAGGGAACCGGAAAAGCGAAGTTTCACCTCGCCAGTGTGGAATAAAGCCGGCGGGGATGGCAAGCGGCGGCGGCGCGGGCAAACGCCGCAACCAACGGTCATGGCCCGAAACGCCAGCGGAATTTTTGCAGCAGTTAATTCGGCTCAGGGAGTTTGGATGGCGTAGTAGCCTTTGCGGGCGTGTATGACGATGTTGCTGGAGATGGTTTTGATGCGGACGGAGTGGTATTTGCCGTTGAGCACGAAATCGGTGGGGATATAGGTGAGCAGGTATTCGTGATTCAGCTCATAGGCGATCTGCTCGAACATGCGTCCGAGCTGGTCGGCGCGGAAGGGGAAGAAGAACTTGCCGCCGGTGGCGGTAGAAAAGCTCTGCATGATACGATCGTCGGCCTGATCAATGCCGGTGGGATCGGTGCTGATGGAGAAGATCACCACGCCGGCGCTTTCGGCCAGGGCAATCGCGCGCCGATGCATGCCGGGGCGGCTGGCATCGTCTTCGCCGTCGCTGATCAGGACCATGGCGCGGCGCACATTGGCGGGGCCGGACTTGAGCAATCCCTGGGCGATGGTGTAATAAACCGCGTCGTAGAGGGCAGTACCGCCGTTGGCGGCCATGCCGCGGATGGCGTGCGCCAGCAGGTGCACGTTATCGGTCATGGGCTGGGCGACGGTGACGTCGGTATCGAAGCCGACGATCATGGCTTTGTCCTTGCCCGGGCGAAGCACGGTTTCGAGGAAGGTGATGGCCGCCTGCTGCTCGAAGCGGAAGCGGGTGCGGACGCTGGTAGAAGTATCAATCACCAGCGCCAGGCGGAGCGGGACATTGCCTTCGGTCAGCAGTTTTTTAATTTGCTGCGGGTGGTTGTTGTCAAAAACGCGCAGGTAGCCGGGCGTCAGGCCAGTGATGTACTGATGGTGCCTGGTGGTGGCGGAGAAGACGATATTGACTTCGTTCACGGCCTTGGTGAACGAAGGCGTGGACGGAGGCTTATGGCCCGCCGGGGCCTGGGCTCCGGCAGGGACCATGAATGCCGCCGCCAGGAAGAGGAAAGTCAGGATACGGCGCATGAGCTTGAAGGAAATTATAGCAATCCCAGTTCCAATTCATGGCGCAGGCGGGCCAGCAGTGCCATCAACTCGGACGGCAGCAGAGAGTTAAACTCCAGCCGGAGGCCGGTGAGGGGGTGGGTAAAAGCGAGCCTGGAAGCGTGTAAAAACAACCGTGGGAGGGAAAAGCCACGCAGGCTGCCGGGGCCGGGCAACTGGCGGGGCGCGCCGTAAACGGTATCGCCCACCAGGGGGCGGCCGAGGCCGGCGAGATGGGCGCGGATCTGGTGTGTGCGTCCGGTTTCGAGGTGGAGGGCCAAATGGCTGAAGCCGCCGCCGGGCAAGCCGCGAAACGGAAAGCGCGCAAGGACGCGGTAGAGAGTACGGGCGGGGCGCACGCCGGCGCCCCCGGGGGCGCGGCGGGTGGTCATGCGAATGGGGCGGCGGCGATCGCGGGCGATGGGCGCGGCCAACTCGCCGGAATCGCGCGCCAGCAGCCCATGCGCGAGCGCCTGATACTCTTTTTCGACCTCGCGCCGGCGAAAAGCCTCGCTCAAGCGGCGCTGCGCCACATCGGTGCGCGCCACGACCATCAAGCCGCTGGTCCAGCGGTCGAGGCGATGCACGATGCCCGGGCGGGAAGTGGCGGCGCCGGGCAACGGGCCGAGATGATGCAGCAGCGCATGCACCAGGGTGGGGCCGCGCGCGCCGGGCGCGGGATGTGTGACCAGTCCGGCCGGCTTGACGATCACCGCCAGATCGAGGTCCTGGTAGAGGATTTCGAGCGGCAGCGCCGCCGGCTCGAGGCCGGCGGCGACGGGCGGGTCGAAGCGCACGGAGAAGCGTTCGCCGCCGCGCAGCCGGTCGGAGGGGCGCCAGCGGCGTCCGTCGGCGGCGGCCACCTGGCCGGCGGCGAGCAGTTGCTGCAGCCGCGTGCGACTGAGCTGCGGCAACTGCAGCGCGAGGAAGCGATCGAGGCGGAGCCCGCGGTCAGATTCTGCAGCGGTGAAAGTCTGGCAGGGCTCTGGTCTGGAGTCGGCCATCAGCGGCATTGTCGCATGCGGAGACAGCGAGAATACGGTCAGGCTGGGAGCCAGCGGGCGAGGCCGCGATCGAGGGAGGGCGCGAGGAAAGTAAAGCCGGCGGCCAGGGCGGCGCGGGGCCGGGCGCGCTGGGAAGCGAGCAAGATCGAGGCGCCCTCACCGAGAGCGGCGCGCAGCAGGGCGGCGGGAACGGGCAGGAGGGCGGGGCGATGCAGGCGGCGCGCCAGGGCCCGGATCAAATCGGCATTGCGCACGGGCGAGGGCGAGACCGCATTGACGGGGCCGGAAAGCTCGGGACGGGCAAGCGCAAACAGCGCCAGGCGGACCAAGTCTTCCAGGTCAATCCAGGAGACCCACTGGCGGCCAGAGCCGAGACGGCCGCCCAGGCCGAGGCGCAGAGGCAACAGCAGGCGCGGCAGCGCGCCGCCATGCGCGTCCATCACCAAGCCGGGGCGGAGCTGCACCACGCGCGTGCCTAGAGGCGCGAGGGCGCGGCCGGCGGCTTCCCACTCGGCGGCTACACGGGCAAGAAAATCATCGCCGATGGGGGATCGCTCATCGAGTTCCCGCTCGCCACAGTCGCCGTAAACGCCAACGCCGGATGCTTGAACGAGCACTTGCGGAGGAGAAGACAGACTGCGAGCGGCGGCGGCCAAGGCTTGGGTCGTGAGCACGCGCGAATCGCGAATGCGGCGTTTTTTGGCCGGCGTCCAGCGCGCCGGCCCCACCGGCTCGCCCGCAAGGTGCACCACTGCGTCTTTTTCCGCAAGCGCCGCCTGCCAGGTTTCTGCCGAAAAAGGATTGCCGGCGAAGACGGTCACGTCCGGCGACCAGGCGGGGCCGGCGGCCGACGGCCGGCGCGTCAACACGGTAACCTGATGCCGGCTTTCCCGCAGCGCGGCGACCAGCCGGCGTCCGATAAAACCGGTGCCTCCAGAAATCAGCACTCGCACAGCCACAGCATAATGCTGAATTAAGCCCTCAGCCCTCAACCCTCAGCTAAAACACAATTGCTGCGGCGTTTGCGCGCGTCAAAAAAACACAATTTTAAAAAAACGCACAAATTTGCTGGCAGCAAATTATGACCCTCGGCTGCGTTCGGCTTATCCCCGCAGGTCGAGGGGGACGTAGCTTTGGGGGACGGAGGGGCCGACGTAATCCGCACGCGGGCGGATGAGGCGGTTATCGGCATACTGCTCAAGCGCATGGGCGGTCCAGCCGCTCATGCGCGAGATGGCGAACACGGGGGTATACAGGTCGGGAGCAATGCCGAGGCTGTAATAGACCGAGGCGGAGTAGAAATCCACATTGGCGTTGAGGTGTTTTTCGGTGTTGATGTACTGCTCGATCTGGCGGGCAGCTTCATAGAGCGCGGCGTGGCCGCTGGCCTGGGTCAGTTCCCGGGCCATCTGGCGGAGGTGGGTGGCGCGGGGGTCTTCGGTATGGTAAACGCGGTGGCCGAAGCCGGGGATTTTCTGGCGGGCGGCGAGAGCATCGCGCACCACCTGCACCGGATCGCGCCCGCCCAGGCCCAGCAGCAGGCGGATGACGGCCTCGTTCGCGCCGCCGTGCAGCGGTCCCTTAAGGGCGCCCAAGGCGGACGTGACGGCCGAGTGCAGATCGCTGAGGGTGGCGGCGGTGACGCGCGCGGCGAAGGTGGAAGCGTTGAATTCGTGATCGGCGTGGAGAATGAGGGCGATATCCATCGCCCGCTCGGCGGTTTTGCCGGGCTTGTTGCCGGTGAGCAGGTAGAGGAAATTGGCCGGCAGCGAGAGATTGGGATCGGGCGCGGGGAGGGGGAGTTGCTTGCGGGCGCGCTCCAGCGCGGCGACCAGGATCGGGGTTTGCGCCAGCAGGCGCAGCGCCTTATTGCGGTTGGCCTCGGGCGTCATCAGCCGGGCTTCGGGATCGTAGAGGCCGAGGGCGGAGACCGCGGTGCGGAGCGCATCCATGGGCGCGATCTCGCGCGGCCACTGGCGCAGCATGGCCAGCACCGGCTCGGGGACGGACATGGCGGCGACCACCTGGCGCTCGAGCGCGGCCAGTTCCTCGGCGCGGGGCAAGCGTCCGTTCCAGAGCAGGAAAGTGGTTTCGATAAAGCTCGAGCGCTCGGCCAAATCGTGTATGTCGTAGCCGCGATAGGCGAGAATGCCGCGAGTGCCGTCAATGAAACAGATCGAGGACGGAGAAGCAACCACGTCCTCAAGACCGCGAGCAGCCACGGTGGGCATTTTGCTGAAATCTCCTGCGCGGCCGGGGCGGCTCAGCCGCATATCAATTTAAGCGCCCGCGCTTCTACAAACTCCGCTCTGCGGAAAACCTCTTGCCCCGAGGCGCGGCGCAGCCCCACGAGTGGGTACTTTATAGATTACTGTATCCTTTCAGGCGCGCCAACCTTATGCCTCGCATCCTCGTGGTCTCGATACAGACCGGCCAAGCGCAGCAGTATGCCGCCGCGCCCGGGCTGGAAGTGTTGACCGCGTGCGGAAAACAGCCGGTTTTCGAGCCAGTGATGGTTACACCCGCGGGTGTGAGCGGCGACATGCAGGTCGAGCACCCCGGCCACGGAGGCCCGGACCGCGCGGTGCTGGTATATGCGCGCCATCATTATTTGGAATGGGAGCGGGAGTTGGGGCACGCCTGGCCGCCGGGCAGTTTCGGCGAAAACTTAACGGTCGAGGGACAGGACGAGGGCGAGGCCTGCGTGGGCGACATCTACACCCTGGGCGGCTGCCGGCTGGAGGCGTCCTATCCCCGCCAGCCCTGCTCGAAGCTGGCGCGGTACTTACAGCAATTAGATATCGAGCAGCGGATTCGGGCGAATTTTCGCAGCGGCTGGTTTCTGCGGGTGCTGGAAGCGGGGAAGATCGAAGCCGGGCAGGAGCTGCGGCTGGAAGCGCGGCCGCAGCCGGAGTGGACGATGCGGCGGGTCAGCCAGGTGATGTACCACGAGCCGGAGAACCGCGAAGCGGCGCGCGAGCTGGCCGGCTTGAACGCACTGGCCTGGGCGTGGCGGAAAAAATTCGTAGCCCGGGCGGCAGCGGAATGATCAGGCCAGGTGGAGGTCGGCGCGGATGCGCGCGCCCAACTGCGGCAGGGCGGGCGCGGCGATCAACTCGACTTCGGCAGCTTCCAGCCAGGCCCGATGCATGTCCCAGCGCCGGGCCGCGTCTGCGCCCGCTTTGACCAATTCGCCCTCATTCGAGTCGAATTCTTCCGGCGCCTCGGTGACGGCGGTGAGATGGAGGCCGACGCCGCGGGCCTGCAGCCGGGCGCGCAAATCCGTCAGCGTAAAGCTCAGCTCCTTGATGGCGCCGCTATCGGCGGTGAGCGAAACCGCATGCAGGAGCTTATGCACGCCGTTGGGGCGGTAATGATAGTCGAAGCGGTAAGTATCGGCGCTGGCAACGAGCTGGGCGGCGTGAAATTCCGGGTTCAGATAAGGGAGCACGCCGGCCTGCTGGAGGCCGTCTTTGAGGCGGATCTGCAATTGGCGGCGGGGAGAGAGGGCAGCGCCGGGAGCGGCGGGAGCCAGGGCCGGCGGGCGGGCGTACTGCTGGAAGAGGCGCTCCAGCTCCAGCGCCGGGTCGGCGGTGAGGACGGAGCGGGCGGGAGTGAACTGCAGCGCGAGGGCAAATTTTTCCTCGGCGGCGGCCAGCAACTGGTCAGGCCGGCGCAGTTCCTCGCGCAGCGCGCTTTCCAATTGCGGCAAATCGGCTTCCAGATCGAGGCCGGGGAAGAGGCATTGCAGCCGGCGATAATCGCGCACCAGGCGCAGATCGGCGAAACCGCCGGCCGGATCGAACAGCGCCACGCCGATATTGAGAAATTCCTGCCGCACCGGGTCGGGAGCGATCCGGATGAGGAAATAACTGCACAATTTGGCGCCGTTGACAGACATCGTGCATCAGGCCGGCGGGCCGTCTCCGGAGCCTGCCGGCGCGGCAGCGGCGGCATCATCGCGCCAGGCCGGAAAAGGGGCGCGGGCGGAGCGCCACACCGCCGAGATCAATTCCCGCACTTGCTCGCGGCGGGCAAAGAGGCGCCACAACAGGGCTTCCAGATCATTGCTGTCGCCGTACCATTCCGGCGGAATTTCCTCGGCCACCGCTTCCAACAGCTCCGCCGGCACCGACTCGATTTTTTCCAGCCAGGGCTGAAACGAATCCCAGCCGGTCACCCCTTGATACACGATATTGCGGCCATAGACGCCGCGCAAGGGACTATCCGGGAAATTCCAATCGCCGGCATTGAAGCAAAAGCCCTGGTCAATCATGTACACCCGCAGCCGCTGGCGGGGATGAGGACGGCAAAAGACGACCTGGCGTCCATTGCAGTTGCAGGTCCATTTATCGAAGGCCAGCATGCCGGCGAAGTCGCCCAGGTTGGCCACCAATTCGAGGCCGGCATCGGGCAAAAAGTCGTAGATGGGGGTTTGCGGGTCGGCGGTGGGCAGGCGCGAGCCGAACTGCAGGCCGGGGGCGCAGGGCTGCATTTGGCCGCCGATGCGCATGACCAGGCCGGGCGCGCCGGCCAAGGGAGTGCTGTCAATCAGCGCGCAGACCGGCACCGGCAGGCCGAGATGGCGCGCCAGCCGCGCTGCCATCAGTTCGTTCGCCAACACCCGGCGATGCTGGGGATTGTTCTGAAATTTGACCACATAAAAGTTGCCATCACCGGCGCGAAGCAGGTGCGACTGCGCTCCGCCGCGCATCGGCCGGATGTGTTCCACCGCTTCCAGGCGTTCCATTACGACTCTTCCGGCGGTTGCGGGAGGGGCTGGGGGACGGCCGGCGGCTGCCCACTGAGATAGGCGCGGAGAGAATCCACATACACCGGGGGAAAATCCGCCGCCGGACGGCGAGCCTGGATCAGCGCCAAGCCGTCATCGAGGGCCATGCCGCAGCCGGTCAGGATTGCCAACGCCGCCAGCGGCCCGCGATGCACGCCGGCGGCGCAATGCACGTAGAGGCGATGGGTGGCGGAAGCGAGGGCGTCACGGCCGAACGCGACGGCGCGCTGAAAAAATTCGGGCGGCTTGGGCTGGAAATCGTCGGACGTGGGGTTCCAGCAGACTTCGATACCCCATGGCTCGGCCAGCGGGCGATCGTCGAAATCATCTTGCACGCTGAGGATGTGCGTGATGCCGAGGCGGGCGACAAAGAGCATCCGCTCCGCAGTCCAAATGCCTTCGCCCAGCGTCAAAGCGCCGGTGAGTTCGGAATAGTCCACGGCGCGTTCAGCGATAACGGCGGCTTTCTCCTGCAAGGCAAGTGCGCGCGGCGGCGCGGGTCATCAGGCATTCACACGCTTTAAGCAGATGCCGGGCACGGCGGGCCTGTTATCCCGCGCGGCCAATGAAGCCCCCCGCCGTCCCGCTGCGGCCAGCGGGACGGCGGACGGCAGAGACCCTGGCCAGCGCGTTACTTGCGGCCGCGCTTCGCCGTACGGCCACGCTTCGCCACGCGGCCACGCTTCGCCGCCCGGCCGCGGCTGGCCTTGCGCACGCTCTTGCCGCGGGCGGAGGCGGCTTTGGCGCGCGCTTTACCGGCTTTGCCACGGGCGGCGCCGCCGCGGGCGCGGGCGGAAGCGTCGCGTCCGGCCTTACCACGCTTCGCCGCACTCGATTTGCCGCGCGACGCCGCTTTCGCAGCGCGTTTGGAACGCGCCCGCGGAGCGGCCTTTTTCCTGGCGGCCGGCTTGGGGGCGGGCTTCGCCTTTGCCCGCGAGGAGGCGGAATGCGCCGCGCGCGGCTTGCGCGCCGGAGTCGCCACGGGAACGATATCTTCTTCTTCTTCGATGATCACCGTTTCCGCGACCGACGGCGCCGCAGCGGGAGGCGCGGGATAGTTCGCCTGATCGTCTTCGCCCGCATCGAGATCGTCGTCGTCTTCCAAAAACGAATCCTGGCCTTCCGGAAAATCGCCATCGCCGTTGTCTTCCTGGCAGAAATAGCGCCAACGCTCGTTGTCCATTCTTCCTCCTCGAGTTTGAGGGCCAGCCGGCTGGGGCATGCCCGCAGGCTTGGGTTTACCGCAGACGCCGCGGGCTGTCAAGCGGATCCCAGCCTACCTCATCATCGTATACGAAGCACCTGCCCAACGCGCAGATGAGCGCTGCGCAAACGATTGCGGCGGCGCAGGGCGAGGGCGGAGATGTGATAGCGGCGGGCGATGGCGGCCAAGGTGTCGCCCCGGCGCACGCGATAGTGGCGGGGCCGCGCCGGGGTGCGCGGACGGCCGTGCGGCTGGAGCCATAAGTGCATGCCTATCTGCAAGATATGGCCGCGGATGTGGTTCCAGCGCCGCAGGTCCGAGAGGCGCAGATGAAAGCGCCGGGCGAGCCCATACAAGGTATCGCCGCGACGCACCTGGTAAACCCCGCCAATCAAGGCGGCGGTGCGGTGGCGAATGGGAATCACCAGCCGCGCACCGCGCGGAAGCGGGCGTCCGGGATCGAGGTTATTGACCGCAGCCAACTGGCGCAACCGCACCGCATAACGGCGCGCCAGCGCACGCAACGACTCGCCCGCGCGTACGCGATGATAGCGCCAGACCACCCGCTTATCGGGCGGAATGCGATCGAGCGCGGCCTGAAAGGCAGCCGATTCTCCGTAAGGCACATGCAGCGCGAAGCCGGGCAGGTTGGGGGTAGTGAGCCGCAACAGGTCGGGATTGAGGCGGCGCATTTGCTGCAAGCTGGCATTGGCGCATTCGGCCGCCAGCCGCAAGTCCACCGGCGCCGTGAGCCGCACCGTATCCATGCGCAGCGGCGGATCGGGCCGGATCCCGGTCAAGCCATAGGGCGCCGGGTTTTTCGCAATCAGCGCGAGCGCCAGAATGATCGGCACATAATGGCGCGTTTCCTGCGGCAGCACCTGGCGGCGATAAAGCTGCCAAAAATCGGCATAGCCGGTGCGGGCGACCGCCTCCAGCACCGGACGCGGCCCGGCATCGTAGGCGGCCATGGCCAAGTACCAGTCGCCGAATTCGGCGTGCAGCGACTTCAGATGCCTGGCCGCGGCCCAGGTGCTGAGCACCGGATCCTGGCGCTCGTCGATCCACCAATTGCGGCGCAAGCCATAACCGCGGGCGCGGCTTTCCATGAACTGCCACATGCCGCGGGCGCCGGCGCTGGAGACGGAATCATTGTGAAAATCGCTTTCCGCCTGGGCCAGATAGATCAACTCACGAGGGATGCCTTCCTGACGGAAGATACGCTCGATCATGGCGCGATAGCGGCCGGCGCGCTGGAAATTGCGAATCAATTCCTGGCGGCCGGCGGTGGTGAAGTAATGGATATAGCGAATCACCGGGCCATTCAAGGCCAGCGGCATTTCGCCGCGCCGGTTGCGAATCTGCCGTTCCACCTGGGCGCGGATGGCGGGGGTGAGCGGAAAGGTCAGTTTCGCCAGCGTATCCATGGGCGCGGGGTGCTCGCGCGCGGCGGTAAAGCCATCGCCCGCCTCGAGCGCGTTCATTTCCAGCGCATGAATCTGATCCACCAGTTGATTGAGCTCGGCCTGGAGCGCCGGAGTGGCGCGCACCGGCAGCGGGCTGGCGAGAATGCGAGTGACGGCGCGATCAAAGCGCAGGCGGGCCGCGTCCAGCCGCCCATGGCGATAGAGTTCGACGCCACGGGCATAATCTCTCTGGCTGGCGTTAATCAGGAGCGCCACCGGGGAGAGGCGCGGCGGGGGCGGCGGCGCGGGGGGCAGTTGCAAATGCCGCGCCGGCGCCGGATGGAAGGCCAGCGGCGAGGCTGGCGGCGGAGGCGCGGGCAGCGGAGGGGGCGCGGGACGGGGCGCGACCACTGGGAGCGGACGCCGGACAGGGCTGCAAGCCGTCAAGCCGGCCAGCAGCAACCCCGCCGCCACAGACATGGCCTTTAACCCGCCAGTTTGCATCGGTTCAGGCCACGTTCAGCTTGCGGCCGGTCCTTTCCACCACCATTTTTCGCAGGTCGCCGGGGATTTCCCGGCTGGTTTCCAGCAGCTCGCGGGCGCGCCGCAGGCTGGCTTCCACCGCCTCCGGATCACGCTCGCTCAACAGCGCCAGCTCGCGTAAGGTAAAGCCCTCGAAGGTGAACAAGACCAGGTCTTCGCGCTGTTCGGCGGGCAGCCGCAGCAGCGCCGCCTCGAGCAGCGTCACGTCTTCATCGGTGTAGGCGACGTCTTCCGGCGAAGCCATGCCGCGATCGGGAATCAAGTCGGCATGTTGCAAATCGTCATCCGGCTCGACGGATTCGAATTGCCCCGCCCGCAGGCGCTCGCTCTCGTTCAAATCGCTTTCCAGCGAGACCACTTCCACGCCGGAAGCCAAGCCATCCCGCTCGCTCAGCCGGCGAATGGCGTCGGCGGCGAGCAGCAAGAACCAACGCTCACGGTTGGTTTCCTCGAGATAAGCGTGATCGCCCAAGCCGCGGGCGATGGCCTCATCCAACACCTCGCGCTCATCCAATTCGCCCGGACGCAATTCGCCGCTTTCCACCCGCCAGCGAATCTGGCGGCGGATGAATTCGCGCAGGGCGTCGAGGTGGGCATTGATGAAATGCGACAGATCCAACGGGCTCAAGCCCGCTACACGCGGCACGGGCGCCGCCTGGGCCGGCAACTCGCGCAACGCCCGCCGCTGGCCGCTTTCGCGGCGCAATTTTTGCTTATGTTTTTTAATCTGCTCAATCAGCTCGGCGCGGGCGGCGCGCAAGGCGGCCTGGGCGGTCACCGCGTTCTCTTCTCCGGCAAGCTGTCCGGTCGGCAGGCGGAGATTCAAGGTGCACAGCACACCTTCCCGCGGACTGCCCCGCGACAGGCGGCCATGCAGTTGCACCAGATCGGGGTTGAACACCCGCAGCAAGCGGCCGATTTTATCCGCCGTGCGCTGCACCAAGGCTTCCAATTCGGGAGCTTTGGCCACCTGGTAGGTGAACTGAAGCTTCATGGCAATCTCCTCCCTGCGCGGGCCTGGCTTCTGGCTTTCAGTATCGAAAATCCCGAGGAAAATGCAACTCCGGCCATCACTAAAAACCAAACAGGATGCCGGGAGGAAACACTACGGGGATGCCGCCTGCCCGTCACGCTGCAGCAGCCAACCGGCGTCGCCGGCAATAATTCCGGCAATGGAACAGGCAATAAGGCCGTTATATCTATAAGCTTGCTGGGATTCGTTTTATAGCGTTCCATGCGGCGCGCAAAACGGCCGGGCTCAGGCGGAAAGGGGTAGCGAACCAAGGGATTCTTCCGGGGCCGCGCGCAGCGCTTTTCGAGCCCGCGGCTCGCGCTGAATATCCCCGTTAAACTGCCAGAGCATTTTTCCGACCGCATAGGTGCCGGAATAGGCAATGCCCGATTTGGCTGCCAATCCCACCCCGGCGGGGATCAGGCTGACCAACTCACGCGCGAGGGCGCGCCAGCCGAAAGCGCCGGCCACGATGGCGAGGAGGCGGCCCGATTGCCGGGTCCAGCCCACCTCGGCGCCGGCCAGCGCCGCTAGCTCGAAGGCCAGGCGCACCTGATTGGCGGTCAACACGATGGTATCGGAGGCAAACTCGCCCGCCGCCCAAACCAGGCTCAACGGGGTTGGCGCCACCTCAGGAATGGCGCTGATGGCCGCAAAGGCGGCGTTGCGCAGCGCGGTAGCTTCGATGCAATGCCGCGCCGCAATCGGGCGCAGCACGGGGAAGGTGCGCGCCAGAGCCAGCGCCATTGAGGGCTGCAGCCGCAGCAAACGCTCCCAGCCCGGCAGCGGTTGGTCAAGATCAACGACGGCCTGCCGGCTGGAGTCCACGCCGGCCATTTGAGCCGCCGCGCTGGTCCAGACCACCAACTCACCTTCGCGCGGACGCGCGCCGCCGGCCAGCGAGGAGCGGATGAAGCTCACCGCCCGATCGCGCTCGGCGCGCGGCGTAGATTCCGGCAGGAACAGGCGCAACAGCGCCGCCCGGTCGCTTTCATCCGCGCCGATAAAGCAGATATTGAACGAACGTTCGGCGCGCTTGCGGATCTGGCTGGAACTGATTTTGCGCGCCTGTTTCAGGCTTTGCCGAAATCCACCCATGGCATCGACCCCCATCCGGCCGGCCCCATCCCGCTTCGCCGTCGCGGCGGGTTTGTTACAATGCGGCTGGCCGCTTCACGCTTCCTGTCTGAACTTAACATGAAAAGCCACTCGCACTCTGCCGCCCGATTTCTGGTCCGCGGGCGGGTGCAAGGGGTGGGCTTCCGTTATTACGCGCAAGCGGCGGCGACGCGGCTGAAAGTACGCGGCTGGGTCCGCAACCGCGAGGACGGCGCCGTGGAAGCGCTGGCGATCGCGCCTCCGCAGGCACTGGAGAAGTTTGTTGCGGCGCTGCGTCAAGGCCCGCCTGGCGCGCGCGTGGACTCGGTCGAGAGCCAGCCGGTGGAGGCGGTGGACGAGGCCCGGCACACCGGGTTCCGAGTGGAAATTTAAGGAGAACGGCACTATGGCGCCCGCGAGCAAACCTCATTCCCGACCCGCGGCCGATTGCGCGGATTTGAAACAACTGATTCGAGCCATACCGGATTGGCCGAAGCCGGGCATTCTTTTTTACGACATCACGACGCTGCTGAAAAACGGGGCCGCCTTTGCCCGGTTGATTGACATCCTGGCGGCGCACTACGCCGGCCATAAAGTGGACCTGGTGGCCGGGATCGAGGCGCGCGGCTTCATTTTCGGCCCGGCGCTGGCGTATCGCCTGGGCGCCGGTTTCGTGCCCATTCGCAAGCCACGCAAGCTGCCCGCGGTGACGGTCAGCGCCAAGTACGCGCTCGAGTACGGCAGCGATACGCTGGAAATCCATCAGGATGCGGTGCGGCCCGGCCAGAAGGTGCTGATCGTGGACGACCTGATCGCCACCGGCGGCACCGCCAGCGCCGCCGCCCAACTGGTTGAGACCTTGCACGGCAAAGTGGCCGGGTTCGGCTTCATCGTCGAGCTACGCTTTCTGCACGGGCGCCAGCGGCTCGGCGGCTACGATGTCAACTCGCTGATCGCCTATGATGAGTAGCCCGCCAGAGGTTTTCGCAGAAGGGCCATTCGCGGTCGCGCCACTGCGCCAGCGGCTCGAAGCCGGAGCGGCGCGCCCAGGCAATCAAATCACCGGCACGGTATTTATAGCTGGATTCAGTCCAGATAGTTTCGCCCCGGCGCAGGGTGAAGGCCAGGCCGGCGGCGGGGATACGCACCCGCTGGCGGCGGATCGCGCGCAGATGCATCTCGATGCGCCGCCGTTCTTCCACCCAGCGGGCTTCATGGGCAAAGCCGTCGAGATCGAAATTGGCGCCCAGTTCGCGGTTCAAGCGCGCCAGCAGGTTTTTATTGAACGCGGCGGTCACGCCGGCGGCATCGTCGTAAGCGCGGCGCAGCCGCTCCCGCGGCTTGACCAGATCGGCGCCCAATAAAAAAAGGTCGCCGGGAGCGAGGCGCTGGCGCAAGGCGCGCAGGAATCGCAGCGCCGCTTCCGGATCAAAATTGCCGATGGTGCTGCCCAGAAACAGCAGCAGCACGCCTTCGCGCGGATGGCGGCCCGCCAGCGCGCGGCGCAGCCCCGGCAGATAATCCTGCGCCAGCGGCTGGATACGGACCCGCCGCACGCCGCGCAACTCGAAGGCGCAGCGCTCGAGCGAAGGCCGGGAAACATCAATCGGGCAATACCGCAGCCGGCAGCGGCGGGCAAGGCGCTCGAGCAACGGGCGAGTCTTGATCGCACTGCCGCTGCCCAGCTCGATCACGCACGTTTGCGGCGGCAGCCGGCGCGCGATGGCGCCGGCATGGGCGACGACCAGCCGGGCATCGGCGCGCGTCAGGCCGTACTCGGGCAAGACCGTAATCGCCTCAAACAGCGCGCTGCCGACGGCGTCATAGAAGTAGCGCGCCGGCAGCCAGCGCGGCGAGCGCGCCATGCCTTCGCGCACGGCTTGCAGCAACCCGGCATCCGGAACGGCGGCGACATTGGGCATCGGGATTATTGTGGCGGCAGAGCATTCAGCCAAGTCAAGCGAGCCAAGCGCGGTTAAGCGGCACGCGCATAATGGGGCAATGGCAAGCGAGCACAATCCGCGGCGGCCGCAGCAATGGCGGGGGCGCGAGCGCGGCGGCGGGGGCCGCGGGGCTGCCGCCGCGCCGCCCCTCCGCGCGGCAGCGGAGGAACGGCCGCATAGTACGCCTGCGCCTGGCGAAGACTGGCTGGTGGGGCCGCATGCGGTGGAAGAGGCGCTGCGGGCGGGGCGCCGCCCGCTGCAATACCTGCTGCTGGCGCGGGAGCGCGCGCCCTCGCCTCGCCAGTCGGCGCTGGCCGCGCTGGCGCGCGAGCGCGGGGTGGCGGTGCGGCTGGAGCCGCGCGCGGTGCTCGACCGGGCGGCCGCCGGGGTGCCGCACCAGGGCGTCATGGCGCGCGGCGAAGCCCGGGCGGTGGTGGAGTTGGAGGAATTGATGGCGCGGGCGCAGGCGGGACGGCGCTGGCTGGTGGCGCTCGACGGCATCGAAGACCCGCACAACCTGGGAGCCATTCTGCGCTCGGCGGCGGCGGCGGGAGCGGAAGGCGCGATTCTGCTGGCGCGCCGCGCCGCCGGCCTGAGCGCCGCGGTGGAACGCATCGCCGCCGGGGCGCTGGAATACCTGCCGGTGGCCCGGGTCGCCAACCTTGCCCAGGCGCTGCCCCGCCTGCAGCAGGCCGGGTTCTGGGTTTACGGCCTCGACGCCGCCGCGCCCAAGAGCATTTGGGAAACCGATTTTCAGCCGGCGCTGGTGCTGGTGATCGGCGCCGAACACCACGGCCTGCATCGCCTTATCCGCGAGCGCTGCGACGCCCTCTGCTCGATTCCGATGCAGCCGGGCGAGCGCGGCGGCGTCGCCTCGCTCAACGCTTCCGTCGCCGCCGGCATCGCGTTTTTCGAGCTGGTGCGCCAGCGCGCCGCGAAAGGCGGGCCGGACGGCAATCATGCCACCCATCATTGAATTCGCCCATGCCGGCGTGCGGCGTGAGGGTCGCGCGGCGCTGACCGATTTGAATTTACAGATTGGCGACGGCGAACGCTGGGTGCTGCTGGGGCGCAGCGGCGCGGGAAAATCCACCGCCCTGAAAGCCATCAACCGCATGGTCGAGACGAGCGCGGGCGAGGTGCGTTGCCAGGGCCGGCGGGTACTCGATTGGGATCCAATCCAGCTCCGCCGCTCGCTCGGTTATGTCATACAAGAAGGCGGCCTCTTTCCCCATTTTTCGGTGGCGCGAAATATAGGCCTGCTGCCACGATTGCTGGGCTGGCCGGAAGACGATACACGAAAGCGGGTGGCGGAATTGCTGGAAGCGATGGGGCTGGAGCCGGCGCGCTATGCGGCGCGATTTCCCCACCAGCTTTCCGGCGGCGAGCGCCAGCGGGTGGGGGTGGCGCGGGCGCTGGCGGCGAGGCCCCGCGTGCTGCTGCTCGACGAGCCCTTCGGCGCGCTCGACCCGATCACCCGCGAGGAGATGCAAACCCTGCTGTTGCGGCTGCAGGCGGAAACCGGCATCACCCTGGTGCTGGTCACGCACGATTTGCAGGAAGCGCTGCGGCTGGGCACGCGCCTGGCGCTGCTGCACGGTGGGCGCCTGGCGGCTTCCGGCACGCCGGCCGAGGTCGCCGCCTCGCAGCATCCCGAGGCCCGCGCCTATTTCCGGCTTGCCCACCCGCAGCCGGCATGCCCGCTTTCCTGATTCGCCATGCGCGCCTGGCTCCAATTCCTGATATTTCACCGGCGCGAGCTGCTGCAACTGCTGCTCGAACATATCGGCCTGGTCGCGGCCAGCACGCTGATCGCGGCGGCGATTGCGCTGCCGCTGGGGATTTGGGCGACGCGCAGCCGCGCCGCGCGGCGCTGGGGCATAGGCACGGCCAACATCGTGCAGACCATCCCCAGCCTGGCCATGTTCGGCTTTCTGCTGCCGTTGCCGCTGCTGGGCGGGGTGGGCGCGTCGAGCGCGATCGTGGCGCTGGTGTTGTATTCGCTGCTGCCGATCATGCGCGGCGTCTATAGCGGCATCGCGCAGGTGGACCCCGCGGTGAAGGAAGCGGCGGTGGCGCTGGGGCTGACGGCGCGCCAGCGGCTGTGGCAGGTGGAACTGCCGCTGGCGCTGCCCTCGATCTTCGGCGGCTTGCGGGTCGCGGCGGTGATTGCCGTCGGCACCGCGACCATCGGCGCGGCCATCGGCGCCGGGGGATTGGGCGAATTCATTTTCCGCGGGCTGGCCACCGCCGATAACAATCTGATCCTGGCGGGCGCGGTACCGGCCGCGCTGCTGGCGCTGGCGGTGGATGGGCTGCTGGGCGGGCTGGAGAGCATGCTCGCCCGCCGCTATCGCCCGGCGGCGCCGCCGCCCGCGCTGGCCGAAACCGCAAGCGGCGCGTGAACGAACTGTCAACCGAAGAATTGCCGGATTTTCGACAATGGTATCTTCAATTCGATGGCGAACTTTGGGATCGCCAAATGCGAGGCCGTCGCCCAAGACCGCCTTTAGCGGATAAACAATCACATTATTGATAAACAATCCTGAGCACCCTGCACTTCGGTTGAAAAAAGCCGGTCAATGCTGGCGGGCGAAGCGCCGCCTGCCGGCCTGGCTGGTGCTGTTCGCCGCCGTGTTCGCCGCAGGCTGCCACCGCGGGCCGCGGCTGGTGATTGGCAGCAAGGATTTCACCGAGCAGATCGTGCTGGGCGAGTTGCTGGCCGACGCCGCGCAGCAGCATCCCGGGCCGCCGGTGGAAGTGGTGCGGCGCTTCGATCTCGGCGGGACGCTGATCTGCCATCGCGCCCTGGAGGCGGGGCGCATTTCGGTTTATCCCGAATACACCGGCACCGCGCTGGCCGACATCTTTCACCAGCCGCCGCCGGCCGATGCCGCCGCCGCCTGGCGGCAGACGCGCGCCGATTATGCCCGGCTGGGGCTGCGCATCAGCCCGCCGCTGGGCTTCGACGACAGTTTCGCCATTCTGGTGCGGCAAACGACGGCGACGCGGCTGCACCTGGAAACCCTCAGCGATCTGGCGCGGGTGGCGCCGCGCCTGCGCGCCGGCTTCGGCTACGAGTTCATGGAGCGTCCCGACGGCTACCGCGGGCTGGCGCGCGCTTACCACCTGCATTTCGCCGCGCCGCCGCACGTGATGGACCTGGCGCTGACGTATATGGCGCTGGCGGCGCGCCGGGTGGATGTCATCGCCGGCGACTCCACCGCCGGACGCATCGCGGCGCTGCACTTGCGGCAATTGCGCGACGATCGCCATTTTTTCCCGGCGTACCAGGCGATCTACGTCTATCGTCCGGAGGCCGCGCCGCTGCTGCGGCCGATTCTGGCCCGGCTCGCGGGCCGCATCAGCACCGCCGCGATGCGCGCCATGAACGCCGAGGTGGACGTAGATCACCAGGATCCCAAGGCGGTCGCACTGCGCTGGCTCGCCACACTGCCGGCGCAGTAGCGTATTTGCGTGCACGCTTAGACCGCATACGGAACCGGTACAATGATTCCAGCATGGCGTGATTCGCGTTACGCGCGGGCGCGCGCTTGGCACGACATTCCCGAAATTCCGAGGCCCCAGCCCTGAGTTTGATTGCTCGATGACCCACCGGCGCGCATTTTTCGGCCAACTGCTGGGGGCGGCCTGGGCCGCCCGCTCGCCGCAAGCCTGGGCGGAGGCGGCGGTTGCCCGCGCGGCCGGTGCGCCCGCGCTCTGGCGCCCGCGGCCGGCGGCGCTTCCCGGCCTGCCGCCGCCGCGCCCGCACCCGGCGCTTGCGCCCGGACAGATTCCGCGCATCGCCTTTGCCGACATCGCCGCCCGCGCCGGCCTGACGATGCAAAATTTTTACGGCGGCGTCCACCACAAAAATTTCATCATCAGCACCACCGGCAACGGCGCGGTGGTGTTCGATTACGACAACGACGGCTGGCCCGACATTTTCCTGGTCAACGGCTGGCGGCGCGGGGGCTTTCCCGCCGGTCAGGCGCCAACGAATCATCTTTACAAAAACAACCGCGACGGCAGCTTCCGCGACGTGACCCGCGAGGCGGGACTGCTGCGTTCCGGCTGGGGCCAGGGCGCCTGCGTGGGCGACTACGATAACGACGGCCACCTCGATCTGCTGGTCACCTATTGGGGCCAAAACGTGCTGTATCACAATAACGGCGACGGCACCTTCACCGACGTTACCGAGCGCGCCGGGCTGCTGACCACGGGGCGCGAATGGAACACCGGCGCCTGTTTCGTGGATTACGACCGCGACGGCCATCTCGATCTCTTCGTCGCCCGCTACGTGGACTTCAGCTATCACAGCGTGCCGCGGCCGGGCGAGGGGCGCTGGTGCCAATGGAAAGGGATTGACGTGATGTGCGGGCCGCGCGGGCTGCGCGGCGGGGTCAATGCGCTTTTCCACAACAACGGCGACGGCACTTTCACCGACGTTTCGGAAAAATCCGGCGTCGTCCACCCCTCCGGCTATTACGGGTTCACTCCGCTCACCGGCGACTACGATCAGGATGGCTGGCCCGACATTTACGTCAGCGACGATTCCACCCCCAATATCCTTTACCACAACAATAGAAACGGCACCTTCAGCGATATCGGGGCGATGGCCGGCGTGGCTTACAACCAGGACGGCGCCGAGCAGGCCGGGATGGGGGTTTCCGCCGGCGATTACCTGCGCAACGGCCGGTTGGACATCGTCAAGACCAACTTCAGCGACGACACGCCGACGCTCTACCGCAACCAGGGCAAGGAAAATTTCGAAGACGTCACCTACGCCGCCGGGCTGGGCAACATCACCCGCTGGCTGGGCTGGGGGGTGATGTTCATGGATTTCGACAACAGCGGCTGGCTGGGGATCTTCATCTGCAACGGCCACGTGTACCCGGAAGTGGACGAACATAAGCTCGGCACCCGCTTCAAGGAGCCGAAGGTGCTCTACTACAACCTCCACGACGGGCGGTTCGCCAACATCACCGGCCGCGCCGGCGCCGATCTTTCCCTCCCCCAGGCCGCGCGCGGCCTGGCCATCGGCGACCTATTCAACGAAGGCCGGCTGTCGGGGGTGGTCAACAACATGAACGGGCGGCCGTCGCTGTATTACAACTCCGCCCCGGTGGGCAATTTTCTCAGCTTGAAGCTGGAAGGGGTGAAGTCGAACCGGGCGGCGATCGGCGCCGGAGTGACGGTGGAAGCGAACGGCTCGCCGCAATATGATGAAGTGCGCTCGGGCGGCAGCTTCATCTCGCAAAACGATTTGCGGCTGCACTTCGGGCTAGGCCGGGCGCGCGAGGCCGAGCGCATCACCATCCGCTGGCCCAGCGGGCATGTCGAAACGCTCAAGCAGGTGGCGGCCAACCGCTTCTACAACGTCCGCGAAGGAGAAGGAATTGACGCCAAGCGCACCCGCAAGCCGGCGCCGGTATTAGCGAAGTTGTAAGAGGAAGTATCAACTCGCCGCGTCCTCCGATCAGGCCCGATTGAAGTTAAAACTCAGCTATCGTCCACCATCGAATCCGGGCGTTTTTATCACCTCACCTGAAATCAACAATGCTCGCTATCCTCTGCTGCAATTAGCCGTCCGCGATCTGCACAACCTGTACCGTTGGGTGGTTGGGTATGCGGTCGAACCGGTGGAGCCCGCTGCGAGCGTAGCGCAGCGCGGGCGCAATCTTCAACCAGCGCTCGGGCGGCTGATGGAGCGGCTGTAGACGGCAGCGCGAAAAGCGGCGGGGGCAGGCGCTCAGGCCGGGGTCAGGGCGGCGGCGAGGGCGGCGGGATCCATATTGCCGCCGCTGAGGATGACGCCCAATCGGCGGACGCGCGGCAGCCGGCCGGCGAGCAGGGCGGCGACGCCGGCGGCGCCGGAGGGCTCGACCAGGGTTTTCATGCGCAGCAGCAGCAGGCGCACCGCCGCCAGCAACTCGTCGTCGCTGACGGTGACGATGGCGCGCAGATGGCGCTGCATGATGGCGAAGGTGAGCTGGCCGGGCTGCTGGGTGCGCAAGCCATCGGCGATGGTGGGGTTATCGGTAATGGCGGTAATGCGGCCAAGCCGAAGCGAAAGTTGCACGTCGGCGGCGGTTGCCGGCTCGACGCCATAGACGTCCAACTTAGGGTGATGGGCATGCGCGGCCAGGGCGCAGCCGGAGATCAGGCCGCCGCCGCCGACCGGCGCCACCAGCGCGTCCAGATCGGGAACTTCTTCCAGCAACTCCAGCGCGGCCGTTCCCTGGCCGGCGATGATTTCCGGATCGTCGAAAGGCGGCACCAGCACCCGGCCTTCGCGCTCGACCAGATCAGCGGCCAAGGCTTCGCGGCTTTGTTCGGCGCGATCGTAGAGCAGGACCTGGCCGCCGAAGGCGCGCACCGCGGCCAGTTTCAGGCGGGGCGCGTCGTGGGGCATGACCAGGGTGGCGCGCAGGCCGAGCTCGCGCGCGGCCAGGGCGACGGCCTGGGCATGGTTGCCGCTGGAGAAGGCAACGACGCCGCGTTGCCGCTCCGCCGGCGACAACTGCAGCAGGCGGTTCATGGCGCCGCGGATTTTAAACGCCCCGCCGCGCTGCAGGTTCTCGGCTTTACAGAAGACTTCGGCGCCGGCGGCTTCATCGAGCGAACGGGAATGCAGCACCGGCGTGCGGTGAATGCGGCCCGCCAGGCGCTCACGCGCGGCGAGAATGCGCTCGTAATCGCTCATCGGGTTTCTTCCTGGCCGGCCTGGCGGGGGCGCCGCCAGAGCGACTCGAAATCTGCAACGGCGCGATACAGCCCGGGGCGGTAGATTTCCATGTGGCGTTCAGGGTGGCCCAGGGGCTGAAAACCGCTATGGCGGTAGAGCGCCTGCATATCGCGCGTGACCAATCCCCAGCGCCGCAACTCCTGCAGGTGCGGATGGGCGCGGATGCACTCCATCAGCCACTTCCCCAGCCCGCGGCGGCGCCATTCGGGCTCGATGAACACATCCGCGACGTAGGCATAGGTCGCATAATCGCTGATCACGCGCGCCATGCCGCAAAGCCGGGGTAGCGGAGCGCCCGCCGCGCCGGCGGCGGGAGGCTCCCGCCGATAAAGGCCGAAACAGAGCGAGTGGCGCAAGGCGCATGCCAGCACGGCGCGGGGGATGCCCGCGGCCCAGTAGCTGGAGGCGATCAAGCGGTGGGCTGCGTCCAGATCGAGCCGCTGCCGGTCGGTGCTGATTTCCCAGCCGGGCCGCTGCCAGGTCCGGGCCGGAACCCCGTTGTCGCAACTCTCCGCGCCGGGCATTAAGCCCCCACCTGAGGATGATGGCGATACCATCCGGCGGCGGCTTCGAAGGCGGCGGCGATTTGCAGCAGCCGGGCTTCGGCAAGCGGCGCGGCCACGATTTCCAAGCCCACCGGCAGGGGATGAGGAGTCGCTTCCGTGGCGCTTGCCGGCGGCATAGCGAAGCCCATGTTGACGGCGACCGCAGGCAGGCCAAGCAGGTTGCCGGCGCCGCCGAGCTGGTAATTGCGCGGCTGGCGCCGGGGCTTAGGTGGATGCGAGGGCGGTCGCCGGGCGATAGGGTGATGCTTTTCCTGCTGGTCGAAAGGCACATCGGCGAGCGGCGGGAGACCGCTTTCCGCCGGATGCACCAGCGCATCGAAGCCCGCCAGGTAAGTGGAGAATGCGGCCTGGGCGGCGCGGCGGAAGCGGAAGGCGCGCAAATAGTCCACGGCGGGAATGTGGGCGCCGGCGGCCAGCCCGGCGATCTGGGTGGGATCGGGCAGCGACTGGAGTTCGGGGCTGGCGATCAACGGCTCGAAGGCGGAAGCGCCTTCGGCATCGAGGATCAGGCTGGCGGCGGCGCCATAGGGCAGATCGGGCAGCGCCGTGGCCAGCATGGTGGCGCCCAGGCGGCGAAGCAGCGCCAGAGCGCGGCGATAAGGCTCGCGCACCGGATTGCCGGCAGGCAAAGCTTCGGGCGGGAAGTAGCCCAGGCGCAAGCCCTCCAGGCGCGCCGGATAGCGCGGCGTGCGGAAACGGCGCGGCAGCGCGCTGGAATCGCGCGCATCGGGACCGGCAAGCGCGGCGAGCACCCAGCCCAGATCGCGCACGCGGCGCGCCATGGGCCCGAGCTTATCCATCGTCCAGCTCAGCGCCATCGCGCCGGCGCGGCTGACGCGGCCGTAGGTGGGCCGCAAGCCGGCGATGCCACACCACGTGGAAGGATTGACGATCGAGCCCCAGGTTTCCGAACCGATCGCAAAGCCGACCAGGCCGGCGGCAACCGCGGCGCCGGGACCGCTGGAGCTGCCGCCGGTCCAGCGCGCCGGATCCCAGGGATTGCGCGCCGGGCCGGTGAAAGCGGCGCCGGCCATATTGTAATCGCCGCCGCCGGCCAGTTCGATCATCGCCAGCTTGGCGACCAGCACCGCGCCCGCGTCCTGCAGCCGCTCAACCACGGTGGCGTTTTCGCGCGGGACGCGGTGGCGGAACGGCGCCGCGCCCCAGGTGGTGCGAATGCCGGCGGTATCGAGCAGGTCTTTGGCGCCATAGGGAATGCCGTGCAGCGGACCGCGCCAGCGGCCGGCCGCGATTTCAGCATCCGCGCGGTGCGCCTGCTCGCGCGCCAGATCGGCGGTGAGGGTGACGACGGCGTTGAGACGGGGGCCGATGCGCCGCAGGCGATCCAGATAGAACCCGGTCAATTCCAGCGAAGTGAACTCGCGCCGGCGCAGGCCGCGGCCGAGTTCGGCGAGGCCGAGAAAGGCAGTGGATTCCGGCAGGCGGCTCATGCGGGCGTTCCTGAATGTCCGCGGCGGCGGCGGGCCGGACGGGCGGGCAGCGCGGAAAAAACGAAGTCCGGCTCATAGCCGTATCCGAGCGGAAACCGCCGCAGGCTGGCAGCTTCACGCGCCTGGCCGGCAAGCTCTTTTTTGTAAATCGGCAGTTGATCGGGATGGAGCGTGAAGGGCAACTTCACCGCCGTTGCCACCGGCGGCGGCAAGGCAGCCAGCGCATGCGGCGCCGCAAACAGGGCGACAGCCCATTGAGCGAGGCGGCGGCGGGTCAGGTCCATAAGCAACTCCGGAAAGCAAACATTATGCGGCAGCCACGCAAATTTCACCAAGGGGGCAGGCGGCGGCGCGGGATAATCCAGAGATGCGTGCGCTGGCGCTTTGTAACCCGGTTGCCGGGGGCGGGTGGCGGCAAGGCCGGATCGCGCGCGCCCTGGAGCGGCTGCACCAGTTCGGCTGGGAGCTCGAGTTGCGCTCCACCGCGGCCGACGGCAGCCATGCCCAAGCGATGCACGCCGCCTGGCAATCGGGGGTGGAAGTTTTCATTGCCGCCGGCGGCGACGGCACCTTCGCCAACATCGCCGGCATTCTGGCCGAGCTGCCGCGCGGCCCGCACGGCGGGCAGGAGGGGGAAAGCGGACTGCCCCGGATGGCGCTATTGCCGGCCGGCACGGCCAACGTGCTGGCGCGCCACTGGCGCCTGCCGCTCGACCCGGAAGAGGCAGCGCGGCGGCTGGAGCGCACCCGCGTCCAGCCGATTCCGATCGGACGGGTACGCTATCCGGATGGCCGGCAGCGCTACTTTCTCAGCATGGCCGGCGCCGGCTTGGATGCCCACCTGGTGCATGCCGTCGAGGGTTCCGGCTGGAAACGTCTCGGCCGGCTGGGTTATCTGCTTGGCTTCGCCGGCATGGCCTGGCGGTATGCTCCGGCGGAGTTACAAGTCGTCGCCGGCGGCCGGCAGTACCCGGCGCATCAAGCGATCTTCGGCCTCACCACCACCTACGCCGGCGGTTTCCAATTCGGTTCCCGGCGCGACTACGGCATTCCGGAAACTTTACTCATTCATGGAAATCCGTGGCGAGCCGGCCTGCGCGCCGCGCTGCACGGCGGTTTTCTACGGCAGGCGGAAAGGCGGGCCATGGCTCCCGCAGCGGTAGAGTGGCTGGAGTGCTCCAGGATCGCGATCGCGGGCGAGCCGGCAGAGCTGCAAGCCGATGGCGAAGCGGCGGGGAGAACGCCGGTGGAAATCGAGCTGGCGCCGCGCGCGCTGGCGCTGCTGCTGCCGGCGTGATTGCCGCCTCCCTTGTTGATTTCAGATAGAATGCCGTTAGAGACGCGGGATATGAGTTGGGCGCAAACCATCGTCCTGGCGGTCACGATTTTGGCCGCGATGCCGGGAAGGCTGATTTACGGCAACCGCCGCAGAGGCGATTTACGGGAAAACATCAATGCCCGGTTCGCAGGCGTCCATGCCGGGTTTGCGGAAATGAAAGCGCAAATGAACGCCCCACGCGGGGAAGTCAAGACGCGATTCAACCAAATCCTCGCGGGATTGTTTGAAATCCGGTCCATGCCGAACGCGCTGATGCGCGAGCGCGACGAACGTTGATGGCGCGACCGGTTCAATTAGCCTTGCTGCAGATGACGGCGGCAGAACCGGCGGCCGCCAATTTGCAACGGACGCTGGAAAAAATGGACGCCGCCGCCGACGCGGGCGCGCAGATCGTGTGCACGCAGGAGCTGTTTCTCACCCCCTACTTCTGCCAGGCGGAGGAGCACCGCTGGTTCGAGCAGGCGGAACCGATTCCCGGTCCGACGACGGA
The DNA here is from genome assembly GCA_021789895.1 of Acidobacteriota bacterium. GTDB lineage: Bacteria > Acidobacteriota > Terriglobia > Terriglobales > SCQP01 > JAKASR01. The sequence goes on along the minus strand of JAJYIU010000007.1, from coordinate 18,370 downwards.
ACGCTTAAGCGCGTGGGCGCGGCGCCGGGAGGTGGTGGTGGTGGCTTCGCTGTTCGAGCGCCGCTTGCCGGGCCTCTACCACAATACTGCCGTGGTGCTCGATGCGGACGGCCGGCTGCTCGGGCGCTATCGCAAGATGCACATCCCCGACGACCCGCTTTATTACGAAAAGTTCTATTTCACCCCCGGCGATCAGGGCTTTCCGGTATTCGCCAGCCGGCACGGCCGCATCGCGGTGCAGGTGTGCTGGGACCAATGGTTTCCCGAAGGCGCGCGCCTGGCGGCGCTGGCGGGAGCGGAACTGCTGTTGTTTCCCACCGCCATCGGCTGGCATCCGGCGGAAAAAGCGGCATGGGGCGCACGGCAACTGGACTCCTGGCAACTGATCCAGCGCAGCCATGCGATCGCCAACGGCCTTTACGTCGCCGCGCCCAACCGGGTCGGGCACGAACGGCTCGTAGGCGAGGGGATCGAGTTTTGGGGACACAGCTTCATCTGCGATCCCTCGGGGCAGATCGTGGCCGAGGCGGCGCACCAGCAGGAAGCCATCGTGGCTGCGAAAATCGATCTCGACCGGGTCGCCGAAACGCGCATGCACTGGCCCTTTCTCCGCGACCGCCGCATTGATGCGTATGGCGAGCTGAAGCTGCGGGCGCGTCCGCAATGATCCTTCGCATGCCGGCTGCGCCGCCACTCCCCCTTCCGCCCGGCGAAGCCGGATTTCGCATGCCGGCGGAGTGGGAGCCGCACGAGGCCACCTGGCTTTCCTGGCCGCATAAAGAAGCAAGCTGGCCGGGCAAATTCGCGCCCATTCCCGCCGTCTTCGCCGCAATGGCAGGGGCCCTGGCGGCGGGGGAAGGCGTGCATATCAACGGCGCGCCGGAGTTGCGCGCATCCGCCGAGGCCAGCCTGCGCGCGGCGGGCGTGCCGCTGCAGCGGGTGCGCTGGTTCGATATCCCCACCAATGACGCCTGGGTGCGCGACCATGGACCGATCTTCCTGGTGCGGGAAGCGGGTGGACGGCGGGAACGCGTGCTCCTGGATTGGGCATATAACGCCTGGGGCGGTAAATACCCGCCGTTCGATCTGGACAATGCCGTGCCGGGCAAAATCGGCGAAGCCCTGAACCTCCCCGCCTGGCGGGAAACGATGGTGCTCGAAGGCGGCTCCATTGACGTGAACGGCCGCGGAGCCTTGCTCACCACCGAGGCCTGCCTGCTCAATCCCAACCGCAATCCCGGCCTGAGCCGGAAGGAGATTGAGCAGAAACTGCGCGCCGCGCTGGGCGTGCGCCAGATCTACTGGCTGGGCGAGGGCATCGCCGGCGACGATACCGACGGGCATGTGGACGACTTGGCGCGCTTCGCCGCGCCCGACACCGTGCTGGCCGCGGTGGAAGCCGATCCGCTGGATGCCAATTACCGCCCGCTGCAGGAGAATCTCGCCCGGCTGCGAGCGATGCGCGACGAGAACGGCCGCGCCTTCAATCTGGCGACCCTGCCCATGCCCGCGCCGGTCATCTACGAGGAGCAGCGGCTGCCCGCCAGCTATTTGAATTTTTATATCGGCAACCGGGCCGTGCTCCTGCCCGTCTTCGGCTGTCCCGCCGACCGGGAAGCGATGGCAACGCTGGCGCGCGTGTTTCCCGGGCGCGAAATCTGCCCCATCGAGTGCTCCGACATGGTCTGGGGTTTGGGCGCCTGCCATTGCGCCACGCAGCAGCAGCCGCGCTAAAAGCGGCCGGAGATTTCACCCGCGGCGGGACAACGCCGGTCCGGATGCCGGCGTCTATATGACCACCGCCAAAGGCATATCCGACGCAGGAGTTCTCCCCGGAAAGCGAGGCCGAGATTATGAAGTGTTCCGAATTGATGCATTCGCCGACAACGTGTTTACCGCACGAGCGCCTGATGGACGCACTGGCCATTATGGGCGCACAGGACGTGGGCGCGGTGCCGGTCGTCGAGGACCGCGAAGGACTGCGGCCGCTCGGGATCGTGACCGACCGCGATGCGGCGCTGTTGCTGGGCCGCATCGACCGGAGGGCGTCGGAGATCACCTGCCGCGAAGCGATGACGACCCCGGCGGTCACCTGCGAGGCCGATGACGATATCAAAGACGCAGTCGAGTTGATGCGCCGCCATCAGTTGCGCCGCATGCTGGTCACCGAGAACGGGCGGCTGGTGGGCATCATCGCCCAAGCCGACCTGGCGCGAGAAAAATCGGGCGAAGCCAAAAAAGTGCTGGAAGACGTCTCCCAGCCGAAAGCGGCGTGATCGCGCATGACCCTGCCGTATTTTTGGGGCGATACCATCGCAGGGAACGGCTGGCTTGCGGCCGTGCTGCTGTACGCAATTTATTTAAGCCGCGAGCCGGCCGCAAAGCGGAACCGCTGACGCCGGCAGGCGATTGCTAGGGAATCGCCCGGCCCTCGCCGGCCGGCACGGCGCGGCCGGCAGCCTCTTCGCTGACCGAAAAATAGCTGCAATCGGGATGGTGGAAAACCAGCGCGCTGGTGCTGGCCTCCGGTTCCATCATCATGCCCTCGGTCAACTCCACCCCGATTTCCTCGGGGCGCAGCAATTTCCAGATTCCGGCCTGGTCAGCGAGGTTGGGGCAGGCGGGGTAGCCGAAGGCATAACGCTTGCCGCGGTAGCGCGAGGTGAAGCGCTGCTGCATGGTCATGCCCGGCGGATCGGGGAAGCCCCAATCTTCGCGCAGGCGGCGATGCAGGTATTCGGCCGCGGCTTCGGCGGTTTCCAGCGCCAGCACCTGCAGGCCGTGGGATGCGAAAAAACGTCCGGCGCGGCGCGCCGCTTCGCTGCGCTCGCGCACGCCGGCGCCGGCAGTGACCACGAACAGGGCCAGGTGATCGCGCCGGCCGCCGGCGGCGGGCAGAATGTAATCGGCCAGGCACAAACCTTCCGAGCGCGGCTGGCGCTCGAACTGGAAGCTGTGCAGCGGCCGCCGCTGGCCGGGCGCGAACAGATGCAGCGTGTTGCCGTCCGCTTCGGCCTCGAAAAATTGCCAAACCGCGCGGGGGCGGAGGAATTCGCGCGCCTGGCGCTTCAAATCCTCCACCTGCGCTTCCAATTCCAGCGCCTTGCGATCGCGCTCGGCGAGGGCTTGCTCGAAGTTGCCCTTAAAGCCCAGATGATGGCGGTAGAGCATGTGGGGATTGATGTAATTCCAGAGCTCGTCCAGATGATCGAGCGGGCGCAGGCGGCGATCGAGGTAGGGCGCCGCGGGAATGGGCAGATCGGCGCGAATTTTGGCGCTCCGCCGCGCCGGAACGGCGGGTGAAGGCGGGGCCGCGGCGGGGGGCGGCGGCGAGGGCTCGCCGGCGGCAAACTCGGAGCGCAGGCGCGGGCGTTGCTCCGGCGTCATGACCCGGTTCATCAACTCCAGCCCGGTCATCGCATCGCGGGCGTAGCAGACCAGTTCGGAATAGGCGGGGGCGATGCGGGTGCGGGTGAAGCGGTCCGAGAGCGCCGCGCCGCCGACCAGCAGCGGCGCGGTGACCCCGGCTTCCCGCAGGTCGGAAGCGGTGACCACCATTTGCTGGGCGCTCTTCACCAGCAGGCCGGAAAGCCCGATGGCGTCGGGGCGGTGGCGCTGCCAGGCCTCGATCAATGCCTCCGGCGGCACTTTGATGCCGAGATTGATGACTTCGTAGCCGTTGTTGGAAAGGATGATATCCACCAGGTTTTTGCCGATATCATGGACATCGCCCTTGACGGTAGCCAGCAGGATGCGCCCGCGATGCAGGGCATCGGTTTTTTCCATGAATTGCTGGAGGTGGGCGACCGCCGCCTTCATCGCCTCGGCCGATTGCAGCACCTCGGCCACGATCAGTTCGTTGGCGTTGAACAGCCGGCCCACCTCGCCCATGCCCTGCATCAACGGGCCATTGATGATATCGAGCGGGCGCGCGCCTGCGGCCAGCTTGCGGTCGAGGTCTTCGACCAGACCGTCTTTCGATCCCTCGATGATATAGCGCGCGAGGCGCTCATCGAGCGAGAGCGCGGCGGCGGCGGCGCGGGCGCGCACGCCGGCCTGGCGGAAGTGCTGGCTGAGGGCGGCGATCTGAAACTGATTGACGGCGATTTTCTGCTCGCGCGTCTGGCGCCGCCAGTCTTCCGGGGCGGCCTGCAGCCACGCGGCTTGCGGATGGCCGGGCGGAATGAGGGCGGGCGGGCGGTTGAACAGCAGCGCTTCGGCCAGCTCGCGTTCGGCGGGGGGAAGCGAGGCGAAGCGCTCGATCTTTTCCGAGTTGACGATGGCCAGGTCGAGCCCGGCGCGGGTGGCATGGTAGAGGAAGACGGAGTTGACCACCTCGCGCGCCGCCGCCGGCAGGCCGAAGGAGATATTGGAGATGCCCAGGATGGTGCGGGCTTCCGGCAGCCCGGCTTTGATCAGGCGGATGCCCTCGATGGTTTCCACCGCAGCGCCGATATAATTTTCGTCTCCGGTGGCGCAGGGAAACACCAGCGGGTCCAGGATGATGTCTTCCGGGGGAATGCCGTATTTTTCGGTCAGCAGGCGGAAGGAGCGGCGCGCCACCTCGAGTTTGCGCTCGCGGGTGAACGCCTGCGCCTGCACCGGGTCTTCGTCAATGCAGCCCACCACCAGCGCCGCGCCATAGCGCCGGGCCAGCGGCGCCACGCGCTCGAATTTCAATTCGCCGTCTTCCAGGTTGATGGAGTTGATCAGGCTCTTGCCCTGGCAGTAGGTCAGGGCCAGCTCGAGCGCGCGCGCGTCGGTCGAATCGAGCATGATCGGCGCCTTGATTTTGCGGATAAGCTGCTCGTAAAAGGGCGGGATGTCGCGCAGCTCATCGCGCTCGGTGCTTTGCAGGCACACATCCACGATCTGGGCGCCGTTGCGCACCTGGCGGCGGCCGATTTCCGAGGCTTCTTCCCAGCGTTCTTCCGCGATCAGGCGCATGAACTGCCGCGAACCGATGACGTTGGTGCGTTCGCCGACCAACAGCGGGCGGGTGGAAGGCTCGGCTTCGACCACCTCGATGCCGCTGTAGAAGCTGCGGCGCGAAGGGGCCGGCGGGCGGCGCGGCGGCAAGCCCTGGACCATCGCCGCCAGGGCGCGGATGTGCGCGTCGGTGGTGCCGCAACAGCCGCCCACCAGATTCAGCCAGCCGCGCCGGGCAAAGCGCTCAAGCTGCGCCGCCAGCGACTCCGGCGTTTCCAGGTAACGGCCCTCTTCATCGGGCAGCCCGGCGTTGGGGTAGCAGGAAAGGGCGCAGGTGGCCAGACTCGAGAGGGTGCGCAGGTGATCGGTCATGAACTCGGGCCCGGTAGCGCAGTTCAGCCCGATCGCGAGCAAAGGCAGGTGGGCCAGCGAGACCCACAGGGCCTCGGCGCTCTGCCCGGCCAGCATCGCGCCCATCGGCTCGATGGTGCCGGAGACGATGAAAGGAATCGGCTCGCCGGTTTCCTGGCGCAGGCGCAAGGCGGCCAGCGCGGCGGCTTTAATGTTGCGCGTATCCTGGCAAGTCTCGATCAGGAACAGATCCACGCCGCCTTCCCAGAGCGCCCGCGCCTGCTCGTAAAACGCCTCCTGCAAGGCGGGAAAGGAGATGCCGCCGGTGACTGAGATGGCGCGGGTGGTGGGGCCGATCGAGCCCGCGACCCAGCGCGGCCGGCCGGGGGTTGCGCAGCGATCGGCGGCCGCGCGGGCCAGCCGGGCGGCGGCGCGATTGATCTCAGCCACTTTTTCCTGCAAGCCGTATTCGCCCAGCACGATGCGCGTGCCGCCGAAGCTGTTGGTTTCGATGATGTCGGCGCCGGCTTCCAGATAGCGCCGGTGTATGCCGGCGACCACTTCCGGCCGGCTGAGCACCAGGTGTTCGTTGCAGCCTTCCAACTCGGGGCCGCCGAAATCGGCGGCGGTGAGCTGCTGCTGTTGCAGCATGGTGCCCATGGCGCCGTCGAGCACCAGGATGCGTTCCCCCAGGGCGGCGAGCAAAGCCGCGCGGCGTTCGGCAGAATTCATCGTACTTCTATTGTAAACGGTCGAATTTAGCGGCTGATTTGCGCAAATCTGATGCATGCGATTTGAAGAATATAAAACGATTCTTTATCGCCAAGAAGACGGGGCTGGGGTAGCTGAAATTCCCGCCATATCCGGTTGCTATGCGTTAATGCCGACTCGAGGAGAAGCGCTTGACGAATGAAAGAATGTATTTCAGATGATCGCAGAAGAATACAAATATCAAGGCAAAACCCTGCCGTTGGATCATACGGAAGTTGTATCAAGTTAAATTTTCAGAGCTTTCGCTCCTAGGGCCTGGGTTTTTATAAAAAGCCGGCAGACCGGGAGTCATGGACGCTGGCATCATCCCGATGGCCGTACCGTCACCATCCCATTCCATGGTGGACGCGAGATCGGCTCCCCCCTTGGTTTTTAAAATAATCCGCCAACTTGGCATTACAATCCAAGAATTTGAAAAGATGAAATAACGTGTTACATTTTCGCGTGAGTGCGCCGCCGGAACGGACCGGGGCGCCGCAGGATGCACTATGGCCAGCCCGCAGACGACCTCGCCGAAGCGCGCACATCCCATCTCGTTCGTTCCCTCCGAAACCAGCCTGCCGGAATTTACCCCGCGGGCGGTGCTGCTGGGCCTGCTCTTCGGCCTGCTCTTCGGCGCGGTTTCGACTTATCTGGGGCTGCGCGCCGGGCTGACGGTATCGGCTTCGATTCCGATTGCCGTGCTGGCCATCAGCATCTTCAAAAAGCTGGGGCATTCGAGCATTCTGGAAAACAATCTGGTGCAGACCACCGGCTCGGCCGGCGAGTCCATCGCCGCCGGGGTCATTTTTACCTTGCCGGCGATGATCTTTCTCGGCTTTCCGCTGGAATACTCGCGCATCTTTCTGCTTGCCATGATCGGGGGCTGGCTGGGCATCCTGTTCATGATTCCGCTGCGGCGCTACCTGATCGTCGAGGAGCATGGCGTGCTGGTGTATCCGGAAGGCACTGCCTGCGCCGACGTGCTGGTGGCCGGCGAGCGGGGCGGGAATTTCGCCAGCCGGGTGTTCTGGGGGCTGGGCATCGGCAGCGCCTATAAGCTGCTGATGAACGGGCTGTATTTCTGGCGGGAAAATCCGCAGTACCAGCCGGGCTGGCTGCCGGGCGCCAGCTTTCGCATGGACATCACGCCCGAGTACCTGGGCGTCGGCTACATCATCGGGCTGCGCACGTCGGCGCTGCTGTTCGCCGGCGGGGTGCTTTCCTGGCTGGTGATTGCGCCGGCGATTAAATTTTTCGGCAGCGCCTTCCCCGGCGCGATCTATCCGGCCACCGCGCCCATCGCCCATCTTTCGCCGGACGACATCTGGGCCAGCTACATCCGCCCGATCGGGGCGGGGGCGGTCGCCGCCGCCGGCCTGATCACGCTGCTGCGCACGCTGCCGACCATTGCCAGCGCCTTTCGCAGCAGTTGGCGCGAACTGCGGCAGCGGCAGGCGCGCGTAGCCGCCAACCGCCGGCTGCGCACCGAGCGCGATCTGCCGCTCTGGCTGGTGCTGGTGGGCTCCGCCCTGCTGGGGCTGCTGACCTGGGCCATCCTGGCCTTTCGCTACAATCCGCAGGCGGCCTGGTTCAGCAACGTGCTCAGCGCCTTGCTGGTGGTGCTGTTCGGGTTTTTCTTCGTCACGGTTTCCAGCCGGATCGTGGGCATCATCGGCACCTCCTCGAACCCGGTCTCCGGCATGACGATTGCCACGCTGGTGCTGACCTGCCTGTTGTTCGTGCTGGCCGGCTGGACGGGGCATCTTTACAGCGCGCTGGCATTGAGCGTCGGCGGCGCGGTCGCGATTGCCGCCGCCAACGCCGGCGCCACCTCGCAGGATTTGAAAACCGGCTTCCTGGTCGGCGCCACCCCCTGGAAGCAGCAGGTGGGATTGATGATGGGGGTGGTGGCTTCGGTGCTGGTGATCGGATATACGGTGCCGTTCCTGAACGCCGCCTACTCCAGCTACCGCCCGCTCACCCTTGCTCTGCCCGCCCTCGCCCGCCAGACGCAGGGCAGCCAAACCGGCATCGCCGGCGTCCGCATCGAAAGCCGGAATTATCAACTGCCGGCGGCGGTGCTGCCGCAAGTGCGGCAACGCCGCTATTGGGAGCTGAACGCGATCGGCGCGAATGCCATTCCCGACGGCAAATATCTCTACGACCCGGCCCGCGGCGAGATCCGCGTGCATTGGGTGCAGGGCATCGGCTCCGAGCAGGTGCCCGCGCCGCAGGCGCAACTGATGGCCACGGTGATCAATGGCATCCTCAACCACCGGCTGCCCTGGGCGCTGATCCTGATCGGGGTGTTTATCGTCGCCGCGGTCGAGATGCTCGGCATCCGCTCGCTAGCCTTCGCCGTCGGCGCTTATCTGGGGCTGGGCACGACGGCGGCGATCTGCGCCGGCGGGGTCATCCGCTGGCTGGCCGAGCAGGGCCGGAAAACCGAAGGCGACACCGGCAGCGGGGCGCTGTATTCCAGCGGCCTCATCGCCGGGGGCGCAATTTTCGGCTTGCTGGCCGCCGGCATCGCCTACCTCAAGGCCACGGGACGCATCGGCGCCACGGCGCTGGAATATGGCCCGCAGTGGTTCGGCCACTGGGCCCGCAATCCCTGGATTGCGATGGCGGTGTTCCTGCTGCTGGCCTATTCGTTGTATCGCTTCGGCCGCAAGCCGATGCCGGGAGGCACGCCGGGTGAGTGACCCTCCGGATCGCACGGCGCCGCCGCCGCCCACGCCGCCGGAACCGGCACTGCGCTATTGCCCCAACTGCTCACGGCGGCTGGAAGAGCGCAGTTGCAAGCTGCTGTGCCCGGAGTGCGGCTATTTTCTTTCCTGCGCGGATTTTTACTGAACCCGCTCAGGCGGCGCGCGGAAAGGCGTAATTCACCAGTTCCGGCGTGCTGGCGGAGAGGAAGCGCGCCATTGCTTCTTCCTGCTCGCGAATGCGGTCAAAGTCGCGAATGTGCTCCATCAGGCCGAGGTTTTCCGCCATCAGCCCCAGCGCCATGTAAAGCCCGGCTTCGTAGTTTTCGACCGCGTAATCGGCCAGCGCCTCCATCAGCGCCTGGTCGGATTTTTCCGCTTCCAGGGCCTTCACCATCTTGCCCAGCAGCCCGGGCGTGATCGGCGGCTGGACATTGGCCTTGCCGGGAGTGGGATCGCCGCCCAGGGATTGAATGATCGCCCGCACCCGATCCCGATGCTCGAGCGTTTCGCGGTGGTGCTGCTCGAGGCGTACACGCGCCGCCGCCAGCGGCACGGCGCGCGCGCGCTGCTGCAAGTGGTCGACCAGCGCGCTTTCCATCGCCAAAGCATGGTTCAGGTGTAACAGATACCGATCCTTATCTGCCGTGGACATAAGCTTTCCCTTTCCGGCGGCAAGCGCCTAGGCGGGTGGATGCCGGGCTGGGAGGGGGCGTTGCGCGCGCAGGCGATTGCGGCCGGGAGCCGGCGCGCCGCCGCGGATCAGCGGCCGGCGGCGCGCCGGCCGGAGGCGGAGCTGAATTTCACCGTCAGCGTGCGCGCCGCGGCTTCGCGCAAGCCGGTGGAGAGCAGCTCGGAGAGGAAGGACTCGCCGGTTTTCACCCGGCCATTGCGGATATCCGGCCAAAGCGCCGCGGGCAGATGCACGAAAGCCTGCACCACGGCGGGATCGAACTGCCGCCCCGACTGATTGCGGATTTCGCGCAGCGCGGACTCGAAGCCGAGCGAAGGGCGGTAGGGGCGGTTGGAAGTCATGGCATCGAGCGCATCGGCGACGGAGAAAATTCTGGCGCTGAGCGGAATGTCATCGCCGAGCAGGCCACGGGGATAACCGCTGCCGTCGAAGCGCTCATGATGGCTGAGAATCAGCTCGGCGGCCGGCTCGAGAAAAGCGATCTGCCGCACCATCTCGTAGCCGATGGCGACGTGGGTCTGCATGATGCCGGCTTCTTCCGCGCTCAGCGGGCCGGGCTTGAGCAGGATGGCATCGGGAATCGCCAGCTTGCCGATATCGTGCAGGTAGGCCCCGCGAATCGCATCCGGCAACTGCTCGGAGGGGAACTTGACGGCTTCGGCCAGGGTAATGAAATAGCGGCTGACGCGCAGGGCGTGGCCGCCGGTTTCGTCATCGCGCAAATCCAGGGCGGCGCCGAGCACGGCCAGGGTCTGGTTATAACTGTTTTCGATTTTTAGCAGCGCCGACTGCAGCATGGCGGTGCGCTCGCGCACCATGATTTCCAGGTGGTCGCGATAGCGGTCCAGCTCCAATTGCATGCGCTTGCGTTCCAGCGCCCAACCCACCGCGCTGACCACATTGGCGATTTGAAAGGGCTTGATCAGGTAATCGGCCGCGCCGCGCTTCATCGCTTCGATGCCGGTGCGCACGTCGTCCTCGGCCGTGACCAGCAGGAAAACCAGGTGCGGCCAGCGTTCGAGCGCCGCCTGCATGAAGTGCAGCCCATCCATGCCGCCGCCCAGATGCAGGTCGGAGACGACGGCATCAAAGTGCTCGCGCTCGAGCCGGCCCAGCGCGGCTTCGGCGGAATTGGCCGCGTGGCATGCATATCCCGCCTGGACCAGCGCCTCCTTCAGCAACTCGCAGATATCGGCCTCGTCGTCCACCGCCAGGATTTTGGAGGGTTTAAAAGGCAGATTCATTGGGAAGTGAGCGTTAACGGATAAACGTATCCGTATTTGTATCCATCCGGCGCGCCGGAATTTCCATGCTGCTTGATGTGTCCGCGCGAGTCAATGGTGAATATGGCCTTCATGGCCGTAAAAGCGCGGCCGCGGGCTGAACCGCGACCGGGTTCGAGAGCAGGAATTGCATTCGGGTCTCGGCGGGCAGCTCGATTTCCGGCGGCTTAGTCAGCGCTTGCGCGGCCGCGCCGGCGCCGGCGCCGACGGCCGCGCCGATGGCCGCGCCCTTGCCGCCGCCGGCGATGGCGCCGATGAGCGCGCCCAGTCCCCCGCCGCCGCCAACTGTTTGGGCCGTGCGCACGCCGCGGGGCTGGCTGCGCTGGTCCCAATTCTGCGTTTGCAGGCGGTAGGAGAGCCCGTTGTAGCGCACCTGGTCGAGCACCAGGCGCAGTTCCGAACGGCCGCGGTAGTGCCCCGCGCTGTGGGCCAAGACTACTTTGCCATGAACTACGGCTCCGGTCGGGATGACCTGCTGCCCGTCCACCGCAACCGGCGCGACCAGCCGGCCGGAGAAAGCGTCTCCATTGGCATTCGTCTTCGAAGACAGCGGTTGATCCAGGGTGATCACCATGGCAGTTCCCGCCGGCACCGTGATGGACACCGGCTGGGGCGGCGCAGCCGGAGGCGGAGCCGCGGCTGCGGGCGGCGCGGCATGCGCCGGCGTGGCATTTGAGCGGGCCGTGGAAGCCGTTGCGACCGCCGCATGGCGAGTCGTCACCTTATGGCGATGGACCGCGGGGGGACGGCGGCGGCTGGCGGCTGGCCAATGCCCCCATTTGCGCTTGGGCGAGGGCCGGGGTGCGGCACTCGCCACGGCGGGCGAGTTGGCAGCCAGTGCCGTGGGCATGGAGGCGGGGACGGTGATTTCGTTCAACACGCGCTGCGCACCCGCATGATTGGCGTCGGTTTCGGCAGCCATACGCTGGGCTTCGCTGGCGGCCTTACCCGAGAGCACCACGATGCCGCGCTCGACCGATACCTGAATCGGCTGCCCGGCCAGGGTTTTATCCTGCTGGATCTTTTGCTGTACCGCGCTAATCATGGCCCGATCGCGGGAGGAATGAAGCAGGTTACAGCCAGTTATACCGGCCAAAATCAGGCTGAATAGACCGACTGCGCCGGCGCAAAGCATACGGGATTCAAATCCGGTTAAAGACCGGCACGACCTATTCACTTTCATAAAACCACCTCATTGCAATCCATTCACAAGGCAAGTAGCAAGCAATCCAATATCCACTGATCCGAGCCAGGAAAGCAAATAATATGAAGAATTTAGAAGAAAAAAGCCAGGGTAAAATCCTGCCTGCTGCCTGCCTCCAGGGAGATTTTAGGCACTGGCGATGACAAAAATGCCACTTGACCAGGCTAAGTACGATTCCATACCGGCGGTGGTTACTGCCAGCCCAGGCGCGTCCACTCCCGGCTTGAGACGCCGAACAGGCGGGCCAGCGAACGGGGGGTCAGCAGACGTTCGCGGGGGCCATCCGCGATCAGGCGGCCCTCGCGTAGAAAGACGATGCGGCGGATTTCAGGAATCAAATCCTGCACCTGATGGGTCACCACAATTAAGCCCTGGCCGGAGCGGGCGAGTTGACGCAGATAGCGCGTGAGCAGGCTGCGCGCCGGGGGATCGAGATTGGCGCCGGGTTCATCGAGCAGCAAGGTCGAGGGTTGATGGACCAGGGCGCGGGCCATCCAGATGCGGCGCATTTCGCCGGCGGACAAGGAGGCGGCAGAGCGGCGGGCGAGATGGGCGACCCCCAACTGCAGCATCGCCTGCCGCGCCCGGCGGCGCATGGAAGGAGCGACGGCGGCGGCGGCCGGCAGCACCCGGCTGCCGAAGAAGCCGGAGAGCACCAGGTCGCGGGCGGAGAGACCGGCAGGCGGCAGCCAGCCATCCTGCAGCACCATGCCGAGGGAGGCGCGCAGCGACCAGATATCCCATTGCTCGCGTCCCAGTAGGCAGAGGCGGGAACCGCGGCGCGCCAGCGGATAAAGATCGCGAGTCAACAACTGCAGCAGGGTGGATTTACCGGCGCCATTCGGGCCCAAGATGGCCGCCGATTCACCCAACTCCAGGCGCAGGTTCAAGCCCCGCAGCACGCGGCGCCCGGCGCGCATGACGGAGATGTTGCGCATTTCCAGCAGCGCCGGCGGCGAAGGAGAGGCGGAGCCCTCAGCGCGCACCGGGAGGCGCCGCCTGCAGCCGCCGCAGCCGCGCTTGATCCGCGCGCAATGCCGCCAGGGTGGAATCGGCCAATTGCCCCTGCTGGAGGGTAGGCCGGGCGTCGGCGCCCGCCACCGAGACGTACAGCAGCAACAGGCGGTCATTGAGCTGCATCAGCGTCGGCGCGGCCGTTTTGAAATGGAAGCTAAACGCCGCCCGTTCGCCGCCCAGCAGCGCATCGAGGCGCTTGAGCGGCGCGGTTTGGCCGGCATGCACCAGGCGGGTGCGCAACCGGCGCGCGGCGCGGATAGCATGGGCATTTTCAGTCAACGCATGGGTGAGGCGCAATTCCAGGCGCAATTGGGCGTCCAGATCGGCGGGCGCAACGCGCACGCGCGGGTCATTGCGCACCGTCAACGTTTGGGCGTAGGTTTTGCCGCCGGCGGTCAATACCAGGCGATAGCTGCCGGGCAGCACCAGCGGGCCGCGCGGGCGGCGCGGGGTGGCGTGGGGAACCGCGGCAATGGTGTAGTCATAGTGCAGGACGGCGGGATGCGGATAGCGCAAGCTCCAGGTAAAGCGGTTCAGGCCGGCGCGGGCGGGCAAATGCACCGGCGGACGCAGCCAAGACGCCGGCACGTTCCGCGGTCCCGGCGGGTGCGCCTGCACGCGGCTGGAATACTGGCGCACCAGCCTGCCTCGGGCGTCGTAGATCTGCAGGCGCAAGGGCGCGGCCGGCGCCTGACGCAAGTAGTAATAAAGGGTTGCTCCGTCGGGCGGGTTGGCGCCGGCCGGCGTTTCCGGCATGTAGGGCGTATCGGTATTCACGTCGCGGCGGATACGGATCGCGGCGCGGGGAGGATAGAAGACGATCGCATGGGCGGCATCGTCGGCCTGCATCCGGCGCAGCGGAGAAATATCATCCAGAATCCAGAACGCCCGGCCATGGGTCGCCGCCACCAAATCCTGATCGCGAATGGCCAGATCGCGAATCGAGCAGGTGGGCAGGTTGAGCTGCAGCGGCTGCCAATGATCGCCGTCATCGAAGGACACCGCCACGCCGGTTTCGGTGCCGGCGAAGAGCAGGCCGCGACGCACCGGATCGGGCAGGATGGCATGCACGTAGGCGGGCGCGCTCAGGCCCCGGGTGATCAAGCTCCAGTGGCGGCCGTAATCGCGGGTGCGGTAGATGTAAGGATTGCGGTCATCGAGCCGGCGGCGGTTCACGGCGGCATACGCTTCTCCGGCGTTGAAGGGAGAAGCGGCCAACAGGCTGATCTCGCTCCAGGCGGGCAGACCCTGAGGAGTGACGTTCGTCCAGGTGCGGCCATGATCGCGCGTGAGCTGGATCAAGCCGTTATCGGTGCCGACCCAGATCTGAGCGGCGGCAAGCGGCGAGGGGGCGATGGTGTAGATGACGCCGGCATGGCGGGCGCGCGGGTCGCGCAGCAAGGCCGAGGGATGCGGGCCGGCCGGGCGCCGGCTGGCGCCTCGCGTCAAATCAGGGCTGATCCGCCGCCACGACTGGCCGCCATTATCGGTAACAAAGAGAAATTGCGAGCCGAACAACAATTCATGCGGATTGCGGGGCGAGAAGACCAGCGGCGAGGTCCAGGTAAACCGTAACCCCGGGCCGGGGCCGGGGACCGGCGCCGGCGAGACATCGCGCACCTGTCCGGTGACGCGGTCGAAGCGGGAAACGCCGCCGCCGTAATTGCCGCCGTAAACGAGATTGGGATGCAGCGGGTCGGGAGCGAAATAACCGCTTTCGCCGCCGCCCACCTGAAACCAATCATTGAAAGTAATCTCGCCATTGTTATTGCGGCTGGGCAGGGCCAGCGAACCGCTATCCTGCTGCGCGCCATAGACGTTGTAGGGATACTGATGATCGAGGGCGACGTGGTAAAACTGGCCGGTCGCCTGGTTATACCAGGAGCTCCAGGTACGGCCGCCGTCGAGCGTGATCTTCACGCCCTGATCGCTGCCCAGGATCATGCGCTGCGGATGGCGGGGAGCGATCCAGAGGATATGGTAATCGTTGCCGCCGGGCGCGCCCTCGATCGGAGTAAAATGCCGGCCGCCATCGCGGGAGCGGTAAATGGAAGTGTTCATGGCGTAGACCACGGCGGAATCGAGCGGGTCCACGGTGAGCGAGCTGAAGTACCAGGAACGGCCGAGGATGCGGGTATCGGCGGAAACCCGCGTCCAGGTGGCGCCGCCATCGTCGGAGCGATAGAGGCCACTCTGGCGCCGGGCGGCACGGATGATGGCGTACACACGGTTTGCGGAGGCGGCCGCCAGGCCGATGCGGCCGTAGGGCTTGGCCGGCAAGCCAGGGCCGGTGAGTTCACGCCAGGTCTGGCCGCCGTCGGTGGATTTGTATATTCCGCCACCCGGTCCGCTGAGCGGCGCATACGTGCTCCAGAATGGGCGCCGCACTTGCCAAAGCGCCGCGTAAACCACCTGGGGATTGCCCGGCTCATAGCTGAGATCAATGGCGCCGGTATCGTTGTTTTTACCCAGCACCTTGCGCCAGGTGGAACCACCGTCGGTGGTGAGAAAGACGCCGCGCTCGGCGCTGGGCCCATAGGGATTGCCCAGCACGGCTACCAGCACGCGGTTGGGATCGTGCGGATCCACCAGAATTCGCCCAAAGGCCAAGCCGGAGTTCAAGCCATCGGGCTGCCAGGTGCGGCCGGCGTCGGTGGATTTATACATTCCGCCGCCCAAAGACATATCCGAGCGCATATCGGCTTCGCCGGCGCCAGCATAGAGCACATTGGGATTGGAGGGCGCGATCGCCAGCGCGCCAATCGAGGCCACCGCCGTATGATTCCAGAGCGGATGCCAGACGCGCCCGGCATCGGTGGTCTTCCACACGCCGCCATCCACCGAGCCGAAATAATACGTATCCGGATGTCCCGGCACGCCAGTGACCGCCAGCACGCGTCCACCGCGGAAAGGGCCGATCGAGCGCCAGCGCAGGCCGGCAAGCAGGCGGGGCGCCATCTGCGCGCCCAAGCTCAGGGAGAGCAGCAGGCCCAGCGCCGGCAGCCAATACAGACCGCGGCGGACGATGCACTGGAATGAACTCATCGGCAGGTCCTCCTGACGCGGGCGCAAGCCTAAAGCATCGGCCGCAAACCGCAGTTGTCGGGAACGGCGCACGCACGAACGACGATCAAGATGCGCTCGCTTAGTTTACCTATTCAGGGCAGATTTTGCAGCGCGGTGGTTAACTCGGCCGGAGTGTGCCGCGGCGGCTGACAACTAAAACCGGAACAGACCAGGGCGCAGGCTTCCGTCCCACTCCAGGCGGCGAGCGATTCCGCCACCGCCGGCGGCAAATCACGCGGGGGAACGTGGGGAAGCCGCAGCAAGGTCAGGCCGGCGCGCGGCGTAGCCAGCGCGGCGGTCCAAAGCGCATTCACCGGCTCGCCTCCGGGGCCAAAAATCAAAACCTGCGCCGGGCCGCGGCGATGCACCTGCGCGGCGAGATGGAAGGCGGCAGAGAACAAATTATGTTCCCGCGCCGCGGGCGCCAGCGCCGCCAGCGCAGCCGCGGCGGCGGCGCGATAAGGTTCGGCGTGAGTCAACCCGTAAAGCCGCTCGAGCAACAGGATGGCGGCAGCGTTGGCGGAAGGCGAGGATTGGTCCTGCAGCGGCTTGCGGCTCGCGGCGAGCAGGCTGATGCCATTCGCCGGCGCCGGGGGCAAGTCGAAAAAGCCGCCGGCGGGATCGGCATACCGGGTCAAGATGCAGCCGGCGATTTGCGCGGCGGCGCGCCAATACTCCGGCCGCAGGGTGCATTCCCAGGCATCCAGCGCCGCTACTCCGGCATAGGCCTGATCTTCGAGCAGGCGGGGATCGCCGCCGCGCTCCCGCTCGCCCGGGCCGGGCAGGCGATGCGGCAGGCCGGTTTCCGGATGCCGGCTGGCGAGCAGACGATCGAGCGAGCGCAGGGCAAAATCGCGCACGCCGCGGCGCCAGGCGCGGCCGGCTTCGTCCTCCCCCGGGGCACGCAGGCCGCGCGCGGCTTCCAGGTAGGCGGAGATGAAGCGGGCGTTCCAGCCGGTATAGAGCGCGGTATCCACCGCGGGCGGGCGGCGGCCGGCGCGGGACGCCAGTAATTTGCGCCGGCCGGCAGCGAGCCGGGCTACGGCGGTGGAAAGGTCGAGCGACAGTTCCTCCGCCAGCGAATCGAGCGGCAGCGCCTGGAACAACACATTGCGCGCGGGGTCGTGGCGCATCTCGCCGCGCTCGCCAATATCGTAGTAGCGGCTCAGCAGCTCGAACTCATCGGGAGCGAGCACAGCGCGGGCTTCCGCGCGCGTCCAGGTATAAAAATCGCCGTCGTCGTCGAGCGAAGTATCGGCATCCTGGCTGCTGTAAAAGCCGCCGCGCTCGCGGTCGCTCAAATCGGCGTCCACCCAGCGCACGATATCGCGCCCCAGTTGGAAGAAAAGCGGCTCGCCGCCGAGGCGGGCGGCGAGCACGGCGCAGCGCAGCAGTTCGGCATTATCGGCGGCCATTTTTTCAAAGTGCGGGACGCGCCATTCCGCATCCACGCTGTAGCGATGAAAGCCGCCGCCCAACTGGTCGTACACGCCGCCGGCGGCCATTTGGCGCAGGGTAAAAAACGCCATGCGGCCCGCCGCCGCCTCGCCCCGGGCGGCGCGATCAAGCAGCAGCTCGAGCAAGCTGGGGTGCGGGAATTTGGGGGCGCCGCCCCAGCCGCCATGCTGCGCGTCGAAGCTTCGCTCCGCCGCCGCCAGCAGCGCCGGCAGGAAATCTTCGGGCTGCGCCGCCGCGCCGGGGGCGCGCGTTTCCAATTCTTTCAAGGCGCCGGTAATTTGCCGGGCCTGCTGCTCGACCTGCTGTGCCTGGCGCGCGAACGCCTCCGCAACCGAGGCCAGGAGCTGAGCGAAGCCGGGAAATTCGCCGTGCGGAAACGGGGGGAAATAAGTGCCGCCGAAAAAAGGGTCGCCGGCGGGGGTGAGAAAGACGGTCAGCGGCCAGCCGCCCTGGCCGACCAAAGCGCTCACCGCCAACTGATAACGCGCGTCCACGTCGGGCCGCTCGTCGCGGTCCACTTTGATGGCGACAAAATGCCGGTTGATCAGCGCGGCAGTTTCCGGGTTTTCATAGCTTTCCCGGTCCATGACATGGCACCAATGGCACCAGACGGCGCCGATATCGAGCAGCACCGGTTTCGACTCGCGGCGGGCGCGCTCGAATGCCGACTCGCTCCAGGGCTGCCAGTCCACCGGCTGTTCCGCGGCCGACCGCAAATAGGCGCTGGATTCATGGCTGAGCGCGTTAGGCATAATTTCAGTCTAGGGGAAAGCAGAGCAGCTAGCAGCCCGTGGTAGAAGTGCCTTCCAGGTGTCAATGCATCGAGCGAGGATAAACTCCGACGCAGAAACATGCGACGCACTGGAAACCAGTCCGAATCGCTATTTACGCTTCGCATTGCCGTGAA
>JAJYIU010000067.1 GCA_021789895.1 Acidobacteriota bacterium | reverse complement strand
CGATCTGCGGCCACACGCTGCGGCCGCCGGCTTTCGGCCAGCCGGGCAGCGGCGCGGGGCGAGGGGCGGGCGGGCGCCGCGAGCGGGGCGTAAACGGCGGCGGCGGCGGGCGGGCGATAGGGCGGCGGGGCCGAGGCCAGCCGCGGCGGCTGCCAAGCTTCGGGGCGGGTGGCGACGGTAATCACCAGCCGCGACGGGTTGGGGAAATAGCGCAGGCTGACGGCGCCGGCCAGCGGGGTTTCATCCAGCACGACGCGCACCACGCCGGGGCGATGATCGGCCGCATGCAAGGCCAGCAAGCGGCGGTCGTGGAGGTTATAGCTGCGCTCGCCCTGCCGCCATGCGGTCTGGCAGGGGGAGAGATCGAAGTAGAGCCGGCGGTTTTGCCAGATATAGCCGCTCGCGACGCCGACGGGGCCGCTAAGGCGCAGCACAATGTGGCTGACGTCCTGATTGGACCAGACGCGCAGCGACTCGAATGCGGCCAGGCCGGCGCGATGCGGCGCGGGGAGCGAAGCCGGCACCGGCAGGGGATTGGCATCGTAGGCCCAGCGCTGGCGCTCCAGCGCCTGGCGGGCAGCGTGGGAGCCGGATTGCACGTTTTGGCCGGCGGGCGGGCGAGCGGCGGCTTCGGCCGAGGGCGCGGCCGCCGCGAGCGCAGCCGGCGGCGGGCCCACAATCAGGCCGCCGCTTGAAGGCAGAAAAGCTTCCCGCGGCAGTACGCCGCGCAGCTCGCTGCGCGCCAGCGGGACGCGCGGGTCGGCGGGATAGCGATGGAGGAAATCGCGCAGGCGGGCCTGCGCCGGCCGGGCTTCGTGGAACACGCGCAGCTCGATCTGGGCCAGGTCCCAATCGGCTTCGCGGCGGTAGCGTCCGTAGGGAAACAGTTGCAGCAGCCGATAAAAACGCCGGGCGGCGCGGCGATAACCGCCGCGGCGGCCGGCGGCGCCGAGCGCGGCATCAAGCCGCGCGCTGAGGAAGATGGCGCGTTCCTGGATTTGGCCGCAGCCGGCAAAATGGCGCAGCCGGGCCAGCAGCGGGCCGCGGCCGGCGATGGGCGTCAGGCGCAGGCGATGCCAGAGCAGGCGGGCGCGGGCGCATCCTGCCGGCCGGGCGGCAGCCGCGGAGGACCAGCCGTGATGCGCCTGGAAAGGGGCAGCCGCAAGGCAGGCGGGCGCCAGCGCCAGCCACAAAACGGCGCAGGCAAACCGCATGCGAGAAGGCGGCGATGACGGCTCCGGCCGCTGAAAAGCTTTCGTGGCCACCAAAACGGGAAAAATCACCCGAGCATATTCAACATAGGCAAACCTGCCCGAAAGTGCAACCAGGAACTCAGCTCGAAGATAACCGACTGGATTCCCACCAGATGCGGCAGCCGTGCGGCTGGGCGGAACGATTGCGGTTTGGCGTTTGCGCCGGCGCGGAGCCGATGCCGGAAGTGGAAATAGCAAGCACCGCAAATGGAGTGGAAAGCAGGTACAGGAAAATGCACTTTTCTACCCAATCTTCCCCAGCCGATACGGAAATTCAACCTTAGGAAAGGGGGGAAATCCTGCACCGAAATGGGAGGTTCCGTGTATGGCGAATTGCGCGTCCAAAGACGAACATGATCTAACAGCAATTTGCAAAACCGCAATCGCCGGCATCGGCGCCGCGCCATCCAAATTTGAGCGCACGCAGAAACCACCGAAAGAACGGCGAGCGAGGAATCAGGCAGCGCATCTAATGAAACGCTCGGCATATACGCCATCCACCCCCACGGCCGAGAGTGCGAGCCTGATCGCGATGCTGGAACGGGACCCCGAGCACGTGCCCGCCGCACTGGTAACCGAAGTCAGTTCGGAATTAAGCACCGAGCAATTGGCATCGCGTCTGCCGGCGATCTCCGCGCTGTTGCGCATGGCGCTGCTGGGCGGGATGGAGATGAGCGAGGCGGCGATGGCGGAGCTGGTGCTCGACATCGCGGAAAAGATGGTGGTTTCCGACCGCCAGTTGCTGATTCTGGCGATGGACGACGACCGGCTGCAGCCCGGCTTTCAAGTGCCGCGGCATTGGGCGCAGCCGCCGCCGGCGATTGCGGAAAACCTGCTCAACCGCTGGACGCTGGCGGCCGGCAAGCCGCTATTGGCGCGCGCCGGCATGGACGAGGAAATGGATGGGTTTTTAAGCCGGCAGGGATTCCGGCATGCGGTCAGCGTGCCATTGTTCTCCGGCCACGGGCCCGCCGGCTCGCTGCAGCTTTTCCGCCACTCCGAGCAGGCGTTCGCGGCCGCCGATGCGCAATTGTTATGGCTGCTCAGCCTGCTGGCCGAGACCCAGATGGCGCATGCGCAGGCGATGCAGCACCTGCTGCGCTTTGCCTTCAACGATTACCTGACCGGCTTGAAGACCCGCCGCTATTTCGAACAGGCGCTGGAGCAGGAAGTGCGCCGGGCGATGCGCCGCCGCTCCTCCTGCGCCTTGTTGCTGCTCGATCTGGACGATTTCAAGCAGATCAACGACCGCTTTGGCCACCACGCCGGCGACGAGGTGCTGCGCCAGTTCGCCCGGCTGCTGAACCGCGACATGCGCGAGGTGGACACCGCGGCGCGGTTCGGCGGCGACGAGTTCGCGGTCATACTGCCCGACACCGACGCCGACGGCGCGCGCTTCGTCGCCACCCGCATCCGGGAAGCCGTGCGCCAGGTCCGCTTTCAGTTGCCCGAAGCGCAAGACCTGCTCGCGCTGCATATCAGCATCGGCGTGGCGCTCTGCCCGCAGCACGACACTTCGCCGGACGGGCTGATTCGCGCCGCCGACCTGGCATTGTATAAAGCCAAGACCGAGGGGAAAAACCGTTTCTATTTCGGGAAAGAACTCCGGCGGCCGGGATAAGCCGCCAGCCGCCCATAAAAGATCGGCAACCCGGATCTAATTTTCTTCCTTATCCAGGCCGGCGAGGTCGAAGGGCTCCGGCTTGAGCTGACCGCCGCGTTGCACCAGGATGTCGATTTTGCCTTCCGCCTCGTCCAGTTGCCGGCGGCACCGCTCGGAAAGCCGCATGCCTTCCTCGAAGAGTTGTATGGCCTGCTCCAGCGGCAAGTCGGTGCGCTCCAGCTCGGCGGCGATCTGCTGCAGCCGGGCCAGGCACTCATCGAAATTGGGCGCGCCGGCGGCGGGCGCATCGGCGGATTTGGGGGCGCTCATCGCCTCAGCATAGCACCGGCAGACCATGCCTTTTTAATGAGATAAAACCTCCGTCGTCGCGCGGTGGGAAAGTGGAAAACCCGAAGGGTTTTCCAAGGCGGCGGAGTCGCCGTCTTTTCCACCGCGTTCCAGGCGGTATTTGGCTGCAAACTCGGCCGGCGTCAAGCACCCCAGGCTGCTGGCGCCGCAACTCGAATAGATTACGGAACACGTTTTCGTTCAAAAACTCATCCCGCACTTTGCCATTGAGGCTTTCCAGCCGGCCATATGGCGCCGGCTTTCCTGGCGGGATATAAAGGGCAAGCCCGCCGCGACGGGCGCCGCTGCCCAGCTTGGCCTTCCCCATGAGCGCGCGCGGCGGCGGCGGAAAATCCGGCGGAGCGAAAAAATTAATTTTTGAGGATACCGGCAAATGGACCCGATTGGCATTGCAGGCTCCCGTCGGCATTATAAATGGCAAGCGAAAGTCCGGAATTCATGCCCGGCTGCGGGCTAGTCGGATCCACTATAATCGTGTTTGCGTCGGTGCTCATTTGACCATGAAAGTTCATGCCAGGTGAGTTCTCTTGGCCATTGAAAAAATTGCCCACAATGCCGACGAGTTGCCCCCAATTGAATCCGCTAACCTGATTGGCCGAAAACGAAGTGGTCGTGGGTATGTTTATGGCATAATCGCCGGCGCCACAAACGGAGCCTTGTATGGATAGCGTGCCGCTGAAAAGTCCCTGCAGATTGATGCCTTGCACGATGTAGGTGGCTATCGTATTGAGATCGGAGCTGACCATCGCCGGTGACAGGCTGACGTTTACCTGGTTGCCGTTCACGTCTTTCAAAGTGCCGCGATAGGTGCCATTCAACAACGGCAGTCGAATAGCGGATATCTGGCCCTGACCGCTCAACGGCAGGCACCAATTTGGCGGCAAATACAATAACGAATAAGTCCCTGCAAAGCTATTTTGCGCAATTTGAGCCTGAAAGCCTACACCCTCATTGCCCGAAAAAGTGTAAACGGCAAAGTTTGCGGAGAAGTTGTTTCCTTTTACGGTGCCTTCGAACTCAGAAGATGCAGGAGGCCCGCCCATCTGTACTTGTTGACAGGTAGTATAGCTGGGGTACATCACCTGGGCATCCGTGACCAGGGGCGGATTGACCTCACTCAGCCAGGCGGCCCAGGAATAGGTATGGCCGGCATTATCGCTAGCGGTAAAGACCCAGTTTCCGGCCATATTGGAAGCCGCCGAGGGCGGCTGTTGGACGGTACTGCCGCCACAGCCGATTAGCCAGACCGCTAAGATCGCAATGCCCAGGCGGCGTTTCATTGCCGGCAAGTATACATCATTAGATAAAAGAAGGCGAAGATATATGGATTTCGCGAAAAATCACTGGGTAGCATTCAATTGGGCCAGAAAGCGCAAGGCGACCGCTTTCGGATCCTGGCGGCCGGGCATCCACCTCGGCATTCATGGCGCGCCGGCGGCGGTCGAGATGCGGCACGCGCTGTTACAGGGCTTCATTAATTTCCGAAAGTTTCGAGGATGAAAAACAAGGTCGAGAGAAAGGAGGAGGGCGAGGTGTTCACAAAAATGCCGAATAAATGCGGGTTTTTCCTTGTCGGATCACTCCAGGAAGGCTCGGCAGCCACTCGCTTTGATGCCAATGACGATTTTGCCCATCGCAAGCGCCGCCGGGTGTACACTACTGGCGTCTGGAGCTGTCAAAAAGGTGATTCCTGATGATATGTATTGCGTGATGAATTTAAAAAAAGGAGGATAATATGAACCTGCTGCCAGTAACTCGACGACGACACGAGAAGGTGAAATGGATAATTATATGTTTAACTATATTCATGGATATTGAGCCAACGGCACGAAGTCAGCGGAAGGCGGATTATGAATTAGAGACGTGTTGACCGTATTGCCAACTAGGCCAACAACGATACTGTTCCCTAAATGTTTCCCTAACGGATTATGGCGATGAAAAGCTTTGCGTGCCAGCATCCGATTAATAATACATACCCGTCGTGAGGTGGCCGTATCGCTGGCACGAAAATCCCGTCCTTTGATAAACGGTATCTGAAGCGTGGTGAAATATCCTGGACTGACGGGTTGCAAAACCATATCAACCGGGTGACCGGCCGGGCCATTAGCGCCATAATTTTGGATCTCCTGAGTGATCGTCACACCATCGGATCGTGAGTGAGATTATCGCTGCAAAGGTGAAGCCCGGATAATGTTGCAGTTGTCGCACTCCAAATCGAATGTGGTGCCATGAGCTCATGCTTAATCCTCCGAAGGATTGATGTGTACGCCTACCACTCGGAGCCTCATGGGCACCTCTCAGGCAGTTGGCTCCGGTCGGGCTACGCCCTCCCTCCCAACCGCCTGCTTGGCGCTCAAATTGTCCGCCCATCTCCCGCTAAGTTCAATTTACGCAATGCCGGAACCAACATCAACGCGGGGAGAGGCGCCAGATTTGCAGCGCGCCGGCGGGCAGCGCCAGCGGCCAACTGATCCAGCCGTCGGCGGCGGGCTGCAGATTGTAGCTCTGGCGCAGGCGGGCGGGAAAGGCGGCGGCGGCGGCGTAGGCGCGGGTGGGCAAGCCTAGCTGGGGCAGGGCGAGGCGCAGCTCGCCCTGGTAATCCGGGGCGCCGCGGTTGGCCAGCAGCAGCCAGGCCGAGCCTTGTTTGACCACCGGCACGATGGTCAAATCGGCGCTTTCGGGATTAAGCCCGGCGTAGGGGCTGAGCGCGGCCAGCGCCGCATTGAAGACTGCAGCCGAGGCGCCGGCAGTCGGCAGCGGAAAAATTTGCGTAAACTGGCCGGGGCGCATGACGCCCGCGTGCAGTTCGGTATCGGTCACCAGCGCCGGCAAGACGTGATGGCGGCGCCAGAAATCGCCCAGGGCGGCGGCGAGGCCGGGCGCGGGCGCCAGCGCGACGGAGGTTCCCAGCGCGCCGGTGGGCACCTGCAGCGCCACCGACTGCCAGGGGACGCTGCCCTGCACCGCCGCCAGCGGGGCGCGGGCAGAGAGGTAGAGCGGCCAGGCCAGCAGAAATTCCCTTCCCGGGTGTTGGGTCTGGAAGAGGAAGAAATCCTCGCCCCGGATCTGGGGCATGCCGAGGCCATAATGCGCCAGCCAGGCGGCGGCTTCGGCCCGCAAGCCGGCGGCGCGCGGCGTCCATTCCTCCAGCAGGGGCACCTGATAAGCCTGCGCCAGGCTGCCAAACAAGAGCGCCAGCCCGGCGTGGTCGGCGTCGTCGAGCACGACCGTGGCGCGATATTTGCGCGCGAGCCGGAAGAACAGGTCGGGATCGTTGCCCAGCACCGAGACGCCGCCGGCGCCGCCGAGGCCGCCGCCCCAGTAGTAATAAAGCGGCGCGGCAGTATGGCGGCGCACCAGGCGCGAGAGCGCGTCATAAGCGGCGGCGACGCTGTAGCGGCGGAATTGCTGGTAAAGCGCGAATAAGGGCTGGCCCGGTATGGCCGCCGGGACCTGTTTCCAACCGGCATAATCCGTGTTCCAATGCCGGTTGAACTGTACAAGGCTGCGGAACTGCAGCGGCAGCCAGCGGTGGAATTGAGCCAGGTCGGCGGGGGCGTAGCCGCCCACGCCGCGGCTGCCTTTCGGCGCCGGTCCCCACTCGGCGTCGAGCCAGCCATAGGAGACGAACAGGCCTCCGAAGCCGGGCGAGGAGCGGACATGATCGAGGGTGGCCGAGAGGTAGTGAAAATAGGCGCGCAGGGCATCGGCATCCCACCAGGGGGGATAGGCGGTGGCGATGCCATCGCTGGTGCGGTCGCGCTGCGGCAGCCAGGCGGGGGGATTCATGCCGGGGCCGTCCCAGATGCTTTCCCAGAAAATCAGCACCAGCCGCAGGCGGGCGGCGGCGGCATTCGCGAGGTCGCGATCGAGCAGCCGGAAATCGAATTGGCCGCGGCGCGGCTCGATTGCGCCCCAATCGAGATTGATTTCGACCTGGTTGATGCCGGCGCGCGCCAGGCGGGCGAAATCGCGACCGCGCCAGGCCTGCCCCGGGCCGCGCAGCCAGCCGATCTGCGCCGACCAGATGGGCACGGGCGGCGCGGGCGCGGGCGGAGCGGCCGGCGGGGCGGCGGGCTGCGGCGGCCGGGCGCCCTGACCTGCCAGCGCGCCGGCGGCGAGGGAGAGCGCAAGCAGCGCCGCCAACCGCCGGAACCAATTTTTCCAGCGCACGAAATGCATCGAATCCACTGTTCATCTTAAGCCCGCGCGGGAGGAGCGGCACAGCCACCACCCACGCGCGGCAATTTCTTTGAAATTGCCAACGGCAGAAATGGGACTCTGAGCAGGAATCTGTAAAGCATTGAATCAGAGCGGGATGGACGCGGATAGGCCGCGCTCGCAAGAGGACGCCGTTTCCTGTTTCCAACCGGCAGCGGCTCGGCCGCTTTTCCTGGCGGCGGAATTGGCTTTTCTAGGCGCAATGCCTACGGAATTGCTTGATGCTGGGCGAAGCGATAAGCGTCGCATAGCTTCGTTGGTTCGTCGCTCGGCAATCCTCATGTACGTCCATGTACACTGCGGTTGCCTCGCGCCTCCCGCCTCGCTCT
>JAJYIU010000066.1 GCA_021789895.1 Acidobacteriota bacterium | reverse complement strand
GCTTTACTGAATCGCGGAGGGTCGGGACCTGACAGGAAATCCCGACTTTCCACTCGACCTCGGCATATCTAACTCCCATCGGTGGACTCGTGGGCCACCGCTAAAGGAACCTGTCCGCTTTCAGCCGTCAGACGGCAGAAAGCGAACAGCGGACAGACGCAACAGACAGACGCATAAAACACAAAAGCCGAACCGGCCGGAAAGGCAGGTTCGGCGGAACAGCGCAGACAAAAACAGACAGCGCAGACGAAAAGCAATCAACGCGGACGAAACAGACAACGCGGACGAAACAGACAACGCGGACGAAACAGACAACGCGGACGAAAACAATTCAGCGCAGACGAAAAATGTGAGCCGCGATGCCGGAAGGATCAGGCATCGCCAGCAACACTTCTACACTGCGGGGGCTCAAACCTGGCCAGCCGGCCCGAGGAAGTGGGCGGCTGCCCTGGCCGGGATCGCGAAGAAGCGATGCGGCGGCCGCCGGATGCAGTTTGCCGTCCGGCGCGGGCTGGCAGGGGCGTGAAACCCTGCGTCGCGTGGTTCAGTTCCCGTTTCCGCTTGCGGCGGAACGTTCACGCGGCGGGATGAGAAGTCAGAGTCCGACTCTCAGCCCGAGAGATACGGAATCATCCATAGCTCGGGAGCATTATAGCACGCGGAAAATGGCGGAAAACATAAGTACAAGTCCAGCAAAATCAGATAGATATATAACATAAGTTGCGAAATGTGGCCGCAAAAGTCATGAAATTTATTTTTCCTTTGTTTTCAGCAGCTTACAATTCCGCATCCGTAGTGGAATTATTATCATCACAAAAAATCAGGGGAAAGGCGGAGCGGACCAGGCAAGCGGCCGGGAAAGTATTTCGGCATAGCTTCGTCCTTATAGTTGACCGGCATCAATTACTGAAATTATTCCAACCAAGCCGAAGAGTCACTTAAACACCGAATCAAGCGATCTTTTCCGCGCGCGCGGCTGACCGCAATGCGGTATCCAGCGAGGCTAGCGACGCGCCCGGACGAAACGAGCATGAGCCGGCGCGCCGAGACATAGACGGGTGCCTAGCGGGGTCAAAGCAGGCCGCCGCCGGGCGGGCGATTGACGGGGTTGGTATGATGCATACACGTATTCCGGCAAAGGGGGCGGGAGGCCTGGAGGTTCAATGCTGGAGGTGCAGGCAATGGCGGGCAAAGCGGCGGCGCAAAGCCGAAGGGTGGAGACCGGGGCCGCGTACGCATCCCCGGGGAGGCGGCGCCGGGGAGCGGGCGCGGAGCCTCGTCCGGGGAGGCGCGCCGGGACCGCCGTACGCCGGAGGGGAAGCGGGCTTGCAACGGCGCGAAGGGGGGCGAAGAGTGGCGGCGCGGGGGCGGAGGCGCGGCTGGGGTGGTTTCGCCAGATCTTCAGCCAACTGCCCAGCGGGGTGATGTATTTCGACCGGGACGGGCGATTGCAAGAAGCCAATCCGGCGGCGCGGGCGGCGCTGGGGCTGCGCACGGTGCGGCAACCGAGCGCGAGGCAGGTGTTTGGCAGGGCGGAGATGGAGGAAAACGACGGCCGCAAGCTGGGGCGGGCGACGGTATGCCTGCGGCAGGCGCTGGCGGAGGGGCGAAGCTGGCAGCGGAAGATACTGGCTTATACCACGCCGGCGGGCGAGAGGCGGGAGTTGGGGGTGACGCTCTCTCCGCTGCGGGAGGGGAGCCGGGTGGGGGGGCTGCTGTGCCTGCTGACCGACCTGACCGCAATCCGGCGGCTGGAGGCGGAGCTGCGGCGGCGGCAGTCGCTGGCGCTGCTGGGGGAGATGGCGGCGGGGATTGCGCACGAGTTCAAAAACTCGCTGGCGACCATTTCCGGCTATGCCGAACTGGTACACCACGAGATGGCGGACGCGGAAGGACGCGAGCATAGCCAGAAGATTCTGCAGCAGGTGCAGCTATTGAGCGGGGTGACGAGCGAGTTTCTGGCCTTCGCGCGCCCGCTGGCGATCGAGCCGGAGCGGGTGGGGCTGGGGCGCATGCTGGCGGAGTGCATTGAATCCACGCGGATGCAGCGCCTGGCGGCGGCCAAGTTCGAAGCCACAGGCGAGTTTCCCGACGTTTGGGGGGACGAGCTGCTGCTGCAGCGGGCGTTTTTGAACCTGCTGCGCAATGCCTGCGAGGCAATCGCGGAGACCGGGCGCGAGGGGCGGGTGCGGCTATGGAGCGCGCCGGCGGAGGCGGGACGGGTGAATGTCTATATAGAGGACAGCGGAGGCGGGATCGCGCCGGGGCTGCAGGAGAAGGTCTTCGTGCCATTTTTTACCACCAAGCCCGCAGGGCTGGGGCTGGGGCTGGCGCTGGCGCACAAGTTCATCAGCGCGCTGGACGGGAGCCTGTCGCTGGCCCGGGCGGAGGCGGGGGCGACGACCTTCATGGTCAACCTGCGGCTGGCGAAGGCGGAAAGCGCGGCGGCGCAGAGCGCGTGCCGGGGATGAGGGACCTCGATGGATGAACGCATTTTGCTGGTGGAAGACAAGCCGGACCTGCGGCTGATGCTGAAGACCGCGCTGGCGCGCGACGGCTACCGCGTGAGCGAAGCCGGCGACGGGGACACGGCCGTGCGGCTGTTCAACGAAGGCGATTTCGGGCTGGTGCTGACCGATCTGCGGCTGCCGGGGCGGGACGGGCTGGAGCTGCTCAAGGCGGTGCGGGAGGAATCGCCGGAGACGCCGGTGATCGTGATGACCGCTTACGGCACGATCGAGAAGGCGGTAGAGGCGATGAAAGACGGCGCCTACGACTTCATACAGAAGCCGATCGAGCTGGCGCATTTGCGGCAACTGGTGGAGCATGCGCTGCTGGAGCAGCAACTGCAGCGGGAGAACCTGCTGCTGCGGGAAGAATTCGCCGAGCGGTTCGGTTTTCCCAAAATCATCGGCGAGCACGCCAGCATGAAGAAAGTCGGAGCGGCGCTGCAGCGGATTGCGCCTTCGGACACGACGGTGCTGCTGCTGGGCGAGAGCGGCACCGGCAAGGAGCTGTTCGCGCGGGCGCTGCATCAGCTCAGCCCACGGGCGCGGCATCCGTTCGTGGCGATCAACTGCGCCGCGATACCCGAAAGCCTGGTGGAGACGGAGCTGTTCGGGCACGAGAAGGGCGCCTTCACCGGGGCCACCGACCGCAAGCTGGGCAAGTTCGAGCTGGCGCACCACGGCACCATCTTTCTCGACGAGATCGGGGAACTGCCGCCGGGGACGCAGGCGAAGATCCTGCGGGTGCTGCAGGAGCGGGCGTTCGAGCGGGTGGGCGGGGTGCGTACGATCCAGACGGACGTGCGCATCCTGGCGGCCACCAACCGCGACCTGGAACAGGCGGTGCGGGCGCGGCAATTCCGGGAAGACCTGTACTTCCGGCTGGCGCCGTTTCCGATCGAGATTCCGCCGCTGCGGGAGCGCGGGCGGGACGTGCTGCTGCTGGCGCAGGCGATGATTCCGCGTTTTTGCCGGGAGTTCAAAAAGCCGCGGCTCAGCCTGAGCGCATCGGCGGAAGCGAGGCTGCAGGCGTATCCCTGGCCGGGGAACGTGCGCGAGCTGCAAAACGCGCTGGAGCGGGCGGTGATTCTGGCCGAGGGCGAGAGCATCGAGGCGGAAGACCTGCAACTGCGGCAGCCGGAGCTGCCGCCGCCGGCGCTGCCCGCCACGCTGCCGCTGCCGCAGGATTTCGACTGGAGCGGCAGCCTGACCGAGGTCAGCGAGCGCGCGGCGCGGCTGGTGGAACGCGCCCGGCTGCTGCAGGCGATGCAGGATTGCCGCTGGAACAAGACCCGGGCCGCCGAGCGGCTGAAAATCTCATATAAAACATTGCTGAACAAACTGCATCTGTACGGGCTGACCTAGCGAGCAGCGGCCAGCTAAGAGCCGGCAGCTTTCCGCCGCCGGCCGGAAGATGTAGCTTCGCTATCGCTGCGGGATTGGCCTGCGCGGCGCAGCGTTGGCAAGGCCGGCAGGAGATGCAAAATTTATAAAAATGTCAATTCAAGTGGTATATGATTGACAGGCGGAGAATTTGCCCTTTAGACTGATGAGCAAGGGCACGCAATTACGAGGGTAATATGAAAAAGCTGCACGTCAGTCTGGCTGTATTTCTGGCTTGGAGTCTCGCTTGTCTGCCGCTGAGCGCGGCGGCGCCGGGCGCGATGATGAGTACG
Organism: Acidobacteriota bacterium; assembly: GCA_021789895.1. Classification (GTDB taxonomy): domain Bacteria; phylum Acidobacteriota; class Terriglobia; order Terriglobales; family SCQP01; genus JAKASR01. The sequence goes on along the minus strand of JAJYIU010000066.1, from coordinate 3,763 downwards.
CTCACCGGGCCGGTGACGCTCAATGGGCATCATGCCATCCGCGGCGAGGCGGTGGGATGGGGTGACCAGGTGCAGACCGGCGTTCACGGATTCGCGCGGCTGGCGCTGCCCGGCGCGTCGGTGATGGCCGCGTCCAACACCCAATTCCGGATGGAGAGCCTGAAGCAAGCCAAGCAGCTTCGCCTGATGCGCGGGGCCGTGGAAGTCAATGGCCGGCTGCCGGTAGCGTTTGGCGGATGGACGGTGGTGCCCGCCAATGCACAGACGCGATACAGCATTTCAGAAATAACCGGCAGGATTCAGATCACCACGCTGGCGGGGCGGGTGGAATTGAGATCGGCCCATCACCGCTACACCATCAATGCCGGCGAGGCGGCGACGCTGGCGCGCAGCCCCCAGAATCTTCCTTCCGGCACCGGATCGAACGCCGACTGGACTTATGTCGGCATCGGCACCGCGGCGTTAATTGGCGGCGGCTTGCTCACTTACTTCATCTACCGGAACAACCATAACGGCAATGTAGTCTCGGTCGCCAAATAGGCGGCATTGAATTTTTCGCTGTGCCGGAACGGCAGGATGCGGAGCGCATCCTGCCGTTTCGACTTTTAGGGCGATGCTGGGCGAAGCGATAAGCGTCGCTGGGCTTCGTTGTTTTGTCATGCTTTAAGCAAAACCTGCGGTTTTGCTATTGGCTTGGCAATCCTCATGTACGTCCATGTACACCAGGTCGCCTCGCGACATTGCTAAAAGCAATTTCTGCGAAATTGCTATTGCGCCTCGCTCTGCTCGCGACTTCTCCTTTCGCAAAACCTTCGGTTTTGCTTGGCTTCGCCTTAGCGTTACTGAATCGCGGAGGGTCGGGACCTGACAGGAAACCCCGACCTTCCCACTCGACCTCGGCATATCTAACTCCCATCGGTGGACTCGTGGGCCGCCGCTAGTTGCTCAGCCGATCAAGCCGTGGGCGGCGAGTTCGGCGGCGGCGTCGGGCGGGGCGGCGGCGGTTTGCCAGCGCACCCAGTCAAGCAGTTGGGCAATGCCGGCGGCCAGGCGGCGGCGGGGGGCGTAGCCGAGCGAGCGGCGGGCGAGAGCGATATCGGCGAGGCAGTGGCGGATGTCGCCGGCGCGATAGCGTCCGGCGGATTGGGGGGCGATGGGGCACGCAAGGCCGGCGGCGAGCAGTTCGGCCAGGCGGCGGATGGTGACAGCTTCGCCGCTGGAGATGTTGAGGGCGAGGCCGTTGGCGCCGGGGGAATCCAGCGCCAGCAGGAAAGCGTCCACGACATCGCCGACATGCACGAAATCGCGCTGCTGTTCGCCATCTTCAAACAGCAGGGGCGGGAGGCGCTGCAGCAGGCGGGAGGAAAAAATCGCGGCCACGCCGGTATAAGGATTGGAGAGCGACTGGCGCGGGCCATAGACATTCCAGAGCCGCAGGGCCACGACCGGAATGCCATAGGCCGCGCCGGCGACGAGAGACAACTGCTCCTGATCCTGTTTGCCAATGGCGTACACGGAGGCGGGAAAGAGGGGCTTGTCTTCCGGGGTGGGGAGGGGAGCCAGGCCGGCGCCGCAAACGGCGCAGGACAGTTCCCACTGCCGGCGCTGGAGTTGAGCGGCAGGGCGGGGAAGGGGGAAGCGCGGGCCGCAGTTGGGGCAGCGGTAGGCGCCTTCGCCGTAGATGGACATGGAGGAGGCGACCAGCAGCTTGCGTATGCCGGCGCGGCGCGCCGCCAGGGCTTCGAGCAGCACCGCCGTGGCCAGGGTATTGCCGGAGACATAGCGCGCGATGGCGTACATGGATTGCCCGACGCCGACCTCGGCGGCGAGATGCACGACGGCGTCCACGCCCTCGAGGGCGCGATCGAGGAGTTCGCGGTCGCGCACGTCGCCGCGCATGAACTCGGCGGCGGGGTGCAGATGGCGGGGCGGGGCGTCCTCGGAGAGCGCATGCACCTGCGCGACCAGGCTGTCGAGGACGCGCACGGAATCGCCGCGCTCGATCAGCGCATCGGCCAGATGCGAGCCGATAAAGCCGGCTCCGCCAGTGATCAGGATCCGTTCCGGCATAATCGTCGCCGCCTCCGCGCCAGCTTTTCCCTGCTACTTCGAACAAAAAAGCGGCGGGGCAGGATGCCTGGAAACGCCGGATCAGGATGGAAGCGCGCGGCACTGGAGAAAGCAGCACTCCGAGTTCAGGGCCAGCTTGCGGCCATCAACCGAAAGCAATTGCATCGAAATTCCTGCGAGGATGCCCGGGCAGCGATGGCGGAAACAGGTTTGGATTTTGCAAAATAGGCCGCGGCTAATCGGGGTAAGGAGCGCCGGGGCGGACGACGCGTATGTAGTGGTCGAAGAAGCGGTGATGGGCGCCGGGGAGGGCGTAGCGGGGCATGTGGCAGGAGGCGCAGTTGCGCTGGGCGACGGGGCAGGCTTTGCCGGGCATTTGCCAGGTAGTGGATTGGCCAGGGCGCACGTGGCAGGCGAGGCATTTGGGGTCGTAACCGGAGAGGCGCCGCAGCCGCGGCTGGTGCGGGTTGTGGCAGGCGAGGCAGGAGATGCGGGCGTCGGCGGGGTTATAGCACTGGCTCAAGCTCAGGCGATAGGGCTGGAAGCGAACGTCGAGCACGCCGCTGACGCCCATGTTCATGACCATCAGCAGGGTGCGATGGCAATTGCCGCAAAAATCCGACTGGCGGCCGGGGGTGAGGCGGCCGGGATTGAAGATGCCGGGCCGGGTATAGAGATGGGCGCGCATGGCGGCGACGTGGGCCGAACCGGGGCCATGGCATTGTTCGCAGGTCACGCCGGGGGCGGCTTTTTGAGGCACGAATTTGCCGGCGCGCACCGCGCCGGTGGTATGGCAGACGAAGCAGGCGCGGGCCTCGTCCACGCTCATGGCGCGGCCGAGCGCGGCCTGAGGGTTGGGCGGCGGAAGCAAGCGGTGTCCGATGGTGAGGTCGAGGGCGTGAATGCGGCGGTAGTAGCTGACCTGGCTTTCGCGCCAGCCGCGATGGGGACCGCGATAGAGATAAGTTTGGCCGGCATAGCCCAGGCCGAAGGCCCAGCGCGGGACGACGGCGGCGCTGTGGCCGACATGCGCGGCGCTATAGCGCAAGCTGGACCTGGAAGCGCGCGCGAGGCGGTAGGTGTAAGCGCCCAGGCGGAGGGTGAATTGGGCGTGGGGGAGCAGGCGGGCGGCGGCGGCGGGCCGCAGGGAAGCCAAGCCCATGGGGGTGCGCAGCTCGGAGGCTTCGAACACATGGCAGGAGGCGCAGACGCGGGCGCCAACATAGCGCAGGCCGGCGGGAGCGCCGCGGCTGGGCAGCCAATGAGGGGGAAAAGCGGGCGGGGCGGAGGGAGCGGGGCCTTGTCCACGAGCAGCGGCGAGCAGGGAGATGGCGCCGGCGAGCAACAGAAACCAAAAAACATGCAAGCGGCGAGACATGGATGGCGAGACGAGGGCGCAGGCCATTTTAACGTAAAGAGCTTTCCGCTCTCAGCTATCAGCCGGCAGCTCTCAGCCAACAGCGTTCAGCCGACCCAAGCCGACAGCAAACGGACAAAAACAAATTGCTTCGCCATCCCTGCGGGAATACCGGCGGAGCGCATGCGGGGCGGGGAGGGGATGGTTTTGATGCTGGGCGAAGCGATAAGCGTCGCATAGCTTCGTTGGTTCGTCGCTCGGCAATCCTCATGTACGTCCATGTACACTGCGGTTGCCTCGCGCCTCCCGCCTCGCTCTGCTCGCTTCTCCCTTCGC
>JAJYIU010000065.1 GCA_021789895.1 Acidobacteriota bacterium | reverse complement strand
CCTTTCGCAAAACCTTCGGTTTTGCTTGGCTTCGCCTTGGCGTTACTGAATCGCGGAGGGTCGGGACCTGACAGGAAATCCCGACTTTCCCACTCGACCTCGGCATATCTAACTCCCATCGGTGGACCCGTGGGCCGCCGCGGCCGGAGCCTGCGGGCCATCGGGGCGCAAGCGGGCGTCCGCATGCGCCAACTATCCTATACTCAGCCTCTATGGCGGCGGCGATTGAAGCCCGGGAGCTGAGCAAGCGCTATGGCGGGGTCGAGGCGCTGCGCGGCGCCGGCTTCCGCCTGGAATCGGGCCAGGTGCTGGCGCTCTTGGGCGCCAACGGCGCGGGTAAATCCACGCTGATCCAGATCCTCGCCGGGGCCTTGGTTCCCGACGCCGGCGAAGTCGAAATTCATGGCCGTACGCTCTGGAGCGCGGGCCGGCGCGGCGCCGCCGCCGGGGTCGAGCGCGCCCGCCGCCTGGGCATCGCCGTCATCTTTCAGGATCTCGGGCTGTATCCCAACCTGTCCGTCGCCGAGAATATCGCCGGCGATCTGGATGCCGGCTATAGCTACGACGCGCGCCGCGTACGGCGCCGGGCCGCCGCTGTGCTGGCGCGGCTGCAGACGCCTTTGCCGCTGGACCGGCCCGCCGGCGAACTCTCCGCCGGCCATCGCCAACTGGCCGCCATCGCCCGCGCGCTGGCCCGCGACGCCCGCATTCTGATTCTCGACGAGCCTACCGCCGCCCTGGCCGAAAGTGAAACCCAGCGCCTGCTCGCGCTGGTGCGCTCCCTGGCCGAAGCCGGCCACGCCATCGTCTTTATCAGCCACCGGCTGCGCGAAGTGCGCCAGATCGCCGACCGCTTTCTGGTGCTGCGCGACGGCCGCGTGGTTTACGAAAACAGCGCCGCCCAGGCCGGCGATGCCGCGCTGCATCAGGCCATGTTCGGCGCCGCGGAATCCACCCTCGCCGCCGCTGCCCCCGCCGCCGTTCCCGCCGCGGCCCCGTCCCGCGCGGCCGCCGCCCCCGCCTGGCTCGAAGCCGAGGCCGCCGGACGCGAGGGCGAATTCCGCGAGATTTCGCTGCGCCTCTTTCCGGGCGAGATCACCGTGCTTGGCGGTATGGTCGGCGCCGGACAATCCGAATTCGCCCGCTGCCTGTTTGGCCTGCGCCAGCTTGAGCGCGGCCGGCTGCGGCTGCGCGGGCAGGAATGGCGCCCTCGCCGCCCGCGCCAGGCGCTCGCCGCCGGCGTGCGCTATCTCCCCGCCGACCGCGCCGGCGAAGGCCTGTTCCTGCGCCTGACGGTCGAAGAAAACCTGGCCCTGGGCCGGCTGCGGCGCTTATCCCGCTTCGCCGGCTGGTTTCCCCGCACCGCCGCCTGGGCCGACAGCCAAATTGCCGCGTACGGCATACGTTGCCGCGGCCGCCTCGCTCCCGCCGCCAGCCTCAGCGGCGGCAACCAGCAAAAATTGCTGCTGGCCAAAACCCTCGCCTACGCGCCCGCCCAGCCGGGCGCGGAGCCGCCGGACGTTCCGGTGCTGATTCTCGACGAGCCCACCGCCGGAGTGGATATTGCCGCCAAAGCCGATATGCACGCCCGCATCCGGCAACTGGCGGCGGCAGGCTGGGCCGTGCTGGTGGTCAGCTCGGAACTGGAAGAAACGCTCGCCCTCGGCGACCGCATCATCGTCTTCCGCGCCGGCGGCCTCGCCGCCAACCTGCCTCGCGGCGAGGCCGAGCGTTCGCGCCTGATCGCCGCCATGGTCGGCGGCGCCGCCGCGGAAGCCGCGCCGCACGATGCCGGCGCGCCCTCCGCCCCCGCGCCGCGCAGTGCGGAGCCGTCCGCCGCGCCCGCCGCGCCCGCTTCCCGCCGCTGGGCGCGCTTCCTGCCGCGGCAATACGAAACCGGGCTGGGCCTCGGCCTGGCCGCGCTGATCGTGACCGTCTCGCTGGCCGCGCCGCGCCTGCTCTCGCCTGCCAGCCTGAGCTCGATCCTGCGCAATGCCAGCGTGCTGACCCTGCTCTCGCTGGGCATGCTGATGGTGATGTTGACCGGCGGCATAGACATCTCCGCCGGCGCCATGCTGGCCGTCGCCAGCGTGCTGGTGGCCAGGCTGGGAGCGCTGGGCTGGCCGGCGCCGCTGGCGCTGGCCGCCACGCTGCTGGCCGGGCTGGCGCTGGGCGCCGGCAACGCCCTCTGCATCGCCGAGCTGGGCGTGCCCCCGATTGTCGCCACCCTCGGCACCATGGGCCTCTACCGCGGCCTGTTGCTGCAGGCCACCGGCGGCAACTGGATCACCGCGCTGCCCGCCTGGCTGCGCGCCCTCGGCCGTCCCGGCTGGCTCGCGCTCGATCTCTCCGTGCCGGCGGCGGCCGCCGCCGCCGCCGCCGGCGTGTGGCTGCTGCGGCGGTCGCAGCCCGGACGCAGCCTCTATCGCTACGGCGGCGCGCCCCAGGCGGCGCGCCGCTGGGGCATCCCCGAAAAAAAACTGATCTACGCCGTCTATGCCGGCATGGGGCTCTGCGCCGCGCTCGGCGGCATCTTCTATGCCGCGCAGCTCGGCGCGGCGCAGGGCAACGCCGCTGTCGGCTATGAGCTGACCGTCATCGCCGCGGTCGTGCTCGGCGGCGCCGACATCCTCGGCGGGCGCGGCAGCGTGCTCGGCACCCTGCTGGGCGTGCTGCTGCTCTCGACCATTGCCGCGGCGCTGGTGCTGCTGCGCGTGCCCGCGTTCTGGCAGGGCGTGGTGACCGGCTCGCTGGTGCTGATCGGCGTCGGCGCCGGCCAGCTTCGGCGGGGGGCGCAGGCGGCCGCATGACGCCCGCGCCCAGCTCCCACCCCGCCGCCGGGCCGGCTGCGCACCCGCGCCGGAACTGGAGCGCGGGCTGGAATCCCCAGGCCGCCATCCTGCTGCTGCTTTCCTTCGGCTTCGCCCTCTTCGCCGGCTGGCGCCAGCCCGAGTTCTGGACGGCGGAAAACTGGCAACTGCTGCTGGCGCCGCTGGCCGAAACCGGTTTGCTGGCGCTGGGCACCACCGCCATCATCGCCTCCGGCGGCATTGATCTTTCGATTGGCGCCATCGTCAGCCTGGCCGGCGTGCTGGCCGCCGCCGCCGCGCCCCACGGCGCCGCCGCCCTGCTCGCCGCCGCCCTCGCCGCCGGCTTGGCGTGCGGCGCGCTCAACGGCCTGCTGATCGGCCCGCTCGGCTGGCCGCCGATTCTGGTCACGCTCGGCGCCATGATCTTTTTTCAAGGCCTGGCGCTCAGCCTCTTCGGCGGTGGCGGCCTGGCCGGCATTCCCGCGGCCTGGGCCGGCCTGGGACTGAGCGAGTGGGCGGGACTGCCCCCGGCGTTCTGGATCTTCGCCCTCGCTGCCGCCGCCGTCGCCCTGGCGCTCTATGCCAGCGCCTGGGGACGCGAAATCGCCGCCATCGGCTCCAACCCCGCCGCCGCCCGCGCCGGCGGGCTCCCGCTCGCCGCCCGCCGCTTCAGCCTCTACCTGCTGCAAGGCGGATTCTGCGGCCTCGCCGCCGCGCTGATGATCAGCCGCCTCGACAGCGCCCGCGCCGATATGGGCGTCAACCTGATGCTGCCTGCCATCGCTGCCGTGGTGCTGGGCGGCTCGCCCATCGCCGGCGGCGCCAGCTCGGTCGCCGGCACCGTGGCCGGCCTGGCGGCTTTCTATATCCTCCGCAATGGGCTGATGCTCGCCGGAGTGTCGCCTTATCTGCAGGACGCCGCCGCCGGCGCGCTGCTCATCCTCGCCGTCGCCGCCGGCCAGTGGCGCCGCCGCCGCCGCTGAGGCGGAAAGAATTTCGCCGCCGGCTGGCTTTCCTGGATTGTCAGAATTCCGCCGAGGCTTTAGGCTATTTATTCCCGGCCCTGGCGGGGCGTTTCCCGGCCCGGGTGCACCCGGACAGGGATGCATCCCCGCAACTGCGATCGGATCGAGACAAAGGACACCTTCATGAACGAATTACGCAAATTTCTCATGCTCCCCTATGACGAGCTGGAAGAGCTCAATCTGCGCGCCAAGGAGCAGCGCCGCACCCGGGTGGACGCCGGCAAACTCCAGGAAGAGCGGCTCAAATATCTCAGCGACAACAAGCTGATCAAGGCGGTCACGGTGCTGTTCAGCGACCTGGAAGGCCGCCTGCACATGCTCGATTACGATAAAAAATTCCTGCTCAAAAGCCATGACAACCTGACCTTCGACGGCTCCTCCATCCGCGGCTTCACCGCCCAGCGCGAGAGCGATCTGCGGCTGGCGATGGACTGGAGCGCCTTCTACTGGGTCCCCGCCGACGTCTTTGGCGATGGCAAGGTGCTGGTTTTCGGCGAAGTGATGAACCGCAGCGGCGAGCCCTACGTCGGCGACATGCGCGGCGTGCTCAAAGGCTATGCCGGCGGGCTGCATCAAAACGAAGGCTACACGCTCAACGCCGCCAACGAAATCGAAGGCTTTCTGTTCCGCGGCGCCGATGCCGAGCGGCATTTCCACGAAACCGCAAGCTTTGAATACGTCAATACCGGCGGCTACTATCATTCGCTGCCCAGCGATCCGCTGCGCCGCTTCATTGACAGCGTGGCCGAAGTGCAGCGCGCGCTCGGCTTCCAGAACGAGAAAGACCACCCCGAAGTGGCGCCCTCGCAGTTCGAAATCAACTACGGCTACGGCGAAGTGGTCGCCGCCGCCGACCAGATTCAGCTCTACAAGCTCACTTGCCGCCAGGTGGCGACGCAGATGGGCCTGACCGCCTCGTTTTTGCCCAAACCGGTGGTCGGCGTCAACGGCAGCGGCATGCACACCAACGTCTCCGTCAGCAAAGGCGGGAAAAACCTGATGTGGGACCCGCAGGGCGAGGAAATGCTGAGCGCCTTCGGCTGGTCGTTTGTGGACCGCATCCTCACCCACGGCAACGACCTCTGCCTGGTGCTCAACCCCAGCGTGAACGCCTACCGCCGGCTCGATCCGCACTTCGAAGCCCCCAACCAGCTCAAGGCCTCGCCGGTGGACCGCGGCTCGATGATCCGCATCCCGATCGGCAACGAGCGCAGCATGCGCGTGGAAGTGCGCTCGGTCGCGCCCGACGCCAACCCTTACATGGCGCTCTATTCGATCTTCCGCAGCGGGCTCGAAGGCCAAACCGCAAAAATCGCCAATTTGCGCCAGGCGGAGCGCTACCTGCCCGACAACATCTACACCGCGCTCGAAGACTTCCGCAAGAGCGCCTGGGTGACGCAACTGTTCGGCGAAGACGTGAAGGACCGCTACGCCGACCTGAAGCAGGCATCCGCCGACCGCTGCCCGCGCCTGCTCGGCACCTTCGTCAAAACCCCCGAGGTGCAGTACCACCACGAGGTCTATAACCAGTTCCTCTGGAACCGGTTTTAACGGCGAGCCGCGGGTGGAATCCCCGGTAGTGCTGGCTTTGTGCGCTCGGCCCGTCCTGCATCGCGGGACGGGCCGCCGTGCTTAGGGCGCCATGCGGTTGGACGCCAGCCGCGGCGTTGGTTGTGTTTCTGGCTTATGCTTGCTTGAAAACATGAACCTCCGATCTCGCATTCCGAAAAGCGCGCTGGGCATTCTATTCGCCGCCGGACTGCTGGCCGGCTGCCGCCGTTCGCCGGCCGCGGGCATGCAGATTGCGCTCGTTCCCAAGCTGGTCGGCATTCCTTTCTTCAACGCCGCCGCCGAGGGCGCGCGGCAGGCGGCGCGGCAACTGCGCGTCGGCCTGATCTACACCGGCCCCACCGCCGCCGACGCCGGCGAGCAGGTGCAGGTGCTGTCCGGGCTGCTGGCGCGGCGCCCGGCCGTGATTGCCGTTTCCGCCGACGATCCCAACGCGGTCGCGCCGGTGCTGGAGCGCGCCCGCTCGCTGGGCATCAAGGTGCTGACCTGGGATTCGGATGCGCGCCCGGCGGCGCGCGCCTGGTTCGTCAGCCAGGTGGACGCGGAAACGCTCGGCCGCCGCGTGATGGACGTGCTGGCGCGCGAAATGCACGCGCGCGGCGAATACGCCATCATCACCGGCGCGCTGACCGCCTCCAACCTGAATGCCTGGATGCGCTGGATGGAGGTCGAGCAGCGGGAAAAATATCCGCGCATGAAGCTGGTCGCGGTCGAGCCCGGCAACGACGACCAGCAGCTCTGCTTCAGCCAGGCGCAGCAGTTGCTGGAAGCCTGGCCGCGGCTGGGCGGCATCATCGGCAACAGCTCCGCCGCGCCGCCGGCCGCCGCGCGCGCGGTCGAGCAGGCGGGCAAGCGCGGCCAGGTGATCGTCGCCGGGCTTTCCACCCCCGACCTGATGCGCCGCTATATTGAAGACGGCGCCGCGCCCGACATCACCCTCTGGGACCCGCGCCGGCTGGGCGCGCTGACCGTGGCCGTGGCCCGCCGGGTCGCGCTCGGCCAGCCAATCGCCAACGGCATGACGCTCGATGGCATCGGCCCGCTGCGGGTGGACCTCGCCACCCATACCATCGTCATGGGCCCGCCGCTCGACTTCACCCGCGCCAACGTCGGGCAATACCATTTCTGAGGCGCTTACAGCCTGCTTTTTAGGTTGACGCATAAGTGGGAGCGGCAGGTGACGGCAAATTTTCAGCTCGCGTGAGGGGATGGGCGGAGGATAAATGCTGAATAACGGCACAGATTGATGTAATCTCGATGCGGTATGATGAATATGCAAAGGTTGCCGAAGTATTGCTATTACACTTTCGGGGTTGCATTTTTCGTCTTTACGGCTTGTGGGGGCAACTCTGTAAATCATTCAAATCCCAGCCTATTGCATATCGATAGTTTGCAACCTAACACCGTCATCGCAGGGTGGACATCCATTACGCTAGTCGTAAATGGAACGGGATTTAGCAGCACCGACACAATATTATGGAATGGCAATCCATTACCCCCAGTAGATTACGACCCAACACAAAATATTTTAGATACGGCCGTATCGGCAAGTATGTTATCCAATCCAGGACAGATCACGATAACCGTCACCGATGGCACCCATACTTCCAATGCTGCTATTTTTCAAATTACACCTGCCGCACCAGGGAATACCGGTGTCGTACAACTCGTTACCGTCGCGCTTGACGGAACCGGGCAGAATAGCAATACCGGCGATCCGCCTGCGATCAGCGCTCATGGCCGCTATGTTGCATTTCAATCGATCGCCACGAATCTGGTAAGCAACCCCAAAAATACCTGCACAAACACGGTCACAGGAATTACTTGCGGCCAGATTTACGAACGCGATACCTGCATCGGCGCACCAACCGGCTGCCAACCCAAGACGATACTGGTTTCCATGGGCATGGATGGCGGGGTGGGGAACAATAACAGCAATCTTCCGGCAATGAGCGCCGATGGGCGCTACGTAGCGTTTGTCTCGGGCGCCACAAACCTCGTGCCTAACGATACCGGCACATCGCCAGATAATACAGATGCTTTTATACGGGATACCTGTATTGGTGTGCCTACAGGGTGCACGCCTTCGACAAATAAGATTTCCATAGGAGCCAATGGAGAGGAAGCCAATGGCGGAGATCCGGCCATTAGCGCAGATGGCCGTTATATTTATTTCAACTCTTCCTCATCCAATATTCTGCCCGGCGCCCCTTCCCATGTTGAAGTATATCTGCGTGACACATGCATCGGCGCAACCTCTTTATGTACTCCCTTCACTAGCATGATCTCGGTAAACAATTCCGGCCAGCCCGCGCCTAATCCCGCCTCTATTGAAGGGAATACAAACTCGTCGTACTCCGGCCGTTACGTGGTATTTTTTTCATGGGACCTGCTAGGAAATGAAGGCACGGGTGTCTACATTCGCGATACTTGTCTGGGCGCGCCATCAGGTTGCGTTCCCACGACCAGGAACGCTTTTTTGACTTATAACGGTCAGCAGCCGAATGGCGACCTTGAATCTGGGCACCAGGAATCTGTCAGCCAGGATGGCCGTTTCGTTAGTTTTCCAGCCGATACGCAAACCACCAATCTGGTGACGAACGATACAAACAAAGCCGGCGACGTATTCGTCCGCGATACATGTGTGAACGCCGTCAATAATTGCACGCCCACTACCTTTAGAGCCTCCGTATCCAGCGCTGGCGTACAGGGAAATTACGGCTCGATGGAATTAGGCCAGAT
>JAJYIU010000006.1 GCA_021789895.1 Acidobacteriota bacterium | reverse complement strand
TCCGTCCCATTGCCATGCGCGCATTCTACTCACTCACACCCCTCCTCGCGCAAACCTTTTTTAGATCCGTATCCAGACTTTCACCACAGGCTGCTAGCCGGCGAGGCGATTCAATTCGTCTTCCAGGCGCCGCCGCCAGTCTTCCATTTCTTCGGCGCCGGCGGAGCGGGGCACGTAAAAAGGGCCGGACCAATGGCCGATCACGCGGCTGCCGGGCCAGGGGATCTGAAGCCGATCCCAACTGGGAATTTCCCAGGCGCGGGGCATGGCGGCATGCACGGCATAGATAGGGGCGCCGGTTTCGCGGGCCAGGTAAACGGCGCCGGGCTTCATGCGCTGGCGGGGCCCGCGGGGGCCATCCACGGTGAGGGCAACGGTGCCGCCCTGGGCAAGGAAGGCGGACATTTCATCCATGGCCAATTGGCCGCCGCGGGTGCTGGAGCCGCGGATGCAGCGGTAGCCGAGGCGGGAGGAGATGCGCGCGATCCATTCGCCGTCGAAGTGCTGGCTGATGAGGATGCCGATGCCGCGCCGGCGGCAATACCAGGCGATGGGCATCAACTCGCGGTGCCAAAAAATATAAATCGCCGGGCCGAGGGATTGGCCAAGAGGCGATTGCTGGAGGGGGTCGGGAAGACCGCGCGGGAGCCGGATGCGAAGGCTGGCGCCGAGCGCCAGCAGCAGCGGCGTGCCCAGGTGCTCGATCAGGGCCAATTGCCGCCGCTGCCGGGGAGTCCAGGCCGAGGCGGGGGTGCCATGGGTGCGCATGGATGCATGAGAACAGAAGCGAAGGGGCGAGGGCAAGCGGCAGGCGAGGTCGGTTACAATCATGCATTCAACATGGGGCGAGAGCAGCTATCGGACGCGGAGTTTCGGCGGAGCGCGGCGCAGGCGCCGTGGGTTCCGGTGATGCGCACCATTTTGGCCGATCTCGACACCCCGGTAACGGCCTATCTGAAGCTGTTGCGCGAGGCCTCGTCGCCGTACGCCTACCTGCTGGAAAGCGTGGAAGGCGGCGCCAGCATCGGGCGGTACTCCTACCTGGGGGTGGATCCATTCCTGATCCTGAGCCAGCGGCAGGGCCGGGTGCGGCAATTTTTTGAAGGCCATTGGCAGGAATTGGACGAGACGCTGCCGCAAGCGATCCGGCGGCTGAACCGGCAGTACGCGCTGGCGCCGGCGGCGGGCGAAGCCGAGGCCGCGCCGCCATTTCTGGCCGGCGGGGTCGGGTACTGGGGTTACGACATGGTGCGGCAGTGGGAGAAGCTGCCGGAGCAGTCGCACGACGATTTGAAGCTGGACGAAGCCCGGCTGATGTTTTTCACGCGGCAGATCATCTTCGACCACGCCCGGCGGCAGATGCGGCTGGTGGCCTGCGTCGCGGCCGAACAGCGGGCGGCGAGGGCCATCGCGGCGGCGCGGCTGGAGCTGGACCGGATGGAAGGGCTGCTGCGCTGGCCGCTGGCGCCGCAAGACGGCGGCCGCGAGCGCGGGCCGCTGCGCCTGCGCGCGAATATGACCCCGGCGGCCTACCAGCGCAAGGTGAGCCGCATACAGGAATACATACGCGCCGGCGACGCCTTCCAGGTGGTGCTGTCGCAGCGCTTCGACACCCCGACGCGGATGCCGGCCGAACAGGTTTACCGCGCGCTGCGCAGCGTCAATCCCTCGCCTTACATGTTTCTGCTGCGGCTGGGCGATGTGGAGCTGGTGGGCGCCTCGCCGGAGATGCTGGTCAACGTCGAAGGCAGGGAACTGCTCTATCGTCCCATCGCCGGCACGCGGCCGCGGGGCGAAAGCGAGGCGCGCGACCGCGAGCTGGAAGACGAGATGCGGCGCGATCCGAAGGAAAACGCCGAGCACGTGATGCTGGTGGATCTGGGGCGGAACGATATCGGGCGGGTGGCGGATTACGGCACGGTGCGGGTGGCGGATCTGATGACGGTGGAGAAATATTCGCACGTGCAGCACCTGGTCAGCACGGTGCGCGGCCGGCTGCGGCCGGACCGCGACACGCTGGATGCGCTGATGGCCTGTTTTCCCGCCGGAACCCTGACCGGGGCGCCGAAGGTGCGCGCGATGGAGATCATTGACGAGCTCGAGCCCACCCGGCGGGGGGTTTACGGCGGCTCCATCCTGTACCTGGATTTCTCGGGTAATCTGAAATCTTGCATTGCCATTCGCACCATCCTGCTGCAGCGGAATTGGGCGCGGGTGCAGGCCGGGGCGGGCATCGTCGCCGATTCTTCGCCGCGGCTGGAGCACCAGGAATGCATCAACAAGGCGCGGGCGGTGTTGCGCGCGCTGGAGCTGGCGCGGGCCGGGCTCTAATCCGCCGCGAAACGCCGCGGCGGACGGACCCCGGCAGGCAGAGGCCAAGCGGGCATGATATTCCTGCTCGACAATTACGACTCGTTTACCTTCAACCTCGCGCAATACATCGGCGAGATGGGGTATGCGGTCGAGGTGCGGCGGAACGACCAGACCAGCCTGGAAGAGATCGAGCGGATGCGGCCGCGCGCCATCGTCATCTCGCCCGGCCCCTGCACGCCCGACGACGCGGGCTTGAGCCTGCCGGCGATTTGCTACTTCGGCGGGAAGGTGCCCATACTCGGCGTTTGCCTGGGCCATCAGAGCATCGCCCAGGCTTTTGGCGGGAAAATCGTGCGCGCGCCCGAACTGATGCACGGCAAAATCAGCGCCATACACCATGACGGGCGGACGATCTTTCGCGGCCTGCCGCAACCGTTTCCGGCGACCCGCTATCACTCGCTGGTGCTCGATCCGCGTACCGTGCCAGGCACCCTGGAGGTGAGTGCACGCACCAGTTCGGGAATCATCATGGCGCTGCGGCATCGCCGCTGGGCGATCGAGGGAGTGCAGTTTCATCCCGAAAGCGTACTGACGACCAGCGGCAAGCAATTATTGCGTAACTTTTTCCGCCAGTACGCGGGGACGCCGCGGCGCAACCGCGCGGCGCCCGCCCGCGGAAGCAACCAAAAGGCTGGACGGCTATGAGCAGCGAACGCGAAATGAACTTCCAGCCGCAGGCGTACGAGCCGGAACTGGCGCGAAGCTGGGCCGAGCGCCCGGCGGCGGCGAAAAAGCCGGCGGCGAAAAAATATTACGTGCTGGAAATGCTGCCCTATCCGAGCGGCGCGCTGCACATGGGGCACGTGCGCAACTACGCCATCGGCGACGCGGTGGCGCGCTTTCTACGCATGCGCGGCTACGAGGTGATGCATCCGATGGGCTGGGATGCCTTCGGCCTGCCCGCCGAAAATGCCGCCATTCAGAATCGCACCCACCCACGGGAGTGGACGCTGAATAACATCGCCAACATGAAGGCGCAGATGCGCCGCTTTGGCTTCAGCTATGACTGGCGGCGGGAAGTCACCACCTGTCTGCCGGAGTATTACCGCTGGAACCAGTGGTTTTTTCTCCGCATGCACGAGCGCGGGCTGGCGTACCGGAAAAAAGGCTGGGTGAACTGGTGCCCGCGCTGCGCCACGGTGCTGGCGAACGAACAGGTGGCCGGCGGGGTCTGCTGGCGGCATGAGGACACCCCGGTGGAACAGCGCGAGCTGGAGCAGTGGTATTTCCGCATTACCCAATATGCCGAAGAGTTGCTGCGCGACCTGGACCAGCTTTCAGGCTGGCCGGAGCGGGTCACGGCCATGCAGCGCAACTGGATCGGACGAAGCGTGGGGGCGGAACTCGCCTTCGGACTGGAACCGCGTTCCGGCCAGGCAGCCGCGGCGGCGGCCCGGCTGAATGTTTTTACGACCCGGATCGACACGGTTTACGGAGTCTCGGCGGTGCTGCTGGCGCCGCAGCACCCGCTGCTGGCGGAAATCCTGACGGCGGCGGAGCGCGAGCGGGCGCGCGCTCTGCAGCCGGCGCGGGGCGCGGCGAGCGAGCCCGAAAAGCTGGGCTTCGACACCGGCTGGCGGGCGCGCAACCCTTTCAGCGGCGAATCGGTGCCGGTGTGGGTGGCGAATTTCGTGCTGATGAATTACGGTTCCGGCGCGGTAATGGCGGTGCCGGCGCACGACGAGCGCGATTACGAATTCTGCCAGAAGTACGGCTTGCCGATCCGGCCGGTGATCGAGCCGGAAAGCGGCGCCGACATCCTGGCGGCCGGCGCTTATACCGGTGACGGCCGCATGATCCATTCCGGCGATTATAATGGCCTTCCGAACCGCGAAGCGATGGCGAGGATGACGCGCTGGGCGGAAGCCCGGGGGGTGGGGAAGGGAACGGTCAGCTACCGGCTGCAGGATTGGGGCGTTTCACGGCAGCGCTATTGGGGCACGCCGATTCCGATGATTTATTGCCCGGGCTGCGGGGTAGTGCCGGCGCCCGACCAAGACTTGCCGGTGCGGCTGCCCGAGGACGTGCCGATCTCGGAAACCGGGGTGGCGAACCTGGCGGCGATCCAATCGTTCATACAGACCACCTGCCCGAAATGCCAGGGCGCGGCCAAGCGGGAAACCGACACCATGGACACTTTCGTGGATTCGTCCTGGTACTTCTACCGCTATCTCGACGCGCACAACGACGCGGCGCCGTTTGCGCGCGAGGCCGCCCGCCGCTGGATGCCGGTGGACCAGTATATCGGCGGCATCGAGCATGCCATTTTGCACCTGATCTACTCGCGCTTTTTCACCAAGGTGATGCGCGACCTGGGGTTGGTGACAATCGGCGAGCCGATCGCGCGTTTGTTCACGCAAGGCATGATTACGCGGTCGGGCGCGAAGATGTCGAAATCGAAGGGCAACGTGGTGGACCCGGCGGCGCTGATCGAGCGCTATGGCGCCGATGCAACCCGGGCGTACGTGCTGTTTGCCGCGCCCCCGGAGAAGGATTTCGACTGGAACGACCAAGGGGTGGAAGGGCTGCACCGGTTTTTCGGCCGGGTGTACCGGCTGGCGCTGCGGCATCCGCCGCAAACCGCGATGGCGGCGCCGCCGGCGCGGGCGGCCTCGGCGGCGGAAGACCGCCTGCTGCGCAAAACCCACACCACGCTCGCGCGGATCACGCGGGAGATGGAGAGCCGCTGGCATTTCAATACCTGCATCGCGGCGGCGATGGAGCTGGTCAACGTCTTTTACGAGCTGGAACCGGAACGCGCTGCCAGCCGCATCTCCGCCGCCGCCTGGGATGACTGCCTGCGCCGGCTGGTGCTGATGCTGGCGCCGTATGCCCCCTTTCTGACGGAAGAAATCCGGCGGCAATGGGCTAAAAGCGGTTCCGCCGGCGCAGTTTGGGAAGAAGAAATTCAAGGCCAGGGCTGGCCGGAAAGCGATCCGGCGTGGGCACGGGAAGAGGAAATCGAGCTGGTGGTGCAGGTGAACGGCAAGTTGCGGGCGCGGCTGCGGGCCAGCGCCTCGGCCGGCGAGGAAGAATTGCGGGAGCTGGCCCTGGCGGATGCGAAAATCCAAACCCTGCTGGACGGGAACACGCCCGCGAAGGTCATCGTGATCCCCGGCCGGCTGGTCAACATCGTATTACGGGAAGGGAAATGAGCGCAACCGGCCAGCCGATCGCGATTCTGGATTTTGGCTCGCAGTACACGCAGTTGATCGCCCGCCGCATCCGCGAGCTCAATGTGTACAGCGTGATACTGCCATGCAACGCCGGCTGGGAGAAGATTGAAGCGCTCCATCCGCTGGGAATCGTGCTCTCGGGCGGCCCGTCATCGGTATACGACCAGGACGCGCCGGCAGCGCCGCCGGAGGTGCTGCGCTCGGGCCTGCCGCTGCTCGGCATCTGCTACGGCCTGCACTGGATGGTCCAGGCGCTGGGCGGGCAGGTGCGCACCTCGGAGCGGCGCGAATATGGCCGCGCCAAAATCGAATTCGAATCGAACTCCGCGCTTTTTAGCGGCCTGGAGCCGCAAGAAACGGTCTGGATGAGCCACGGCGATACGGTCGAGCGGCTGCCGCCCGGTTTTCACCCGACCGCCCACAGCGGCGGATTGCTGGCCGCCGCCGAGAACTCCGTCGCGCGCATGTATGCAGTGCAGTTCCATCCGGAAGTGCGGCATACCGAACACGGCCGGGAGATTCTGGCGAATTTTCTTTTTTCCATCTGCCGCGCCACCCCGGATTGGACTCCGGGGGCGTTCGTGCGCGAGCAGGTGGAAACGATCCGCCACCAGGTGGGCGCGGGCTCGGCGCTCTGCGCGCTCAGCGGCGGGGTGGATTCGACCGTGGCCGCGACGCTGGTACACCGCGCCCTTGGGGGGCGTCTGACCTGCGTCTTTGTCAACAACGGCCTGCTGCGCCTGCGCGAGTTCGAAAAAGTGCAGCAGGCGCTGCGGGAGCGCCTGGGCCTGCGGCTGCGCGCGGTGGATGCCAGCCAGCGCTTTCTGGACGCTTTGCAGAACGTCTCCGACCCGGAAACCAAGCGTAAGCGCATCGGCGCGGAATTTATCTCGGTGTTCGAGCAGGAAGCGCGAGGGATGGATGCCGGCCCGGGAGGACGGCCGCAGTTCCTGGTGCAGGGAACTTTGTACCCGGATGTGATCGAATCGGTTTCGGTGCACGGCCCCTCGGCGGTGATCAAAAGCCATCACAATGTCGGCGGCCTGCCGCCTGATTTGAAGTTCAAGCTGATCGAGCCGCTGCGGATGCTGTTCAAAGACGAAGTCCGGCGGATCGGGTTGGAACTGGGTTTGGGCGAAGACCTGGTCTGGCGCCAGCCCTTTCCAGGCCCCGGCCTGGCCGTACGCATTTTGGGACCGGTCACGCCGGAAAAAATCTCCCTGCTGCAACACGCTGACGACATCGCGGCCGAGGAAATCAAGCGCGCCGGCTTGTATCGCTCGTTGTGGCAGTCGTTTATGGTGCTGCTGCCGGTGCAGTCGGTGGGGGTGATGGGCGATTTCCGCACCTATGGCTATACCGCGGTGCTGCGCGCCGTGCACTCGGAAGACGGCATGACCGCTGATTGGGCCCACCTGCCCTACGACCTGCTGTCGGTCATTTCCACCCGGGTCATCAATGAAGTACGCGGCATCAACCGGGTGGTGTACGACATCAGTTCCAAGCCGCCGGCAACGATTGAGTGGGAATAGATTCAGCGGGCCGGCAGGGAATTTGTAACGGGCATTACAATATAAATTATGCATAAAGTCGTCAGGCGGGCGTTCATCGAAGCCGAAACCGGCCGAAAAGCGAATGCGTCCAAGTAGATATGGAAGCCATACTGCAGGGGCTGGCCATGACTGAAACCGGCCCTGCCATTGCGCTCAGCGCGGAGGCGGAGGCGCAATTTGCGCTGATGCGGCGCTGCCAGGCAGGCGAGCCGGGAGCGTTTGAGGAATTCGTACGGCAATTCCAGCCGCGGGTGCAGGCGGTCATCTACAGCATACTGCGCCACAACAACGACGCCGAAGATATCGCCCAGCAGGTCTTCGCCAAGGTGTACTTTTCCATGGCGAAGTTCGATTTCCGCTCGGCCGTTTCCACCTGGATTTATAAAATCGCCGTCAACGAATGCTACGACTATCTGCGCAAGCAGAAGGTGCGGAAAGCCGTGCTGCTGGCGGATTTGACCGCGGAGGAAGCATCCCGGGTGGAAAACCTGAATCCCGCCGCCAATACCGGCGAAGCCAGCCTGGAAGACCGGGCCGTGCTACGGGAGTTGACGGAAAAACTGCTGCGGCGGCTAACGCCGGAAGAACGTATCTTGCTGATTTTGAAAGAGGTCGAGGGGTATTCGATGCAGGAGGTCGCCGGCATCGCCGGGCTGAATGAGAACACGGCAAAAGTAAAGCTTTTCCGCGCCCGGCAGAAGCTGGTCACCAGATTCCGAAGGAGCCGAATATGAAGTGCCGTGAATGCCAAATCGGCCTCGAAACCTACCTGGACGCCCATCGGGACATTGCCGCGGCCAAGCCCGGCGGGGAATTGGGCCGGCATTTAGAGGCCTGTTTGGAATGTGAGCAGGCTTATCAGAAAGCGCTGATCGGGCGGCGGTTGCTGTACAGCCTGCGGCGGCAAGCGCCGTCCGAACCCGACCCCTACTTTACAACCCGATTGCGCGCGCGGATTGCCGCCGGTCAGGCGCGCCCCGCCTGGTACGAGCTTTTGCGGCCAGGCCGGGAAATGCTGGCCGCGGCCTGCCTGTTTGCGGCTACGCTGGGACTGTTCGCTTTCAACTTCCATCGCATTGAGGCGCCAAACATCAGTGAAGCCATGGCCATGGATGCCCCGCACGTCCATTATCATCACCCTGAGATTGATCATCATCCGGCCAAGGTGGACACGCTGCTGAGCGTTTTAAGCCAATGAGCCTGCGTGTACGCACCACGGTCTATATCGCGCTGATCTTCCTCAGCGGTGCGCTGATCGGCGCCACGCTGATGAACCTAGCGGAACACGACTGGTTGCACGCCGAGTCGCGGACGGAAATTGATATCCGCCATCACCGCGAAATCGCCCGGGAGATGAGCAAACGGCTGAACCTGAGCCAGGCGCAGCAGCAGCAGGTTAACCGGATTTTGCAGCAAACCATCCAAGCTTACCTGCAGGTGGAATCGAGCGTGGCGCCGCGTTACGCATACATTCGCGCCCAGGGCCGGGCACACATGCGCAGCATACTGAATCCCGATCAGCGCCGGCAATTCGACCAGATCGTGCGCAGCGTGGACGAGCGTTACCCGCAGTTGGAGCCTTCGCCGGAGATACCGGTAGATTCGGCAATGGAGAAGAGCTGCACCCAGGCCAGCAAGCCTCTACCGCCATTGCCCTAGTCGCCAGTTAACATAATATATCTTATCGGACCTAATGCTAATTTCCGGCATGGGTTGGACAGACTGCACTATACCTAGAGCAATCAGTGGTTTCCGCCCTGCAAGCCGCTTGATTAATCAGGCTACTTTACGGGTCGAAAGCCGTTTTTGAATAAACGATGTCCGGCAATGCGGGCAGGTGTAAACTCCCCACCCTACCCGCCGCAGCATGCGAACGACCAGTGTTTTTCTGACTGAGTCGGCGGAAATCTTACATTTTGGACATTTGTGGCTGATGATATGCATTTCGCAACTACTACTGGCACACGTTTGATGCAACTGCCTGCATTTTGGTTGCGGTTTACAGGTAGCGCGCGCGGCTTTCCGGGGTGTCCGGCGCTTTGGAGACGACGGTAATGCCGCTGGCCTCGTCCACGTGGTAGCCGCGGGCGAGATCGGCCTGGGGATCGAAGCCGACGGTGGCATTGGGGGCGATATGTACGTTTTTATCGAGGATGGCGCGATGGACGCGGGCGCCGGGCCCGATCACGACATTGTCCATCAGTATGGAGCCGAAGACGTCGGCGCGGCGCTCGACGGCCACGTTGCGGCTCAGCACGGAGTTGCGCACCCGGCCGCCGGCCAGGACGCAGCCGCCCATGACCAGCGAATCGATGGCTTCGCCCTTTCCGGGTTCGCCGTCGAACATGAATTTTGACGGCGGGGTGTTGTAGTTGGCGCTCATGATCGGCCAGGCCCAGTTGAACAGATTCAATTCTGAATCCGGCTGGCGCAAGTCCATGCTGGCTTCGTAATAGGAGGCGATGGTGCCAATATCGCGCCAATAGGGGCGTTCGACCTCATGGCCGCCGTGGACGGGAATGCGATTGCTGGTGAAGTCGTAGGCGTAAACCTCGGAGCGGTTGACCAGCGCGGGAAAGATGTTTTTGCCGAAGTCATGGGCTCCGCCCTGGGCGGCATCCTCAACCAGGACGTCCACCAGTACGTTGGTATTGAAGATGTAGTTGCCCATGGAAACCAGCGCCAGGTCGGATTTGCCGGGCATGCGCGGGGCGGTTGCCGGCTCGGGTTTTTCGACGAAGCGGCGGATTCGAAAGGCGGCGTCGGTTTCGACGACGCCGAAGGGCCGGACCTCGGTCGCCGGGACTGGCAGGCAGGAGACGGTGGCGGCGGCGCCGCGCTCGAAGTGGTAATCCACCATCTGCCCGATATTCATCTTGTAAACGTGGTCCGCGCCGAAGACCGCGACCGCGTCCGGAGCGAATTGCTCGATCAGGTTGAGGTTCTGATAAATGGCGTCGGCAGTGCCGCGGTACCAGACGTCGCCGACCTGCATCTGGGCGGGCACGATGGTGGCGAAGGCGTCGCGCGCGCCGACCACAAACGACCAGGCGCGCTGGATATGGCTGATCAGCGACTGCGCCTTGTACTGCGTCAGGACGTAGATGGAGTCGATGCCGGAGTTGACCAGGTTGCTGAGGACGAAATCAATGACGCGGTAGCGGCCGCCGAATGGGACGGAGGGCTTGCTGCGGTGCTTGGTCAGCGGGTACAGACGTTCCCCTTTGCCGCCGGCCATCACCAGGGCGAGGATACGTTGCCGGCTTTTGCCCGCTGCCATGTTCCGTGAGCATCCCTTGAGGCGCCGTCAGGCCGGCTTGGTAAGGCGTTCCGGCGACTGCCGCGCTGTTTGTATGATACGCAAAAACATCGCATGAACGCGCGTATCTTCGGTTAATTCGGGATGAAAAGCGGCGGCGAGGAGATTTCCCTGCCGCACCAGCACCGGTTCGCCGCGCCAGCGGGCCAGAACCTGTATCGCCTCGCCTGGCTGCCGGAAACGCGGCGCCCGGATGAAGACCATCTCAAGCGGCGGCTCGGCGGCGCGCGAAACGCCTTCCCATTCGCCGGGCGCGATGAAGCTGTCGATCTGGCGTCCGTAGGCATTGCGCTCGACGGCCAGATCCAGCACGCCGAGCGAGGGCTGATCGGGATGACTGACGCGGCGGGCGAGCAAGATGGCGCCGGCGCAGGTGCCAAAACAGGGGCGAGCCGCGGCAAAGGCGCGCAACTGCTCTAAAAACCCGGCCTCGGCGAGAAATTTGAGCATGGTGGTGCTTTCGCCGCCGGGCAGGATGAGGCCGTCCAGACCTTCTAAATCGGCGGCGCGGCGCACCCAGCGCCAGACGCCGTCGGCGGCTGCCGGATCCGATTCCGGACGCAAGCCAAGCCGCTCGAGGGCACGGGCATGAGCGGCATAGTCTCCTTGTAAAGCCAGGATTCCCAGCCGAATGCGCGGCTTTTCCTGATCTTCTCCTTCAAGTTGATCGGGGGCGGGCATGAAGCGCCGGGCGGGGGCTTACCAGCCCCGGGTCTGAAGCTGTTCTTCCGGCTTCAGTGCGGCGGCATCGAGGCCTCGCATCGGCTCACCCAACTCTTCGCAGCACTCCAGCAGCGTCTTGGGGTCCTGGTAATGGGTGGTGGCGCGGACAATCGCCCGGGCGCGAGCGCTGGGGTCTTCCGATTTGAAGATGCCGGAGCCGACAAACACCGCCTCGGCGCCCAATTGCATCATCAGCGCGGCGTCGGCCGGTGTGGCGATGCCGCCGGCGGAGAAATTGGGGACGGGCAGCTTCCCTTCCCGGGCGACGAGGCGCACCAGTTCGTAGGGCGACTGGAGTTCCTTGGCGCGGGCGAACAGCTCTTCGGGCGAGAGCACGGTCAACTGCCGCATTTCGGCGACGATGGCGCGCATGTGGCGTACGGCGTGCACGACATCGCCGGTTCCGGCCTCGCCCTTGGTGCGGATCATGGCCGCGCCTTCGGCAATGCGCCGCAAGGCTTCGCCGAGATTGCGCGCGCCGCAAACGAAGGGGACTTTGAACGCATGCTTGTCCACGTGGTGCAGTTCGTCGGCCGGGGTCAGCACTTCGCTTTCGTCAATGTAATCCACGCCCAGGGCTTCGAGTATCTGGGCCTCGACGAAGTGGCCGATGCGGCATTTGGCCATGACCGGAATGGAGACCGCGGCCATGATCTGGCGGATTTTGCGGATGGCGGCCATGCGGGCCACGCCGCCTTCGCGGCGGATATCGGCGGGGACGCGCTCGAGCGCCATCACCGCGGCGGCGCCGGCCTCCTCCGCGATGCGCGCCTGATCGGCGTCGGTAACGTCCATGATGACGCCGCCCTTCAACATCTCGGCCAAGCCGGTTTTCAGGCGAAATCCGTTTTGTTCCATCTAAGACTCCCGGCGCATGCCGGCACTCCGCGCGCGGCCAGGCGGCGTGGGAGGCCGAAAATGCAGAGCTAAGTATTAGTATAACGATTGCGCCGCAAGGCTTCAGCCCCGGGCCTCAGGCGCGCAGGCGTTTTTCGATCCAGGCGGCGCACTCCATAGTACCCCAGTTGCCGCCCAGGTCGGGAGTGGTGACGCCCTCGCGCACGGCGGCGGCGGCGGCGGCTTCGATTTGGCGGGCGGCTTCGCCAAGGCCGAGAAAATCCAGCATCAGGGCGGCGCTGAGGATGGCGCCGAGAGGGTTGGCGCGGTTGCGGCCGGCGATGTCGGGGGCCGAGCCATGCACTGGCTCGAACAGCCCGAGGCGGCCGGGATGCAGATTGGCGCTGGCGGCCATGCCTAGTCCGCCCTGGAGCGCCGCGGCCAGATCGGTCAGCAGATCGCCAAAGAGGTTGCTGGTGACGATGACATCGAACTGGCGGGGATCGCGCACCATTTGGTAGGCCAGCGCATCGGCGTAGAGGTGGCCGGCCTCGACTTCCGGATACTGCGGCCGCAGTTCGCGAAAAACGCGCAGCCATAGGCCGTGGGCGTGGGGCATGGCGTTGGATTTATCCGCCATGACCAGCCGGCGGCGGGGGCGCTGGCGGGCGGTTTCAAACGCCAGCCGCTGGATGCGCTCGACTCCCAGCCGCGTGTTCAGGTCCAGCTCGATGGCGACTTCCTCGCTGCGGCCGGATTTGAAGTTGCCGCCGATGCCGGCATAGGCGCCTTCCGTGTTTTCACGCAACACCACGAAATCAATCTCGTCGCCGCGAATGCCGCGCAGCGGGCAGAGGCGGTCGTCGAGCGGGCGGACGGGTCGCAGATTGGCATAGAGGTCGAGGCCGAAGCGCATTTTCAGCAGCAACCCGGCCGCATACTCGTGCGTGCCGATGCGGGGGTCGCCGACCGCGCCAAAAAGGATGGCGTCGAACCGCCGCAGTTGCTCCAGCCCGTCGGGCGGCATGGCGGCGCCATGGCGCAGGAAATAATCGGCGTTCCAGTCGAATTCGGTCCATTCCAACCGTTCGCCGGCGGCGGCGCGGGCGGCGCGCACCGCCGCGGGGACGACTTCCCGTCCGACGCCGTCCCCGGCAATCACGGCGATTCGCGACATGGTTATGGATGAGCGCTCGCGCCGGCCGCCACGGCCGCCGGCGCGCCGCTCAGGCTGGCCGGCAACTGGTGTGTGCGGCGGAAGTTCGCTTGAATCGAGGTGACGCGGTCAGCCAGGCGCTGCCAGGCCAGCAGTTCCCGGTCATAGCGCACCAGGATATTGGGCAGGAAGTAGGGACGATTGCCTTCCAGCCAGAGTTTGCGGTATTGGATGCGCAGCTCGCTGGTGTGATCGCGCATATCCTGCAGCAATCCGTTCACGCCGTTGATCCGGTACAGAATGCCCATCACCTTTCCCGGCTGGTTGGTTTCGGCGCGCGCCTGGGCGTAAAGCTGGGGGATATAGACGGCGTATTCGGCTTTCTGGCCGAGGAAATCGAAACGCCGGGCGGAAAAGGCCACCTGGTCGAGCAGGTCGGCATTATGACGGGCCAGATTGCGGTTTTGGGCCAGGTCGGCGATGACCTGCTCGGCCAGCAGGCGGATTGGGGGCGCCGAAGGGGCCAGCCGCTGATAAAAGCGCTGGCCGCGGGCGGAAAAGGGATTGAGCTCGACCGTCCAGTCGAGGCCGTCCACGTGGCAGCATTGGCGCATCTGCGTCTGAATCTGGGTAAGCTGCTCGACCTGCTGCTCGAAATGATGGCCGGGGGCGCGGTAGAAAGCCCAGTCGTAATCCTGGCGGAAGCGGTTTTCCCGCAGATGGGGCTCCCAACTGGCGGCGGCGCCGTATACCAGGCCGTACCAGGCGTTATCGAAGAGCGCCTCGCCATCGTCCATCCAGGTGGTATTGAGCATGCCCACGGCGCCGAGCCGCTTACCGTCGGCGACGAAGACGCGGATGTTGGGCAGCGCGGTGGCATAGTCGGGATAGATATGGCTCCAGTTGCCCACGCCGGGCGAGACCCAGGTTTCCAGGCCGGCGGCGCGGAAGGGCTGGATTTCGCGGTCGTAGGAGGGGCGGGGGGCGTAGTCCCAGGGGACCGCGACCATATCGCGCGGAAGCTGGCTTAGCAGCTCGGGGTGCTTGACGGCGATGTCGCCCCAGAACATCACTTTGCGGTGAAAGGGCTGAAGCGATAGATAAATATTGCGCAGGAAATTGATATACACCTGGCCGCGGCCGAGCTGCTCGACCATGGGCTTGGTTTTTCCCTGGCCGAGCTGAAAGGTTTCATCGGCGCCGATGTGCAGAAAGGGTGAAGGAAAAACCCTGGCCAGGTCGGCGAACATGGCATGGATAAAATCCATGGTGCCCGGCACGGCGGGTGAGAGCACGTCGCCGAAGGGCAACTCATCGAGCGGCTGGTATTGCTGATATTGCAGCGCCAGGTGGAGATGCCCGAAGGATTCCTGCTCGGGAATGACGGTGACGTGATAGCGGCGGGCGAAAGCGACGATGGCGCGGGCCTCGGCGGGGTTGATGGCGCCGCCGGGCTCGCCGACCAGGGGGAGCGAGGGGTAAGCGTAGGTATTTTCGAAATAGAGCGAATAGGCGTTGAGCTTGAATTCGGCCAGACGGGCGACGGTGCGCTTGATATCGCTGAGCCGGGGGACGGGGCCGCGGCTGATATCCTGATGCACGCCGCGCCAGCGCAGCGCCGGCCAGTCGAGAATGCGGGCGCAGGGCGCGAGGGCGTGATGGGCGCGGCCGGCGGGGCGCAGCAGTTGGCGCAAGGTTTCGACGCCGTAGAAAACGCCTGCGGCGCTATCGCCCACAATGACGGCGCGCGAACGGGTCACCAGCAGCAGGTAGCCTTCGGCGGAGGCGGCCAGGGGAAAGCGGCCGGCCAGCCCGGCGCGGCGAAGCCAGTAGCGCCCAGCACGGGAATGCACCCGCGCCAGCTCGATGCGATGGGCAGTGCGCGCCGGCCCGATCAGGGCGCGCACGCCTTCCACCTGCATCAATTCCCGCCGCAGCAGGCGGGCGGCGAAGCGGTCGGCGGCATAGCGGTCGAGCACCACGATCGAAACCGCCGGCCCGATGCGAAAAGCTCCCGGCCGCCATTGCGCCTGGCGGGGATAGGGGATGAGATGAGGCGCCGGCGCGGACGGCGCGGCGGCGAAGCTGGAGGCTGCGAGCAGCAGCGCGCCGGCAACGGCGGCAAGGGCGGTAAGGTGCTTGAGCGAGGTCATCGCGATCCTTTCGGGAATTTTTCCGGCCGGCG
Organism: Acidobacteriota bacterium; assembly: GCA_021789895.1. Taxonomy (GTDB): domain Bacteria; phylum Acidobacteriota; class Terriglobia; order Terriglobales; family SCQP01; genus JAKASR01. The sequence continues at coordinate 129,093 of JAJYIU010000006.1, read as the reverse complement.
CAGTTCAGGCTTGGGTATGCCGGCGGCGTAGGAAGGTCGGTATATCCAATTCATCTTCATTGGGAACCATGCCGGCAATCGGCGTGGCCAGGGGCGCTTCCAGAACAGGCTCGGCAGCCGGTTCCGGTTCCGGCGCGAGGGCGGTCTGGGCCGGCAGGGCGGATTCGTTCGGGTGCTCTTTGCCCAATCCGGTGGCGATGACGGTGATTTTCACCTCATCGGCCATGGCCTCGTTCAACACCGCGCCGAAGATGATGTTGGCGTCTTCGTGCGCCACCTGCTGGATGATACTGGAGGCTTCGCTGACTTCGGAAAGTTTCAAATTGCTGGAGCCGGTGATGTTGATCAGAATGCCGCGCGCGCCTTCGATGGCGCTGGTTTCGAGCAAGGGGCTGGAGATGGCGGCGCGGGCAGCCTCGATTGCGCGATGCGGGCCGCCGGCGACGGCGGTGCCCATGATGGCGTAGCCCATGCCTTCCATGATGGTGCGGATATCGGCGAAGTCGCGATTGATGATGCCGGGAATCATGATGATGTCGGAGATGCCCTGCACCGCCTGGCGGAGAATATCGTCGGCGATGCGGAAGGATTCGATGAAGGGGGCATCCTTGGCGACCTGGAGCAGGCGCTCGTTGGGGATGGCGATGACGGTATCGAGCGAGGCGGCCAGCTCGCGCAAGCCCTGCTCGGCCTGGGCCATGCGGCGCCGGCCTTCAAACGGGAAGGGCTTGGTCACCACCGCCACGGTCAGCGCGCCCAACTGGCTGGCGAGAGAGGCGATCACCGGCGCGGCGCCAGTGCCGGTGCCGCCGCCCAGCCCGGCCGTAATGAAAACCATGTCGGCGCCTTCGAGCACTTCGGCGATCTTGTCGGTGTCTTCGAGCGCCGCTTTGCGGCCGGTTTCGGGGTCGGAGCCGGAACCGCGACCGCTGGTGAGCTTGGTGCCGATCTGCAGCTTGACGGAGGCGCGGGAAAGGTTCAACGCCTGGATGTCGGTGTTGGCAACGATGAATTCGACCCCGTCCAATTGCGCGTCAATCATGCGGTTGACGGCGTTGCCACCTCCGCCGCCGACGCCAATGACTTTAATCCGGGTGCTGACGTTATCGCCTTCTTCCGAGAGCAGCAGACGCAAGGGGGTGTCGTCGGTCATGTAAGTTTCGAATCCGGGGACGCAGGTTGATGCTTCAAAGGAAGTTTACAGAAAAGTCATTGCTTTGAATAGAAATATATAGGCCTGAAGCAGTTAACCCGGCGGTTTCCCGCAGCCGGCCGCGGCGCAGGCGGCGAGGGCACAGGGGAAAGAAAAAATCGGGGCAGGAAGGCTTCCCTGCCCCGGTGTCTAAGGTAAAAAGTTGGTGGAGGCGGCTCAGTGACGGCTGTGGCCGTGCGGGCGCCGCCCGCGTCCGCCGCGGTCGTGACCGCGATCGTCGTGGCCGCGATCGCCGCGGTCGTAGGGACGTTCCCGTGGGCCGCCATCGGTATCTTCCGCCTGCGGCGGCAGCGGCAGGCCGAGTTTTTCACGCTGTTCGCGCAGCACCGCCTTGCGGCTGAGCTTGACCTTATTGCCTTCGATGGCCAGGCATTTGACCAGCACCTGGTCGCCTTCCTTCAACTCGTCGCGCACTTCCTTGACTCGGTGCTCGGCGATTTCGCTGATGTGCAGCAGGCCGTCGGTGCCGGGGAAGATCTCGACGAAAGCGCCGAAATCCACGATTCGCACCACCTTGCCGAGGTAGGTTTTCCCCACTTCGGCGGTGGCGGTGATATCGCCGATCATCTGCATGGCTTTTTCCGCCGCGGCGCCGTCGGTGGCGGCGAGGCTGACGGTGCCGTCGTCGGCGACGTCAATCTTCACGCCGGTCGAATCCACGATCGAGCGGATCATCTTGCCGCCGGGCCCGATCAGGTCGCGGATCTTGTCCACCGGAATCTTCATGGTAAACAGCCGCGGGGCGAAGGGGGAGATGGCGGCGCGGGGCTCGGCAATGGCTTCGGCCATGCGGTCGAGGATGAACAGCCGCGCCTTGCGGGCCTGCTCCAGGGCCTCTTTCAGGATGGCCATGGTCACGCCGGCGATCTTGATGTCCATTTGCAGCGCGGTAATGCCCTCGCGCGAGCCGGCCACCTTGAAATCCATGTCGCCGTAATGGTCTTCGGCGCCGGCGATATCGGTGAGGATGGCGTACTGGCGGCCTTCCATCACTAGACCCATGGCAATGCCGGCGATCGGCTTTTTGGTGGGCACGCCGGCATCCATCAGCGCCAGCGAGGCGCCGCAGACGGAAGCCATGGAGGAGCTGCCGTTGGATTCGAGAATGTCGGAGACGACGCGGATGGTATAGGGGAAATCGGCCTCGGCGGGAATCATCGAGAGCTGGGAGCGTTCGGCGAGGGCGCCATGCCCGATTTCACGCCGTCCCGGGCCGCGCAGGAAGCCGACCTCGCCCACCGAGAAGGGCGGAAAGTTGTAATTCAGCATGAAGCGCTTGTAGCCTTCGCCCTCGATGGTTTCCAGCCGCTGCTGGTCGTCCTTGGTGCCGAGGGTGATGGTGACAAGCGCCTGGGTCTCGCCGCGGGTGAACAGCGCCGAGCCGTGGGTGCGCGGCAGCACGCCCACTTCGCAGCGGATCGGCCGGATCTGATCGAACGAGCGGCCATCGGGGCGCCGGCGCTGGTTGATCAGCTGCTCGCGGAACATGCGCTCCTGCATCAGCTCGAAATACTGCTTGGTCTTTTTCTGCAGCGCTTCGTCTTCGCCGGCGGCGGCGATCGCTTCCTTGGCCAGCGCCTTCACCAGGCGATGGCTTTCCAGCTTGACGTGCTTCTGGGTATCGAGCCCTTCGCGCATGCGGTCGCCCCAGGCGGCCAGCAATTGCTGGTAGAAGGCCTCGTCCACCGGCGGCGGCTCGACCTGCAGCTTGGGCGCGCCGGCGCGGCGCCGCAATTCCTCCACGCCCGCCAGAATCTTGCGGATTTCGGCGTGGCCGAACTCGATCGCGTCGAGCACGACCTGTTCCGGCACCTCTACCGCGCCGGCTTCGACCATCACGATGCCTTCCGCGGTGCCGGCTACCACGATATTCAGCCGGCTGGCGCGCATTTCATCGTAGGTGGGATTGACGACGAACTTTTCCTCCACATACCCCACCCGCACGCCGGAGATCGGCCGCGGGAACGGAATCGGAGACAGGTGCAGGGCGGCGCCGTTGCCCACCAGGCTGACCACGTCGGGGTCGTTTTCCTGATCGGCCGAGAGCACCAGCGCGATGACCTGGGTCTCGTTGCGGAAGCCGTCGGCGAACAAGGGGCGGATGGGCCGGTCGTTCAGCCGGCTGGTGAGGATTTCCTTCTCCGTCGGGCGGCCTTCGCGCTTGATGTAGCCGCCGGGAAAACGGCCGGCGGCGTAGGTGTACTCGCGGTAATCCACGGTGAGAGGAAAGAAATCGATGCCTTCGCGCGGGGTATCGGCGGCGGTGGCGGTGACCAGCACGACGGTGTCGCCCAGGCGGACCGTGACCGCGCCGCCGGCCTGGCGCGCCATGCGCCCGGTTTCCAAGGTGAGGGTTTTCCCTCCGCTCAATTCAATCTGGACAGATTCAGACATGGCTAAACAATCTCGCTTTCTTAAAGCCGGCGGCGCACCTGCGCCCAACCAGCCGCCCGCCCCGCCCGCGGGATGGCGGAAGGGTGCGGGGCAATGAGAACGTAGGGGGTAAGCTTTTCAGGCAGGCGGGACGGAGATGCGCCTGGATGAAGATGTAGCCATTGCCCGTCACGTTCGGGTCAAAGCGCCAACCGGTCCGGCAGCGCTATTTACGTAAGCCCAACTTCTGAATGACGGCGCCGTACCGGGAAGGATCGTGCCGCTTCAGGTAATCCAACAGGCGGCGGCGCTTGCCCACCAGCAGCAGCAAGCCGCGCCGGGAATGATGATCTTTGCGATGCGTCTTAAAGTGATCGGTCAAGTAGCCGATACGCTCGGTCAGGATCGCGACCTGGACCTCGGGGGACCCACTGTCGCTGGCATGCACGGCGAACGTACGGATCAGATTTTGCTTGTTTTCCCTGGTCAGCGCCATCGTGCGCGACACTCCCTCTCGGCTCCACGAGGGAGCCAGGTAAATTCTTACTTTAACACAGATTTTCCAATTTTCCCCGGCCGGTGAAATTTGGCGGGGCGGCGGGCGCCGCTTTCGGGCAACTGCAGACCCGGCCGGGTTTTCTAAATGCATGCATTCCCAAACCCAGATCGGGGGAGACCCATGGCAGGCGAATTTCTTTCCGACGTCGAAGCAATCCGGGAGCGCGCCCGCAAGCACATCGAACAAGGCGCGGTGATCGAACAATACCAAGGCGATCCGCACCAGGCGTGTGATCTGTTGAACACGGCGCTGGCCTCGGAAATCGTCTGCGTCCTGCGTTATCGCCATCACTATTACATGGCCAGCGGGCTGCATGGCGAAAGCGCCGCGAAGGAGTTTCTCGAGCACGCCAACGACGAGCAGCGGCATGCCGACCGTCTGGCAGTGCGCATCAAGCAATTGGGGGGCGCGCCCAACCTGAATCCGGAGGGGCTGCAGACCCGCAGCGTTTCCCAGTATGCCGAAGGCGAATCGCTGGCGGATATGATCCGCGAAGACCTGGTGGCGGAGCGGGTGGTGATCGAGGTTTACGGCGAAATGATCCGCTACTTCGGCTTCCACGACAACACCACGCGCGAGCTGCTGGAAGAGCTGTTGCAAGAAGAAGAACAACACGCGGAAGAAATGTCCGACCTGCTCTTCCTGGTCAACCCGCGCACCGGCGAGGCCGAGGGCGTGGATCCGGCGACGCGCGCCACCGAACGGTACATTTCCGGCTCGACGCTGCCCGCTCCCAAGGACTTGGAGAAGGGCAAATCGCCTGAGCGGAAAAAGGTGGCGTAAGCCGCCGTGAAGGGACCGGCAGCCCGATTACAAACGGTTTCCGGAACCAACGGCTCTTCCAGCGGCGGCCGGCGAAAAAACGGGCGAGAGATCGTCATTGCTGGAGTCCGGGCTCCCGGCTTCTATTTAGATTTATTGTTGCCGTCGCTTCCCGCCGGCTTGAAGTGTATGGAATTCATGAAGCCAGCGGCCGCCGCCGGCAGTTGGGCGCCGGTCCCGCCCGCAAAGGCGGCAAAGGCGCGATGGTCCCGCACCCAAACGCGGCCGCGAAAGATCATCTTGTCGCTGCGGGAATTAAATTCAAGGCCGGTGATGCCGTCGGTCGAAATCGCGTGCTGATCCAGAAGCACCGTATTCGTGCCCTTAACGAAATTGTCGCGATCGGCCGCCATCTCCCCCGAGGCGGAATCAATGTGCTGGTACCTGGTGTAGCCGATCAGATAAACGGCCGTGCCGGGAATTGTACAACGCCACAAATAGGTCTGTTCCGTCGGCTTCGGATGCTTATCGACGACAAATTGGGGTGAGCAAGCGGGCGGAAAGTACACCGAAAACTGGGAGCCGGGCGGCTCGAAATAAATCCAGCCACCGGCCGATTGGGCGGCGGCTAACAGGCAAAGCACCCCCAACCAGACCGGAAGAAAGGATGCGCGAATGATTTTCATAATTCTGGCGATGTCTCGTTTCCATAGGCCCAAATTCCTTTCAATATATGAATGAATTGCCCGGTGTCAAGCGGGATTGCGCGCGGCGCACGGACGCGGCGCGGGACGCGGCCGGTCTCGCCGATGCCTGCGCGGGGGGCGCGGCGGCGGTGGCGTTGGCCGGCACGGCGGCGCCCCCCAGGTGGGGTTTCACTTGTCGCTCCGCGCAAGGGCGCTGGCCGGCTTCAGGCTTTCAATCGCCGGCCATTGACGGTGACGTCGCGCAACTCAAGCCCGCTGGTATAGCGGATCTCGGCCGGCAGGCGGGAATGCTCGAAGCGGCAGCGTTCCAGATGGAACTGGCGCAGCGGATCGTTCACCAGGCCGGTCAACTGCAGCGCCTGGCGCGCTTCCGTGCAGCGCAGATCGGAGATCCAGACCCGCTCGAGGCGCGGCAGATGATGGCCGCGGGCTTCGCGGCCATAGTGGAGCGTCGCCTGCACGCCCTCGCGCGCGATTGTGCCGGCGCGGATGCGGCGGACGTGGATGTCGCGGATATAGCCGCCCCGCTGCGGATTGCTCTTCAGGCGTAGCGCCCAGTTCAGCCCCGGGCCGGGCATGGCGCAATCTTCGAGCCAGATGTTTTCGATCCCTCCCGACATTTCGCTGCCCAGCGCCAGGCCGCCGTGGCCGGCGTGCATGACCGAGTGCCGGATCAGGACGTCGCGGCAGGGGCGGGCGATGCGGCGTCCGTCGCGATCGCGGCCCGATTTCACCGAGATGCAGTCGTCGCCGGTGGTGAATTCGCAGTGTTCGATCAGCACCTGGCGGCAGGAATCCGGATCGCAGCCATCGTTGTTGGGCCCGCGGCTGACGATCTGTACCCGGCGCACGATGACGTTGCGGCAGTACACCGGATGGATTTCCCACATCGGCGAGCGGCGAATGCGCACGCCCTCGATCAGCACGTTGCGGCAGGCGAAGGGTTCGATGAAAAAGGGCCGCAAATAATGCCCCGGGCCGAAGATGCGGCGCGCCAGCGGCGTCTGGCGCCGGCCATCGTCCTGCAGCCGCCGCCGGTCCGGGCCGCAAAGATTCTTCCAGCGCCACCAGTTCTCTTCCCCGGCCTGGCCGTCGAGCAGGCCATCGCCAGTGATGGCAATGTCATGCTGGCGGTAGGCGTAGATCAGGGGCGAATAATTCATGCACTCGATGCCTTCCCAGCGGGTGCGCACGAGGGGAAGATACGCCTGCGGAGCAGTGGAAAAAAGCAGCCGGGCGCCGGTCTCCAGATGCAGGTTGACGCGGCTCAGCAGGCGTATGCGGCCGGTCAGGAAGTCGCCGCGGGAGACGATGACGCGGCCGCCGCCGGCGGCATGGCAGGCGGCGATCGCCCGCGCCAGCGCCGCGGTGCAGTCGGTGCGTCCGTTGCCGCGCGCGCCGTAATCGGCGAGCTTGAAATCGCGTGCCGGAATGGCCGGCGGCCGCGCGCGCGCGGCGATGGCGGCGCTGCCGGGCAAATCCGCCGCCGGCGCCTGGCGGGCCCACGCCGGCATGGCCAGCGCCATGGCCGAAAGCTGGCTTAAAAATTCGCGCCGATCGTTGCCTGCAAGATTGGACATAACGAGGGCTAGCTGCCCGCGCCCTGGCCGGCCGCCGGAGTGTTGCGGACGGAAAAAAAGGCTTCGATTTCTTCCAGGGTTTTCCCTTTGGTTTCGGGGAAAAAGAAAGTCACGGTGATGAAGTACAGCACGGTGAAACCGGCAAAGGCAAAAAACATGAATGCGTAGCCGTAATGCCCGACGGTGGGCAGGAAAATGGCGGCAATGAAGGTGGAAATGGCCTCGTTGATCAGCAGCGCGATGCTCATGCCGTTGGAGCGTATGCGGGTCGGCATGAGTTCGGAAAGCGCCAGCCAGACGCAGATGCCGGGGCCGGCGGCATAGAAGGCGACAAACAGGTAAAGGCTGAGCGCGACCAACCAGCCGATGCGGGGGCTGGGCAGCGGGGTGACGAGGGCGTGCTGGATGCGCAGCGGCGCCGTGCGCGCGCGCTGCAGGCTGGCGAAGGGATTGGAAAAATCCGCCAGCACTCCGTTTGGGGGCACGCAACTGGAACGTTGCAGCGTGACCAGCGCGCTTTGGGGATGGTTGGAGCGCACCACCGGGGTGGAGGCGCTGAAGCCGCCGTAGGCATAGATGACGGTCAGCGCCGCCGGTTGCGCGGCCAGGCGGGGATGCCCGGTGCGCTCCAGCCATTGCTGCTGCAGCGCGGGTGTAAAGCGGAATTGCAGGCGGCCGCTGTTGCCCGCCAGCGCCTGCACCTGGGCGCGCACATCCACCCGGCGGCGCTCGGTGCGGGTGAACAGCCAGGCGGTGAACAGCAGTGAGACGACGATGCCGGCAGTGCCGATGGAAAGCAGGAATTTGCGTCCCTTGCGGTCCACCAGCAGCATGCCGACGACCGTGGCCAGGGCGTTGATGGCGGTGAAAAGGATGTAGCCCCAGTGCGCCTGCACGTCGCTCAGGCCGCTTTGAATCAGGATGGCGGTGTTGTAGCCGATGATTGAGTTGATGCCGGTGGTCTGGTTCAGCCCGAGAATGGCGCAGGCGAGCAGGAAGGGGATGACGTATTTTCGCTGCAGCAGGCTTTCCGCAACGCGGCGCCGGGGCAGGCGCTGGCGCTCGGCGGTGGCGTTCTGCTGCATTTCCTCCAGTTCCATGCGGGCCTGCTCGGGGGCGCGCGAGCGCAGCAGCGACGCCAGAGCGCGTTGCGGATGCCCGCGCCGGAAATGCCAGCGCGGCGATTCCGCCAGCATGAAGCTGCCGAGAATGAAGAGCAGGCCGGGCGGCAGCGAGACCCAGAAGATGCCCCGCCAGGCGCGGTCCTGAAAAGCGAAAAGCAGTTGCGCGTTGCCCTGCCGGGCGACTTCCTCGACGCGCAAGCTGAAGTACATGCCTACGGCGGCGGCGGCCACGATGCCGACGGTGAGGAAGAACTGGAACATCGCGGTGCCGCGTCCGCGTTTATCCGGCAGTAGGCATTCGGCCAGATAGAGCGGCACCACGACGCCGATCAAACCGGCGCTGATGCCCTGGCAAAGCCGGCCCAGCACCAGCATGCCGAATCCATGCGACAACGCGATGACGGGAATGCTGGCGGCGAACAGCAGCCCGCTTAAAATCATCAGCCACTTGCGGCCCAACTGGTCGGCGAGCAGGCCGGCAAACAAGGTGGAAATCACGGTGCCGAGCAGCACCGCCGCCACGACGAAGGAAATCTGGCCCGCGGTCAGCCCCGAAGTCGCTTCCAGGTAAGGCAAGGCGCCGGCGATGATGCCTACGTCAATGCCGTAGAGCAAGCCTCCCAGGCCAGCCGTCAGCAGCAACAGGCGGTTATACGAGGCCGGCTGGGTTTGGATGGCAGAGAAAGTGGGCACGCGGATACCTTCCATCGCTCCGGCCGCCGCCGCACCCCCGGCGCGCCCGATGTCTCGGCCGCTTCACGCGCATGCAGGAGGGGCGGACGCCCGGAAACCGCTAGTATAGTTGGAATCGGCTCGCGGAGCCGCGGCCGGCGGCGCCGTCTTGCCGGACGTCATGCGAGCGGCGCGCAGCCGTCCGGTCTCGCCCTGGGATTGCCTTATGCCCCTGACAAGCGTCGATTGGCTGGTCATCGCCGGCTATCTGCTGATCAACCTGACCATCGGCATCTATTACCGCCGCCGGGCGTCGGGCAACACGGAAGAATTTTTCATCTCCGGGCGCGACGTCTCCTGGTGGCTAGCGGGCACGTCCATGGTCGCCACCACGTTTGCCGCCGACACGCCGCTGCTGGTCACCGGGCTGGTGGCGACCAACGGCATAGCCGGCAACTGGCTGTGGTGGTCGCTCTGCCTGAGCGGCATGATGACGGTCTTCTTCTTCGCCCGCTATTGGCGGCGGGCCGAGATCCTGACCGATGTCGAGCTGATCGAGTTGCGTTATGGCGGGCGCCCGGCGGCCTTCCTGCGCGGCTTTCGCGCCTTGTATCTCGGCGTGCTGATGAACTGCCTCATCCTTGGCTGGGTCACCAAGGCGATGGTGGATATCATCACCGTGCTGCTCGGCCCCGCGATCGCCGCCGGGCGGGTGCTGCAATTGAGCCTGGGCCGGCACACGCTGATCCACTATACCCTCGGGCCGCCCGCGCACACCGCGCTGCTGATCTGCATCCTGGTGCTGATTCCCTTCACCGGCATCTACACCACCATCGGCGGCCTCTGGGGCGTGCTGGTCACCGATCTGTTCCAGTTCGTGCTGAAAATGGCGATGATCATCGTGCTGGCCTGGGTCGCGGTGGAGAAAATCGGCGGCATGCATGCGCTCAAGCTCCGGCTGGCCCTGGTCGGCGACGGCCTGCGCGCTGCCGGGCATCCCCCTCGCAACGTGCTCGCGTTTTTGCCCTCCCTGCGCCAGCAATTTTTCGCCAACCATCTCTGGACGCTGCCGCTGATCACCTTCGTGCTTTACCTGGGGGTGCAGTGGTGGTCGAGCTGGTATCCGGGGGCGGAGCCGGGCGGCGGCGGCTATGTCGCGCAGCGCATGTTCAGCGCCAAAGACGAGAAAAATTCCCTCGGCGCCACGCTCTGGTTCAACATCGCGCATTACGCGCTGCGGCCCTGGCCCTGGATCGTCACCGCGCTGGTGGCGATCGCCGTCTATTCGCCGCACGGCGGCCTGCACCCCAGCCTGATGTTCGCCCGGCAGCCGGAAAAAGGCTATGTCATGGTGCTGCGCGATTTCCTGCCGCCGGCGCTGCGCGGGCTGATGGTGGCCGCATTTCTTGCGGCCTTCATGTCCACCATCGGCACCCAATTGAACTGGGGCGCGTCGTACATCGTCAACGACTTCTATCGCCGCTTCCTGGTCAAGCGGGCGCAGGAGCGCCATTACGTGCTGATCAGCAAGCTGGCGATCGTGCTGCTGGTGATCGTCAGCGGGGTGGTGGCGGCGCATATCAGTTCGATCCAATCCGCCTGGGACCTGCTGCTCTCCATCGGCGCCGGCACCGGTGCGGTGTACCTGCTGCGCTGGTACTGGTGGCGGATCAATGCCTGGAGCGAAATTTCCGCGATGCTGGCGGCGCTGGCCGTCTCGCTCACGCTGCGCTACGGCTTGCACATCGCCGGCAGCGGCACCGTGCCGTTCGCCGAAACCGCGCTGCTGACCACCGCCGGCGCCAGCATCGTCTGGCTGGCGGTCACCGCCTTGACCCGGCCGGAAGCGGATGCGGTGCTGCTGAGCTTCTACCGCCGCGTGCATCCTTCAATTTACGGCTGGCGGCGCATCGCCGCTCAGGCGCCGGAGCTGCCGCCGGTGCGTGACGCCGGCGCGAATTCTCTCGATTGGGTGTTGGGCTGCGCGCTGGTATACGGCTGCCTGTTCGGGCTGGGCAAGCTGGTGATGGAAGACTGGCTTGCGGGTGCGCTGTTGTTGCTCCTGGCCGCCGGCGCGGGCGCCGTGATCTGGTGGGACCTGTCGCGCCGCGGCTGGCAGTCTTTCAGCGGCCAAGAAATAGCCGAGCGATATCCGGCCCGGGCCGGGGAATAATTGCCGCCTTTTTCGCCCGGCGGCCGCCATCTCCGGCAGCCCACGCCAGACTTTACCTTTGCTATGATGAGGCACCTGGGGTCGGCGGAACCGAATATTCCCGAGGCGTTTTGAAAAAAATAACGGTTGAGTTGCGCAATCCTTATACCTGCCTGATCGAGTGCGGCGCACTGGCACACGCCGGCTCGCTGGTGCGCAAATACGTGCCTGAAGACGGCATGGCGGTAATGGTGACCACCGCGACCGTGCGCCGGCATTGGGGCAATCCGGTGGAGAACAGCCTGCGCCAGGCCGGCGTGCGCCACCAGGTGCTGGAAATGCGCGACGGCGAGCGCTACAAAACCATGGCCACGGTCGAAGACCTGGCCGAACGCCTGGTGGGGCTGGGCAGCGACCGCTCCACCGTGATGGTGGCGCTCGGGGGCGGCGTCGTCGGCGACGTCACCGGCTTTGCGGCCGCGGTGTATATGCGCGGGCTGGACGTGCTGCAGTTGCCGACCACGCTGATGGCTATGATTGACAGCGCCATCGGCGGCAAAACCGGCGTTAATCTCAAGGCCGGCAAGAACCTGGTGGGTGTTTTCCACCAGCCGCGCGCGGTGCTGATTGATCCGCTGGCGCTCAATTCCCTGCCCGAACGCGAATACCGTTCCGGCCTGAGCGAAGCCATCAAATATGGCATCATCCGCAGCCGCGAGCTCTACGCCATGCTGGAGCGCCGCCGCCAGGAGGTGCGCCGCCGCGATCCCGGCTGCCTGGAAACCATGATTGCCGAATGCGTGCGGATGAAGGCCGAAGTGGTGGCCGCCGACGAACGCGAATCCGACCTGCGCCGCATCCTCAACTTCGGCCACACCTTCGGCCATGCGCTCGAATCGGCCACCGAATACCGGCGTTTCCTGCACGGCGAAGCCGTTGCCTGGGGCATGATCGCCGCCTGCCGCCTCGCCGCCCGCCTGCGCCGCCTCAGCGGCGAGGTCGCCCGAGCCATCAGCGAAAACATTCTCGCCCTGACCCAGCCGCTGCCCCGCATCGCCGTCGATGCCGAAAAGATTTGGCAGAATGCCGGCAGCGATAAAAAATCCCGCGGCGGAGTGTTGTCGTTCGTGCTGCCGCGAGAAATTGGCCAGGTGGAAGTCGTGCGCGGGGTGCCCGAAGCCACAGTGCGCGAAACCTGGCAGGAAATCATAGAGTTCTCCCACGAGCACGGAACGGAATAAAATCCCCCCTCCGCCCGGAAGACGATCGTAAGAAGGCTGCGGGCCGCCGCCGGCCGGCTTGCCAATTTATGGATAAGCCGACTGCCGGTTAAGGGTGCGGCTTCTGGCCGCAATGCAGGGCGCAAATGCCGCCGCTCAGCCGCCGCCAGGTGACCGGCTCGAAGCCTGCCGCGCGCATCCAGGCGGCCAGCTCTTGCGGGGTGGCAAAGTGGGCTACCGAGCGCGGCAGATATTGATAGGGAGCCAGGCGGCCGGTGAGCCAATGCCCCAGCCGGGGCAGGATGCGGGTGAAATACCAGTGATAGAGGCGGCCGAAAATCGGCGCCGATGGCTGGAAGAATTCGAGGATATAAAGCCGGCCGCCGGGGCGCAGCACGCGCGCGAATTCACGCAGGCCGGCAAGGTAATCACCCAGATTGCGAAAGCCAAAGCTGGTAGCGACGGCATGCAAGCTGGAATCGGCGAAGGGCAGGCGCAGAGCGTCGGCTTCCAGCCAGGCGCGCGGGGCCGGGCGCGAAGCGGATTTTTTTCCGGCTTCGAGCAGCATGGCATGGCTGAAATCGGCGCTCCAGACGCGTTGCGAAGGGCGCAGGCGCGCGGCCAGGGCGAAGCTGAGATCGCCGGTGCCGCAGCAGATATCCAGCAGCTCGGCCGGATCGGGCAGCTCGCGCCGGATTCGCTCGGCGGTTTCGCGCCGCCAGTACATATCGGTGGCCAGCGAGAGCAGATGGTTGGCGCGGTCGTAACGCGGCGCCACGGCGTTGAACATCTCCCGCACGTGCCGGGCAGCTTCGCCGGCGGCCACGCCTTCGGGGCGGGTGCCGGGATCGGCGCTTGGAGGCAGGGCGGGCATTTATTGCTGGCGCGCGCCGACGTAGGTGTGGCGATAGGCGATTTTGCCGGGCGCAGGCCGGGCCAACACGCGCAGTTGCACGGCATGCGCCGCGGGATAGGAGCTCAGATCGCTGGGCTGGTAATAGAGGTGGTAGAAGCTGCGCAAGGCGTTGCCGATCAAATCCAGGCGGCGGTCGAAATCGCGATTGTTGCCGGCGTGCAAATCGAGCCCGCCGGTGGCGCGGACATAATTCCAGTGGTTGCGGGTGATCAGATGAACCAGGGAGCCGAGAACGGCGGCGAGCGGCGCGCCCAGGTTGGCGGTGCAGCCCTCGCAGGGCAGCGGATTGCCGGCGCGGCCGACGGGCTGCGCCGGATGCTGCACGCGGTTGGAGCCGGGGCCGGAGCCGTTTTCCTCGGGCGAGATGGGATTGCGCGGCTGCGGCCCATTCAGATTGGGAACTACGCGGAAGATCGGGGTGGCGTCCGACATGGAAGCCTGCACGATGGCGCGCGCGAATTCGCCGCCATTCGCATCCTGGTGGGTGATGACTACCACGGCGCGGGTGCGGCGGGGGGGTTGATGGTTGAGGCGCAGGATGGCCAGGTTGAGGGCCTCGGTAATGTCATTGCCGTGGGGGCCGAGTTTCAACTGGCGCAGGGTTTTTACGATGGTTTCGCGGTTGCCGGTAAAGGGCAGCACCTGGCGGGTGTGGTAGCCGGCGGTAAAGACCGAGCCGCGGCCGGCATCGCCGACGATCATGGAAGCGATCAGCCGCGCGCTGCGGTGGGCCTGCTCGACCGCGGCGGGATCGGTGGTATCCACCACCAGGGCCACGCTCACCGGCATCGGCTGGTTATCGAATGCCGTCAGGCGCTGCCGGAACTGGTTATCCCAAATTGCGAAATCGCTTCGCCGCAGCCCGAGAACGGGGTGGCCCCGGCGATCCAAAACCAGCACCGGGATGTCCACCAGGTTGATGCCGCCGTGGATCCGCACCGGCGGGGCGCCTTGGCGCGGCGCCTGCGCCGCCAGCGTCGCAACCGTGGCCAGCGCGCCGGCCGCGAGCGCGCCGGCCATCCAGGATTTGAGTGTGCAGGGTTTCATGGATTCGACTTTCCGGACCCGGCAGCGGCCGCCGCGGCCGCGCTCAATGATGCGGCGCGATGCCGGCGGAGCGCGTGATCAAATAAACGCCGGCCACCACCGCCAGGGCGCCCAACCAGCGATCCAGCGGCACCCGTTCATGCAGGAAGGCGCGCGCCATGATCAGCAGCAGCACATAGCTCAGGCTGGTGAGCGGAAAAGCATAGCTCACCGGGGCCTTTGTTAATATGATCCACCAGATCAATACTTCCGGTACGTAAAGCCCGATGCCGAGCAGCAGGCGCCAGTTGGTGACCGCGTGCCAGGTAAAGGCCCAGAGCGCGGGGAGATGCCAGAGGGGGGCGGAGGCGGGCGGCATGCGGTCCACCCCGGATTTGTAGAGCAATTGCGCCGAAGCCTCCAGCGACACGGCGACCAGAATCAGGAGTAAAACCATAGTTTTTTTCTCGGCCGGCATACAACGAAGACGAGCGGACGGCGGCTCGGATGAGGGGAATGGCGGGCCGGCATGATGATTTTGGACCATCTTTCCACCTTTCCTTTGCCGTGTCCGCAGCCTCCAGACTACAATTCAACTGTAGTGGAACTTTTCCAGTTCAGGAAAGGCGGCACATGAAGGCGATCACAGTTGCCAGTTATGGCGGTCCTGAAGTGCTTCAGTATAGCGAAGTTGAAACACCGGCGGCAGCGCCGGGATCCAGCTTGATCAAGGTGGAAGCAGCCGGTGTGAACTACGCCGATTTGATGATGTGCCGCGGAGACTATCCGGGCGGGCCGGAGCCCGGCTTCATTCCCGGGCTGGAAGTCGCCGGCACCGTGGTCGAAGGCAGCCGCAAAGGCGAGCGGGTGATGGCGTTCAGTTGGGGCGGCGGCTATGCCGAATACGCCGTCGCCGCCGATCATTTGATCTTTCCCCTGCCGGCGGAATTTACCACCGCCCAAGGCGCCGGCTTTCTGCTGACCTACATGACCGCCTACTTCGCGCTATGGATGGCCGATCTCAAGCCGGACGAGCGCCTGCTGATTCAGGCGGCGGCCGGCGGCGTCGGCACCGCGGCGATTCAGTTGGGTCGGGAAATGGGCGCGGAAATTTTTGCCGTCATCGGCAGCCCGGAAAAAGAAGAGCGGCTGAAGCAGATGGGCGCCGAGCACGTGCTGGTGGAGAAAAACTACAATGTCGGCGCCATGCTGCGCGAGCAGACCGGCGGCGAGGGCGTGGATATCATCCTGGAAAGCCTCTCCGGCGCCAGCCTGGAACGCGACCTCGAGTTGCTGCGCCCGCTCGGCCGCATGATCGTTTATGGCTCGCTCAGCGGCACGCCCGGCAGCATCGATCCCGGACTGTTGATCGGCAACAACATCAGCGTGCACGGACTTTACCTGGGCGGCATGCTCGCCGATGCCGACCGCGCCCGCATGGCGTTGGACGAATTGCGCGAATACATACGCCGCCGCAAGCTGCAGCCGGTGATCGAGCGTGAGTACCCCCTCGCCGACGCGGCGGCGGCGCATAAGCACATTCAGGCGCGGCAGAATTTCGGCAAGCTGGTGCTGGTTCCCTGAAGATCCGGCCTGGGACCGATTCCAGACCGCAAGCCAACAGCTACCCGCCATTGCAGCGCCCTGCACAAACGCATGGGGGCCCCCGCTATCGGCGGGAATTAGTTATCCGCGCGGGCCGCCTGCTCGCCCCAGACGAATGCCTCTTTTTGCGGCAATTCCAGTTGCGCCAGCACGCGGGCGGCAAACTGGCGCATGATGGCCTCCGGGGTTTTCGCGCGGTCGTAAAACGCCGGCATCAGCGGAAAGATCACCGCGCCGGCTTCGGCGGCCGCCAGCAGGTTGCGCAGATGGATCAGGTTCAGCGGCGTTTCGCGCGGGGCCAGGATCAGCCGCCGCCGCTCCTTCAAGCAGACGTCGGCGGCGCGTTCCACCAGATTGTCGGAGAGGCCGTGGGCGATGGCGCCCAGGGTGCCCATGCTGCAGGGCAGCACCAGCATGCCGTCATGCGGAAAAGAGCCGCTGGCGAGGGCATGGCCGATGTCCTGATTGGAAGGCGCTTCAATTTTTTCCCTGCCCGGCCCGCCGTCGAGCAGACGCGCGGGCAGTTCCGAACGCGCTCCCGGACGCCAGCCCAGTTCATCTTGCATCACCCGCAGCGCATGCTCGGTGACCAGCAGGTAGATGCGCTCGACGCGCGCATCGGCGGCTAGCAGGCGCAGCGCCACCGCGCCCAGCTCGATGCCGCTGGCGCCGGTCAGCGCCAGCACGATGCGGCGTCCGGCAGTGAAAGTTTGCGCGCTGGCCATGCTTTCTCCATCCTATCGCGATCTTCATTGCAGTCCCGCCGGGCCTGACCGCGGCGGGTTCCGGGCATTGGATATACTGAAACTATATGGCGGAAACGAGTCGCGAAAGCGATCAGCGGGTGCGCGATTTTCTTGCTTCCCTGGGCCCCAACGAAGGCTATGCGGAAGAACTTTACCAGGCCTATTTGAGTAATCCGCAGGCGGTTTCGGCTACCTGGCGCGATATTTTCCAGTCGGTATTGCAGGGCGGCAATGGATATCGCGCCGCCGCCGCTTCCCCTCCCCCGGCGCCGGCGTCCGCGGCCGGCGTGGCCCTGCCGCCGCCTGCCGCTGCCCCACCCGCGCTCGCGGCGGAAGACCGGGTGCAGCCGTTACAAGGCGCCGCCGGACGCATCGCCCTCAACATGCAGGCCAGCCTGGCGGTTCCCATCGCCAGCTCGCAACGCTCGATTCCCATGCGGCTGGCGGAGGAAAACCGCCGCTTTCTGAACGCGCAACTGGCGGAGCGCGGGCGCAAGGTATCGCTCACCCATATGCTGGCCTGGGCGCTGGTGCGGGCGCTCGAAGCCAATCCCGCGCTGAACCGCGCCTACCTGCAGCAGGACGGCCGGCCGGCGCGCCTGGAACATGCCCACATCCATCTGGGCCTGGCCGTGGACGTGGAAACGCGCAACGGCCGCAGCCTGCTGGTGCCGGTGTTGAAACAGGCCGAGCGCTTCGCTTTTCCCGACTTCCTGGACGCCGCCGACCGGCTGATTCGGGGCGCTCGCGCCGGCCAGCTCGCGCCCGACGATTTGCAGGGCGCCAGCTTCAGCTTGACCAATCCCGGCACGCTGGGCACGCGCGCCTCGGCGCCGCGCCTGATGAACGGCCAGGGCGCGATTCTCGCCGCCGGGGCGCTGGATTATCCCAGCGGCTTCGAAGGCATCCCGGAAGATACCCTGCACGCGCTGGGCGTGGGCAAAACCATGACCCTGACCTGCACCTACGATCACCGCATCATCCAGGGAGCGGAGTCGGGAATCTTCCTGGCCTATATTCACGCGCTGCTGCTGGGCGAATACGATTTTTACGAACGCATTTTTCGCGAAGCCCAGGTGCCCTATAAGCCCGCCACCTGGACCCGCGATGCCGCCCCCGGGCTGTCGCTGGCCGGAACGGCGGCGGAAGCCGAGCCGGCGCGAAAACAGGCGGCCGTTTTTCAACTCGCGCACGCCTACCGCGTGCGCGGCCACCTGCTGGCCCAGCTCGACCCGCTCGGGCCGCAAAACGCCGAGCATCCCGAACTCGACGCCGCGCATTACGGGCTGACGCTCTGGGACCTGGACCGCCGCTTCCTTTCGCCGCTGTTCCACTCCCAGGGCGAAACCGAGCTGCACCAGTTGCACACGCTGCGCGAGATTCTGGATCTGGCGCGGGCGGCCTATTGCGGCACGCTGGCCTGCGAGTACATGCATATCCAGCAACTGGAGCGCCGGCGCTGGCTGCAGGAGCGGCTGGAGCCTACGCGTGCGCATTGGCCGCTGCCGGAGCCGCTGCGCCGCCGCATTCTCGATCGCCTGACCGCGGCCGAGGTGTTCGAGCGCCTGTTGCACGCGCGCTATATCGGCCACAAGCGGTTTTCGCTGGAAGGCGCCGAAAGCCTGATCCCCGCGCTCGATCACCTGCTCAGCCTGGCCGGCGGCGTCGGCGCGCGCGAGATTGCAATCGGCATGGCCCACCGTGGCCGCCTGAACTTGCTGGTCAATATTGTCGGCAAGACCATGGCCGAGATCGTTTCCAAGTTCGAAGACATGGATCCGGAAAGCGTCGAGGGCTCCGGCGACGTCAAGTACCACATCGGCGCCGAGGGCCGCGTGGTCACCTTCGGAGGCCATGCGCTGCGGATCACCGTTTCGCCTAATCCCAGCCATCTGGAAGCGGTGGACCCGGTGCTGGAAGGCAGCGCCCGGGCCCGCCAGGAACTGCTCGACGACCGCCAGGGACGGCTGGTGCTGCCGGTGTTGATCCATGGCGACGCCGCTTTTGCCGGGCAGGGCGTCGTCGCCGAAACCCTGAACCTGTCGCAGTTGGCCGGATATGAAGTCGGCGGCACCATCCACTTGGTGGTCAACAACCGCATCGGCTTCACCACCTCGCCCGCCGAAGCGCGTTCCAGCCTCTATTGCACCGACGTGGCGCGCATGGTGCAGGCGCCGATTTTTCACGTCAACGGAGACGATCCCGAGGCGGTGTTGCGCGCGGTCGAACTCGGGTTCGGCTTCCGTAGCGAGTTTCAAAGCGACGTGGTGGTGGACCTGGTCTGCTATCGCCGCCACGGCCATAACGAAGCCGACGACCCCAGCCTGACCCATCCCGAACTGTACCGCCGCATCGAGCGCCACCCCGGCACCCGCGCGCTGTATGCCCAACAACTGGCGCGCGCCGGATTGCTGGCGGAAGACGAAGAGGAACGCCTGCTGCGGCAATACCGCGAGCGCATGCCGGAGCCGCACGCCGCCGCGGCCGCAGCCGAACCCGCTGCCCGCACGCCGCGCCCGCCGGCGGTGGAAACCGCCGTGCCCGCCCCGCGGCTGAAAAAAATCGCGCCGGCGCTGGCGCGCTTGCCGGCCGGTTTCCATCTCCATCCCAAATTGAAGACCTGGCTGGAGCGCCGCGCCCGGATGCTCGATTCGCCGCCGGGCGCAGATTGGTCGCTGGCGGAGGCGCTGGCCTTCGCCACCCTGCTCGAAGACGGCGTCCCGATCCGCATTTCCGGCCAGGATACCGGCCGCGGCACCTTCAGCCAGCGGCACGCCATTCTCTATGATTACGAAAGCGGCGCGCCCTACATCCCGCTGACCCACCTGCCCACGGCGCAGGCGCCGTTTATGCTGCACGACAGCCTGCTGTCGGAAGAAGCGGCGCTGGGCTTCGAGTTCGGCTATTCGATGGAGCATCCGCGCGCGCTGGTCATCTGGGAAGCGCAGTTCGGCGATTTCGCCAACGGCGCCGAGGTGATCATTGACCAGTTCATCGCTCCCGCCCGCGCCAAGTGGGGACGCAGCAGCGGCCTGACGCTGTTTCTGCCGCACGGCTACGAGGGCCAGGGACCGGAGCATTCCAGCGCCCGCCTGGAGCGCTTCCTCCAGCTTGCGGCGGAAGACAATCTGCAGGTCGCCAACTGCACCACCGCGGCGCAATATTTTCACCTGCTGCGGCGGCAGGGACTGCGCGGCGCCGCCGCGCCTGAAGCCCGGCGGCCGCTGGTGCTGCTCACCCCCAAGAGCCTGCTGCGCCATCCCGAAGTCGCTTCCCCGCTGGAAGCGCTGGCGGGCGGCAAATTCCATCCCGTGCTGCCGGATCCCGCGCTGCCGCCGGAATCCGCCCACCGGGTGCTGCTCGCGAGCGGAAAAATTTATTACGAGCTGGCCGCCACCCGGCGCGAACTGGGGGGCGAAGCCGCCGCCACGGCGATTCTCCGCCTGGAACAGCTCTATCCCCTGCCCGCGCGCGAGCTGGAAACGGCGCTGGCCGCCTGCCGCCGGGCGAAAGAATTCGTCTGGGTGCAGGAGGAGCCGGCCAACATGGGCGCCTGGAACGCGCTCGCCCCGCGGCTCGCCGCGCTCAATTCCGGCCGGCGCTGGAGCTACGTCGGGCGGGAAGCATCCGCCAGCCCCGCCACCGGCTCGCTGCGCCGTCACCAGCGCGAGCAGAAAGCGCTGCTCGCCCGCGCCTTTGCCCGGCTGGAATCGGCCGGCGCTTAGGCGCTCCGCGGGATTGGATGGCCTTATAAAGCCAGCGGGCCTGACCGCAGCCAGGCCCGCTGTTGACTGCCTGTAATTTAAACTTTCAGTTTAGTGTTCAGTTTAGAAGATGAACCAGCCGGCCAGATAGAGGGTGTTGTTGTCGCCGGCATTGCGGCCGCTGCCGTCGTAGTTGGTCGAGCCGCCGTTGAATTTCCAGTAACCGGTGTACTGCGCGGTGAGGTTGATGTTCTGCCAGGGCCAGTAGGCGAACTGCAGGATGTAGCCGTCGGTTTGCGGGCTGCCGCTGGCGCTGCCGCCGACCGCGCCGGGCGCGAACAGCGTGATGTCGGTCGTCCCGGAGATGCCGAAGAGGCCGCCGGTGGCGGCGTAGCGGTCGCCCCAGTGATAAGTGGCGTTGGCGCGCGCGGTGTTCAGCTTGTGCAGGCTCTGGCCGACCGAGCCGGCGAGCAGGCTCGCGTCCAGATTCGCGTGCTCGTAGATGTACGTGCCGTAGATGGACAACTGGTTGGCCCCCAACTGCTGGTCGAAGGTGAAATCCGCCGCCACGTCGCGGTAGGTGTCGCGCGGCCCGGTGATCGCGTTGGGATAGCTGCGCAGGTACAAGCCATAAGCGCCAATCTCGAACAGGGTGTCGCCCATCTGCTGCTGCCAGGCGATGCGGCCATAGGGCGCGACGCCGTGGATGTTAATGCCGAAGTTCTGGCCGTCGGGCGGCTGCGGCCCGCCAATATGCATCGAGCGGTACGCGGTCACGTCAAGATAGAGATGGTCGTCGTACATCCCGTACACCCCCACGCCGCCCACGTCCTGCGCCAGCCCGCCGTCAAGCAGCGCGCCGGCAATCGGCCCGGGGGCCGAATTGGAGGAGATGTAGGGAAAACCCCAGGCGGGGGTCGAATTCCACAGATCCTCGACGGTGGGGTTGTTGTTCATATCCAGGCCGTACACCAGGGTCTTGCCGCCCAGCGTGGCCTGCTTGGCGAAGCGTATATCGGTGTTGTCCATGCTGAAGTGATCGCCCTGGGTATCGTAGGTGACCTGCATGAAGCTGCCGGCATGCGCCGACCAGGCGCCGGCGAGGAACAGGCTCAACTGCTGGGGAAACTCGGCGTTGGCGTTGTCGGTGCCGGGCTGCGCTTTGCGGGTGACGCTATCGGAGACCTGAAACATCACCGACAGCGGCAGGAAGCTGTCGAGCTGCAGGCCGGACTGATTCTTTTGCGCCGGCGCCGAGACCGTTTTCATGTTGGTCATGGTGTAGCCGTTGAGCTTGAACTGGCGCCCGAAGGCGGTCAGCTCGGGCGGGGTGGTATGGCAGGTGGAGCAGGGAAAGCCGGTCTGGCGCGAAAAGCTGGGCACCGCCCAGGCGGCCAGGGAGGCCAACAGCAGCGCCGCCAGCAGCCGGCCCGCGCTACGCATCGCGTGAGTAATCATAAGCACCTCATCTGGTGATAGCGGACATACATAAAGTCTGAGTCTAGGCAGCGGGACTGCGCCCCGGCAGTGACCGTGCGCGTTGTTGTTTGTGACCTAAATCACTTGCGAATGTGTATGCAATCATTATCTTGTCGGCGCGGCCTTGCGCGGCATTCCAGCGAACCCGGCCACGGACACGCCGGCGGCGTGACCGGCTCACTTCTTCGGTCAGTCTCAGGCGTAAGCGGCGTCACAGGGCGGCCCGCCAATTCGCGCCCGCGGCGCCGCTCCTCCTTCTTGCTCCAACCGCGGCGCCGGAAATCAGGCTACGATTTCTGCTGTCCACTCTTCCGGGAAAGGCTGCGCATGCGCTCTCGCTCCTCCCTGCTCCAACTGCTGCCCCTGCTCGCCTCGCTCGCCGCCGCCGCCTTCGCCGCTGGCCCGCCCTTGCCCGCGCCACGGGTGACCGCCAGCGGCTATCTGCGCGCGCCGGGTTTTAACGTGATGCTTTACAACAGCACCTACAGCCCGGTCTTCTTCGACCAGAAGAACGCGGCGATGCAAATCATCCTCTACGACCGGCGCATCGCCACCAACGGCTCGGTGCGCCTGCTGTCCACCCCGGAACAATGGGACCCGATCCCGCTGCTGCGGCGGCGCCGGGCCGAGCCCCGGCGCGGCCGGCTGGTAGCCGAACTGGCCTATCCCGCCTACCGGCTGCGCTACCGCGTGGTAGTTAGCGCCGAGCCGGGTGGCGTGCGCGTCAGTGTCAACCTGGCGCAGCCCCTGCCCCGCCGCCTGGTGGGGCAAGCCGGTTTTAATCTGGAGTTTCTGCCCTCGATTTACATGGACAAAGACTACATCGTGGACCATCGCCGCTTCGGCGTCTTCCCGCGCAGCCCCGAAGAACGCATGACCCAGGTCCCCGGCCGCCACCTCAAGGGCGAAATGTACTACACGGCGGACCTGCACCGCGCCGAGGGTTATACGCAGCCGCTGCCTTTCGCCGCCGGCCATACGATCACGCTGGCGCCGGAAGCCCCGCTCGATCGCATCACCATCACCTCCGCCCGCGGGCCGCTGCTGCTCTATGACGGCCGCAACCTGGCGCAAAACGGCTGGTTCGTGCTGCGCACGCTGATTCCCGCCGGCAAGACCCGCGGCGCGGTGGTGTGGCACATCCGGCCGAACTACATCCCCCGCTGGACCCGGCCGCCCTCCATCGCCCACAGCCAGGCCGGGTACGCTCCCGATTTTCCGAAAATCGCCGTGCTCGAACTCGATCCGCGCTTCCAGGCGCCGGGCGCCGCCCAGGTGCTGCGGCTGATGGAAGACGGCTCCTACCGCCAGGTATTTACCGGGCCCATTTCCCCGCTCCGGCGCTGGCTGCGTTACGACTACGCCCAATTCGATTTTTCCCCGGTGCGCCGGCCCGGCTTTTATGTGATCGAGTACGCCGGCGTTCGCTCCGGCGTCTTTCCCATCGCCAGCGACGTTTACGACCACACCTGGCAGACCACGCTCGACGGCTTTCTGGCGGTGCAGATGGATCACGTTTCAGTGCGCGATGCCTACCGCCTGTGGCATGGCCTGGCGTACATGGACGACGCCCGGCAGGCGCCGCCCGACCTGATACACTTCGACGGTTATTGGATGGGCAAGCACACTTACTCGCCCTACCGGCCCGGCCAGCACATTCCCGGCTTGAATACCGGCGGCTGGTTCGACGCAGGGGACTTTGATAACGACGCCTTCAGCCAGTACCTGACCATACAGAACCTGGCCCTGGCGTACGAGACCTTCCATCACAAATGGGACGAGCTGACGGTGGACGAGCGCGCCCGCAAGGTCGAAATGCACCGTCCCGACGGCGTGCCCGACCTGGTCGAGCAGGTGGAGCACGGCATTCTGCAAACCCTGGCGCAGATCCATGCGGTCGGCCACACCTTCATGGGCCTGCAGTCGGCCACGCTGCGGGGATACACCTTTATCGGCGACGGCGCCTCCCAGACCGACGGCCGGATTTACGATCCCAAGCTCGGCCCCAACCAGGTGCGCGGCAACTTTTCCGGCCGGCCCGACGACCGCTGGGCCTGGACAAACTACAACTCCGCCATGGAGTACGCGGCGGCGGCGGCGCTGGCCTCGGCCTCCCGCGTGCTGCGCGGTTGGAACGACCCGCTGGCGAAACAATGCCTACAGGCCGCGATCCGCCTGTGGAACGAGCAGAAAGCGCATCCCGTCGCCAGCCGCTTCCAGGCCATCGGCCGTTTCGGCGCGCCCGATTGGAGCGCCGCCCTGGAGTTGATGATCGCCACCCGCGGCGCGGAGCCCTATAAGCGGCGCGTGGAAACGCTATTTCCCGTCATGCTGCAACGCCTGGGCTTTGGCGGCTGGACCGCCGTCCGCGCCCTGCCCTATCTCGGCCCCGCCTACCGCGCCCGCCTCCGGGCGGCGGTGCAGGCCTGGCTGCCGCAGCTTAATCGCCGGCTTGCCGCCACCCCCTTTGGCGTTCCGCCCACGATGGGCGATTGGGGCGGCTCCGGCATGGTGGCGGAATTCGGCGTGCAGATGTATTTCCTGCACCAGGCCTTCCCCGATCTGGTCGGCCCGCAATACACCCTCCGCGCCGCCAACTACCTGCTTGGCACGCACCCGGTGGACAGCATTTCGTACATCTCCGGCATCGGCAAAGTTTCCAAGTTGAAGTCGTACGGCAGCAATCGCGCCGACAATACCTTCGTCCCCGGCGGCATGATCCCCGGCTATATTGTGATCAAGCCGGATTTTCCGGAATGTATCGCCAACTTCGGTTTCCTCTGGTTCGAAGACGAAAACACTATTTCCGCCGCCAGCAGTTGGATCGTAGAAGCCAATGCAGCCGAGGCGCTGGTGCGGCAAAGCAGCGCCCGGCGGCCATCACGCCCCGGCGGGCGCCGGTAAACGTAAGCCCAAAGCCGCCGGCTGCGGGAATGCAGCCGGCGGCCTATGCAATGCTTCAGGAACTTCACGGGGCTGCAGCTACGGCAGCGATGATACGAGCTGGTTCAACACGGTAAAGTTGGCCTGCTGCGCCGGGGTGATGAAATTGCCGTAGTTGCCGGCCTCGCCGCCGGTGGCGTAGCCCCACTGATCGGTGCCGGTGGCGATGACGTCGGCGACGCCGTCGTAGGCATTATCGAGAAACGATACCAGGCCCCAGTTGGTTTTCTCTCCCCAGGAATCGGTCCAGGCCCAGAACTTGCTGCCGACGATGTTCTGGCTGCCCTGCAGCGCGCCGGCGGCGCTGGAGCCGGTGTATTGCGCGTCGGTGAGCACTTGGGTGGCATATTCCTGCCCGCGCGCCGCTTGGGTCGAATAAACGTCGGGGGATTCGGGATTGGGATAGGCCGACAGGTCGGAATCCGGATTGGCCGGCATGCCCGTCCAGGTGACGAAGGGATGGTCGCCGGCGTATTGCAGGCTGAGATCGTAAACCTGCTGGGTGCCCATGCTGGCCTGGATCACATCCGTATATTGCCCCGCCGCGGCCAGAATCGGCTGCCGGCTGATGCCATTCCAGGCGTTCAGAGTGCAGGGACCGAAAACCAATTGATTCGGGCGGGCGGCGCGGATGGCGGCGCTGACGATGGAAAAATACTTTTGCGCGTACACCGCGAGAAAGGCGTTCAGATCGGCCTTGACCTGGGCGTTCGCCGTGCTCAGTCCGGCATCGTCGTTGCCCACCCAGGCATCGCGGCCGTCTTCGTCGAGCAGTCCGGTGCCGGTGCCGTAGCCGCCGCTGTCGCCGAAGCTGGTGTAGTTCGAGCCCCAGGCGTTGTTGAGCGCGGCGATGGTGCCATATTTGGCTTGCAGCCAACTGGCCAGCGCGTATTTGCTGTACACCTTGGTATCGCTATAGCTCTGGCTGAAGCGGGCATTGGTGCTTTGCTGGAAGTCGGTGCAGAGCACCAGCCAGCCGATGTTGGAAGAATTGCGCGCCGCCGGCAGGTCGGGCCCCGGCCCGAATCCCCAGAGATCGTCCAGGTCGTCGGTGGCGGTGCCGATCAGCCAGGGAGAAGTCGCCTCCGCCGGCGAGGTCATCGCCTTGGCAAAATTATCGGCAAAGGTTTGAAAGTTCGGATCGAAGACGTCGGGCAGCGTATCGCCGCGATAGTTCTGATAGATCGCATCCAGCCCGTTGACCAGATCCTTCACCGGCCCCGGCGCGTAGTTGCCGTAATTGTAGAGGCTGTAATGCGCCGGGCGCAGAATATCCACCCAGGGCATGGGGTCGCTGGTTTCGTAGCTGCCGTCGTGATTGAGCGGAACGACATAGGCCGACGAGTATTCGGCAGTGCTGTTGAATCCCCATTTTTGCAGCCGGCGGACCGCCTGCAGGCCCCAGCTTGCCAGCCCGCCATATTTGTTCAAGACGTAACTTTGGCCGGTGCTGGTATCGGTGTTGAGATCCACCGCGAAAACTCCAAGCATCCAGAACGGGTGCCCGCTCGGATCCACAAACACCCAGCGCGCGCCGATTTTTTTGACTTGAAAGTATCCCGTCGCCGTGACCGGCAGCGAGACATTGGCCAGGCCGCCATAGCTGTCGAGCGCCGGCGGGGTGGCGGAAGCGGCTACGGCGGTGGTGGTGGTCGTGGTGGTGGTAGTGG
The DNA here is from genome assembly GCA_021789895.1 of Acidobacteriota bacterium. Classification (GTDB taxonomy): domain Bacteria; phylum Acidobacteriota; class Terriglobia; order Terriglobales; family SCQP01; genus JAKASR01. The sequence continues at coordinate 102,642 of JAJYIU010000006.1, read as the reverse complement.
AGCTGGTGCTTGATGAAGTGCTGACCGCGCCGCCGGTGGAGGATCCGGGCGCAAGGCTGGTATTCAGGCTGCCGCTATTGCCCAGCAGCGCCTGTAGCCCGCTGCCATCGTAAAAATTCAAAGTGATCGAGACGGCGGACGCATTCAGAGCCGGGGCCAGGCTGCCGGCCAGGCCGCTGAGCGTGCCGGTGGCCGTCGCCTGCCCGCTGCTGGGATTATCTTGCACCTGCTGCAACTGCACTTCGCCCGAGAGCGAGCCGGCGCTCGATTGATACACCAGCCACCAGCCCGACGGCTGGCTGACGCTAAAGGCGCCGCTGCCGGAGCTGGTGAGAATGATCGAGTTGCTGGTGCCCGCCACGATGGTGTAGCTGCCGGAGGATTGCAGCGCGCCGGTGCCGTAAGCGCTGCCCCTCAACTGGCAGAGCGAGCTGCCGCAATCGGTCAGTGTCAGCGCTAGTTTTTCGCCGCCCTGGCCTTGAACGCTGAGGTGATCGTAGGAGGCGCCAAACTGCAGGCTTTGCGCTTGTCCCCAAACTGCGAAGGCGGCGGCCAGGCCGAGCGCCGCCGCCAGCCGGCGCCAGCGAAGAGGTTGAAAGCATGTCAGTGATCGAGCAACTGCGGAGTTCATCAGGAGTTTTACGGTAAGGGTTCGCCTTACGGAAAACTACTGATCGCGCAGACGAAATTGGTTCAGGAACGGCCATGACCGGGGTAAGGCTTTTGCCGTAGGCGAATCTAAGCCGGCTCCCCTATACTCGGTTGTTGCGCTGCGCCCGCTGCCTTGCCGAACGCACGCGGCTCGCATGCCGATACATACGCGATATGCCTGCAAAAACCATCTTTGACCGAAGCTGCCGGCCAGCCGCGCTGGGAGCGATGCTGCTGTTGGCCGCATCCCTGGCGGGTTGGGGGCAGGCCGGCGCGGGGCAGCCGGTCGAGCGGCTGGCTTTTTTGCCTCGACGCGGCGCTTACCGCCTGCATTACACCCTTGATCTGACCCATCCGGCCAATCATTTGATCGCCGTGCGGCTGGATGTGGGCGGCTTTGCCGGACGGCTGCTGCGGGTGCGCCTGCCGGTCTGGTATCCCGGCCGCTACAGCGTTTACAACTTCGCGGCCAATCTGCAAAATTTCCAGGCAATCTGCCGGGCCGGCGCCCGGCCGCCGCTGCCGGTGCTGCGCACCGGGCCTTCGAGCTGGAGCGTGCGCACTCTGGGCTGCCCGGTCCCGCGGATTCAGTACCGGATCTACGCCAACACCCTGACCGGCTCGTTTGCCCAACTGGATCGCACCCATGCCAACATCAATGGCGGCCCGGTTTTTGTCTATCTCCCCGGGCATAAGCCCGATCCGGTCGCTCTGACCGTGCTGGCGCCCTCCGGCTGGCAGGTGCTCGACGAAATCGGACGCCTGAATCAGATCCGTTTGCGATTTCCCAACTACGACATCTTCATTGACTCGCCGCTCGAAGCGGCCCCGCAGATTCAACTGCATCGGTTTCGCGACTCCGGCCGGCTCTATCGGGTGATGATTCACGCCTACGGCCCCGATGGCGGTAATGCGCCGCGGCTCGTCGAAGCGCTAAAAAAAATCGTGCATGTGGAAAATCGCGTATTCGGGCCGCCCGCCGGTCTGCGTACTTATACCTTTTTCTTCCATTTCGATGCCGCCAGCCCGGGCGACGGCATGGAGCACCTGTTCGGCACCCAGATCATCATTCCCGCCACCCTTGCCAGCCGCGGCGGCTTGCTCGCAGCCGAAGCCGATGCCGCGCATGAGTTCTTCCATCAATGGAACGTCAAGCGGCTGCGTCCGGCGGCGCTGGGGCCCTTCCGTTACTCGCGTCCCGACCCCACGCGCTGTCTCTGGATTGCCGAAGGGCTGACCCAGTATTACGGCGAGATCACGCTCGAGCGCGCCGGGCTGCTTTCCGCCCCGGCCTACCTGCGGCAATTGGCGGCCAATATTTCCAACTTCAAAACCCAGCCGGGCCGGCATCTGATGAGCGCCGCCGATTCCTCGCTGACCGCCTGGTTTCACGACCGCACGCCGCTTTGGCAGGAAACGAACCAGCGCGCCACCACCATTTCCTATTACCAGAAAGGCGATCTGCTGGGCGTGCTGCTCGATCTGGATATACGCCGGCGCACCGGCGGCCGCCGTTCGCTCGATGATGCCCTCCGCTATCTTTGGAATCACGTCTATAAAGGACCGCGGGCGTCTTATTACCTGCCCGGCCGCGGCTACCGCCAGCGCGATTTGCGGCGCGCGCTCAAGGCGGTGGACGGCCGCTCGTACCGGCGCTTTTTCGCGCATTACGCCGCTGGCACGCAGGCCCTGCCCTACAATCGGTGCTTTTCCGCCATCGGGATGCAGTTGGATTGCAAGCCGGCGCCGGGACGAAATAACTATCTCGGGCTGGCGCTTGCCGGCAATCGCGTCCTGATGGTGGCGCCCCGCAGCCCGGCCGCGAGCGCCGGTTTTGGCGTGGACGACGTCATCGTTTCCATTCACGGCCAGCCGGTGAATTCGGACGAAGTCTTATCGGCGCTTGGCGCCCTGCCCGCCGGCCGCAAAACCTGGCTTCAAGTCCAATCGCATGGGCAGGTCTATACCCTGACGCTGCTGCCGTCGCCGCCCCGGGCGGACTCATGCTCGCTGGTTGACTCGCCCGGAGCCACCGCCGCCGAACGGCAAATTCGCCGGCAATGGTTGGAAGGCAGAGATCGAAAATAGCCGGGAGGGCGCAATCGCCCCTTGGCCAAAAGCCTGGCTCGAATTCGCCGTTTGGCTGCAGTTCGCTACAATAAATCGCGGCATGTCCGGCCTTGCTCAAAATGCCACTTCTTCCCCGCCCCGCGGCGCTGTCAGTGACGCCGCGCCGGCGGTCTGGAAGATGCTGCTGGCCGGCGCCTTCACCGGGCTGTTAAGTTTCCTTTCGTTCCCGAAATTTTCCCTGAGCTGGCTGGCCTGGGTGGCCCTGATCCCGTTACTGGTGGCCATGCTGCGCTCCCCGCGCGCGCTGCGGGCTTTCTGGGCGGGATACGCCGCCGGCGCCGTTTTTTTTGCCGGCAGTTGCCCCTGGGTTTACACCACGCTGCACCGTTATGGCGATCTCAGCCCGGCCATCTCGGCGCTGGCGTTTGGGCTGTTTTTGCTGCTGATGGGCTTTTTCTGGGCGCTGTTCGCGTGCCTGGGCAATTGGCTGGGACGGCGCCAGCCCCGCTTCGCCCCCTTGAACCTGGCCGCGCTCTGGACCGCGATCGAACTGCTGCGCACGCATGTCCCCTTCGGCGGCTTTCCCTGGAACCTGCTGGGCGCCTCGCAGGTGGATCATGCGGGTTTTATGCTGGCGCTGCCGGTGGGCGGCATTTACGGCGCCAGCTTCCTGGTGGCCCTGGGCAACGTTCTCATGGCGTCGCTGCTGCTGCGCGGCTGGCTCTTACGGAAGCCGGATACCGTGCGCTGCTGGCCGGCGCGCGGGCGGAAAATGGTGCTGGCCGAGGCCGGTATTTTATTTTGTGTGGTGGGGTTCGCCACCTTCCCCTACGACCCGGCGCCGATGGCCGATCCGGTCAAGCTGGCCGGCTGCCTGGTGCAGCCGGTCACCAGCTTCAATACCACCTGGAACGACGCCGTCTATGCCGCTTTTCTCGATCGCATGGACCGCCTCACCCGCAGTTGCTCCACCGCCTCCGGTCCGCCGCCCGGGCTGGTGATCTGGCCGGAGCAGCCGGCGCCGCTGGAATATCAACTCCAGCCGCAGTTGCAGACCCGGCTGTCGGCGCTGGCGTCGGGCTTGCAATCCGTCATCGTGCTGGAAGAAGTCGGCTACAGCCGCTATCCCTCCGGATTGCCCCGGCTGGATCAGCCGCATAACTCGGCGCTGGAGATTTTTTCTAATGGCCGCCCGGGGAAGCGCTACGACAAAGTGCACCTGGTGCCGTTTGGCGAAGATCTGCCGCTGCCGGGCTGGCTGCGGCGCATCCCGGTCATCAAGCGCTGGACGATGCAGGCGGGAAATTTCGTCCCCGGACGGCGGTTGACCTTATTGTCCCGGGGCCGCTACCGCTTCGGCGTGCTGATCTGCTACGAATCGGATTTTCCTCAACTGGCGCGGCGGATGACGGATGCAGGGGCCAACTGGCTGGTGAACCTTTCCGACGACGGCTGGTACGGCAATTCCGCCGCCGCCCGCCAAAGCCTGGTGGGTGCGCGGCTGCGCGCCATGGAAAACCGGCGCTGGTTGCTGCGCGCGACCAACGACGGAATTACGGCGGTGATTGACCCCTACGGCCGCGTCGTGGCGCGGCTGCCGCGCTGGCGCCGGCTGGCGCTGTCGGCGGCGTTTTCTCCGCGTTCCCGGCTGACGTTCTATACCCGCCGCGGCGATTGGCCGGCTTGGCTGTGTGCGATAATAGTAATGTTGGCGGCCGCGGTAGCGCTTGTTCTCCGCCGTCGCCGGGCGCGCTCATGACGGAAGAATTAGAACGCGATTTTCAAGCCTTGCAGGCCAAAGCCCATGACGTACGGGTGTATCTTTGACGCCCCCCGCCTGCAAGCGCAGTTAACCCGCCTCGACCAGGAAATTTCCCGCCCCGGCTTTTGGAACGACAGCGAGCGTTCGCTGCAGGTCTCGCGCGAGCGCAAGCGGGTGGAATCGCTGCTGGGCGCGGAAAGCGGCCTCGCCCGCCGGGTGGATGACCTGGCCGCCTACCTGCAACTCTTGCAGGAAAATGACGATGCCGAGTTCAGCGCCGAGCTGCGGCGCGAGCTGGCGCAGCTTCGCACCGACCTGGAGCGGATCGAGCTGGAAACCCTGCTGGGCCAGGAAAACGACTCGCTCAACGCCATCCTGACCATCCATCCCGGCGCCGGCGGCACCGAAAGCCAGGATTGGGCCGACATGCTGCTGCGCATGTACCTGCGCTGGGCCGAGCGCCGCGGTTTCAGCACCAGCATCAACGACCGCCAGGAAGGCGAGGAAGCCGGCATCAAATCCGCCACCATCACCGTCGCCGGCGATTACGCCTATGGGCTGCTGCAGTCGGAAACCGGCGTCCATCGCCTGGTGCGCATCTCGCCCTTCGATCAGGCCAAGCGCCGCCACACCTCCTTCGCCAGCGTCTTCGTCAGCCCGGAAATTGATGACCGCATCGAGGTCAATATCCGGGAAGAGGACTTGCGGATTGACACCTTCCGCGCCGGCGGCCGCGGCGGCCAGCACGTCAACATGACCGACTCGGCGGTGCGCATCGTGCATCTGCCCACCAACATCGTGGTGCAATGCCAGAACGAGCGCTCGCAGCACAAGAACCGCGCCGTGGCCATGAAGATTCTCCGCTCGCGCCTCTACGAGCATGAATTGGCCAAGCGCCGCGCCGAAGCCCGCAAGATCGAAGATTCCAAGCTGGATATTGATTTCGGCAGCCAGATCCGCTCTTACGTGCTCCAGCCCTATCAGATGGTTAAGGACCTGCGCACCAAGCTGGAGATCGGCGACGTCGGGCGGGTGCTCGATGGCGATCTGGATCCGCTGCTCCACGCCTGGCTGGTGGACCGGCACCGCCGCCAGCGGCTGGCGGCGGAATCGGCGCGGGCGCAGTCCCAGGAAACCGGCTCATGATCGAACAACTGGTCATCACCCTGCGCGAGGGCGTCGAGGCGGCCTTGATGGTGGCCATCGCCGTCGCCTACCTGCGCCGCATCGGCCGCACCGACCTCTACCGCGTGGTTTACGCCGCGCTGCTGTCGGCCTTCGGCCTCAGCCTGGCGGGCGCCATCCTGATGGCCCGGCTGCAATGGAACGAAGATCGCTTTGAAGGCTACATGCTGCTCATCGCCGGCGTCTTCGTCCTGACCATGGTGTATTGGATGGGCAAGGCCGCCCGCCATCTGCGTGCCGATATCGAGCAGCGGCTGGGGCAGTTGACCCGCCAGCAAGCCTCCGCCACCGGACTGTTTCTCTTCGTCTTCTTCATGGTGCTGCGCGAAGGCGTCGAGACGGTGATGATGCTCACCGCGGTCTCGCTCAATACCTCGGAACTGCTCGCCTGGCTGGGATCGGTGATCGGCCTGGTGCTGGCCGTCGTCTTCGGCGTGGCCTTCGTCAAGGGCAGCATCCGCGTGGACCTGCGCCGTTTCTTCCGCATCACCACCGTCATCCTCTGGTTTATCGCGGTGCAGTTGCTGGTGACTGGCCTGCATGAGCTTTCCGAGGCCGGCGTGCTGCCCTCCTCGCAAAAGGAAATGGCGCTGGTCGGCCCGATCGTGCGCAACGACGTTTTCTTCTTCGTGGTGGTGCTGGGTCTGGCCGGCATCCTGATCCTGCGCGACCGCCGCCGCGTCCGCGCCGCCGCCGCCGCCGCGGCGGCGGAAAGCGCTGCGGCCGCCAGCGGAGCGCAGCGCCGCGCCGCCCGCGCCGCCGCCCGCCGCGACCAGATTTGGTCGAGCCTGGCCTACAGCGCCGCGTTTGTCTTCCTCGTCCTGATCGCCGGCGATTACGTGTACGCGCGTTCGCTGAGCGCCCTTTCGCCCGCCACCGTCTTGAAAGCCCATTCCGGCATCGTCACCGTGCCGGTCAGCCAGATCATGAACGGCGATCTGCATCGCTACCAGGTCGTCACCGCGCAGGGCGCGGTGCGCTTCTTTGCCATGCGCAAGCCCAATGGGCACTTGGCGCTGGCGCTCGACGCCTGCCAGATCTGCGGCGGCAAGGGCTATTACCAGCGCGGCCAAATCCTGTTCTGCCGCAACTGCGATGCCCCCATCAACGTCTCCACCGTCGGCGTTTGGGGCGGCTGCAACCCGATTCCGCTGCAGTACCAGGTGCTGGACAAGCAGGTGGTGATCAAGGTGGGCTACCTGGCCGCCCAGGCGCCCCTGTTCGCGAAAAAATGATGGCCGTCGCGCGGCCCGCATAATCTCCGGGTTTCCATGTTTTTCCGCATCCTCAAGCAAGCGCTCTTCCGCCGCAGCGGCAGAAAATCGCTGGCCTTGCTGGCCGTGGCCGCGGGCATGGCGGTGGCCACCGCCATGCTGACCATCCGCATCAACGCCGGCGACGATCTCAACCGCGAACTCCATCGCTACGGCGCCAATCTGGTCGTCGTCCCCGCCGCCGATTCGCTGCCGGTGGATTTGAACGGCGTGGATTTGCGCCCGGCCCGCGCCGGCGCTCATCTCGAGGACTCGCGCCTGCCGGTGCTGAAGAAAATCTTCTGGGCGCATAATATTCTCGCTTTTTCGCCGGTGCTGTTCACCCGGGCGGTGGCCGGCGGCCAGCCGGTCCCGGTCGAAGGCGCCTGGTTGGCCCGGCCGATGCATTTGGAAAGCCAGGCGCAGCCGTTTGTGACCGGGCTGAAATCGCTCGCTCCCGCCTGGATGATTGACGGCCGCTGGCCCGGCGATTCGGCCCCGGAAGCGCTGGCCGGCGACAGCCTGGCGCGCCGCATGCACTGGCGCCCGGGAATGACCGTCGAGTTGAAAGGCGCGGCGGGCGCTCCGCTGCGCGTGCGCCTGACCGGCATCCTGCACGGCGGCCCGGCGCAGGCCGGAGTGCTGCTGCTGGGGCTGGATTATGCCCAGCAACTTTCCGGGCTGCCGGGAAAAAGCCGCGAGGTGCTGGTTTCGGCGCTGACCAAGCCGGAAGACGCCTTCGGCCGGCAAAACCCGAAGAGCATGACTCCGGCCGAGCAGGAGCGCTGGATGTGCTCGCCCTATGCGCGCTCTATCGCCTATCAGATCGAGCAGGCCTGGCCGGGAGCGAAGGTTCGCATCGTGCGCCGGGTCGAGGCCGGCGAAGGCCAGGTGATGAGCAAGCTGGGCCTGCTGATGCTGCTGATCACGCTTGCGGCGCTGGCCGCGGGCGCGCTGGCGGTGGGCGGGGTGATGACCACGGCGGTGGCGGAAAGCCGCGCCGAAATCGCGCTGATGAAGGCGCTGGGCGCTTCCGACGGCGCCATCGGACGGCTCTATTTCTTCGAAGCCGCGATGCTCGGCCTCGGCGGCGGCGCGCTGGGGTTCGTGCTGGGCGAGGAGCTTGCCGGCGCGGTTTCGGCGCATGTATTGGGCTATGCCGCGCATTGGAAACCGGTGCTGGCGCCGCTGATGCTGCTGCTGGCGATCGGCATCTCCCTGGCCGGCTGCGCCCACGCCCTGCGCCAGGCGGCGCGCCTGGAGCCGGCGTTCGTCCTGCGGGATGAAGCCCAGCACCCGTGACCGCGGCCCCGCCAGCCTCCGCGCCTTCCCGCCCGCATGCCGCCGCCGCCGGCGTCTTCAATCTGCCGCGCATTTCCTGGTCGTCGCTTTGGCGGCGCAAGCTGCGCCTGCTGAATTCGCTGCTGGCGCTGACCACCGCCGCCATGCTGGTGGCCGCCCTGGCGGGCTTGTACCGCGGCGTGCAGCGCGACATCCGCCGCGAATTCCGCATCTATGGCGCCAACCTGATCGCCACTCCCGCCGCCGGCGCCGGCTTCGCCGACGCCCAGCTCGCGGCCGCGCGCGCCGCCGTCGGCGCTTCGGTGCGCCTGGCCGGAGTGCTCTACGCCATCGGCAGCGCACGCGATGTCCGCGGCCAAAGCCATGCCATCGTGATCGCGGGCGCGCGGCTCTCCGCCCTCCGCCGTATGAACGCCTACTGGCGCGTGGATCGTCTGCCGTCCGGCGCCGCCCCGCCCGCGAATCCCGCCTGGCTGGGCAGCCAGGCCGCCCGGCAGCTCGGCCTCAAGCTGGGCGCTCGCCTGCGCCTGGAATATGGCCGGCGGCACGCCGGGTTTCAAATCGCCGCCATCGTCCATTCGGGCGATTCGGCCGATAATCAGGCGTTTCTGCCGCTGGATGCGGCGCGCGTCCTGACCGGCCTCGGCGGCTTCACCACCCTGCTGGCCCAGGCGCCCGCTTCGCAAGTGCAAATCCGGCAGGCGCGCGCTCGCCTTGCCGGCGCCCTGCCCCGGGCCGAGCTGCATTACGTGCGCCAGATTGCAGTCAACGAAGGCCGTATCGTGCTCCGCACCCGCGGCATGCTGTTCGCCTCGATCGTTTTCATCCTGCTCACCCTGGCGCTGTGCGTGGCCGCGGCCCTGGCCGGCCAGGCGCTGGAACGGCGGCGTGAAATCGGCGTCTTCAAGGCGCTCGGCGCCGGCAATCGCGAAATCCTGCTGGTCTTCCTCTACGAGCATCTCTGGCTGGGCGCGGCCGGCGGCCTGGCCGGCTATCTGCTCGGCTCGCTGATTGCGCTGGCCATCGCCGAAGCCGTCTTCCACGTCGCCCTCTGGCCCGGCGCGGTCACTTTGCTGCTCAGCCTCGCCGCCAGCCTATCGCTTTCCGCCCTGGCCGCGGTCGTCCCCTTCGGCGCCATCGTAAAAACCCATCCCGCCGGCATTCTCCGCGGCGAGTGATAACGTTGGCAATTATTTTTCCCTTGCCCCCGGCCGTGTTTTTCGCTAGAGTGCTCTTGAAGCGGCAAATCCGCTTTCGTGGACTGATTTAGTTCCCCGCCCGGCGGGGTCGCTACTTGCAACCACGTTAAAAAAAGTGCTAAAGGCGGACAGGCTTTCTTCCCTCCTAACCCGCCTTCGGCGGGTTTTATTTTTTACCCCGCCGTCGGCCCAGGATCGCGGCAGAAATCTCTGTTCGCGTTCGCCGTGCGCGGATTTTTCCTTCCGCCCGCGGCACGATGACGGAGCTTTCGCCGCGCCCGGCGCGGAAGGAGAAGAAGAACATGCCGCAACCCACCTCAGCCCTCCCCGGCTGTCGCCCTCTTTTGCAACTGGAATCTGCCCGCGGTTCGCAAATCCAGTCCGGTTCCGCGCCCCCGCCTGAGCCTCAACCGGTGCCCAGAATGATTTGCCTGGCCCTGGTGGTCGAGCCTTTCCAGGCGCAGGCGGCGATTCGCCTGCTGGCGCGATTTCCAATTGCCGCCCCGCCGCAATTGCATTCCCGCGCCGGCATTACCCGCCTTTATGCCGACGGCCGCTTGCGGCACTTTGCGGTGGCGCAAATCGAATGCGTGTTGCGCGAAAGCCTGCTGCCGGCGGTGCTGGACAGCCTGGAAGCGGCGGGATTGATCTCGTCCCTGGCCGACCGCCTGCCGCTGGCGGCGCCGGCCGGGCGCGAAGCCGCCTGCGATTGCCGCATCTTCCGCGCCGCGCCCGATGCCGATTATGCCCAATTCGTGCGCTGGCGCCGGCTGCCCTCGGCCTTTGCGCCGCGCGCCGCGGCGGAACGGCGAACGCTTATTCGTTTGGAAGCGCCAGCCGTTGCCGCAGCAGTTTGCGCTCCTGTGGCGTGAAACGGCACTGGAACCAGGGCTTCTGAAACACCTGCCGGCGCTGCCCCGGCGGCATGCGCAGCAGGCGCTGGTAGGCGCCCGCCAGCAACCGCCGCCGCTGCGGCGGCAGTTGCTGGAACTGCCGCGCCAGTTGCAGCGCCTTATTCCGCTGCGCCGGCGTCAACCGGCCCAGCCAGCGCAACCGCTGCAGCATGCGGCGCTGCTGCGCCGGCGGCAGGGCGTTGAAGCGGCGCAGCCGCTGGATCATCTGGCGCCGGCGCCGCGCCGGCAGGCGCCGGAAAGCCGGGTTGCGGCGCAGCCGGCGAATCCGCTCCTGCGGCGGATACTGCATCAGCCGGGCCAGCGCATTGCCCCATACTCCCGCGCGGCCGGCCCGCGGCGGCTGCATCCGCGGCTGGCGCCAGGGCCGCGGCGCCGGCCGCATCCGCGGCGGCGGCGGTATCCGCTGCCCGAAGCGCGCCCGCTGGAATCCCCACGCCGCCGCTCGCACCGTTCCGCTCGCCGGTATCATCCCTGCCCCGGCAAGCAAGACGAGCACGAAACCGGTTCGGCGTCCCAGGGCCGCCAGGGGCGGGCGCCATCGGCGCGCGGGAGCAGCCGGTTGGGCTTTGATCCGCATCAGTTCATGTTCTCCGCGCCATTCGCGAGATCGCCCGCCCCGTGGCCGGCGAATAACGGGCATTGCAGAATTTCCTGGTTCTGGTTCAAGGCTTGCAGATCGCGCACGATGCCGGTGGAAGCGGGTTTGACTGCGCGGGGTGAAAACCAGCGCGGGCGCACATACAGCCCCGCGCCGGCCACCAGCAATAAAAGCAGCGCGCCGGCGGCCAGCCGCAGCGGCTGCGGATGGGGCCGCCAGCGCCAGCTTTCCAGCCAGCCGCGCCAACCGGTGCGGGCAGTGGCAATCCGTTGCTGCAGCCTGCGGTCCCATTCCGCCGGCAGCGGCCGCTCTACTTCCCAGCCGCTGAACGCTTCGTTCAGCCGCCGGTTCAATTCCCATTCCCGCTGGCACGCCGGACAAGCCTGCATATGCCGCCGTGCTTTGGCGGAGAGTTCCGGCTCCAGCCATGCGCGTCGGACTTGCTGGCAGCGCATAAGACTATCTCGCTTCCTCCAGATCGCGCAATTCCCGCCGTAACGTTTCGTAGGCGCGGAACAGCAGCGACTTGGTCGCATTCACTGAAATCTGTAATGTCTCGCCGATTGCGCGGTAATCCATTTCCTGGTACTTGTGCAGGATGACCGCCGTCCGCTGGCGCTCGGGCAGGGCGGCCACCGAACGGCGTATGCGGCGGCAGCGCTCGTCGGCCAGCATCTCGCCCTCCTGCCCCGGGGCCGGGCTGGCGGCTTCCGGCGGGCGCTCAGTCACCGGGCTGGGCTGATCGAGCGAAAGCTGGCGGCGCTCATGGCGGTGATCGCGCAGGTAATTCAGCGCCAGCCGGGTGGCGATGCGGTACAGCCAGGTGGAAAACCGCGCCGTGGGGCGATAGCGCCGCCGCGACAAATAGACGCGCAGGAAGGCTTCCTGCGTCAGTTCATCGCTTACCGGGCTGTTTTGCAGCATGCGGTCCATATAGCCGGACAAGGGGCGGCGATAACGCTGCACCAGGATTTCGAAGGCGGTTTCGTCGCCCGCCTGGAAACGCAGCATCTGCTCCGCGTCCGCATCCAGGACGTCCGCAGACAGCTTCAGCCTTCCCGTTAGCCGATCCTCGATCACCACGGGACCCCTCGCACCAGTCCTTAAACCCCTGGCCCGCCAAAAAGTTGCGGCGATGCGTTATGGATTGCCGAATTTGACCTTGGGCGGGGCGGCGCGCTCCGCCGGGCTGGCATTGAAGTAATTGGAATCGTAATGGAAGCCGGACATGCCTGCGATGATGTTGTTGGGAAATTGCGTGATGTAGGTGTTGTAGGCCTGTATGTCGGTATTGTAGCGATGGCGCTCGACCGCAATCCGGTTTTCGGTGCCGGTCAGCTCGTCTTGCAGCGCCAGGAAGTTGCTGTTGCTCTTTAAGTTAGGGTAATTTTCCACCACCACCAACAGGCGGCTGAGGGCGCCATCCAATTGATTGTTGGCGGCGATGGTTTGGGACCGGTTTTGCGCTCCGGCCAGGGCGGCGCGGGCGGAGGTGATTTCCCCAATCACCTTGGTCTCGTGCGCCGCAAAGCCGCGCACCGTCGCCACCAGGTTGGGAATCAGGTCGGCGCGGCGCTGTATCACCACGTCCACCTGCGCCCACTGCTGCTTCACCCGCTCGTGCAGCGCCACTATGCGGTTGTAGCCGCTGGTGTAGGAACTGATCAGGATCAGAATCAGGACGCCAACTACGATCAACGCGATGACCCAGCCGCGCACCGCGCCGGCCTGGCGGCGAAGGTGCGGACGCTGCGGATTCATGAGTGTGGACATAGCTTTCATCATACCCTTGCCCCTTGCCGGCCGAAACCGTTCCCTGGCACGCTCCCATTCGCCCGGCTAGCTCTGCTTGCCATGCCGCTCCAGTGCCCGTTCGACCGCCTGTATGTCGTGCAGGTAACTGAAAAACATGCGCTTGACTTCGTCCTTCGGCAGCCGCTGCGAATTCATGCGGGCGTCGAGCAGCCGGCGCCAGGGCCCCGGATCGAAGTTGAACCTGGCGGCCGCGGCCGCGATGATCGGTTCGAGCTGCAGCACCAGCGGCTCGCCCACCACCAGCAACGCATGGCGGAAGAGCACCAGAAACGTGACCAGGGATTGCAGCAGCAATTGTTCCAGCTTGCCCGCATCGTCCTGCGCCAGGGCATAGGCGCCGCGCAGTCGAATCAACTGCGTCCGCAGGTCGTGTTCGACCTGCAGGCGGTGCAGTTGGGGGTGCCTGGGTACGTCGGCAAAGCAGTCCCGGCCGGCCAGTACCCGCCGCTGATGCATGATGTCCAGGTACTCCAGCGGAAAGACATCGCTGGAATCGCGCTGTTCATCCCGGCTAAGCAAAACCATGGGCGGATATTTCTGCCGCGCCCACCAGGCCAGGGCCGGCGCGAGGGTTTCGAGGCGCTCCGCGCTGATCTCGTCCACTACGCAGAGCAGGTTGACATCGCTGAATTGGCCATCGGTGATTCCCTGCACCACCGAGCCGTAAAGGATCAACGATTCCAAATGCGCGCCCAGCGCCGACTGCACCATGGCGGTGACGCGCGCGATGTCTTCCTGTTTGTCTTTTTTCCCCATCTGCTCTCCTCGTATTGCCGGCGCTCACCAGCTTCCGCTGCCGCCGCCGCCGCCGAAGCTGCCGCCGCCAAAGCCGCCAAATCCCCCGCCGCCGAATCCACCCCCGCCGCCGCCGAAGCCCCCGCCGAATCCGCCAAACCCGCCGCCGCCGCCAAAGCCGCCGCCCCAGAAGCTCAGCAGGAAAAACAGCCAGCCGAACGGGCCGCTGCCGAAAAGCAGCGACAACAAAATCATCAAAACGATAAACCCCAGTATCCCCAGCCCCGCGTACGGGCTCCCGCCGGCATGGCGGGCCGCCGCGCCCCGGTTCAGGCGGCCCGGCTTGGCGCCGTGCATCCGCGCCGCCAGTGTCTGGCTGGCGTTGTCCAGCACGGCCGCCAGCGCCGCGCCGTAATGGCCGGCGCGCAGCGCGGTGCGCTGCGCCCGCAGCCACGACATGATGTCGGCGTCGGTGATATACGGCTCCAGCCCATAGCCGACTTGCGCGGAAAATTTATGGTCCTGGGTCGCCAGCAGGATCAGCAGCCCCGTATCGCGGCCCTTGTAGCCGACGCCGTTGTTTTGCGCCACCCGAAAGGCGTAATCGAACGCGCTATCCTCGCCCGTGGTGGCGACGGTGACCAGCGCCACCTGCACGCCCATGCCGCGGTCCAGCTCGCCGGCGGCTTCCGCCAGCGATGCCCGCCGCGCGGGCGTGAGCACGCCGGCAAAGTCGTTGACGTAGCCGTTGAGCTTGAGCTTGCCGGCAGGGACCGCGGCAGGCGCTGCGTGCATGCCGGGCGCCGTCAAAAAAATGATGCACAGCAGGGCCAGGGCTGGCCCGGCCGCGCGCAACCGCGATTTCACCATGGTGGATTCGATTCTCCACTTTTCCTGGCGCTTCTGTCCACCCCCGCGGCACGCAATGCAACTTTTACAGGCATCGGCATCAGCTTGGAAATTCATCTGAGCAGAGAGTCAACTGTCCGAATCCGGTTCCAGAAAATAGGCGGGAGGGCCGGGCGCTGCGCGGCCGGAAGCGATGCGCTGGTCCGGTGTTTCCGTCAGACCGGCAGGGTTGGAGGGCGGTTCGGCCAACATGTCAAAACGAGCAAAACGCATGCAACGCACTTGGGAAAATCTCATCATTGGCAGCAGTTTGGGCGCGGGCATTGCCCTCGTCGCCAGCGGGCATCGCAAGCTGGGCTGGACGATTGCCGCCATCGCTCCGGGAACATTTACGCTCTTGCATCCTCGCACTGCTTGGATGGCGTTGAAATCGGCGCCGGCAGCCGCCAGGGTGTCGGTCCGTACGATTGCCGTCTCCAGCGCCGCGGGTGGAAAAGCCATGTGGAAGACGAGCGAAACGATCGGACGCACTCTGGGTCTGGCCGCGAAAGTGTTGTCCAAGGTGGCGTGAGATCAACCGCCGCCTTGGTTTTCAGCCGATTCCACCCCCGGCAGGGCCCGGGCGCGAATCGTCCGCCGGTCGCCGCCCGCCGCCTGCAACTCGACCGTGAAAATCTCGAGCCCGGGCGCCGCGCCCAGCTCGAGCAGCTTCTCGCCCCATTCCACCGCCACCATCGCCGGCCGGGCGCGCGGCCGCAGCAGGTCTTCCAACCCCAGCGATGCCAGATCGCGCGGCGTCGCCAGGCGGTAAAGATCGATGTGATAGAAATCCTGCTCGCCGCTGGCGTATTCGTGGATCAAGGTATAGGTCGGGCTGCCCACTTCCGCCGCGGCGGCCACGCCCAGCCCTTCCGCCAGGCCCTTGGCCAGCATCGTCTTGCCCGCTCCTAAATCGCCGCACAGCAGGATCAGGCACCGGCGCGGCAGCGCCCGCGCCAGCCGCCGCCCGTAGGCCAGCGTGGCCTCGGGCGAGTCGGAGTCGAAATCGGCCAGCGCGGTCGGCAGCGCAAGCATAAGAAAATTTTAACTTGCCGTTTCCCCCGCCTGGCCGGTGGTCGTTCGATTTGACGGTTTTTCGCGCTCGTGCAGGTCACGCCGTCGTCCGTTGTCGCAATGGAACGCCTCAGAACGATCGGGCCAGCAAATCCTCCGCCAGCGTTTTCAACTCGGCCGCGAGCGAGCGGTCGCCGGCCAGTGCCGGCACGCGTTCGCGAATCCAGGCGCGCAGCTTTTCCCCTTCGCTTCCGGTGTGCAGCGGCAGCAGGAAGTCGAGCGCCTGGCAGGCGCATGCCGCCTCGAGGCCAAGCACCTGGGCGGCATTCTGCGTCACCTGCTGCAGTTTCAGGCCGGCATTCATCCCCATCGAAACGAAGTCTTCCTTGTTGCCCGAAGTGGGGATGCTCTCGACCGAGGCGGGATGCGCCAGCCCGCGGCATTCCGCCGCCAGCGCCGCCGCCGTCACCTGCGCCATCATCAGCCCCGATTCCAGCCCGGGCTCGCGCGCGAGAAACGCTGGCAGGCCTTCGTTCAGCGCCGGATTCACCAGCCGCTCGATGCGCCGTTCGGCGATCCCGGCCAGCGCGGTGAGCGCAATCGCCATGTAATCGAGCGCGAAGGCCAGCGGCTGGCCGTGGAAATTGCCGCCGCTGATCAACTGCATTTCATCCGCGCCGGAAAAAAACACCAGCGGATTATCCACTGCGGCGTTCATTTCGGTGCTGAAGACCTGGCGCGTGAAGGCGAGGGTATCGCGCACGGCGCCGTGCACCTGGGGAATGCAGCGCAGGCTGTAGGCGTCTTGCACCCGGCCGCAGCCGCGATGCGATTCGCGGATCTGGCTGCCGGCGAGCGCCGCCCGCACCCGCGCCGCCGAGGCCGCCTGCCCGGCGAAGCCGCGCGCCGCTTGTATGCGCTCGTCAAAAGCCGCGGGCGTGCCGCGCAGCGCGTCGAGGCTGAGCGCGGCGATGCGGTCGGCCGCCTCGATCAGGCGTTCGGCGTTGGCTTGCGCCAGGCAGCCCAGCGCCAGCATGGCCTGGGTGCCGTTCAGCAGCGACAGCCCTTCCTTCGCTTCCAGCCGCAGCGGCGTCAGCCCGGCGGCGTCCAGCGCTTCCCTGCCCGCCAGCCGCCGGCCCTGGTGCCAGGCCTCGCCTTCGCCAACCAACACCAGCGCCATATGCGCCAGCGGCGCCAGGTCCCCGCTCGCCCCGACCGACCCCCGCGCGGGAATGATCGGGTGCAGCCGCGCGTTCAGCAAGGCGCACAAGGCTTCAATCACCTCCGGCCGCACTCCGGAATAGCCCTTGGCCAGCGAATTGGCCCGCAGCAACAGCATGGCGCGCACCGCCGCTTCGGCCAGCGGCTCGCCCGCCCCGATGGCATGGCTGCGAATCAGGTTGAGCTGCAGCTCGAGTATGTGATCGGCCGGTATGCGTATGTCGCTCAGCCGTCCCAGCCCGGTGTTGACGCCATAAACCGGCAGTTCCTGTCGCGCCGCGGCTTCCACCGCGCGGCGCGCGCGCTCGATTTTCGGCCGCGCCGCCGGAGACAATTCCACTCGCGCCCCGCCTGCGGCCACCTGCTCCAGCGCTTCCAGCGTCAGGCTGTCTCCGTCGAGCAGCAGTGCAGCGGGCATCTCAGGCCTCGGCGATCGGCAATCCTAAATAGCGGTCGGGAAGTTCGCGCGCCTGGAATTTGGCGTCCACCAGCACGTGAACGGTTTCGCCCGTGGCCAGCAGCTCGGCATCGGCCTCGCGCACTATTTCGTAGGCGAAATGCAAGATCGGTCCGCGGCGCCGCGTCAAACGCGTGCGGATCACCAGCGCATCGTCGTAACGCGCCGGCGATTTGTAGCGGCACTTCGCTTCGACGACCGGCAGATGACAGTCGTCATGGCGCTCCATCAGGCTGTACGAAAAGCCGTGAGCGCGAAAATATTCCACCCGGCCGACTTCGAACCAGACGAAGTAGTTGGCGTAATAAACCACCCCCATCTGGTCGGTTTCGGCATAGCGGACCCGCACCCGGGCTTCGACAACGGCGGCGGGAGCGGTGGACGTGGTCATAGAGGCAAAAAAACCGGTCTGGAACCGGCCCGGCTTTATCAGTTTACCTTCGATGGCCGCCGGCTCATAGCGGACGGTGGCCGGCGATGCTGATCCCGCCGCCGGTCTTTGCCATAGCGCCGCCTGTTTGAACTGCTATATACTGGCGCCGTTTCATCTGGAGCCGAACGATGGGCGAAAACTTCATTAGTCGGCAAATCGGCCGCTGTAACCGCAACCTGCTCATCGTGAATCTGCTCGTGCTGGCCGGCTTGGCAGGGCTGGCGTATGCGAACCGCAGTTACCTGAGCGCTTGCCTGCGCGGCCCATACTCAATGAACGCCGCCCAACTCGCCGCGCCCCACTTGCATTCCTTCGCGCGCGTCTCTGGCGAGAAAGCGTACGATTCCGGCTATTCCTATGACCGCGGCAGCGGCGCGACCACCGGGCATTTTCTGGCTTTGAAAATCGGCTCGCGCTTGTTGCTGGTGAAGGCCAAGGATTTGGATCTTTCCCGGCTGTCCTATACGGGAACGCTGGTTTCCATCCCCGATAACGTGGAATTCAGTATTCTCGATCCCCTCCGCCAAAAATCCCCCCGGATTGCCGCTCTTTTCCTCCCGCTGATGCTCGACGCCACCGCCTCGTTTCGCGAAAGCGCCATCATCGCCCTGCTGTTCTGCCTTCCGTTGGCGCTGCTATGCCTCTGGAACTTGAAAAAAGCGGTTGCCCGCCAGGCGCATCCTGAAACCCACCCCCTCGCCCGGCGTCTGGCGCGCTATGGCGGCCTCGAGGACGTGGCGCATGCCATCGAGCAGGAAAGCCAGGAAGGAATGGAGAAATTCGGCGGCGCGCGCCTTACTCGCAATTGGGTGTTGCGCCCCGGCCTGTTCGGGTTTGAAGCGGCGAGAATTCCCGACCTGGTCTGGATCTATAAAAAAGTGACCACCCAAAAATTAAACGGCATCATTCCCATTTCGAAAAGCTATGCCGCCAGGCTGCTGGACCGCTACGGACGCTCGGTTGAGATTCAAGCCCGTAAAAAGAAAGTCGAAGCGCTCTTGCAAATTCTCCATGGCCGCGTGCCCTGGGCGGTTTTCGGCTACAGCGACCAACTCAAAACCACGGCAAAAACCAGCTTCAATACATTGGCTGCGGCCGTCGCGCAACGCCGTCAGGAGATGGAAAAAGCCACCGGCCAGGCAGCCGCCAGGTGATATTGCGACATTTCCCCCGGTGCCGTTTGGGTGCCGTTTGGGTGCCGTTTGGGTGCCGTTTTAAAAACGAAAACGGCACCAGCTTAAATAGCTGAAATGATTGCGTTTAGATTGAAATTTTGGCCTCGGGTGCCGTTTTACAAAAAAAATTGCTACCCTCTTTTTTTTCTACCGCAACGTTTTTGTCTTTTTCAAATCGCCCTGGCGGCGTAACTGCAATGTTTATATAGATTTATCTGCTCTTTTCTATCTGCTTGTGTGTCTCATCGTGTCTCTTTTTGCCATGCCGGCGGGCGCTTTTCCAAAAACGCGGCGATGCCCTCGCGGAAGTCGGAAGTGCGCCGCATCGCGGCATTGTCTTCGGCCGCCCGCTCCAGCGCCTTTTCCAGGGCGCCCTCGAGCGGCAGGCGTTCCATCAGTCGTTTGGTGTTGGCCAGGCTGGCGGGACTGTTGCGCGCCAGCTCTTGCGCCAGCGCGCGCGCGCGCGGCAGCAGGTTTTCGGGCGGTGCGATTTCACTGATCATGCCCCATGCCAACGCCTGCTCCGCCGCGATCAAGCGTCCGGTGAGCAGCAGGTCGCGGGCCCGCTTTTCTCCGATTTGCCTGACTAAATAAACCGTAACCAGCGCCGGCATGTAGCCGACCTTGACCTCCGTGTATCCGAACTTCGCGCCGGGAACGGCCAGGGTGAAATCGCAGACCGAGGCCAGCCCGCAGCCGCCCGCTACCGCGGCCCCGTTGACCGCGGCGATGGTGGGCGCGGGAAAACGATAGAGGCGCAGAAAAAGCTCGGCCATCCGGCGGGAATCCTCCCGCTGGCGTGCTTCCGAAGACGTGGTCAGCGATTGCAGGGTTTCCAGATCCATGCCGGAACAGAAGGCCGGGCCGGCTCCGGTCAGCGCCAGCACCCGCAATTGCCCGTGCTCGAAACGGTGCTCGCAGTCCTCCAGCGCCGCCAGCAGTTCGCCGATCATCTCGAACGAGATGGCGTTGCGCCGCTCGGGGCGCTGCAAGGTAATCAGGCTGACCTCGGGATCGTGGCGAAGCGTGAGCGTCTGAAAATCGCGCGCCGGCATGCAGACAGTTTAGAGTGCCGCGCGCAGCCGGCGCAAACGAGCTGGCTGTGATCAAGTCGCCTGGGGTATTTTTTTACGCCGGCAGCCGGCCTAGCCGCAGCATCGGCAGCGAGCGCAGCCGCCGGCCGGTGGCGTCGCAAATGGCATTGGCGATGGCCGGAGCGATGCCGACGATCGGCGTCTCGCCCGCGCCAAACGATCTCTCGTTTTTACGGTCGATCAGCGCCACTTCGATTTCCGGAAGATCGGCGAAACGCGGCACTTTGTACTGGCTGAAGCGCGGATTGAGAATGCGGCCGTTGTCGAACTCGATGTCCTCGCGCAGCGCGCCGCCTAGGCCCATCACGATCGCGCCCTCGATCTGGTTCCTCAACCCGTTCGGATTCACCACCGCGCCGCAGTCGAAGGCTTCAACCACCCGGGTGACGCGCAGCTCCCGGCCGGAAATTTCAACCTCGGCGCAGGTGGCCACGTAGCCGCCTTTTTCAAACCCGCCCGCCAGTCCGAATCCGCGCCGGCCCGGAAGCCGGCGGCGGGCGGCCCAGCCGAAGCGCGCGGCGGCGCGGCGCAAAGCGGCGCGCAGCCGCGGGTCGGGAATATTCTTCAGCCGGAATTCGAGCGGATCCTGGCCTGCCAATACGGCTAGGTCGTGCATGTGGCTTTCGCGCGCGAAATGGTTGGCGCAGGCGGCAAGCGAACGGTAAGAGCCCTGGCGCAGCGGCGGATCGCAGGGATGGAACTCGATCCGGCTATAGCGGCTGCGGTAAGGGCTGCCGATGGCGGCCGGGCCGGAGTTGTAGTTGTCGTACTCCCAGGCGGCGATGTGCCCCTGCGCATCTACCGCGGCGGCGATGTCAATCACTCCCGCCGGACGGAAGTAGGCCCAGGTGAACTCTTCCTCCCTCGTCCAGATCAGCTTCACCGGCCTGCCCGCCGCCCGCGCCAGGCGGGCGGCTTCGACCGCGGCCTCGCCGGTGTGCTTGCCGCCATAAGCGCCGCCGGTATCCGGCATGATGACGTGCACGTGCTCGAGCGGAAGGTGAAAGGCCGCGGCCAGTTCCTGCTGCACGCCGAAAGGCCGCTGGGTGCCGGTCCAGACGGTCAGCCGCTGCCCTTTCCACTCGGCCAGCGCGGCGCGCGGCTCGAGCGGTGCGTGCGCGATATAGGCAATCTCGTAGCTGGCCTGCAAGCGCTTCAATCCCGGCGCATCCGCCGCCGGAGGCGTTCCCGAAGTATGGGCAAAACGGCCCTCCTCGTGGCGGGCGGTGCGGCGCAGCCAGGCATACAGCTCCCGGCTTGAAATCTGGCGCGGGGCCTGCCAGCGGGCGCGCACCGCGGCGGCGGCGCGCGCGGCGGTAGCCATGTCGGGCGCGGCGACGCCGACGAAATCGCCGTCGCGTACCACCCTCACCCCCGGCATCGCGTGGGCGCGGGAGGCGTCGCATTCGACCAGGCGGGCATGAAACGCGGACGGCCGCACGACTTTGCCGGTCAGCATGCCCGGCAGCGCCAGATCGGGCGTGTAACGGTGTTCTCCGGTCACGAACCGGCGGCCATGCACTTTGGGTGCCGCGTGGCCGGCGATGCGCCATTCAGCCGCGGGTGTCAGCGCCGGGTCGTCTTCGATCGTGCGGGCGATTTTCCGCCCTTCCGTCAATTCGCCATAGCTCAGGCTGGCGCCGGTGCGGGGATTGCGAATCTTGCCGTTTTCGGCCACCAGTCCAGCTCTCGGCGTCTTCCAGCGTCGTGCGGCCAGGCCGGTAAGAATGTCGCGCGCGCTGGCGGCCACCCGGCGCAGCCGCGGGCCCATAGTCGGCGTAGTGCGGCTGCCGAAGGTCCCCATGTCGAAGGGCGTCAGCAGCGTGTCGCCCATGATCATGCGGATGGAGCCCATCTCGACGTGCAGCTCTTCCGCCACTTGTTGCGCTAGCGAGGTGCGAATGTTTTGTCCCACTTCCACCTTGCCGGTATAAACCGTAACCCTGCCGGTGGGGGCAATATGCAGCCAGGCGGAAATGGCGCGCGGCAGCGGATGGCGCTCGAAAAAGCGCCGCCGTCC
This sequence comes from Acidobacteriota bacterium, assembly GCA_021789895.1. Classification (GTDB taxonomy): domain Bacteria; phylum Acidobacteriota; class Terriglobia; order Terriglobales; family SCQP01; genus JAKASR01. The sequence continues at coordinate 80,856 of JAJYIU010000006.1, read as the reverse complement.
CGATTCTTGCGCCGGAGCGCCGCCGGCGGCCAGGCCGACGAGCACGCCATTTCCCAGCAGGCGGAAGAAAGTCCGGCGCTCGAAGGCGAAGCGGTGCGCCAGGCGCTCAACCTGCTGCTCGCGGTTCTCGCGAAGCTCGGCGGTCTCCGGTTCGGCTGCATCCGGCATGGGAATCAAGCTCTCTTGCGGCTGGCCAGGGCGGCTGCGCGTACCGCCTTGAGAATGCGGCTATAGGTTCCGCAGCGGCAAAGATTGCCGTTCATGGCGGCGCGAATCTGGCGCTCGCTGGGCTTGGGATTGCGGGCCAGCAGTCCGGCGGCGCTCATGATCATGCCGGAAGCGCAGTAGGCGCACTGGAAAGCTTCGTGGCGCAGAAAGGCCGCCTGCACCGGATGCAGCCGTCCATTGCGTTCCAGCCCCTCGATCGTGGTGATCGGCTTGCCGGCCGCCGCAGCGGCGGGCACCTGGCAGGAACGCACCGGCCGGCCATTCACCAGCACCGTGCAGGCGCCGCATTCTCCCTCGCCGCAGCCGAATTTCGTGCCGGTCAGGCCGATTTTGTCGCGCAGAACCCAGAGCAGCAATTCGTCGGGCGCGGCTTCCAGTTCGTGCGCCTTTCCGTTGACCAGCAAACGCATGTTCAGCCCCGTACGCGAATGCTGTTATAGGCCAGTACGGTTTGGGATGCGGTCGGTTTGCCGCGCAGCATCGCCGGACGGAAGACGGTCTGATGCATCGCATGGCGCAGCCGCTGCAGCACGCGGCGATTGCGCGGCCCGTCGAGCAGGCGATATTCCTGGACATGGCCGGTGGCATCCACTTCGGCCACCACCATCAGGTTGGAACCGGGATTGTAATAAGGCGCGGAAACCAGTTGGGCGGGGATATAGCCCACGAGCGGGCTGGGCGCAGCGGCCATCCAGACCCGTCCCACCGAGCCCACCAGCAGCGCGCAAACGATCACCGCTCCCATCATGCCGGCGGCGGCCGGCACCGCCATCGCGTGCAGCAGCATTTGCCAGCGCAGGCGCCAATACGCCAACCGGCCTGAAGGCGCGGTATGCCGGGAAGCTGCCACGCGAATGCGCAACGCCAGCCCGGCCGGCGCCGCCGGCGCGGGCAACTGCGCCAGCGCGCGGCGGGTAAGGCGCAGCTCTTCCAAGTGCTGGCGGCAATCGGCGCAGACTTCCAGATGGCGCAGCAATTCGCAGCTTTCGGCAATCTTCAGCTCGCCGTCGAGAAAAGCATGGCAGCGTTCGCGGGCGCAGTTCATATTGCCTCCCGCGCCGGCGAGTCCGTTTTCAGCGCTTCGCCTTGCAACAGTTGCCGCCGCACCATCTCTCGCCCGCGCACCAGGCGCGATTTGACCGTGCCCAGGTGTGCGCTGGTGACCTGGGCAATTTCCTCATAGCTCAGATCTTCCAGGTCGCGCAGCACGACGGTGGTGCGGAAGGGCTCGGGGATGCCGTTCAGAATCTTTTCTACCCGTAGCCGGGTTTCTTCCCGCATGGCGTGCGCCAGGGGTGATTCCTGCGGAGATGAAAGCCGCTCCGCCCAGGCAATCCCTTCCCTGATCGGCTCGTCGAGCGAGGTCTCGCGCCGTTTATGCCGCCGCCACCAGCGGCGATGATTGGCGGCTTCGTGCACGGCAATTCGATACAGCCAGGTCTTGACGCTGCAGCGCCCCTCGAATTGGCCGGCGGAGCGAAAAACCTTCAGGTATGCGTCCTGCACCGCGTCGGCGGCTTCGGCGGAATCCTGCAGCAGGTGGTAGAGCAGGCGGTAGAGCGGTTGATGGTAAACCGCAATTAAATAATTGAACGCCGCTTGCGAACCGGCACGTAAGGCTTGCGCCAATTCCTGTTCTGCCATCTGGCCGGCTGCCGCCGGCATCAGCTCATAGATGGTATCGCGCGCGTCCATAATGTCCTGCCTCAACATACAACGCCTCGCGAACAATTTCCAGACGGCCCGGCATTCTAATGGACACCGGCTGGGGCGATAAAGTTCCACTAAAATGCACGCCTGCGCATGTTATGTATAAGCCCTTTTAATTCTTCTACTTATGCGACTATATTGTATGCGGTGCTTGTAAATTGATGCCGCTTTCTACGCCCGCATTACCCGGCCCGGGACGCGTTGGAAGCGCGGTTTCGAAACACGCGCTCCCGGAGTTGCTGAAAGTCGCGACTCATGCCGGGCCGGTTTCGGATAAATCGCCGTTGAATCCTGGCAGACGCCTCGATGCCGGCCGTCCGCCGAACATCTGCTTTAGACTGAGAACATGATTACTGCCAGCGCGCAATGGATCGATCGCGAACGTTTCGCCGCCCAGGCGTCCAGCGGCCATGCTCAAGTGGTGGACGCCGACCGCCAGGTCAATAGCGGATCGGGCCCGATGGAACTGGTGCTGATGGGCCTGTGCTGCTGCACCGCTACCGATGTCGTCATGATTCTGCGGAAAAAGCGCCAGCCGGCGCGCAGCCTGCGGGTGACGGCGGAAGCGGAACGGGCGCCGGAACCGCCGACGGTCTATACCCGCATCCACCTGCGCTACGAGGTGGAAGGCGACGTCGAGCGCGCGGCGGTCGAGCGCGCGGTCACGCTGTCGCAGGAAAAATATTGCGGCGTTTCGGCCATGCTGCGTGCCACCGCGGCAATTACCTGGGAAATATTGCTGAAGCCCGCCACGGCGGAATCGTCCAACACCGCCGCCGGGGTGGCATGAGCCCGCGCGGCAAAAGCGCCGACTGGCGGCGCGAAGGGCGCGAGGCCGCGCTGCAGATGCTGTACGCCATGGAACTCAACGGTCAAAACCCGCGCCAGGCGGAGCTCTGGTACTGGCCGCTGCACCCCAACCTCCCTGCCGAAAGCCGCTCCCTGGCCGGCCGTCTGCTGGCCGGGGTCGAACAGCATGCCGCCGCCATCGCCGATGTCTCCGCCCGCCTGTGCCCGCAGTACCCGCTGGCGGGCATGACCCCGATCGATCGGGCGCTGCTCAAGTTGGGGCTGGCGGAAATGCTCGGCCAGCCGGACACCCCGGCCCCGGTGGTCGTGCATGAAATCCTGCGCCTGTGCCAGGCCTATACCCGCCCGGAAATGAAGCGCCTGCTCAACGCCGTGCTGGACGGCGCGCTGCGCGAATTCCGCCCGGCGCGGTGAGCCCGCAAGCTTCTATCGAATCCTGATCCGGAGCCACCACATGCCCACTTCCTCCTCCTCCCCTTCCCCTTCGGCCGTGTACGCTCGCTGGGACGATCTGCCCTGGGAGGCCGTCAACCCGCTCTTCGATCGCCAGTATGTGCATGGCGACGAATGCATGCTCGCCCGCATCCGCCTGCGCCGCGGCTGCCTCGTGCCCGAACATCGGCATGCCAACGAGCAAATTACCTACGTGCTGGAAGGCGCGCTGCGCTTTCAGATCGAAGGCCGGCAGATCGTGGTGCGCGCGGGCGAGACGCTGGTGATTCCGCCCCACGTGCCGCATGCCGCCGAAGCGCTGGAAGACACGCTCGATCTGGATATCTTCGCCCCGCCCCGCCAGGACTGGATCGGCAAGCAGGATGCCTATTTGCGCCGGTGAGGTGGAACGGCAGCCATTTGCACCCCTGGGTTCGGCCGTCCGGTTTCCAAAAGACGTGCAGGCAAAATCCATGATGCCCTTCTCAGTCGATGCCCGCTTGGACATTGAAGCTGGATCTCGCCGTGCCGGCGCGTTAATTTTTCAATCCTCAGGTCGTCTTTACGATTTTGGGGGTGATGAAGAACAGCAGTTCCTGATCGGAACTCGTGATCGAAGTGTGCTTGAACAGATTGCCCACGACCGGCACGTCCCCCAACACCGGTACCTGGAAGACGCTGTTCTGGTGATTGCGTATAATCACCCCGCCGATCACCGCCGTGCCGCCGTTCTGCACCAGCACGCGGGTATTGGCGGACTGTGTGTCAATCGCAGGCATGCCCTGGATGCGCGGAATGCCGGCGTCAATGCTTTCATTGCGCACATTCACGGTCAGGTAAATATGCCCGTCGGGGGTCACGCGGGGCGTGACCATCAGGCGCAGCGTGACGTTGAATAGCTGCACGGAGATGGTGTTGTTGATGGTGGTTTGCAGCGGGATGCGGACCCCTTGCTGCACCATCGCCGGCTCGTTGTCTTGCGTAACCACCCGCGGCGAGGAAAGCACGCGGCCTTGGCCGTGGGATTCGGCCGCGGTCAAAATCGCATCCAGTTCATAGGACTTGCTCGCATTGATGATGCTGATGCCGGAATTGGGCGCGTTCGCGCCCAGGTTGGTGTTCAGCGGAATGCCGCTGCCAACCGGCGAGAGGCCCACGAGCGGGTCGCCGGCGGCCACCGTGGCCGCATTGCTGGTAAGAAACGCCAACTGCACGCCCAATTCGCGGGCGTACGTTCGAGTGGTGGCGACGACGCGGGCTTCAATCTCGATCTGCGGCCGGCGCTGGTCGAGTTGCTTGATCAGCGCCAGGATTTTAGGCATGCGCTGTTTCGATGCCAGCACCAGCAGGGTGCTGGGCTCCACCGAGCCTGCGGATCCGCCGGAGCCGCCACTCAGGCTGCCGGCCAGGTTGGAGACGTTGTTGGGAATCAACTGCCCTCGCTGGCCGAGGATGTAGGGGTGGTCGAGGGTTTTGGAAACGGCGCTGGCGCTGATGTAGCTCAGCCGCACCATCCGCAGATCGAGGGGCGAGCGCGCGGCTTCCGCTTGCGCCCAGGCCCGGCGCTGCTTTTGCTCGTTGATCAAGGTGCTGAGCTTGGAAATGCGCAGCACATTCCCTTCGAGGCTGTACCCGAGGCCGTTGTTTTGAACGACCAGGTCGAAAGCCTGATCCCATGGCACATCGTTCATCATCATGGTCACCGTGCCGTTTACGTCGGAATCCACGATGACGTTCAGCCCGCTGACTTCATGGATGATGCGGAAAAAGTCTTTCAGGCTGGCGTTTTTCAGCCGCAGCGTGATGCGCTCGCCGGTGTATTGCGGCGGCGTTTCGGGCGATGCCTGGCTGAGCGGCCCGGGATGCAGCAGCGAGGGCGGAATATGCACCGCCTGCGTCGCCGGTGTGGGAGCGGGCGGGGGAGGCGGCATGGCCGCCGCCGCTTTAGGACTCGTCTTGGCTACGGCCGGACTCGGCCGCGCCGTCGTGGGCGCGGCGGTGCGGGCGGTAGAAGCAATCCGGCGGACGCGATGGCTGCTGCGTGGCGTTGCCGTCGCAGGCGGCCGCGAGGCGATGCGGCGCACTTTCCGCAATGCGGAAGCTTTCCTCGCCGGGACGGCGCCGGGAAGAATCAAAAATCCGTGCTGCCGGATCAGCAGCCGCGGGCGCGGCCCATTCGGCGGCAGATCCAGCACCAGCCGGACCACCTGGCGGCCGGGTTGGTTCTGAAACTGCGCCAGGCGTATGTCTTTGAACCAGCCGCCGCCGGGAAACTCAACCCGGCCGCGATCTTTGATCGCCGGCGTCAGATCAATGTACCAGCGGCGCGGAAAACCCAGGCGATGACTGCGAGCCTGCGGCATCGGACCGAAGATGGGCAGCAGGATGCCTTGCAGCCGGCCCGCTTGCCGCAGCAGGCTGGGCGCGGAAACCTGCGCAACGGCGCCGGCGGGCGATTGCCGGCGGGGAGGGGTCTGTGCCGGCAGGCTCGTGCAGCCAAGCGCTGCCCATAGCGCAACCGGCGCCAGGCGGCGCAGCAGGCGAAAAAGTGGGTATAAGAAACGCATAGGTTTGCTCGCTAGGGGCGCATTGGCAGCAGCATCAAACCGCCGCGGGGCTTGCCGTGCGGGCCGGCCGGCACCAGTTTTTCCAGCCATAAGCCGCGCAAGGAAATGCGCACGATGAGGGCGTCATACAATCGGTCGCCGGGCCGTAGCAGGAAGCTGACGCCGCCGGCATCCGACGCCAGGGCCACTGCGGCCCGGTCTCCGCCCAGCACGATGCCCTGAATTTGCAGTGTCTGCCAGCGCACGCCGGCCTTGCCGGCGGGTAGCGGCGCTGCGGACACCCGGGGAGCGCCGCCCTTGGGGGCGTTGACCAGCGGCCGGAAAGGATCGCGGATGAGGCGCAGGTGCTGGCCTGGCGGCGTCGCTGCCGGCAACAGAAGACTGAACAGCAATAAAGCGCTTAGTTTCGCCATCACGGTCTCCGCAACACCGGCGCGGCCCCCTGCCGGCTGTAAAAAGTGATGATCTGGCAGCCCGCGCTCACCGTCTCTCTGGCCTGGTAGGCCAATCCGCTGGCGCGATTCAAGTGCTCTAAATCAATATTTTCGACGTTGACAATGCGGCGCATTTTCGCCAGCCGGGCGTAAAAATCGGCCAACTGGCGGTAACTGCCGTCCAGCGCCAGACTGTAGGGCACGGCCACGTAAAAACTGTGGTGGTTGGGAGGCTGGGCCGTAACCTCGCGAATATACACGCCGCTGGCCCGGGCGGTGCTTTCGATCTCTTGTAGAAAGCGGCCGGTGCGGGTGCGCGGCGGCACCACCTGTTCCAGGCCCACCAGTTGCTGCTGCAGCACGGCTACCTGGTGCTGCATGGCGGGCAGCCGGGTCTCCAGCGGCTCTAGTTGGGCATTGTTGAGCCGCAGCGTATTCACTTTGGCAAGGATCGCGTCGTTGGCCTGGCCGATGCCGCTGAGCCAGGTGTATTCGGCCACCCCCACCAGCATCACTGCCAGGATGGCGAATACCACGAGCTGCTTGCGCGGAGATAAGGCTTCGAGCGATGGCATCGGGTCAACTCCGCCTGGTCGTTGCGGGAAGCGAAAGCGCTTCGAGCTGGAAATGGTACTCCGGCACATGCGCTTGCGAGCTGTGCTGCTGCGCCTGCTTTAGGCGCACATGCTGGAACCCATAAGCGCGGAGGCGAATGATGAAATTGGCGAGTGCATAAAGGTTGAGGGCGCGCCCGCTCATCGCAATGGAGTCTCCGTGTTTGACGCAGGCGGTCAGCCAAATCTGCTGCGTTCCCGCCACGCTGCCGCCCAGGCGGACCAGAAACTCATACGGCCCGGTGCGGCGGCCGTCGAGTTGGCGAATAATCGCGATCCGGCCCGAGAGCCGGCTTTGTTGGGCCAGCAACGCCGTAAATTGCGCCTTGACGATCTGCAGCCGCGCGGCTTCAGCCTGCTGCTGCGCCAGTTGCTGCTGTAGATCGGACGCCTGGTGTTGCAGGTAAAAATAATGCAGTCCGATCGCCACCACCGCCCCCAGCAGGAGATAAAGGGCCGCTTTCGGCGTTCCTGGCGCCGGCTGGACGGCTTCGGGCGCTTCGGCGCCCGGCTGAGCGCCTGTAAGCAGGTTGATCCGGATCATAGGTCTTCAAACTCCCGCAGCGCCAGGCCGACGGCGACTGCCATGCGGGGGGCAATCTGCTGTAAATTGCCGGCGGGCAGCTCGCCCTCGGCGCGAATGCGCCGGAACGGATCCAGCCATTCCACCGGCACCGACATTTCCTGCTGCAGCATTTCTTCCAGCCCCGCGACCCGCGCGCCGCCGCCGGAAAGATAGAGCTGGCCGATCGCAATGCGCCCATTCTCGGTGCGGAAAAAATCGAGCATTTTGCGCAGTTCGCGGCGCAGCATTTCGGTGATGGTTTGCATCACCTCCAGCCGCTTGGATTCCGAAACCGAACTCGACCGCCCGAGCTTGACCGCTTCGGCCTCTTCGAAGGTGAGCGAGAATTCCTTCTGCAACGCGTCGGTATATTGGTTGCCGCCGGCGCTGATGTCGCGGGTGAAACAGGGCACGGCGCCGCGCATGACGTTGAAATGAGTCTGGCTGGCGCCGACGTGCAGCAGCGCGGCGGCGGTTTCCGGCGTGGGCTGGTAATTGTATTCGTAGCAGTTGGCCAGGGCGAGCGGATCGTGATCCATGATCGTCGGCTGCAAGCCGGCCCGGGTCAGCGCCTCGGTGGTGTTGGCGATTTTTTCTTTTTTGGCCGCGACCAGCAGAACTTCCATCTGCCCGCCTTCGCGAAAATCCAGCACCTGGTAATCGAGTTGAACTTCCTCGATGGGAAATGGAACGTGCTGCACTGCCTCGGTCTGGATGGCGGTCGCCAGCTCGGCGTCGGACATGGCAGGCATCACGATGGGGCGCACGAACACCGAATGCCCGCTGACCGCGGCGGCGGTGCGCTGGCGTTTCGCGGAGGCGCCCAACAGCCCCGACAACGCTGCGGCCAAGCCGGCGGAGTCGGCTATGGCCCCATCCGCCACCAGTTCCGGGTTGATGGCTGCCATTTGCGCCCGCTTCAGGCGAATCTCCTGATCATGCCGGGCCAACTCCACCGCCTTCACCGCACTGGTGCCGATATCCAGCCCGAGCAGGCCCTTCGATTTGTGTTTCAGAAATGCCATAGGCTCACGCTCGCTGGCGTTTGCGCGCCCGCGCCGGCGCCGGCGCTGCCTGCGGCGGCATAATCAATCCGGCAATCCATTCGTCCAATAAGGCTTTTTTGAAACGCCAGCGATTGCCCAGCCGGAATCCCGGCACCTGCCGCGCCGCCAGATACTTGTACAGGGTGTCCACCGAGATGCCCAGGTAGGCGGCCGCATGGCGCACGCTCATTACTTCCGGAAACGCCGTTTCGGCGCCACTTGGAGTCATTTTTGCAGACATGTGTAGCTCCCGGGCGGTGTTACAAAAGGTTCCAATTGTGTCCAGTGCCGCATCATTGCCAAGATCACCTGTTTTTGACCGATATTACCGGTTTAAAGCCGATAATCCAGGAAAATGTTCAGGATTCCGGGTTTATGCCGGCGATACCACCCGGGAGTATGCTGCAATTGCACCGCCAATCAATGCGGACCGGCAGTCGAAGCTGGTTGCTTGAGGGCGGTAGCCAGTTCTGACTGCATAAGCAATGTAATTGAGTGAAGTTAATGAGAGGAGCATGCCAGTCAAATTGAAAATGGTAAATCTGCCTTGACGAAAGGCCGGAAGTGCCGCAGAATGAGCGCATTTAAGGTCTACCGTTCAGGCATTTCTTATGGGCGACTTGGGCAAGCGCTTGCGGCAGGAACGCGAGCGCCGGCAATTAGCTCTCGATGACTTGGCAACGGCCACGAAAATTCGCGCGCCGCTGCTCGAAGCCATCGAGCAGGAGCGCTGGGAAGCCTTGCCCAGCGGCATATTTCGCCGGAAATTTCTCGAAGCTTATGCCCGCCAACTGCACCTGGATGCGAGCCAGGTCTGGAACGAATACTGTCTCGGCTGCGGGCGGGCAACGGAAGTCGAAATGTATTTACCCGATCCGCGGCAGTTGCATCCCCGGCCGCGAAAGCATACTCGAGCCCGCGATTCAAAATCCCGGCGCTTTGCCATAGCCGCAGTCCTGCTGACGGCGCTGGCCGTCAGCGCTTGGCTGCTGCCGATGAAAGTTCAGCGCCAGGCCATGTTTCATCGAATTGGCGGGTTCTGGCAGGGTGTTTTTGGCGGCAAAAACGCCAGCTCCTCCCGCAACCCGTCGCCGCCGGCCAGGCTGGCTGCATTGGCCGGTTCGCAGGCGGCGGTTGGCCGGCAAACGGCGGCGCGGCGCCCTGCAGCCGCGCATCCGCCTGGCGTTCGCATACGGCAAGCCAGCGCCGGCGGACTGAAATTACAAGTTTCGGTAGTCTCCGCGCCAGCCTGGATTCTGGTTCATGCCGATGGCCGCGAGGTATTCAGCGGCCTGCTGCAGCCCCGCCAGAGCCGCCAGTTTGCCGCGCTGCACCGGCTGCGATTGCTGACCGGCAACGCAGGCGACACCCGAGTGCGCGTGAACGGGAAATTGCATCCGGTGCCCGGCGCGGCCGGTCATATTGCCAACATGACCTTCCAGGCCGAGCCGCCGGGTCCCGCGGCAAAACCGGCGCCTGCGCAAGCTGCGCGCTAGCTCCTTCCGGATAATCGTCTGGGCCGCAGCCGCCCCGGATGGTGCCGCAGCATCCCTTCCCGGTTGCTACAATAACTTCAATTTTAGTGGAGAGAACAACCCCAGCATGCCTGGCTTGAACCGGCCGCAGAATCATTCGCCGGAAGATTCAGCCGTGCCTACGGCGGAGCAACCCCCAGCCGGGGAAACCGCCGGGGATGCCGCGCCGTTCCGCCTGAACGAGCCGAGTGAGGCGGAAAAGCAGGAAATGGCCTCCCCGCCGGCCGAGGGTGGCAGCCTGTTGCAGCGGCTGATCCGCATGAGCGTTCCGGAAAGAGTGCGTGCGGCGCTGACCGGGAGCCGGGACGAGCGCCTGTTGCTGATTCGTGACCAGAACCGGATGGTGCTGCGGGCGGTCATCCAATCGCCGCAGACGAACGATCGGGACGCCGAAGTCTTCGCCGCAATGGGCAATATCGGCGAAGAGGCATTGCGGCTGCTGGCCTCGGAGCGGCGGTTCCGTCTATCGGCGCGGCTGCCGCTGCTGCTGGTGCAAAACCCGCATTGCCCGCTGGATGTCAGCTTGGAGCTGCTCAAGCATCTTGCCAGCTCCGATTTACAAAAACTCACCCGCAACCGCATGATCGGCGAGCAGGCGCGCCGGGCGGCCGAACGCGAGCTGAAGCGGCGGAAAGGCCGGTAAGTTCCAGCGGCTTAGGATTTTTCGCGCAGGGAGGGAGTGAAGGTCAACCCGACCAGCAATCCTTCCGGCGAGAGAAAACGGCTGACGGTTTGCCCCCACGGCTCGGTCTGATTGCTGATCAGCATGCGAATGCCGCGCGCTTCGAGCACCGCGGTGGCTTGCTCGACGTCATCCACTTCGAATTCCAGCCAGGCTTGCGGCGCCGGAAGCGTGCCCGGCCAGGCATCGTGGCCGAAACAGGATTGCGCCGCCTGGGCGAGCGGCCAAAGCGCGAAATGCTTTGCCCCCGGCAGCTCGCCGGTATAGAGATAGCCGCCTGCATTTTCTTTGAAGGGTATGCCCAGGCCGGTATAGAGCCTGCGGCTCTCGCCCACGTTTCGTTCGATCGGCCCAAAGCCTGCAATAAACAAGATCCGAATGCCTTGCATGATCGTCCTTTCATGACGGGCGCAAAGGCCGCGGCGCGAGCCAGGCTCGGCCGCTGTGGCAAGCGTTCAGGCGCGCAACTCGGCCAGCGCGGCGCGCACGCTTTCCGCGCCGTCGAGCGAGAGGCAGCGCCGGGAGCGGTCGGCGCGGCGCGCTAGGCCGCAAAGCACCCGGCCGGGGCCTAATTCACACAGCAGCGCATCGCGCCGTTGCAAGAGCTTGCGCATAATGCTTTCCCACTGCACCGGCGCGGTGACCTGGCGCACCAGGCGCTGGCGGGCGTCTTCGGGCTCGACCACCGGCTCGGCGTCCACATTGGCTAGCAGCGGGCAGCGCAAGCGCTGAAACTGCACCTGGGCCAAAACCGGCGCCAAGCCCTCGCGGGCGGGCTGCATGAGCGAGCAGTGGAAGGGGGCGCTAACCGGCAGCGGCACGGCGCGTCCGCCGCGTTCGCCGGCGAGCGCGGCGGCGCGCGCGACGGCGGCGGCATGGCCGGCGATGACGATCTGGCCGGCGCCGTTGAAGTTAGCCGGCTCGCAAACCTGCCCCTCGGCGGCATCCTGGCAGAGCGCGGCCACGGCGGCCGCATCCAGGCCGAGGAGGGCGGCCATGGCGCCTTCGCCCACCGGGACGGCCGATTGCATCAACTCGCCGCGGCGGCGAACGGCGCGCAGCGCGTCGGCGAACGCCAGCCCGCCGGCGGCGACCAGGGCGGAATATTCTCCCAGGCTATGCCCGGCGACCCAGGCCGGGGCCAGGCCATGCGTCTCGAGCACGCGCGCCACCGCGATCGAGTGGGCCAAAATGGCGGGCTGGGTATTGGCCGTCAGCCGCAAATCCTCCTCTGGGCCGGCAAAGCACAGGCGGGACAGTGGAAAGCCCAGCGCCGCGTCGGCTTCGGCGAAGGCGGCGGCGGCGGCGGGAAATTCCGCCGCCAGATCGCGGCCCATGCCGACGTACTGCGAACCCTGGCCGGGAAACAGGAAGATCAGTTCAGGCATGGCCGCGGCTTATTCCACGCCGGCGGCGGCGCGGCCGTGCGCCAGTTCGCGCTCGATGGCGCGGTTGACGGCATAGCTTTCGCGCGCGACGCGGATGGCGTTTTTAATGGCATTGGCGTTCGAGCGGCCGTGGGAGATGATGACGCCGCCGCGCACGCCCAGCAACGGGGCGCCGCCATATTCGCTGTAATCCAGCCGTTGCTTGAAGTCGGCATAGGCGCGGCGGGAGAGCACATAGCCAACCTTCCCGGCCAGGGTGCGGTCGAGGGACTCTTTCAACAGCGTCCGCACTGTCTCGACCAGGCCTTCGCTGATCTTCAACGCCACGTTGCCGACGAATCCGTCGCAGACGATCACTTCGACCTGGCCCTGGTAGAGGTCGCGGCCTTCGACGTTGCCGATAAAATGCAGCGGCAGTTGGCGCAGGCGGGCGTAGGCTTCGCGCGTCAACTCGTTGCCCTTGCCTTCTTCTTCGCCGATCGAGAGCAGGCCGACGCGGGGCGATTCGGCGCCGAAGATGGCGCGGTAGTAGATCTCGCCCATGATGGCGAATTGTTCGAGGTGGTCCGGACGGCAGTCCACGTTGGCGCCGACGTCGAGCAGCACCGAGGCCGTGCCGCGGATGGTGGGAAAGACGGCGGCCAGCGCCGGGCGATGGACCCCGGGAAGGCTGCCTAGAATCATCTTGGCGCAAGCCATGACGGCGCCGGTGTTGCCGGCGCTGACCAGTCCGGCGGCGCGGCCTTCGCGCACCAGGCGGCAGGCGACGTGGAGCGAGGAATTGCGCTTGCTGCGCACGGCGCGCACCGCCGGCTCATCCATGCCGATGATTTCGGCGGCGGGCACGATCTCGAGCGCGCGGCGCTCGGCGGCGGCGACGCCGGAAAGTTCGCGGCGCAGCGCCTCCTCGGGGCCGGTCAGCAGCACCCGCACGCCGTAATGGCGGACGGCTTGGAGTGCGCCGGTGATTTCCGGATGCGGCGCCCCATCGCTGCCCATGGCATCAACGGCGATGGTCAGCGCGGAAAGATCGTCCACGGCCGCGGGTGGGGATGGATTCGTCATGGCGGTGCGGCGCGGCGCGGCTAGCGCTGCGGCACGTCAATGACTTCGCGTTCGCGATAGTAGCCGCAATGCGGACAGACCCGATGCGGCAGTTTGCGCTCATGGCAGTTGGGACACTCCGAGAGCGAGCCGGCGTGGAGGGCATCGTGGGCGCGGCGGGTGTTTTTACGCTGGTGGGAATGGCGGCGTTTGGGATTCGGCATAGGTTCTGCTGGCAGACAGCTTCAGACTTGGGTATGGCCGGGGCAGCGGCAGGCTTCCCGGTTGAGATTGGCGCTGCAGCCGGGGCAAAGCCCGCGGCAATCGTCCGAACACAAGGTGCGCATGGGCAGCGCCAGCAGCACCTGCTCGCGGATCAGATCGGCCAAATCCAACCCGGCGCCGCGAAAAAAAGCAACTTCGGCCTCGGCCGATCCCAGGGGAACCTCGGCTTCCGATGGCATCGCTTCGGCGGGGCGGTACAGCAGGTCCAGATCGCGATCCAACTCGATCGGCACCGGCTCCAGGCAGCGGGCGCATAGCGGCGCGATCTGGCCGGCCAGATGCGCCTGCAGCCGGATGCCGGCGCCGGTCCATTGCGCTTTGCCCTGGAGATGCAGCGGCCCGATCCACTCGAGATTGACATCCTCGAGCGTGATCTCGCCCCGGGCGAAGGTCTGCTCGATGGCAAGCGGCCGAATCTCCAGATCGCGAACGGCAAGAAACACATTACCTTCCTGTTACGTTCCACCGCGCCGGGCCGGCGCGGCCAAACTCGACGGCGGGCGCAAAGCCGGGCGCAAGCGCGGAATGGTGGGCGCCATAGGACTCGAACCTATGACCTCTGCCGTGTGAAGACAGCGCTCTAACCAACTGAGCTAGGCGCCCGGAAATATTCAGTTTAGCAGAGGCGGCGGCCGCGGCAAGACGGCCAATTGACGTTAGCATAAGGCATGGCCGCGCCGGCAAGCCCTTCCTCCGCCGCAGCGCACGCCCCGGCGCCGCGCGCGCGCCCCATCCGGCGGCGCGGACGGCGACTCGGCTTCCGCTTCTCCCGCGGCGGATGGGTCTATCTTTCCAGCCTGCTGCTGCTGATCGCGGCGGCCATGAACACCGGCAATAATTTGCTCTTCCTGCTGGCGGCCTCGATGCTGGCGGCGCTGCTGGTTTCGGGCTTCGTCTCTTCGCTGGTGCTGAGCAACATCAGCCTGCATTTCCGCCTTCCGATCCAGGTTTTTGCCGGGCGCGACATTCCCGTCCGGCTGGAACTGGAAAACGAAAAGCGGTTCATGCCCAGCTTCGCGTTAACCGTACAGTCGGCGGGCGCGCTGGCGCGCCGCCGCCCGCCGCGGCGCGAGCAGGGGGAATTGGAGATGCCGCCTGCCTACTTCCCTTATTTGCCGGCCCGCCGGCGGGTGGGGGTGATCGTCTCGATCCACTTTCCCCGCCGCGGCCTCTACGACGTGGCCGGGCTGTCGCTCAGCACCTCGTTTCCGTTTGGCTTGATCCGCAAATGGCGGCGTTTTCATGCCGAGGCCCTGGATCAGCCGATTCTGGCCTATCCCGAGATCGAATCCGGGCGCGCCGGAGCCGTCGCCTGGCTGGCGCTGGAGGGGCGCCAGGAACAACACGTGCCCGGCCCCGGCCATGATCTATACCGCATCCGGCAGCATTTGCCCGGCGACAGTGCCCGCCAGGTGCATTGGAAAGCCAGCGCCAAGACGGGCGAATTGCGGGTGCGGGAATTCAGCCGGGAACAGCAAATGCGGACCCGCATCGTTTTTGCCGCCGACAGCGCCCGCCTGACGCCGGCGCGGCAGGAAAAGCTGATTTCCGATTGCGCCGCCCTGCTCTGGGAAGCCGCCCGGCGCGGAGCCGCCATCGAGTTTATGGGCTGCAATCTAACCCTGCCGCTGCCCGCCGGCAGCCGTTTTCCCTTCTTCCCCACCGCGCTTGCGGCTCCGGGCGGCGAACCGCCGCATCCGCTGCAACTTCCCTTGGCGGCCGGCAAGCTGCATCTGGATACTGCCCTGACCTATCTGGCGCTGGTGGATTTCAACCACCCGCCGCTGCCCCCCTCCGGCAGCTCCGGCCAAGCCGCCGATCAGGAAATCGTTTTCCGCGATTAAAGCGGCAACGGATTAAAAAGCGGCGGCTTTCGGCTTGCCTGCCGCCGGGAAAAGGATGGAAAAGCGGGCGCCCTGTCCCGGCTGGCTCTCGACCTGGATCTGGCCCCGATGCTGGGCCATGATGCCGTACACCGTGGCCAGGCCCAAGCCGGTGCCTTTTTCCGGCGCCTTGGTCGTAAAGTAAGGCTCGAAGATGCGGGCCAGGGTGGCGACATTCATTCCCTGGCCGGTATCGGAAACGCGCAGACAGGCGTAGGCGCCGGGCGCCAGATCGTTGGGCGCCCCGGTCACGGTTTCGCGCAGGTCCAGAAGTTCGGTTCGCAGCCGCAGAGTGCCGCCATCGGGCATGGCGTCGCAGGCATTCACGATCAGGTTCAGCAGCACCTGGTCGAGCATGGCCGGATCGGCCTCGATGCAGCCGGCGTCGGGCCGCAGTTCAAGCTCGAGCTGGACGAAATCGGGCACCAGGCGCTTCATCCATTGCAGCGCCAATTGCACCTGGCGGCTGAGCTCCAGCGGCCGCAGCGCGATCGGCTGCCGGCGGCCGAAAGTCAACAACTGGCGGGTGAGCGAGGCCGCGCGCAGGCTGGCATCGCGGATATTTTCCACGTGGCGCAGCACATTCACGTCCCCGGAACCGCGCGCTTTCAGCAGATCGCAGTTTCCCAGTATGACGGTCAGTAAATTATTGAAGTCATGGGCAACGGCGCCGGCCAGGCGGCCGACGGTTTCCAGCTTTTGCGATTGCTGCAAATGCTGTTCCACGCGCTTGTAATCGGTGATGTCCACAATCGTGGTTTCCATCACCCGGCCGTTGGGGCCGGATTCGAACAGGGTGGCGTTCTCCAGCACGGTAATCATGCTGCCGTCGCGGCGCCGCAACTGCTGTTCGAGGTTGCTGCTCTGGCCTTGCTCCTCCAGGCGGTCGAGAAAGGCCTTGCGGTCGGCAGGGTTGGGATAGAGGCTGGCCGCCTGGGCGCCGCGCAACTGAGCCGGGGAATCGAAGCCGAGAATGCGCGCGGCGGCGGGGTTGCAATCGAGAATTTCTCCGTCCCATTTGACTCGCAGCACGCCGGCGAGATTGCGCTCGAACAGCAGGCGATAGCGCTGCTCGGATTCGCGCAGCGATTGCAGCAGCCGCTCGCCTTCCATTTCCGCCTGGCGGCGGGCTTCGCGGTGGCCGGCCTCTTCCAACTCGCGGCGAATGGCCGGCCCCAGGCGCGCCAGGTTGTTTTTGAAGATGTAATCCTGCACGCCCAGCTTCATCGCCGCCACCGCCACCGATTCGCCGACGCTGCCGGACACCACGAGCACGGGGATATCCAGGACGCGGCGGCGGAGCTCGTTGAGGGCATGCTCGACGCTGAAGGCGGGCAGATTGTAATCGGAAAGGATGACCTGCCAGGGACCGGCGGCGCCGTTCTGGGCTTCCAACGCGGCGGCGAAACCGGCCGCATCCTCGGTGCGCTTCCAGGCCAGCGGCTC
The DNA here is from genome assembly GCA_021789895.1 of Acidobacteriota bacterium. Lineage (GTDB taxonomy): Bacteria > Acidobacteriota > Terriglobia > Terriglobales > SCQP01 > JAKASR01. The sequence continues at coordinate 64,187 of JAJYIU010000006.1, read as the reverse complement.
GAAGCCGGCCCGGCGCAGCTCGCGCAGCAGCAACTGGCAGTCGTCTTCGGAATCTTCGACGATCAGGGCGCGCAATGGCTCGGCCATCTCTCCTCCCCGCCGTAACGTGCGGGTGCGGCTCAGTCGCGCGGCGGCTCGTTCAGCAATGCCCAGTACAGGCCCAACGAGCCGATGGCGCGCACGAATTCCTCAAACTCGACCGGTTTGCGGACGTAACTGTTGCAGCCGACTTCGTAGCCGTTCACAATGTCCTGCTCCTCGCGCGAGGAGGTGAGAATCACCACCGGCAGCCGCCGCGTGCGCTCATCGTCGCGCAGGCGCCGCAGCACCTCCAGGCCATCGAGCTTGGGCAGCTTCAAGTCGAGCAGCACCACCGCGGGCAGCGGGCGGGACTCCGGCCCCAGCAGGAAATCCACCGCGGCGGCGCCATCGCGCTCGATCGCGACTTCATTGATGACGCCGCTTTTTTTCAGCGAGCGCAGAATCAGGGCTTCGTCGTCGGGATTATCCTCGACCAACAGCACGTAGCGCGGTGGTTGCATGCGAGACCTCCTCGGGTTTAGCCGCCGGCGCCGGCCGCGATTGCGGGATTTCGACCGGCAGGCTGAAATAGACGGTGGCGCCGCGCTCGGGCGCGGCGTCAATGCTCACCTCGCCGCCATGCCGCTGCACTATGCGCTGCACGATGGCCAGGCCGATGCCGGTGCCGGGAAACTCGCCGGCATTGTGCAGGCGCTGGAAGGGACGGAACAGCTTGCCGGCCCAGGCCATGTCGAAGCCGGCGCCGTCATCGCGCACAAAGCAGAGCTGGCGGCCGGGTTCCGGCGCCGGTTCCCGCCCCAGCTCGATGCGGGCGCGGGGATGGCGGGCGGTGAATTTCCAGGCGTTGCCCAACAGGTTGACCAGCAGGATGCGCATCTGCGCCGGGTCGCCGGCGATTTCGATCTCGGCCGGGGCGAGGAATTCGATCTCGCGCCCGGGCTCGGCGCGGCGGTATTCGGCGGCAATCGCGCGCGCCAGCTCGGCCAGATTCAACCGCTGCCAGTTCAGCTCGCGGCGGGTGACGCGGGAAAGCTCCAGCAGATCGTCAATCAGCACCGCCATGCGCTGGGCGGCGGAGCGGATGCGCGCCAGATAGCCGCGCCCGGTGGCGTCGAGCTGCCCGGCGCAGTCCTCGACGAGCGCCTGGCTGAAGCCGTCGAGGGCGCGCAGCGGGGCGCGCAAATCGTGCGCCACCGAATAGCTGAACGCCTCCATCTCCTGATTGGCGGCGCGGAGTCCGCGGTTGGCGATTTCCAATTCCGCGGTGCGCGCCTGCACCCGCGCCTCCAGCCCCCGGTTCAGGGCGGCGATTTGCTGCAAGGCCGCTTCGCGCGCGGTCACGTCCAGCGCCAAAACCATGCGGCAGGCGCGGCCGGCAAAGCGCAGCTCGTGGGAATAGATTTCCGCCAGGATTTCGCGCCCGCCGGCGGCGCGGTGGCGCCAGATGCCGGAATATTCGGTGCCTCCGGAGCGCCGCTCCGTGTAACTTTCCAATATGGTCTGAAGGCGCAAGTGGTCTTCCGCCGGCCGGATGTCGGCAATGGTCATGGCCAGGAATTGCTCGCGCGTGTAGCCATAACTCTCGATCGCGGACTGGTTTACCGCCAGGATGCGCAGGGTTTCCAGATCGTACACCCACTTCGGCATGGGGCTGCGTTGGAACAGCAACTGGTATTCATGCGCGGTCTGGCGCAGTTGTTTGCGCGCCTGCAGCGCCTGGCGCCGGCTGCGCCGCTGCAGCAGCAATAGCAGCAACACCAGCAGCAAGACCGCAATCGCCAGCAGGCTGGCCAGATTCTGGTAGCTGAGGACGCGATGCAGACCGGCAGCGTCAGGCAGAATGCAGCCGTCGAGGCCGGTTTTCCCCAAGGCAGCACCGGCGCCCAAGGGCGTGGTGTAGGAATGAGCCGGCTCAATCCAAAAATTCAGGCGCGTCGGACGCATGTATTTCCCGGCGACCTCGAGCCGGGGTTGAGTGTCAGGCTAACACTCGGCTAATGTTTGTCAAGTATTTTTAAATCAGTTACTTACTGCAATATATGCCGGATTTGGTTCAAGCTTGCCTGATTGTAAAAGTACGCTATCACACTGCCCGTGCTCAATTTAATCGCTCCGCCCACCGAAAGCGTCATGGCGGCAGGGGCGCGCCTGGAGGGGGCGGGGAAAAAAATGCACGCGAGGGTGTCCATCATCCGGCGCCTGGATGGCGCTGCTGGCGGCGGCTGGCGCGGCGAAGCCGTATGCCGGCGGCGCGCCGCCGCGCGTCAGGATAATATTCAAGCGCTATGCAGTGATGCGCCTTACATTCTTTTGTGGTTTTTGCTATATCCGGCATTTCCGAATAGCGTCAATATAAATCTTGGATAGCTCCGCCTGAGGTCGCGGAGCAGGAAAGGAGGCTGGCATGCCCGGCGCATTGAAATCCAAGCTGCAGCAGAAGGTTCCCGAGTGGCGCAAACAGCGGCAGGAACTGCTGGCGCACGGCGAGGAAAAACTGGCGGATTTGAAGGTAATCCAGGTCATGGGCGGGCTGCGGGGACTGCCGGGCCTGGTATGCGATACCTCGGTGGTGTCGCCGGACCAGGGCCTTGTGGTGCGCGGCATTCCGATTGGCGAGCTATCCAATCGCCTGCCGGAAGAGATGTTGTACCTGTTGCTGACCGGCGAGCTACCCGGCCGCGAGGCGCTGGACGACCTGCGGCAGGAGTTGAGCTCGCGCGCCCGCATCCCCGGCTACGTCTGGAAGGTGCTGGAAGCGTTGCCGCACGATACCCACCCGATGGCGATGTTCAGCGTGGCGCTGCTGGCGCTGGAGCGGGAATCGGTTTTCCGCCGCCACTATGAAGACGGCATGCCGAAGGAGCAGTATTGGGAATCCACGCTGGAGGATTGCCTGCAACTGCTGGCCCGGCTGCCGGCGGTCGCCGCCGGCATCTACCGGCTGCATATCGGCCAGGCGCGGCTCCCTTCACGGCCGGAACTGGACTGGGGAGCGGACTTTGCCCAGATGCTGGGCGTTGAGGGCGAGGAATTCGCGCAGCTCATGCGCCTCTACCTCACCCTGCATTGCGATCATGAGGGCGGCAACGTCAGCGCCTTCACCAGCCATACCGTGGGCTCGGCGCTATCCGACGCCTACTACGCGGTTGCCGCCGGCTTGAACGGGCTGGCGGGTCCGCTGCATGGCCTGGCCAACCAGGAAAGCCTGCATTTCGTGCTCGATATCGAAAACCATTTCGGCGGCGCGCCCAGCGAAGCCCAGTTGAGCGGCTACATCCAAGACCGGCTGCAGCACGGCCAGGTCATTCCCGGCTACGGCCATGCCGTGCTGCGCGTGACCGACCCCCGCTACAGCGCCTTCCACCAGTTTGGCGAGCGCTATTGCCGCAACGAGCAGTTGTTCAATATCGTGGACCGGCTGTTCGCGGTAGTGCCGAATATCCTGAAGCAGCAGGCGCGAGTGCAGGATCCCTGGCCGAACGTGGACGCCATTTCCGGTTCCCTGCTCTATCATTACGGCCTGAAGGAATTCGATTACTACACCGTGCTGTTCGGCGTCTCGCGCGCCCTGGGACTGTGCTCGCAACTGATTTTGAACCGCGCCGTGGGCACGCCCATCATGCGTCCCAAGTCGGTCAGCACCCGCTGGCTGTTGGAACACGTGACGGTGCCGAGCCATGTCTCCTGACCCCGGCCCGGTATTTAGATAGATAAATGCAATTCGGTTGGACGGAACGGCGGGCCGGCTGAGCAAGCGCAGCCGGCCCGTCGCGTTTTCCCCGGCGGCGCCGTTGGCCTGATTCAGGGATGGAGGCTTTTCCGGCGCTCGCCTTTGCGGCGTTCCGGCCCGCGATAGTTGGGGTCGTTGCGCTTGCGGCGGTCATGGCCGGAGCGGCGCCGTTCCAGGCGGAGCATCGGCGCCGGCATGGTTTTCAGCCAGGTTGCGATCGGATGCACCGAGCGGCCGGCGCACTTGGGACAGCGGCTGCTCTGGCAAACCACCTCGCAATCCAGGCATAAGCGCGCTTCCTGAAAGGGGATGGCGCCGGGAATCGGGATATCCGGCAAACTGGAAGCCGGGCCGGGCTCGAACAGCAGGTCGGTGAATTTAGCGCGGGCCATGCCGCTGATTTCAATGCAGCTTGGCAGCCATTCGCATTGGCCCAATTTCCAGCCTTCGCGCGAAGGATGCCGTTACAAAGGTGCTTGCGGCTGCCACATTCCTACCCAATTTTCCTGATGCAGCGGACTCGACGGCGGGAAACCATGAAAAGAGACACGCTGAATCGCCGTTTTGCGGCTTCAGTATGAATAAGCCTTTTGAAGCGTGAGAGATACACCGGCAACCCGCCATCTTATTTTTCAATTTTGATCGCGTGGCGGCCGCCGCCGGGAAAGAGGCCGCGGACGATCAGGTAAAGGGCGGGGATGAAGAAAAGGTTGAGCGTGGTGGCCAGCAGCATGCCGCCAAACACTGCGGTGCCGACCGAATGGCGGGCGGCGGAGCCGGAACCGGTGGCCACCAGCAGCGGGATTAGGCCGCACATGAACGCCACCGAGGTCATCAGGATGGGCCGCAGCCGCACCCGCGCCGCCTCCAGCGTGGCCTCGAAGAGCGACAGCCCGCGATCGCGCAACTGCTCGGCGAACTCGACAATCAGAATCGAGTTCTTGCTGGCCAGCCCGATCAGCATCACCAACCCGATCTGGCAATAGACGTCGTTGTTGAGACCGCGCAGCCACTGCGCCCCCAGCGCGCCCAGCATCGCTGCCGGCACCGCCAGCATGACGATGAAGGGCAGCACCCAGCTCTCGTACTGCGCCGAAAGGGTGAGGAAAACCACCAGGAAGCCGAGCGCGAACAGCATCACCACCTTGCTGCCGGATTGCAGCTCTTCCAGCGACAACCCGGTCCAGGCGACGGTCATGCCGTGCGGCAGCACCTTTGCCGCCATCCGCTCCATGGTGGTCATCGCCTGGCCGGAACTGGTGCCGGGGGCGGCGGAGCCGTCAATTTCGGCTGAGCGGAACAGGTCGTAATGGTTGATGTTCTGCGGCGCCGAGGTGTAGCCGATATGCACCAGGTGCGCGAGCGGAATCAGGCGGTTGGTGTTGTTCGCCTTGACATAATACTCGACGATATCCTGCGGCCGGCTGCGATTGCGCGCCGCCGCCTGCACGTACACCCGGTAGGCGCGGTGGTTGAAATCGAAGTTATTGACGTAAACCGAGCCCATGTATGTCTGCAAGGCGCTGGTGATCTGTTCGAGCGGCACCTGCAGGCTTTTGGCCAGGTTGCGATGGATGCTGACCTGGACCTGGGGATCGTTGGCGGTGAAGGTGCTGAAGAGACCGCGCAGGCTGGGCAGCGCGTTGCCCGCCCGCACCAGCGCCTGGGTGGCGGCGGCAAGCTGCTGCTCGCTGGCGCCGCTCTGGTCCAGCACTTCGAGCTGGAAGCCGCCGAAGGTGCCCAGCCCCTGTATGGCCGGCGGCAAAATGGGCGCGACCAGCGCGCCGGGGATGGCGAAAAACTGTTGTTGCAGGCGCGCCACCAGCGCCTGGGCGGAGTGGGCGGCGCCGGGGCGCCGGTTGTAGGGCTTTAGATCCACGAACATCATGCCCGCGTTGGCGCCGGCGCCGGCGAAGCTGAAGCCGGCGATGGCGAAGGCGCCCTCGACTTCCGGCTGGCGGGCGAGAATGGCCTCCGCCTGGCGCAGGATGTTGGTGGTATATCCGAGCGAAGCGCCGGGCGGGGCCTGCGCCAGCACCATGATGTAGCCCTGGTCTTCGGAGGGGACGAAGGCGGTGGGCACCTGCTGGAAGATGAACCAGGCGAGGCCGGCGGTAACGAGGAAGAGCAGCGCCAGCGCCCAGCGCCAGCGCAGCATCGCCGCCAGCAGGCGGCGGTAAAAGCGGGTGAGCGCCTGGATCAGGCCATCAATCCATCCCCAGACGCCTTTTTTATGGTGCACTTCGCGCAGCAGGATGGCCGAGAGGGCGGGCGACAGGGTCAGGGCGTTAAAGGCCGAGATGGCGATGGAGAAGGCGATAGTCAGCCCGAACTGGCGGAACAGGATGCCGGTGGTGCCGGGAAACAGCGCGACCGGCACAAAGACGGCGATCAGCACCAGCGAGGTGGCGATCACGGCGCTGGTGATTTCGCCCATGGCCACCGAAGTGGCGCGGTGGGGCTCGGTGACGCCCTCGGAAAGATGGCGTTCGACGTTTTCAATCACCACAATCGCGTCGTCCACGACCAGCCCGGTGGCCAGCACCAGTGCGAACAGGGTAAGGGTGTTGATGGAGAAGCCGAAGAGCTTGACGAAGGCGAAGGTGCCGATCAGGGAAACCGGGATGGTGACCGCGGGAATCAGCGTGGTGCGCCAGTCCTGCAGGAAGAGGAAGATGACCAGGATGACCAGGACGATGGCCTCGATCAGCGTGACCAGTACGTCGTGAATCGAATCGCGCACGGCGGTGGTGGTGTCGAAGGCGATGGCGTATTTCAGCCCGGGCGGAAAATTGCGCGCCAGCCGCGCCAGCTCGGCTTTCACCGCCGTATCCACCGCCAGAGCGTTGGCGTTGGGCAACTGCTGCACGCCGAGGCCGAGGAGCTGCCGGCCGTTGAAATCGAGGTTGATGGAATAATCCTGGGCGCCCAATTCCGCCCGGCCGACGTCGCTCAGCCGGATCAGCCCGCCGTTGGGCTGGGTTTTGAGCACGATGTTGTCGAACTGGGCGGGCTCGCTCAGCCGTCCGGCGGCGCGCACCGAAAACTGGTACGCCTGGCGGGGCGGCGCCGGCGGCGCGCCCACCGCGCCGGCGGCGATTTCGACGTTCTGCTCGCGCAAGGCGGCGAGCACGTCGTCGGCGGTGAGGCCGCGCGCCGCCAGCTTGAGCGGATCGAGCCAGATGCGCATGGCATAGGTGCGCTGGCCGAAGACGTTGACGTTGGCCACGCCCGGCACGCGCGCGATGGCGTCGGCCACATAGACGCTCAGGTAATTGCTGATGAACAGGTTGTTGTACTGGTGATGGGAGGCGTAAAAGCCGGCGGCGAGGACGAACCCGGCGCCGTTCTTGGTGACGGAAATGCCGTTGGTCAGCACCGAGGCCGGCAGCAAGCCCTCGATGCTGTTGATGCGGTTTTGAATGTCCACCGCCGCCAGATCGAGGTTGCGGGTCACGTCGAAGGTCGCGGTGATGGTGCTGACGCCGTTATTGCTGCTGCTGGAGGAGACGTAGCGCAGCCCGATGGCGCCGTTGATCGCTTCCTCCAGCGGAATGGTGACCGCCGTCTCGACTTCCTGGGCGCTGGCGCCGGTGTAGATGCTGGTGACGGTGACCGTGGGCGGGGCCAGTTGCGGGTATTGCGCCACCGGCAGGGTGGGAATCGCCATCGCGCCCGCCAGGATGATGATCAGCGCGCAAACCGTGGCGAAGATCGGGCGGCGGATGAAGAAATCAACCATGGGGCTGAGCCGGCGCGCGCGGGGGCGCGCCTTTCGCCGGAGGCGTCATCGGCATCACCGGCATACCCGAAACCAGAAACTGGGTGCCGGAGACGATCATCCGGTCGCCCGGCTTCAAGCCGCTTTCGACCACGTAGTTGTTGCCTATGATCGGACCGACGGTGATCATCACCTGGCGGGCGGCGTAGCCGTGCGGCCCCGGCTCGGCCACGAAGACGAACTGGCGGCCATTGATCTGGCTGACGTCAAGCACCGGCGCCAGCATCGCCGGCTTCCTGCCCCAGACGATGCGCGCGTTGACGGTTTGCTGGTTGCGCAGCCGGCCGCCTTCATCGCCGAAAACCGCCTTCACCAGGATGGTCTGGGCGCTCGCATCCACCTGCGGCGAGATGAAGCTGATGCGGCTGGACGCCTGTACTTTGCCGCTGGCACCCACCAGTTGCACCGGCAAGCCGGGGCGCAGCCCGGCGGCGCGCTCTACCGGAACGTAAATGTAGGCTTCGAGATTGCCCGGCTGGTCCACCGTGGTCAGCTCGGTGGTGTTGGTGACCAGGTCGCCGACGTGCACCGGGATGTTGCCGACGATGCCGGCGCGGGGAGCGACGATGTCGTAGTAGCGAAGCTCGACCTGCTGCTCGCGCAACTGCGCCTGCAGCGCGGCCAGTTGGGCGGCGGCGCTGGCATAAGCGGAGCGCGCCTGGTCCAGCTCCTGGCGGGCGGCGACCTTGGCTTTCCAGAGCGCCTCGGCGCGCTGCAGTTGCTGGCGGTCGTAGGCTACCTGCGCCCGTTGCGCCGCCAGCGCGCCGGCCTGGCTGCGCACCGTCGCTTGCTGCTTGAGTGGATCAATCACCATCAGCAGGCGTCCCGCCGGCACCCGTTCACCGGCATGCACCCGGATGGCGCGGATATAGCCGGTCACCTGGGGATGCAGCGTGGCGGTCAGCCGGGACTGCAGCGTGGCGACATATTGCGTGGTCTGCGCGACCGGCGTCAGCCGGACCGGCATCACCATCACCGGCAGGGCGCGCATCGGCTGCGCGAGGGGCGTGGCATGCCCTCCGCATCCGGCGAACGCCAGCGCCGCGGCCGGCGTGGCCAACCCGAGGGCGAGGTCGCGGAAGCGTGTCATTTTTTTGGTTACGCCGGCGGCAAGTGGAAAATTTCAGTCTAAATATTATGGCCCAGTTTTTTTCGCCCCGGCGTGAGCTTGTGCGGCCGCATACGGCCGCCGGCAACGGGCGCGGGTTGACAGCGCGGCGCGGGCAACCGTATAGTCGAAAGTTCGATTGCGATACGCGCAGCGCGGCGATTCGCGTTGCAACAGCTCTCATTCCGGAACCGGCCCGAGCAGGCGCCAGCTCCGCTTCCCGCCGGTGGGCACCCGGCAAAATCCAGTCTTCGCCGCGGCAGCGCGGCGCAGCCGCCGGCCGCGGTTGCCGCGGGCCGCCGCCAGTCGGAAACAGCACGCATGATCGTGGCCTTACCCGCCCAGCCCGCCACCCCCGGACCTTACATCGTCCACTATGTGCCGGTGCTGATTCAATTTGTGCTGGCGCTGGGCTTTGCCCTGGTGATCGTTGCCATCTCCTATCTGGTCGGACAGCACCGCCGCACCCGGCGCAAACTTTCGCCCTACGAGTGCGGCATCATTCCGACCGGGGATGCCCAGCACCGCTTCGCAGTGAAGTTTTATCTGGTCGCCATCGTTTTCATCCTGTTCGACATCGAAGCAGTCTTCCTGCTGCCGTGGGCAGTGGTCTATCGCCAGTTGCTGCTGTTCGGTTTTCTCGAAATGCTGGTGTATGTCGGTATTGTGCTGGCGGGCTTTTACTACATTTGGAGAAAAGGCGTAATTGATTGGAACCAGCCGGAGCGGGCGGAATGAGCGTGGCCGTAAACCTCCCGGCGGCCGGTTTTGAGTTGGTTCGATTGCACCCATGGCATTGAACGAAGACATTGCCGCCCACGCGGCGGCCCAGCGGCTGGAGCAACTGCTGCCCGGCTCGATCGAGCGGGTGCGGCACGACCGCGGCGAGCTAACGGTCTGGATTCCCGCGGCGCGGCTGGCGGCGGCGATGCTGGCGCTGCGCGATGACGCCGAGCTGGATTTCAAGCTGCTTTGCGACCTGAGCTGCGTGGATTGGCGCACCGCCGATCCGCGCTTCGAAGTCGCCTACCAGCTTTATTCCGTCCATCGCCGCGACTGGCTGCGGGTCAAGGTGGGCGCCAACGAGTCGGCGCCGGTGCCCTCGGTCACCAGCATCTGGCCCACGGCCAACTGGTTCGAGCGCGAGGTTTTCGACCTGTTTGGAGTGCGTTTCGAAGGCCATCCCGGCCTGCGCCGGATCCTGCTGCCGGACGATTGGGAAGGACACCCGCTGCGCAAGGATTATCCCGTGGAGGGCTACCGCTAATGGGCGCCGCGAACCCGCTCCCTCCAGCCAATCCGTTCGGCAGCGAACGCAGCGCCGACGGCCGCCATCTGATCCTGAACATGGGGCCGCAGCACCCCTCGACTCACGGCGTACTGCGCGTGGTGCTGGAAATTGACGGCGAGTTGGTGGTCAAGGCCAGTTCCGATATCGGCTACCTGCATACCGGCATCGAAAAGAGCTGCGAATCGAAGTTTTACCAGCAGGCGGTCACGCTCACCGACCGCATAGACTATCTCTGCCCGCTGACCAACAATCTCTGCTACGTGCTGGCGGTGGAAAAACTGCTGCAGCTCGAGCCGCCGCGCAAGGCCGCCTGGACCCGCGTTCTGCTCAACGAGCTGACCCGCCTCAACAGCCATCTGGTCTGGCTGGGCACGCACGCGCTCGACATTGGCGCGATGACGGTGTTCCTCTACTGCTTCCGCGAGCGCGAGGAAATCCTGAAAATTTTCGAATACGTCAGCGGCCAGCGGATGATGACCTCGTATTTCCGCGTCGGCGGGCTGGCGCTGGAGCCGCCGCTGGGCATGCTCGAACGGGTGCGGAAATTCATCGGCTACTTCCCCGACCGGGTGGACGAATACGAGGCGCTGCTCACCCGCAACACCATCTGGCGCGGGCGCACGCGCGGCGTCGGCTACATCTCGCCGGATGACGCCATCGCCCTGGGCGTGACCGGCCCCTGCCTGCGCGCCGCCGGCATCAGCCTCGATCTGCGCCGCGACCGGCCGTATTCCTGCTATGAGGAGTTCCAGTTCGAGGTGCCGGTGCGCACCGAAAGCGACGTCTATGCGCGCTATCTCATCCGGCTGCAGGAAATGCGCGAGAGCGTGAAGATCATACGCCAGGCGCTGGAGGGCATGCCCGCGGGCCATTTCAAGGCCGACGCGCCGGGCGTGACCCTGCCCGACCGCGACCAGATGAAATCGGAGATGGAAGCCCTCATCTATCACTTCAAGATCGTGACCGAGGGCTTTGCGGTGCCGCCGGGCGAGGTGTACCAGGCGGTGGAATCGCCGCGCGGGCAGATGGGCTATTACCTGGTCAGCGACGGCGGCCCGCGGCCCTTCCGGGTGCACATGCGCTCGCCTTCCTACGTCAACCTGCAGGCGCTGCCGCGGATGGTGGAAGGCCGGCTGCTGGCCGACGTGGTAGCGGTGATTGGCAGCATTGATATCGTGCTGGGCGAGGTGGACCGCTGATGGCGACTTTCAGCCCGGAATTGGAAGAACGCTTTCGCAAGCTGCTGGCGTCGTACCCGCACAAGCGCTCGGCGCTGGTGCCGATGCTGCTGTACGCGCAGGACGAAATCGGCTGGCTCACGCCGGAAGCGATCACGGCCGTGGCCGAGCGGCTGGAAATTCCCGAAATCGCGGTGCGCGAAGCGATCGGCTACTACTCCATGCTGCGCACCCAGCCGGCGGGCCGCTATCACGTGCAGGTCTGCACCAACATCAGTTGCCTGCTGCGCGGCGGCGAGCGCATCCTGCAGCACTGCCGGCATCGCCTGGACGGCGCGGCGGCCGGGAGCGGCGGCGGCGAGGAGGGGACGTTTTCGCTGGAAGAAGTCGAGTGCATGGGCGCCTGCAGTTGGGCGCCGGCGATGCAGGTCAATTACGACTTCTTTCATCACCTGACCCCGGAGCGGGTGGATCAGATTCTGGACGGCTATCGCCGCGGCGCGCCGCCGCGGCCCGACCCCGCTTACCCCGGCAACGGCGCCGCGCCGGCGGAGGGAAAGGGCAAGCCACGGGCATGAGCCATCCGGCCGAAATCCGCATTGTCAGCCGGCGCTTCGACGACGACGCCGCGGCGACTCTTGCCGGCTACCGCGGCAGCGACGGTTACCGCGCGCTGGAAAAAGCGCTGGCCATGACCCCGGCGGCGATCATTGACGAAGTCAAGCAGTCGGGCCTGCGCGGCCGCGGCGGCGCCGGCTTTCCCACCGGCATGAAATGGTCGTTCGTGCCGGCGCAGTCGCCCAAGCCCAAATACGTGCTCTGCAACGCCGACGAGAGCGAGCCCGGCACCTGCAAAGACCGCGTCATTCTGGAGCGCGATCCCTTCGCCGTGATCGAGGGCATGAGCATCTGCGCGCGCGCGATCGGCGCCCGGCAGGGCTACATCTTCATCCGCGGCGAGTATCGCTACCTGATCGAGATCGTCGAGCGCGCCCTGGCCGAAGCCTATGCCGCCGGGCTGCTGGGCAAAAACATTCTGGGCAGCGATTTCGAGTTTCATCTGGCCGCGCACAGCGGTGCCGGCGCCTACGAATGCGGCGAGGAATCGGCGCTGATGGAGTCGCTCGAAGGCAAGCGCGGCTTTCCGCGCATGAAGCCGCCCTTCCCCGCCACCTCCGGCCTTTACGGCGGGCCGACGGTCATCAACAACGTCGAAACCCTGGCCAGCGTCCCGCACATCCTGCTGGGCGGCGGCGCCTGGTTTGCCGGCTTTGGGCCGCCGAAAAACGGCGGCACGCGGCTGTTCTGCCTCAGCGGGCACCTCAATACCCCCGGCGTGTACGAGCTGCCGCTCGGCTTTCCGCTGCGGCGCATGATCGAGGAACTCGGCGGCGGCCTGCCCGGCGGGCGCAAGCTGAAAGCGGTGGTGCCGGGCGGCAGTTCCACCCCCATCCTCACCGCCGAGGAAGCCCTCAGCGCCAATATGGATTTTGACTCCATTGCCAAGCTGGGCTCGTTTCTCGGCTCCGGCGGGGTGGTGGTGGCCGACGAGCATACCTGCATGGTCGAGTTCGCGCTGCGCATCATGCACTTCTACCGGCATGAATCCTGCGGCTGGTGCGTCCCCTGCCGCGAGGGCACCAACTGGCTGGAGCTGGCCCTGCGCCGCTTCCATAGCGGCGGCGGGCGGCAGGAGGATATCGAGCTGTTTCGCAGCGTTTCGGAAAACATCCTGGGCCGGACTTTCTGCCCGCTGGGCGATGCGGCCGCCATGCCGATCATCTCCATCGTGCGCAAGTTCCGCGGCGAATTCGAAGACCATTTGCGCGGGCGGGCGTGCCCGTTCGGCGCGGTACACGGGGCGGAGGCATGAGCGAGGCGAAGACCACGGTGAATTTGACCGTCAATGGACGGGCGCTGACCGCGCCCGCCGGCATGCTGCTGATCGAAGCTTGCCGCGCGGCCGGAATCGAGGTGCCGTCGTTCTGCTACTACCCTAATCTTTCGCTTCAGGCCGCCTGCCGCATGTGCTTGGTGGAAATCGAGAAGATGCCCAAGCTGCAGACCGCCTGCACGGTCCCGGTGGCGGAGGGGATGGTGGTGCGCACCGAGACCGAGGCGGTGAAGGCGGCGCGCAAGGGCCAGATCGAATTCATCCTCACCAACCACCCGCTCGACTGCCCGGTCTGCGACGCCGGCGGGCAGTGCGAATTGCAGGACATGACCTTCCGCTACGGCGCCGCTTCCAGCCGGTTCATCGAGCCCAAGCGGCATCGCGACGAGCAGCAGTGGTCGCCGATCGTCTATTTCGACCGGCCGCGCTGCATCCTTTGCTATCGCTGCGTGCGCGTCTGCGGCGAGGGCATGGACGTCTGGGCGCTGGGCATCGGCGGCCAGCGCGGCGTCGGTTCGAGCATCATTCCCAACCACGGCGACCACCTGCAGTGCGAAGAATGCGGCATGTGTATTGATATCTGCCCGGTGGGTGCGCTCACCAGCGGCGCCTACCGCTACAAGACCCGGCCCTGGGAAATGCAGCACACCGCCGCCGTCTGCACCTTCTGCGGCGATGGCTGCCGCACCACGCTGGGGGTGCGCAACGGGCAGATTCTACGCGGCGACAACCGCGACAAAAGCGGCATCAACGGCGACTTCCTCTGCATCAAGGGGCGCTACGCCTTCGACTTTACCCGCCATGACGAGCGCCTGCGCCAGCCGCTGGTGCGGCGCGAAGGCCGGCTGCAGCCGGCGAGTTGGGCGCATGCGCTGGAAACCGCCGCCGCCGGGCTGCGCCGCCAGCGCGACGGCGGGGCGGGCGTGGGCGTGATCGGCTCGACCCGCTGCCTGAACGAGGAAAGCTATCTGCTGCAAAAGCTGGCCCGCACCGGGCTTGGCACCAACCATATAGATCATCACCGCAGCGCCGACTTCCCCGCCCTGTTGGCCCTGCTGGCCGGCCGCGCCAACGCCGGCCTGGCCGCTACCGGCGATCTGAAAACGGCGGCGGCGGTGCTGGTGGCCGGCGGCGATCCGACCGAGCAGCATCCGCTGCTGGCCTGGAACCTGCGTTGGGCCTGGCGCTTGAGCGGCGCGCGCATCTATACCCTCGCCGATCGCGAAATCAAACTGGAACGCCAGTCGCACCGCAGCGCCCGGGTCGCAGCGGGAACGCTGCTGCAGGCGCTGCAATACCTGGCCCAGCCCGGGCCGGAGCCGCCGGCGGCGCAGATGTTCCGCGCGCTGCCGCCCGATGACAAGCGCTGGCCGCAGACGCCGATTCCGCCCGCCGCGCCGGTGGCCGAATCGCTGGCCGATTTCCGCCGCCTGGTGGCGGGCGAAGCCGACCTGATCGCCGTCATCGGGGCGGAGTTGAGCGGCCCGGCGCTGGCCGCGCTGGCGGAGTTCGCATTTGCGCGCAGCGGCCGGACCCGCTTCATCCTCGCCGGCGACGATTCCAATTCCCGCGGCGCGGCCGACATGGGGCTGTATCCCGATCTGCTGCCCGGTTACGAACCGCTCGGCGACGCGGCCGCGCGCGAGCGTTTCGCCCGGCTCTGGGGCGGCGAAATCCCCGCCGCGCCCGGCATGGACGCCGGCCAGATGGCGCGCGCCTTCGCCGCGGGCAAACTGGGCGCGCTTTATACCGTGGGCGCGAATCCATTCGGCCGGCTGGGAATCGAGCGCGATCCCGAAACCGGCTTTATGGTCGCCCAGGACCTGTTCCTGACCGAAACCGCGCGCCAGGCGAACGTGGTGCTGCCCGCCCTCTGCGCCTACGAAAAGCAGGGCACGCTGACCAACACCTGCGGCGAAGTGCAACTCCAGCGCCGCGCCGCCGAATTCGAAGGGGCCAAGTCCGACCTGGAAATCTTCTACGAGCTGGCGGCGCTGCTGGGCCTGGAATGGGGCGAGCCCAGCCCGGAAAAAGTATTGCAGGAAATTCGCGGCGCGGTTCGCGGCTATGACGTTTCCTTGCTGCAGCTCTGGGCCGGGCAGAGCCAGTTGGCAACGCCCATCGCCGCCGCCGCCGGGCCGCATCCGGAGGGCCAGGCCGGCGGCCGCGACCGCCTGTTCGAGGCCGGCACCCTGGGCCGCTACAGCGCGGCCTTGAACTCGGTGATGGAAAAGTACCTGCGCAAAACTGCGGAGGGGCGGCCATGACGATCGGCACGTTCGTGGTGGTCGCGATCGTGAAAGCGCTGATTGCGCTCTTCATTCTCACCACCCTGATCGCCTATATCCAGTTGGCCGAGCGCAAAATCGTCGCCCGCATGCAATCGCGGGTCGGCCCCACGCGCGTCGGCCCGTTTGGCTTGCTGCAGCCGCTCGCCGATGCGGTCAAGTTCATCCTCAAGGAAGACATTACCCCGACGGCTTCGGAAAAAGGGCTGTACCTCCTGGCCCCGATTCTGTCGGTCACGCTGGCGTTGCTGGCTATTGCGGTGATTCCGGTCGGCCCGCCGCTGCAGATCCACGGCTGGACCATTCCGCTGCAGTTGACCGACCTGAATATCGGCCTGCTCTACGTGCTGGGCGTGACCTCGCTGGGGGTGTACGGCATCGTGCTGGCCGGCTGGTCGTCCAACAGCAAGTATTCGCTGCTGGGCTCGCTGCGCGCCGGCTCGCAGATGGTCAGCTACGAGCTGTCGCTGGGCTTGGCGCTGATCGGCCCCATCCTGCTGGCCGGCACCTTGAGCCTGCACGGCATCGTCGAGGCGCAGGCCGGCGGCCACTGGTTTCTCTGGACGCAGTGGCTGGCCTTTTTTATCTATCTCACCGCCGGGTTCGCCGAAACCAACCGCATCCCCTTCGATTTGCCCGAGGCCGAGGGCGAGCTGGGAGCGGGCTACCATACCGAGTACAGCGCGATGAAGTTCGCCATGTTCTTCCTCGCCGAGTACGCCAACATGATCACCGTGAGCGCGGTTGCCACGATCGTGTTTCTCGGCGGTTGGTCGGGCCCGGTCTTCGGCCCCGCGCCGCTGCGCATCCTGCTGCCCATCTTCTGGTTCGCCCTGAAGGTGGCGGCCTTCCTCTTCCTCTTCATCTGGGTGCGCGGCACCTTGCCGCGTTTCCGCTACGATCAGCTCATGGCCTTCGGCTGGAAAGTGCTGGTACCACTGGCGCTGGCCAACGTGCTGGTCACCAGCTTCGCGGTGGCGGTGCTGCACTAAGCCTATGCAACTGGCGCTGTTTATCCTCTTCGGCGGCCTCGCCCTGGCGGGCGCGATCAACCTGCTGGTGCAGAAGGCCCCCATCCATAGCGCCCTTTCGCTGGTGCTGGTGATGGGCTCGCTGGCGGTGCTGTTCCTGCTGCTCGGCGCCGAATTCATCGCCTTCATACAGATTCTGGTCTATGCCGGCGCCATCATGGTGCTGTTCGTGTTCGTGATCATGCTGCTCAATGCCCAGCCCAGCGAGCCTTCGCGCGCCAGCCGCGCCGCGCGCTGGCTGGGACCGCCGGTGGCGGGCCTGCTGGCCATCCTGCTGGCGGTGCGGGTGGCCGGCCGCTACCACCGCGTGCCCGCCAACCTGGGACAGCCGATGTTCCAGATCGGCGATATCGGCCAGGCCTTGTTTCATCAGTACCTGCTTCCCTTCGAAGTCACCTCGGTGCTCTTCCTGGTGGGCGTGGCCGGCGCGGTGATGCTGGCGGCGCGCCCGGAAGAGGCTCCGCAGCCGGCAAGGCAGGAATGCCCCGAGCCGGCGGATTCCATGACCCGGGAAAAAGGAGCCGGAGCCTGATGGTGGTATCCCTGGCGGATTACCTGGTCTTGAGCGCCCTGCTGTTCGCGCTGGGCGTGGCCGGGTTCCTGTTCAAAAAAGACCTGATCACGGTCTTCATCTCGATCGAGCTGATGCTCAACGGCGTCAACTTGACCTTCGTCGCCTTCAGTCATTACCTGCGCCAGAACGCGATTGACGGCAACCTGTTCGTCTTTTTCGTGATGGTGGTGGCCGCGGCCGAGGCCGCGGTCGGGCTGGCGATCATCATTGCCGTGGTGCGCAATCGCAACACGCTCAACATTGACAAGATGGACCTGATGAAAAATTAGGCGCCCGGCCGGCGCGCCCCGGTTTTCCCGATGCCGATCAATCTCCATCTCTGGCTCATTCCCACGCTCTGCTTCCTGGGCTTTGCGCTGAATATTCTTTTCGGCCGGCTCTGGAGCAAGGCGGCCGCCGGTACGGTGGGCATCCTCTTCCCCGCCGCCGCGTTTCTCTGGGGGCTGCGCGCGGCGCTGGCCTGGAGCAGCCTGCCCGTCCATCCCTACCTGGAATCTCACGGCGCCTGGATCCTGGCCGGTCCGCTGCGCATTCCCTTCGGCTTCCAGCTCGACCCCCTGTCGCTGGTGATGCTGCTGGTGGTCAGCGGCGTGGGCCTGGTGATCCACGTCTATTCGCTCGGCTACATGTCGGAGGAGGGCGGCTTCTACCGCTACTTCGCCCTGCTCAACATGTTCCTGTTTTTCATGCTGACGCTGGTGCTGGCCAACAACTACCTGCTCATGTTCGTGGGCTGGGAGGGCGTGGGCTTCGCCAGCTACATGCTGATCGGCTTTTTCTTCCGGCGCGATTCCGCTTCCCGCGCCGGCATGAAAGCCTTCGTCGTCAACCGCATCGGCGACTTTGGTTTCCTCATCGGGCTGTTCTACATCTTCCAGCTTTTTGGCGGGTTCGAATACACGCGCGTCTTCCCGCAGGTGATGCGGATGCCCGCCGAAACCGGCTGGCACGGGCCGCTGACCCTGATCGCGCTGCTGCTGTTCGCCGGCGCCACCGGCAAGTCGGCGCAGTTGCCGCTCTACGTCTGGCTGCCGGACGCGATGGAAGGCCCCACGCCGGTCTCCGCCCTGATCCACGCCGCCACCATGGTGACCGCCGGGGTGTACATGGTGGCCCGTTCGGCCGCCATCTTCGACCGCTCCGCTGTGGCGCTCGAGGTGGTGCTGGCGGTGGGTGCGCTGACCGCCATCTTCGCCGCCTCGATCGGCATGCTGCAGCGCGATATCAAGCGCGTGCTGGCCTATTCCACCGTCAGCCAGTTGGGCTATATGTTCATGGCCTGCGGCGCGGCGGCCTATGGCGCGGGCATCTTCCACCTGATGACCCACGCCTTCTTCAAGGGCCTGCTCTTTCTCGCCGCCGGCAGCGTCATCCATGCCATGCACGGCGAGCAGGATATGTTCCGCATTCGCACGCTGGCTACCGGCGGGCTGAAGCGCTACGCCCCGATTACCTTCTGGACATTCCTGATCGCCACCTGCGCCATTACCGGCATCCCCGGTTTTTCCGGCTACTTCAGCAAAGACCTGATTCTGGAAAAAGTCTTTACCGGCGCCGCCGGCAGCCGCTTTTGGTGGGCGGTGGGCGCGGTGGCTGCGGCGATGACCGCGTTCTACATGTTCCGCGCGGTGTTCGTGACCTTCTTCCCGGCGCGCGGCGGCGAGGCGGAACATGCGCCTGCGCCCGGGCTGGCCGGCCATGCGCATCCCAGCGGGCAGGAACCCGCGACCGTGGTCGCCCACCCCGCCCATCCGCACGAATCGCCCAAGGTGATGACCATCCCGCTGATCATCCTGGCCGTACTGGCGGCAGTGGGCGGTTTCTTGAATCTCGGCGACCGCTTCATGCGCTTCCTGGCTCCGGTCTTCCAGCCGGCTGCCGCTGGGACGGTGGCGCTCGGCCCGGAAACGCCCGCCGCCGGCTGGCTGAAGATCGTTCCGATCGTTGCCGCGATTGGCGGCCTCTGCTTCGCCTGGTGGTTTTACCAGTGGAAGCCGGAGCTGGCGCGGCGGAGCGCGCAGGCCCTGCCCCGGCTGTATGCGCTGGTGTTCAATAAATATTGGGTGGACGAGCTTTATCAGCGGGCAATCATTGCGCCGCTGACCTGGATTTCGCGCCGCCTCCTCTGGCGCGACGTGGATCAGACGCTGATTGACGGCAGCGTGAACGGCGTCGGCCGCCTCGCCCAAGCCGCCGGCGACCGCATCCGCCGCCAGCAATCGGGCTACATCCGCAGCTACGCCAGTTGGGTCGGCGCGGGCGCGGTGGTGGTGCTGCTCTACGTTTTGTGGCTGGGCGCCAGATAGCCGGACAGGATTTGCCGATGCATGTTGACTCTATCCTGATCAGCCTGATCATCGCGACGCCGCTCGCCGGCGCGGCGGTGGTGCTGGCGGCCCGCTCGCGCGAGGGCGCCCGCATGATCGCGCTGCTCTTTACCCTCGCCGCCTTCGCGCTCTCGCTGCGGCTGCCGTGGGGCTTTGACCGCGGCGCCGCCGGCATGCAGTTCCAGCAGCGGCTCAACTGGATTCCCAGCTTCCATATCCATTACATCGTCGGCATTGACGGCATCAGTCTTTGGCTGGTGCCGCTCACCACCCTGCTCAGCGTGCTGGGCGTGCTGGTTTCCTGGAATAGCGTTTCCGATCGGGCGCGCACCTTCTACCTGCTGCTGCTGCTGCTCGACGCCGGCATGATCGGCGTCTTCGTCAGCCTCGACCTGTTCCTCTTCTACGTCTTCTGGGAAGCCACGCTGGTGCCGATGGCGCTGCTGATCGGCATCTTCGGGCACGAGCGCCGCATCTACGCCGCGGTCAAGTTCTTCCTCTACACCATGGCCGGCTCGATGCTGATGCTGGCCGGCATCATCTGGCTCTACAACCTGACCGGCACCTTCGACTGGGTCAAAATCCAGCAGGCCGCCGCCGCCGGCGCCCTACACCTGAGCCACGCCACTGCCATCTGGCTCTTCCTCGCCTTCTTCATCGCCTTCGCCATCAAGGTGCCGCTCTTCCCCTTCCATACCTGGCTGCCCGACGCCCACGTCGAGGCTCCCACCGCCGGCTCGGTGCTGCTCGCCGGCGTGCTGCTGAAGATGGGCCCCTACGGCATGCTGCGCTTCTGCCTGCCGCTGTTCCCCGATGCCGCCCGCGCCATGGCGACGCCCATCCTGATCCTGGGGCTGATCGGCATCATTTACGGCGGCCTGGTCGCCTTCGTGCAGCCCAACATGAAAAAGCTGGTGGCCTACAGCTCCGTCAGCCACATGGGCTTCATCATTGTCGGCGTCTTCACCTTCACCAGCATCGGCATGCAGGGCTCGGTGTACCAGATGCTCAATCACGGTGTTTCCACCGCCGGCTTATTCATCCTGGTCGGCATGCTCTATGAGCGCCGCCATACCTTCGAGCTCAGCGAGTACGGCGGCATCGCCAGCGCCATGCCGGTGTATGCCGGCTTCTTCGTGCTGCTGGTGATGTCATCCGCCGGCCTGCCGCTGCTCAACGGCTTCGTGGGCGAGTTTTTGATCTCGCTCGGCGCCTTCCTCGGCCGCCATGTCATCGGCAGCATCGCCATCTCCGGCGTCATCGTCTCGGCTATTTACCTGCTGCACTGGACGCGCGCCACCATCTGGGGCGACTTGAAAAATCCGAAAAACCTGCATCTTGCCGACCTCAACGGCCGCGAGCGCCTGGTGCTGGGCACGCTCGGCGTGCTCGCGCTGGCGATGGGTATCGCCTCGCCGGTTTTTCTGAATAAAATCTCGCCCACCGCCGACGCCGTCATGCGGCCGTTCCAGGCGCCCGCCTCGACCGCCGCTCCGCCGCGCATGCCCGCGGCCGCCGCCGTCACCCTGCGCCGGCATCCCGCCGCGCCGGCGCCCGCCCGCGCGCCGCGCCCCCGCCGCCAGGGAGGTGGACGATGAGCTTCGTGCCCGCCGTCTGGTATGCCCGCATCCTGCCGGAAATCGTGCTGACGGCGTTCGGAGCGCTGATTCTGCTGGTGGAAGGCCCCGCGCGCGCCGGCAGCCGCGGCCGCGCCGGCGGCTGGATTGCGTTGATCGGCTCGCTTGCCGCCTTCGCCGCCTGCTTCGTGCAGGCGCGCTTCCCCGGCGACGCCTTCTCCGGCCTGTTCCGCGTGGACCCGCTCGCCGTCTTTTTCCATTTCCTGATTGCCCTGGCCACCATCGTCCTGGTTCTGCTGGGCATGGATTATCTCCGCGCCCAGCAGCTCGAACGCGGCGAATTCTACGCCCTGCTGCTCTTCGCCGCCGTCGGCATGGATTTCATGGTCGGCTCGGTCGAGCTGGTGATGATCTTCATCGGGCTGGAAATTTCCTCGATCGCCAGCTACGTGCTTTGCGGCTACCGCCGCCATGCCCCGCGCTCGACCGAAGCCGCCTTGAAGTACCTGCTGCTCGGCTCCTTCGCCACCGCGTTTTTCCTCTACGGCATCGCGCTGATTTACGGCGGCACCGGCTCGACCATGATTGACGCCATCGCGCGCGGCGTCGCCGGCAAGATCTCGCTCGGCGGTCTGACCACCGCCAGCCTCATTCCCGCCGCCGCCGGCCTGATGTTCGTCGGCGTCGCCTTCAAGGTTTCCGCCGTCCCTTTCCAGGTCTGGACCCCGGATGTTTATGAAGGCGCTCCCGCGCTGGTCACCGGTATGCTCGCCACCGCGCCCAAGGCCGCCGCCTTCGTCGTCTTTTTGCGCATCTTCTACGTCGCGCTGCACGGCTACGCGCACGCCTGGTTCTGGCTGGTCTGGACCGCCGCCCTGCTGTCCATGACCGTCGGCAATGTCGCCGCCCTGCTGCAAACCAATCTCAAGCGCATGCTGGCCTACTCCTCCATCGCGCATGCCGGCTATATCCTGGTCGCTTTCGCTGCCCTCGCCGTCAATCCCGCCATCCTCGCCGCCCAAGCCGGCCCCTCCGCCCCCCTCGTCCCCGGCAACGGCATCGCGTCCATCCTCTTCTACCTGGCCGCGTATGTGGCCATGAATCTCGGCGCCTTTGGCGTGCTGGCCCATTTCGCCCATCGCGACGAACGCTATGTCGAATTGGGCGACTACGCCGGCCTGGGCTTCCGCTTCCCGCTCGCCGCCGCCGCGCTCACCGTTTTCCTGCTCTCGCTCATCGGCGTGCCGCTCACTGCCGGTTTTTTCGGTAAGCTCTACGTCTTCCGCGCTGCCCTCCAGGCGCATCTGGTCGGCCTGGTCATCGTCGCCGTGCTCAACAGCGCCGTGGCGGCGTTCTATTACCTGCGCGTCGTCGTTTATTTGTACATGCGCCCCGCCGAGCAGGAAGTGCCCGCCCCAGCCGCTTCCGGCGCCTTTGGCTTGGTCATGGCGGCTTGCGTCTTGGCCGTACTCTGGCTGGGCATCTTCCCCGAAGCCGTGCTCAACTTCGCCCGCACCGCCGCCTACCACCTGCGGTAAATTTTGCAGGCTTGATAACTTTTACCTCCGCTATGCCGGCAGTGAAATTTTAGTTGCATTAGCACCATATGTGTTTTTTAGTTGCACAGTTAGAACCACGGCCATCGCGTCCCGGACTCTGGCAGGATCATTCCCGGCGCAAAATCGCCGCCGGGTTGATTTCCAGGCCGCGGCGGGCGGGCAGCACGCAGGCGCCATAGGCGACGACCAACATTATTCCGGCCAC
The DNA here is from genome assembly GCA_021789895.1 of Acidobacteriota bacterium. GTDB lineage: Bacteria > Acidobacteriota > Terriglobia > Terriglobales > SCQP01 > JAKASR01. Next base: position 41,602 of record JAJYIU010000006.1, on the reverse strand, counting down.
CGCCAGCAACGCGACCGGTTCGTCCGCGCCGACGCCGAAAAATACTCCCTGAATCAGCCGGCCGGCCAGACCGGCCAGGCCCATGCCGGCGGCCAGCCCGGCCAGCACCGGTATCATCCCCTGCCGCACCACCAGCCGCCGGAGTTGGACCGCCTGCGCGCCCAACGCCATGCGGATGCCCAGTTCGTGCCGACGTTGCGCCACGGCGTTGGCCACCACCCCGGCAATACCCAGCGCCGTTAAAAACACGCCAAACCCGCCAAAACAAAATACGATCCATAGCCCGAAGCGTCGTGTCCTGACCGCCTTCCCGATGTAGGTGGTCATCGGACGCAGGCTGACGATGGGCACGTCCGGGCCCGCCCGGTGAATCGCCTGCCGCATCGCGCTCATCGTCCCCGCCACGCCTGCCGACGTGCGTACGACAATCGCCGCCTGCAGCAGCGCGAAATTCTGCATTATTTTTCTGGCCGGCGCCGGGGAGATCGCATCGAACCCCCAGTCCGGCACGTAAACCATCATCGGGGGCTTCCGGTTGAGTTGGTTGCGCACATCGCCGACCACGCCGACGACTTCCTCGCGCTGCGCCGGGCCCCATTCGTTAATGCAAATCTTTCCGATCGGATTCTCGCCCGGCCAGAAGCGCCGCGCCAGATTTTGCGAAACCAGCACCACACTGCGCCCGCGATCGGTTGCGGCAAAGCTTCGGCCGCGCAATACCGGTATGCCCATCGCCGCAAAATAATCCCGGCTCACCGCCCGGTAGTTCGCCATCGGCATCCTGGCCAGACTCTGTGGCTGGCCCGGCGCCGTCACCTGCGAGACGCTGCCGGAACCGGTGAGAGGAAGAATGTGAATGAAGCCTGCATGCTTTACTCCGGGCAACGCCCGCAGCCGGTGCAGCACGTCGTGGTAGAAAAGCAGCCGGGCCGAGAGTTGCCGATAGCTTTGCGGCGGCAAATCTACCTCGGCCGCCAGTGCATGCCGGGGCACGAAGCCGGGGTTGATTCGCAGCAGGTTGACGAGGCTCATAGCCAGCAAGGCGGCGACAATCAGCAGCGCCGTGCTCAAGCCCACTTCGCCTCCAACCAGCCCCTGCCGCATCCGGCGCGTGCGCCGCGATTCGCTCACCGTCAAGGAACCGCTTTGTAACGCTTGCCGGGTATGGTAACGGCTGATTTTCCATGCCGGCAGCGCGCCAAACAGCGCCGCCACCGCCAGGACCGCGCCCAGGGTGAAAATCAGCACTCGCCCATCCATGGCGACTTCGTTCAGGCGCGGTATTCCGGCCGCTGCCGCATGTGGTAGCGCGTGCAAGGCGGTCGCCGCAAGCCCGACTCCAAGCACTCCACCCGCCAGCGCCAGCAGCAGGCTTTCAGCCAGCAGTTGACCTGCGATCCTTGCACGCGACGCCCCCAACGCCTCCCGGATCGCCGCCTCGCGCATCCGACCGGGCGCGCGCGCCAGCAGCAGGTTCGCCAGATTGATACAAACGATCAGCAGCACTGCGCCGACCGCCAGCAGCAGAAAAATCAGCCCGTGCCGCGCCGGCCCGACAATCACGTCTTTCAGGGGCGTAATTTTAGCTTCTAGCCTAACCCCGGCTTTTGCTTCCCGCGCAATCTGCGCCTGGATCAGGTTCAATTCGGCCAGGGCTCGACGCGGGGTTGCGCCCGGCGCCAGGCGTCCGATGGCGTCAAAATCGAATTCGCCGATGAGGCCGCGTTCGTACGAGCGGGGCCCATTGAGCGGTTCAAAATACGCCGGATGGCCGGCCCCCAGGTAGCGAAAACCAGGCGGCAAAACGCCTGCAATCTCGTAAGGCTTACCGTCGAGGGTGATTGTTTTCCCGACGATGGCCGGATCGCCACCAAAACGGCTGCGCCAGAACCCGTTGGCAAGCATCACGAACTGTCCATGTCCGCTTGCATCTTCATTCGGCAAAAAGCCGCGCCCCAATGCCGGGCGCACGCCCAGCACGTCGAAGAAGCTCGCCGAGCAGCGCACGCCGTGGATCTCGACCGGCTCGCCCATTCCGGTCAGAATGGCATCGCTTTGTTCCGCAATCGCGATGCCTTGAAAAGATTTCGCCCGGCGCTGCCAGATTTGAAAATCGGGCAGATTGGCCTCCAATGCACCATGCCAGCGAGGAACTATTTCCTGGATCAGGAAAAGCTGTTTGGGATTCCGATAGTTTAACGGCTGCAAAAGTACGCCATTGACCAGGCTGAAGATGGCGGTATTGGCGCCGATGCCAAGCGATAGCGTGACGATCGCCAGCACGGTAAAGCCCGGGTTGCGCCGCAACTGCCGCAGGCTATAGCCCAAATCTCCAATTACCCGCTCCCAGGCTCGTGATCCCCAGCCATCGCGGCATTCTTCCCGAATCTGTTCCGTGCCGCCCAATTCGATGCGTGCCCGGCGGCGAGCTTCGTCGGGCGGCATGCCGGCGGAAATGTGCTTGGCGGCTTGGCGCTCCAGATGCTGTGCGAGTTCTTCGTTCAGCTCTGCTTCAACGGTTTTACGCCGGAAAATCGCACGCAGGCGGTAGCGGAATTCACTCAGCATGGCTCATCCTTTCGCCGCAGCCAGCACTTGGCCGACCGCGGCGGTGAGCCGGCGCCAGGCGGATTCTTCCGCCGCCAACTGTTTGCGCCCGCTTCGGGTCAACCCGTAAAATTTCGCCCGGCGATTGCTTTCCGAAGCGCCCCATTTCCCTTGGATCCAGCCGCGCCGTTCCAGCCGCTGCAGGGCCGGGTAGAGCGAGCCCTGCTTGATTCGTAGCACCTCGCTCGAAATCTGCTGGATCCTCTCCGAGATGGCCCAACCATGCTGCGGCGCCAGCGCCAGCGTTTTCAGAATCAAAAGATCGAGCGTGCCTTGCGGCAGATCGAGCGTGGTTTGCGCCATGCCGGCGTCCCCTTCACCTTCTACACGGGCAGACTACACCTCTTCTTGTAGAAGTACAAGAGGTGAGTCGGCTTGCCTTGGACTCGCGCGCCCGCGGTGCAGGGGACCGTCAGATCTTCCATATAAATAGAGGACGGCCCATCGGGCTCCGGGAGGCTCCGTCCTGCTGATGTCATTTTGCCCCTGCGCCGTACGCCGGCGGGGCCGCTCCTTCCGCCCTAGGGTGACGGCAAGCTGACGGCAGGCTGACGGCAAATTCTAATTTGCCGTCAGCCGTATATATCTGATAGTCAGTAATTTAGATACCGGCTGACACCATGACACCAATTTTTTGACCTCCTTCTGCGCTATAGCGCTTTAATAAACTCCGCGCCGATGTTAGGTATTTTTTCCACTTGAACTCTTTGTATTCTCGTGAAAGCCTCGAACCATGGGCGCGCATCTCTTGAGCACACGCGTTCGCTCCAGCCTCTTTCTGCGCAACCTGACCTTCACCCTGGTGATCCCCGGCGCCGGCGCCGTTTGGGCGCCTTGGTGGATTCTTACGCACGATGGCGAATACTCCCGCCCGGAGGCCTGGTACGCGGTGTTCGTGATGGCGGCCGGGGCCGCCTTGTACGGCTGTTGCCTGCGCGCCTTTGTCGTGGTCGGGCGCGGCACGCCCGGGCCCTGGGATGCGCCGCGGCATTTCGTCGCCGTGGGCCCCTACCGCTGGGTGCGCAACCCGATTTATATCGGCGCGCTCCTGGTCGTGCTCGGCGAAGCCTGGCTGTTTCATTCTTATGCCTTGCTCGTATATGCCGGCGCGATGGCATTCGGCTTCCATCTTTTCATCGTGATTTATGAAGAGCCGCGCCTGGAAAGCAAATTCGGCGAGACCTATCGGGAATACCGGCGCGAGGTCTGGCGCTGGCTGCCGCGCCTTCCACGCAAAGCGCTGGCGGCCGCGGCGTTGAGCTCGCGCTGAAGCTCGCGCGACGCGCGGCGTCCCGCCGCCGGCCGCCCGGAAAGCTATCATCACCGCTAATTGCCGCGCGCTTTATTGCGGCACGTTGCGGAGCGGCAGTTTCGCGAGCTGTTCGAGCGCCTGGCGCTCCAGCTCGTGCTTGCCTTCGCGGCGGTAGATCTGCGCCAGTTGGTAATACGCCGGCCGGTAGCGCGGATTCAAACTCAGCGCCCGCTTCAGCTCGCGCTCGGCGGCGGGCAGTTGATTGAGCATCAATTCGATATGGCCGAGGTGGGCATGGGCGCGAAAGGAATCCGGCTTGATCGCCAGTCCCTGCCGCAGCTCGCCGGCTGCCTGGTGCAAATGCCCGGTTTTTTCAAGCAGAATGCCATAGCCGATATAGGGCTGGGCGTCGCGGCGCGGCAGCTTGGGCTCGAGCGCGATGGCGCGGCGGTAAACCCGCGATGCCTGCGCATAGTGGCTTTGCGCAATCAGCACCAGGCCGAGCAGCGAGGCGGCGGCGAGATTGCGCGGCTGTTGGCGCGCCAGCGCTTCCAGCCGGCCGCGCGCCCGGGTGAAGTGGTTGGCGATATATTCCATCCAGGCCAGGAAGTACTGCGCCTGCGGGTTATCCGGCTCGAGCTTCACCGCCTGCTCGAGCTCGCGTTCCGCCTGCGGCCATTGCCGCAGCGCGATGTAATCGAGCCCCATGATCTTGTAATCGTCGCCCAGCGGCGGGCGCAGCGCCGCGGCACGCGCATAGGCGGCGAGCGATGCGCGCGGCTGCCGCAAGCGGTAATAGACGAAGCCCAGCAGCGACTCGGCGTCGTCCGAGCGTGGATGCCGCTTCAGATACACTTCCAGGTCGGTTTGCGCTTCCTCGAGCTGTCCAAGATTGATGCGGCACTTGGCCAGCCAGAGCAGCGCGCCCGACTTGCCCGGCGCGCGGGCTTCCATCATCCGGAAAAACTGCGCCGCCTGGCGGAAATGAGATTTTTGAAATAACGCGATGCCGGGCGCCAGCTCGGCTGCCGCGGCCGGTCGCATTCCAACGGCGCCGGTTTGCGCCGCCAGGCCGGCGGCGAGCGTGAGCGCCATACCGAGCGCCATGAGGCCGCGGCTTTTCATTCCCTATGCCGGCGTGTAGGCGCGGGCGCATCGCCGCCCGGCGCGCCTTCCGGTTCGGTAAGATTCAGTTGGCGGTCGGCGCGGATATTTTCCAGCCGCTGCCGGAGGCCGCTGGGCCAGTGAATTTCAATGGCCTGCACCCTCGCTGCATCGCCCAGGCCAAAATGTAGCCGCGAATCGCTCGAAGATTGGTAGCTGCCGGCGGTGGTCAACTCGGCGGTTTGCGCGCCGGCGGCGGTGGTCACGCTCACGCGCGCGCCCAGAGCGTCGCGGTTCGAGCGCTTCCCTTCCAGCCGCAGCCGCAGCCAATGATGCCGGGTAGGGGTACGATTCATCAGCAGATGGGCGGGGCCGTTATTGGTGGTCACCACCGCGTCCAGCCGCCCGTCGTTGTCAATGTCGCCGATGGCCAGGCCGCGCCCCGCCCAGTCTTCGCGGAATGCCGGGCCGGCTTGGGCGGAAATATCTTCGAACCGCTTCCCGCCCACATTGCGCGCCAGCAGCATCGGCTGGCGGTAGCGCAAGTCGGGATGCAGCAGGTGTATGGTGTCGAGCACGTCGGCCTGGGTGACCAGCAGGTCTTTCCAGCCGTCGTTGTCGAAATCCATGAAGCGCAAGCCCCAGCCGGCATGCCGTGCCGAAATCGCCCCCAGGCCGCTGGCGTAGGTCTGGTAGCTGAAGCCGGCAGCGCCGTCGTTGTGGTACAGCGGATACATCTGGTGTCCCAGGTCGCCGATTACCACGTCGGGCCGGCCGTCGTTGTCGTAGTCGGAAAAATCCACGCCCATCCCGGCGAAGGTGCGCCCGTCGCCGTCGAGCGCGCAGCCGTCGAGCAGCGCCACCTCTTCGAAGCTCCCATTGCCTCGATTGTGGTAAAGGAATTCGGGCATCGTGTCATTGGTGATATAGACATCGGGCCAACCGTCCAGGTCATAATCGGCCACCGCCACCCCCAGCCCCTTGCCCGGTTTGAAGCCGGCCTCCGCCGCGACTTCGCGAAATTTTCCGCCGCCTTCATTGTGATACAGCAGCACCAAAGCCGGGGGAAACAGATTGGGATGGCAGTAAGAACGATAGCCGGGGCGATGCGGACCGCACCAGCGGGCATCGAAATTCCAGATCATGTAGCGGCAGACGATCAGGTCGAGTCGCCCGTCGCGGTCGTAGTCGAACCAGGCGGCGGAGGTGCACCATCCGCCGCCCACGACGCCGGCTTCGGCGGTGACGTCGGTAAATTTCCCCCGGCCGTCGTTATGGTAGAGGTGATTGCCGCCGTAGCCGCAGACATAAAGGTCGGGAAAGCCGTCGTTGTCGAAATCGCCCACCGCCACTCCGGTCGAAAAGCCTTCGCCGGCCAGGCCGGCCTCCGCGGTTGCATCTTCGAAGCGGCCGTCCGAAAGCTGGCGGTAGAAGCGGTTCCAATACTCCGGCCCGGATTTTCGCAGCGGCGCCCCCGGCGGCTGCGGATCGTGAATGTGCGCGCCATTGGCAAAAAATATATCCAGCCGCCCGTCGCGGTTCGAATCGAACAGCGCCACGCCCGAGCCCATGGTGGAAAGCAGGTATTTATTGTGATTGGGCGAGGCGCGGTGGAGGAAATGTATGCCCGCCGCCGCGGTGCGCTCGGCAAAGCGCGGTGGAATGGCTCCCGTCCGGCCGTGCGCCGGCAGCGCCGCCGGCCACAGCGCCGCGCCTCCGGCCAATCGCATAAACTCGCGCCGCTTCAACGGCATACGCTGGATATTGCCTCAAAATCCATCCGCTTGATGCCGGCTATTGCCAAGCAGGACTGCAATGCCTGCCGTAACGTTACTAATTTATGCCGCGATTTGCGCCAGATCGGCGATTCCTGCCAGCCCGGTGGCCGCCCAGCCCAGAAACCGCAGCCGGTTTTCGCGCAGGGCGGTGTCGGCGTCGTTGACCCTGACCTTTTGAAAATAGTTTTCCAGCGGCTCGGCCAGCGCGGCAATCCGGTCCAGCGCCAGGGCATAAGCCTGGCGGTCATGGGCTTGCGCGATGGTTTCCACGATCGGCTCGATCGCGCGCTGCAGTTCGGTTTCCGCGTCTAGATTGAACAATTCCGGGTTCCAGCGCGCGTCCAGCCATTGCGCCAGCCCGCCCGCCTGCTCGACGATGTTGCGCATGCGCTTTAGCGCTTCCGCCGTGCGCGCGAATTTTTCCGGGTAGCGCTCGCGGCTCTCGTGTACTGCCTGCAGCTTGAGCCAATTGCGATAAGGAACGGATTCGGCTTGGGCCGATGGTTCGGTTTCGTTGTACACTACCGCGCGCGCTTCATCCGCGGGGTACGATTTGACCTCGGTGAAAATGAATGCCTGGCGCTCCTGGAAAAATGACTTCAAATCTTGTTTTTGCGGCGGCTGCCAATCGGAATATTTAAATTCGGAAAGTAAATAGGAAGCCGCACCAAACAACGCCGGCAGGTTGAACGGCAGTTCATGCTCGGCCAGGATGCGAACGATGCCATTCGCCTGCCGGCGCAGCGCATAGGGATCGCGCGAGCCGGAGGGAATTTCGCCAATGCCAAACATGCCAACGATGGTGTCGAGCTTGTCGGCCAGCGCAACGATGGCGCCGGCTTTCGTGCGCGGAATTTCGCCCTCGCTCGACAGCGGCAGGTAATGATCGTAGATCGCTTCGGAGACGGCTGCATTCAAACCTTCGGCGCGCGCCAGCAGGCCGCCGACCTGGCCCTGCAGTTCGGTGAATTCCTTCACCAGGTTGGTGCCGAGATCGCATTTGGACAAGGTGGCGGCATCCAGAATGTCATTGAAATCTGAAGCCGGAATGTGCGATAGCAGCAGAATCCGATGTGCAAGCGTACGCATTCTTTGCGCTTTGTCATAATAGCTCCCCAGCTTGACGTGGAAGCTGATGTGCTTTAAATCTTCGAGTCTCTCCTCCAGCTTTCGGGCGCGGTCGTGCTGCCAGAAAAAGCGGGCATCGTTGAAGCGCGCCCGCAGCACCCGCTCGTTGCCGTGCCGGATCAATCCTTCGCGGTCGCTGTCCTGGTTGGCAACTGCCAGAAAAGCGGGGACGAGCTTGCCCCCGGCTGCTTCCAGCGCGAAGTAGTGCTGGTGGCCGCGCATCACCGTAATCAGCACTTCGGCGGGGAGATCTAAAAAGTCCGCATCGAACTCCCCGCGCACCACGCTCGGGTATTCGGTCAGGTTGACCAGCAGCTCAAGCAGTTCCTCATCCGGGCGCGGGTGCGCGCCGTCGGCGGCCGCTTCCAGGCCGGCGGCAATCCGCCGGCGCCGGGCAACGGTCGAGGCCAGCACGAAATTCCGCTCGAGCGCCTGCAGATATGCCTGCCAGTCGGCCGAATGCAGCCGGATTTCGGCGCCGCCCAGAGTGCGGTGGCCGCGCGTTTCGCGCCCGGCTTCGATCATGCCCAGCCGCAGCGGCAGCACGGCGTCGCCCAGCAGCGCGACCAGCCAGCGCAGCGGGCGTATGAACTCCAGCCCGCTTTCGTCCCAGCGCATCGTGCGCGGCGGCGCTATCGCCTTCCAGGCGCGCAGAATGCATTCCGGCAGCAGCTTGGTAGCAACGCGCCCCGCAATCGCGTGCCGCAGGGTGACGTATTCTCCCTTGGGCTGCTGCACGCGCACGAGCGCCGCGGCAGTCAGTCCGAAGCGCGCCGCAAACTGCTCGGCGGCGCGGGTGGGCTTGCCCTCGGCATCGAATGCCGCGCGGGCCGGTGGGCCGGTGACGGCTTCTTCGCGATCGGGCTGGCGCTCCAGCAGCCCGCCGGCATGACAGGCGAGGCGGCGCGGCGTCCAGGCGTGGTCCAGCCGGCTGTCCGCGGTCCAAAGCTGCGCCTCGCGCAGCTCTTTTTCCAGGCCGGCGGCCAGGCGCGCGGCTAGCTCGGGCAGCAGAGCGGCGGGTATTTCCTCGCAGCCGAATTCTAAAAGCAGGGGAACAGGCATGGCGGTTTTCAGGGATGCAGGCGAAGCCAGAGCTCCGCCGTCTCGACCGCCAACCGGCGGACGCGTTGAATGATGCCGACTCGCTCGGTGACCGATATCGCCCCGCGCGCGTCCAGCAGGTTGAATAAATGCGAGCACTTCAGGCAGAGCTCGTAAGCCCCTAGCAGCGGCAGCCGCAGCGGTGCCCGGGCAACCGCCTCCGCCCCGGATTCCGGTGGGGTTAGTTGCCGGCGGGCGGCTTTTAGCAGCTCCGCCGCCTCGGCTTCATTCAGTCGAAAATGCTGCCACAGCTTTTCGACGTCGGCGGCGTCGAAATTGTACGCCGACATCTGCACTTCATCGTCGAGGCGCACATCGGCATAGGTCCAGCGCCGGTTCCAGCGCACGTCGTACACCGAATCCACGTCCTGCAGGAATGCGGCGATGCGCTCCATGCCGTAGGTGATTTCGACCGCAACCGGGTCGAGCGCCTGCCCGCCGCACTGCTGGAAGTAGGTGAACTGCGTGATTTCCAGCCCATCGAGCATCACCTGCCAGCCCAGGCCCCAGGCCCCGAGCGTGGGCGACTGCCAATTGTCCTCTTCGAACTTGATATCGTGTTCTTCCAGCCGGATGCCGATGGCGCGCAGGCTGTCGAGATAAAGCTGCTGTATGTTTTCCGGCGGCGGCTTGAGCACCACCTGCAACTGTATGTGCTTGTAGAGCCGGTTGGGATTCTCGCCATAGCGGCCGTCGGCGGGGCGGCGGCTGGGCTGCAGGTAGGCCACGCGGTAGGGCGCGCGCCCCAGCACGCGCAAAAAGGTCTCCGGCGCCATCGTGCCCGCCCCGACTTCAAGGTCGTATGGCAGTTGCAGAATGCAATCCTGCTTCGCCCAGAAATCCTGCAGCTCGCGGCAAAGCTGCTGGAAATCGAGTCCGGCGGCGGGCTGGGCGCGGGGCGAGCCGGCGGCGGCGGTGGACGAAGCGGCGGTAGGCGTCGGGTTAGGCATTTTCGATGTCGTTTCCGGCCTTCGGCGGCGCCGTTTCCGGTGTCAGGCCGGCCAGCAGCGGCCAACTGCGCAGCGGCGCTTCGAGATGGTCTTCGAGCGCGCAGCGGAAAAATTCGCGCAGGTCGGCGGTGGGTTCCGGTGCCTGCCAGGCTTCCGGCGGGAGCGCCGCCAACGGGCCGGCAAGCCCGGCGGCGGCCAGCCGCCGCGGCGCGGCGCGCAGCCGGCTGCCATGCGGCGGACGGCAGCCGGAGCAGTATAGCCCGGCGCGGCCGCGGGCATAAAACGATTCCGCCTCGCCCAGACCGCGGCGGCAGCCGGCGCAATACTCGAGATCGGGCAGAAAGCCGCCCAGCCGCACCATCCAATACAGAAAATAAGTGAGCGGCAGCCACACCGGTAGTTCCGAGCGCAGCGCCTCCAGCACTAGCCGCAGCAGCCGGTAGGCGGCGTCGTTGGTTTCGTGGTCGGGCAGGATGCGGTCGGAAACCTCGGCAATGCAACCCAGCGCCAGCAGGCGCTCGAAGCCGGCGCCATCGCCGCTCGCCAGCAGCGACTGGCGCAGTTCGCAGTGATCTATCGTCGCCAGCTCGCGCTGCGGCCGCTCGAAGTAGGTGATGCGCACCTCGGTCAGCGGCTCCAGTGCGCTGCCGAACCGGCTGCGGGTGTTGCGCGCGCCGCGCGAGACCCCGCGCCGCTTGCCGTACTCGCGGGTGAAAAACACCACGATCCGGTCCGATTCTTTCAGCGGATAGGTGCGCAGCACGATGGCGTCGGTTTGCCGCAGCGGCATACGAAACGGCCCGGTTGGCATTGCGCCCGCGGCGGCCGGCCGCCGCGGACGCTTAAAAGATCTCGAATTGCTCCTGGTGCACCTGCGGGTCGGAGCGCACCAGCACCGTTTTCCCGGTGGCTTCCTCGATGTCGTTCAGGTAACCCGCGCCTTTGGCCTTCATCGCCTTGGCGACTTCCGGATTCACCCGCAGCACGATTTCGCCGCGCTCCAGTTGCGGCGCCATCTTGCGCGCCTCGGCGTAGATTTCATTGCAGACGGTGACCACCGATTTGACCAGCCCCGAGCCGGTGCAATAGGGACAGGGCGTGCCCAGCGCGCGCTCCAGCGATTGCTTGACCCGCTTGCGGGTCAGCGCCATCAGGCCGAAATCGTTGAACGAAAGCAGCTTGAAGGGCGCGCGATCGCCGCGCATCGCCTCTTCCATCGCCTGCATCACTTTTTGCCGGTTGCGCCGCTCGTCCATGTCAATGAAGTCAATGACGATGATGCCGCCCAGGTCGCGCAGCCGGATCTGGCGCACGATCTCCCGGATGGCGTCCACGTTGGTCTTGACGATGGTGTCTTCCAGCCGGTTCGACTTGCCCACGAATTTGCCGGTGTTGACGTCGATCGCAACCAACGCTTCGGTCTGGTTGATGACGATGTAGCCGCCGCTCTTGAGCCAGACTTTGCTCTTCAGCGCCCGGTCAATTTCTTCCTGGATGCGAAAATGCTCGAACATCGGCTCGCTGCGGGTGTAGAGCCGCACCCGCTGCGTCAACGCCGGCATGAAATGGCTGACGAAGCGCAGCACCCGCTGGTACTGTTCTTCCGAATCCACCCAGATATGGGTGAATTCCGGCGACAATTGATCGCGCAGGGTGCGCTCCACCAGCCCCAGGTCGTGGTAGATCAGCGCCGGCGCGCGGCTCTTCTCGAACTGCTGCCGAATGTCGTTCCACAGGCTGCCTAGAAAACGCATGTCCGCCTTGAAATCGGCCTCGTCGGCGCCGGCCGCCGCGGTGCGGACGATGAAGCCGCCGGGCAGGTCGCCGATATTTTCCAGAATCAAGCGCTTCAGCCGGGCGCGTTCCTCGTCCGAAGCGATTTTGCGCGAAACCCCGATGTGCTGCACCGTCGGCATGTACACCAAGTAGCGGCCGGGCAGCGCCAGATGGCTGGTGATGCGCGCCCCTTTGCGCCCGATCGGCTCCTTGGCGATCTGCACCAAAATCTCCTGCCCCTCTTTCAGCAGCTCGCCGATCTGGCGCGGCCCGCGCTCGGCCCGCGGCTCCCGCCCATTGCCGTTGGGCGCGGCCGGCGCCTCGGCTTCCGCCGCCTCGCCTTCGGCGCCGGTTTCGGCCGGAGCGGCCTCGCTCTCCGGCGCGCCCGGCTTTTCCCCGCCGCGCGAGCGCCCCCGCCCGCCGCGCCGGCGCCGCCGGCCGCGCGTTTGCAGGCGCGGCGGCTGGTTGGGCGTGCGCAGATTGGCCTTCAGGTTTTCCTCCGTGCCGCCGGTGTCTTCAGCCGCCTCCGGCGCGGCTGCCGGCTTCGCCGCCGCCTCCGGCTTTGGCTTGTCCGCTGCCCGCGGCCCCGCGCCTTTGTTTTCCAACTCCGGATCGCTGATGTCGGTTAATTCATATTCGGCCGCCGTATAATCCATCGCGCCCGCGCCGGCCGGGGCCGCATCCGCTTCCGAACCCGCCTTGAACTCGCTGAATTCGATTTCGCTCTCGCTGTCTTCGATCTGCAGTTCGTATTTTCCAACCTGCTCGAATTCTCCCGGCTCGAAAAAGGGCTGGACGTAGATATCGGCATCGGTGCTCTTCGGCTTGGCCGGCGGCGCCGCGGCGTACCACGGGGATTCGGGTTGAATCTTCTCGTGTTCGACTCCGACTACGCCGGTTTCGGCCGCCTCCGCCTCGCTTTCCAGCGCGGGCTTGACCGGCGCCTGCAGCTTGGGCGCGGGCGGTTCCGGCTTGACCGGCATGCGCATTTCCGGCGCGGGCGCGGTCTTGGCTTCCGGCCCCCTCCGGGGGCTGGTGTATTTCGCCAGCCGCTCGCCGGGCAGCACGAACGGGGACTCCGCGGCGGGCGCGCCCGGCTTTGGCGCCGGCTCGGCGGGCGCTGGTGCGGCCGCCTTCGCCGGCGTCGGCTTTTCCGGCGCTGGCGCGGGCTTGGCCGCTTCGGCGGCGGATTCCGCCATGCCGGCGGGCTTGGCCGCGGCTTCGCCGGAGGGTTCTTTCTCCTCCGCCTCGGCGCGATGCGCTTCGTAAGGCGAAGGCGTCAGCGGAGCATTGGCGCTGACGAATTTGTCGGCGGGAAAGCCGCTGCTGCGGCGGTGTCGGCGATCGCGCCGGCGGCGGCTGCGTCGCATGGTCGGTTCGCCTTCGCGGGGCGCTTCGTCCCGGCCTTCGCCGCCTTCCGCCTGGCGCGGCGCGGCTTCGGCCGGTTGGGCGGCGCGGCTCGCTTCAGCCGCCGGCGCCGGCGCGCCGTTGCCCGCGCCGGGTTGGCGGTGGGCTTCTTCTTCAGCCGTGCTCACCACCCGGTCGTACTCTTCGCTGTCCTCGAAAAAATCGGAGACGTAGAGAAAGGCGTCCCGCTCCAGGCCAATATCCACGAAGGCGGATTGCATGCCGGGCAATACCCGCGTCACGCGCCCCTTGTAGATGCTGCCCGCCAGCGAGTACTCGTGCTCGCGCTCGTAATAAACCTCGGCCACCTCGCCTTCTTCGTTGACGGCCAGGCGGGTTTCCCTCGGGGTCGAGGAAACGAACATTTCTTTGTTCATGTCAACTCCGGTTGGGGCGGCCGGAGGGAGAGCGGAAGGAAGGGATAGGTGGATGGCGGCCTCGACGCGCGAAACCGCAGCCCGGTCGGGACGGCCTCTGCCACCGGCGCGCTGCGCGGGCGCGGCCTGCCCCGTGAAAACCTGCTTCCCGCTTCCCTCCCCCGGCTGGGCGGCTTGGCCGCAGCCCGGGGGATCCAGCGGAGCCCGAATTTTTTTTCCCGCCGCCGGCGGCCCTAACCGCTCGCGGCGCAATTCTCAGTTCACCAGGCGGCGCATGTGGACGTTCATGATCACGCCCAGCGCCGCAAACAAAAACAACAGCGAAGATCCTCCCGAACTCATGAAGGGCAGCGGAATGCCCGTGACCGGCATAAAGCCCACCACCATGCCCAGGTTGACGGCGATATGAAACGCCAATAACACCGCCACCCCGACCACCAGAAAGCCGCCGGCGCGGTCCGGCGCCGTCCGGGCATCCGCCAACAATCGCATGAGAATGAGAAAGTACAAACCCAGAAGCACGAAGACGCCGACCAAACCCCGCTCTTCCGCGTAGGCGGCGGCGATGAAATCGGCCTGCGAAACCGGCAGAAACGCGCCCTGCACCTGCGTCCCGCGCCCCTGCCCTTGTCCCCAGAAGCCGCCCGAGCCAACCGCGATCTTGGATTGCAGTAGCTGATAGCCCCGCCCCAGGGGATCGGTACTCGGGTTCATGAAGTTTTCCAGCCGCGCTTTTTGATATGGCTTCAACTCGTGCCACCCTACCGGCAGCACCAGCAGCGCCAGCAATAAAAGCGCGGCGCCCTGCCGCCAACTCAAGCCGCCCAAAAACAGCCCTACGGCGGCGATCGGTGCGTAGGTTAAAGCGGTCCCTAAATCCGGCTCTAACGCTACCAGCGCCATCGGCAGCCCCACCAGCACCCCAAGCCGGACGATATCCAGCCAGGTGACGCGCCGGAGTTCGCTGCAATAGCGCGCAACTACAACGATTATAACCAGTTTGGCGAATTCGGATACTTGAAGATGGATGCCGGCAATAGGAATCCAGCGCCGCGAGTGGAAGATGGTTTGCCCTACCGCCAGCACGCCCGCTAGCGCCAGCAGGCAAACCCCATAAAGCCAATGACTTAGCGCCAACCAGCGATGATAGGAAATGCGCGAAAACAAAAACATCACCGCCAGCGCCAGCCCGATGTAAAACACTTGCCGTCCGGCCGCTCCGGCGAAGCGCGTGCCGTGCGTCGAGGTGTAAATCTCCAAAACGCCCAGAATCGAGACCATCAGCACCAGCCCCAGCAGATACCAGTCGAAATCTCGCCACTGTCCCATGCCTTAGCTCGCCTTAACCCCAAATCTTGCCAGCCATAGCGCTAAATGCCGCCGCGGTTCTTCCGGCTGTCCTGCGGGCTGGTAGCGGTGCAAAAGCGCGTTGGCGCTGCCGGCGGCCTCCGGTCTCCACCTGCTTTGCACCCAGAACAGGCGTTCCGGATGGCTGGCGCCCCGCGCTCCGGGCTCCGTCCATCGCCAGGCCGCTTTGATCTGCCGCGGAGTCTGCTGCTCTTCGATATAACTCTCGATCACCTCGGCGGCCATTCGCGCCGAGTAGGAACTGAGCGCGCCGTGCTCATAGAGCACCGCGACCACGATCTTCGGATCGCTCAACGGATAGGCGCCCACGAACCAGGCGTTGTCCACCAGCCGCCGGCCGCCGCCGGCGCGGCGGAAATAGCTTTCCGAAACCGTCTGCGCCGTGCCGGTTTTGCCGCCGAAATCCACGTTCTGAATCTGCGCGCTGGCCGCCGTTCCCCCCGGCGCGACGACGCCCGCCATGCCGGCCTCGATCGTCTGCACGGTCGCCTCGCTGAGCGGAAAATCCAGTTCCTCCGGCTCGCGGATAGGGTCGTGCTCGCCGGCCGGCACTTCCCCGTTGAAGGCCAGGTGCGGGCGCATCAGCCGCCCGTGCTCGAGAATGCCGCCCACGGTATGCGCCAGTTGCAGCGGCGTCACCGTGATCGGACCCTGGCCGATGGCCACGCTGATGGTTTCGCCCCGCCACCACGGCTGATGGTAGCGGCGCATCTTCCAGGCCGGAGTCGGAATCATGCCTGCCGCTTCGTGCGGCAGGTCAATGCCGGTGGGCCGGCCCAGCCCCAGGCCCCGGGCGTACTTCGCGATCGTGCTGATGCCTAACTCATTGCCCAGGGTATAAAAATAAACGTCGCAGGATTGCGCGATCGCTTTGCGGACTCGCGTGATTCCGTGCACCGCATGGCATTTGTAAATGTGGCCGTAAAACACCGCCTTGCCCTGGCAGTTCACGGTCAGCTTCTGCGCCAGCCCGGTTTCCAGCCCGGCCGACGACATCACCAGCTTGAACACCGAGCCGGGCGCCAATTGCGCCTGGATGGCTTTATTCAGCAGCGGATGGTCGGGATTGTCGAGCAGCGCGCGCCACTCGGCGGCGGGAATGCCGTGGACGAAATCGTTGGGATTGTAGCCGGGCCGGCTGGCCATGGCCAGCACCTGCCCGTTGCGCGGGTCGAGCGCCACCACCGCGCCGTTGCGCTCGCCGAGCGCGGCCTCGGCGGCGATTTGCAGATTGTTATCGAGCGTCAGGCGCAGCGTGCGGCCGCGCTGGGGCGGCAGGGCGCTGAGCACGGCCATGATCCGGCCGCGGCTGTCCACCGCCATCCGCTGCGCCCCGGCGACACCCATCAGATAGCGGTTGTAAAACTCCTCCAGTCCCGCCTTGCCCACCACCGTGTCCGGCGCCAGACGCCAGCGCTGCGTCTGGCGCGCGTCGGCGAGCCCGACATAGCCCAGCATGGCCGCCGCTAGGCCGTTCGGCGGATACACGCGCCGCGTCACCATCAGCGTGCGCAGCTCGGGAAACTGGTCGGTATGCGAGTCAATGAAGGCTACGTCGGCCAGGCTCAGCCGGCGCTTGACGATTAGCGGCGTGTAATCGGGCAAGTGCGCCGCCGCCTGGTATTGCGCCTCGAGCGCCCCGGCCGGCAAGCCCAGGCCGCGCGCGATGAGGGGCAGGTCCGCCTGCCGCCCGCGCATCAG
This sequence comes from Acidobacteriota bacterium, assembly GCA_021789895.1. Taxonomy (GTDB): domain Bacteria; phylum Acidobacteriota; class Terriglobia; order Terriglobales; family SCQP01; genus JAKASR01. Next base: position 25,053 of record JAJYIU010000006.1, on the reverse strand, counting down.
GTTGCGCTCGAGCAAGGCGTCGAACGTCGGACGGTTGTCCACGATCGGATGGCCAAAGCGGTCCACGATCAGCCCGCGCGGCGCCGGTATGGGCTCGTAGCGAATGTGATTTTCGCTCGCCAGCCGGGCGTAGTACGCATGGTGCACGATCTGCAGGCGCCAGAATCCATAGCCGATGGACGCCAGCGTGATCAGCGCCAGCCCTTGCAGCACCAGCATCCGCGCCCCGGAAATCGCGTCCTGCTGCGGTTTCATTTGCGCCTCGCAGCGGCGGGCTCAGCTTCGCCCGCGCGCGCCGCGGCTATCGGAGTGTGCGAAAACGGTCGCATACGGCGAATATCACGACTCCCAGCCCCGCATTGACCAGCGAGGCAAACATCCAGTTCCAGCCCGGCCAGGCGACGGCGGCTTCCATCAGGTACTTCTCGATGCTGAACCACACCAGCAGATTCAGCCAATACAAACTCCAGAGCAGCAGAAAACGGATCCAGGGATGCTCGGCGTCCACCCTGCCGCCGAGTGAAGCCGCAATGTAGCCGGTGAGCGTGCCGCTGATGCCGTTGATGCCCAGCGGCATGTGCGCCAGGCTGTCCTGGGTCAGCCCGATCGCCGTTCCCCAAAGCATCGAACTGACCGGATTGCGCCAGGTCAGGCTGATCCACACGATCGCCACCAGCGGCAGATTCAGCCAGTGCAGCGGAGGAATCCACAGCGGCAGATAACTTTGCGCCAGCAGCGCCGCGATCGGCAGCCCGAATAACAGCCCGGCGGGAACCCGATAGACTGCCGCGTGTTCGCGAATTGTGCCGTAGCTTTCCTGCAATGTGCCGCCGCGCCGCTGTCCCTTCTTCGCGCGCCGCCGGCCGCGAAGCCGGCGCCGGCCTGCCCGCATCCGATTCCGTCCGCCGCCGCTGGGCGCGGGTCTATTGTCGTCAGCGGTGGGCGCTCAACTCAAGCTTTTCCTGCTTGCACGGATTCTCCACCCCGGCGTCGGCCGCGTGGAGCGGAAAAGCAATCGGGACGCCGCTGCCGCCTGATGCTCTCAATTTTAAATCAGCTTAGCCGGATGGGTATGCGGCTTATGGGGCGCCGGAGCGGCCGCGCCCGGCTTGATGGAGGGCGTTTTTTTAGCCGGCGGCGCGGCTGGCTGTGTGGACAGTGTCGCGGGCTGTACGGTGCGCCGCCGCAGCCGGATCGGAAGGTGTGTGGTGGCAGGCGGCCTGGACGCGCTTGGATGCTGCCGCGCCTTGCCGGGCTTGGCCGGCGTATTCACCGCTCCAGCCGCCGGTGGCCCGGCCAGGCCCGGTTGTGGCTGCGCGCTTCCCGCCGCTGCCGCGCCGGGCTTCGCCGCCGGCCTGGCTGGCGCCTGCCGATGATGCAATGCGATCCAATCCGCAATCGGCAGCGGCGCGCCCTGGGTGGGACCGATCGCCGCGGCGGGCAGGTGGGGCAGTTGCTGCCGGCTGGGCGTTGCGCCCGCCTGTAGAAGATTGTTTCCCTCGCTCAACGCCGGCAGCTTGCCGAGTTGAAGCGCGATCAGGACTTCTCTTAACTCGGTCATGCGGATCAGCGGGCGCACTTCGATTTCCTGAAACATGTTCCCGGAATGGGCGGAAACGACCCTGCCGATCGGCAGTCCCGGGGGGAAAATGCGGTCCTGGCCGGTGGTCACCAGCAACTCCCCCGGTTGCACCGGCTGGCCATCCTGTATCCAGTCCCAGCGGCAGCCCAGCGCGCCCGTGCCGCGCAAGACCCCGCTCACTTTGCCATCTTCGCTGCTGGCGCCCGCGCCGATGGAGGGATCGGTGATATACATGACTTGCGATTCGTGCTCGAGCACCCGCCCGATCTTGCCGACCACGCCTTCCGGCGTTACCACCGGCATGCCGGGCCGCACTCCTTCGTCCGCGCCGCGGTTCACGTACAGCACCTGGGTTTGCGGCGCCGGCCCCAGCCCGATGACCGTGGCGGTGAGGGTTTTCTCGATGTATCGCGGATGCAAGCCCAGCAACTGGCGCAGACGGTCGTTTTCCCGGCCTGCCGAAGCCAGCTCTCCATTTTCCAGTTGCAGTTGCGCAATGCGGGCGCGAAGCTGCGCGTTTTCGCGGCGCACCCGGTACAGCATCATGTAGTGCTTGAACCCGCCGGCAGCCCAACCTATGCTGGCCTGCAGCCCGCGCTCGAACGGCATCATCAGCGCCAGCGACCAGCACCGGTCCAGCCGCATGCCATTGGCGGGCGAGCGGAGCTGAGAGCCCAGCAGCAGCAACTGCGCCAGCAGCAGTAGCCCCAGCACTCCGGCCCCGCGGTGGCGTTGTAGCCTGATCAAGCCGGCACCTACTCGAGCGAAATCTTGCGCAGCAGCTTGAAGTCGCTGAGCATCTTTCCCGTGCCCAACACCACGCTGGCCAGCGGATCGTCGGCGATCGTGACTGGCAGCCCGGTTTCCACCCGGATGCGCTGGTCCAGGTTGCGCAGCAGCGCGCCGCCGCCGGTCAGCACGATGCCGCGGTCGCTGATGTCGGCGCTCAGCTCGGGCGGCGTGCGCTCCAGCGCCACCCGGATGGCGTTCACGATGGTCGCCACGCACTCGCCCAGCGCTTCCCGAATCTCCTCGTCGGTGATGATCATGGATTTGGGCACGCCTTCGATCAGGTTGCGCCCCTTGATTTCCATGGTCAGCGGCTTGTCCAGCGGATGCGCCGAGCCTACCTCGATCTTGATCTGCTCCGCCGTCCGCTCGCCGATCAGCAGGTTGTACTTGCGCTTGAGATAGTTGATGATGGCGTCGTCCATCTCATTGCCCGCTACCCGCACCGAGCGCGAGTACACGATGCCGGAAAGCGAAATCACCGCGATATCGGAAGTCCCGCCGCCGATATCCACCACCATGTTGCCGCTGGGCTCGGTGATCGGCAGCCCAGCCCCGATCGCCGCCACCATCGCCTGCTCCACCAGGTGCACTTCGCTCGCCTTGGCGCGGTAGGCCGAATCCATCACCGCCCGCTTTTCCACCTGGGTGATTTCCGAAGGCACCCCGATCACGATCCGCGGCCGCACCAGCACCTTGCGGTTGTGCGCCTTCTGGATGAAGTAATTCAGCATCTTCTCCGTGACCTTGAAGTCGGCGATCACGCCGTCTTTCATCGGCTTGATGGCCACGATGTTGCCCGGCGTGCGGCCCAGCATTTCCTTGGCTTCCTTGCCCACCGCCTCGACTTCGTTGGTCACTTTGTTGAGCGCTACGATCGAGGGCTCGTTGACCACGATCCCCTTCCCGCGCGCATAGACCAGGGTGTTTGCGGTGCCCAGATCGATTGCCAGGTCGCTCGAAAATAAGCTGAATACGTTGCGCAAGCTCATAAAAAATGCGCGGTCCTCGCCGGCTCTCGGCGCGCCGCTGCGGGTGTATGGCCGGCCCGGACGCGAAGACAGCCTGTTCAGGTGAGTGCTCTACGATAATAAAAGAAACACCGGCTCAGGCCAAGCCGGGAATGCGCTGAATTCCTCGCCGCCTGCTTTATACTGCTTAGTCGCGCCCGCGGCGGCGTTGTATCCACCAAATTCCCGTGATCCTGCAACTGGAAAACAGCCTGCGCGACGCCTTGCGCCGCCATCTTGAACTTCACTACGCCGCCGCCGCCGGGCTGGAGATCGTGCTCGAAACCCCGCCCCGCGCCGAGTTGGGCGATTTCGCCTCCCCGCTCTGTTTCGAGCTGGCCCGCGTCGCCCGCCGCGCCCCGCGCGTCCTCGCCCAGGAAATCCAGGCCGCGCTCGAGCTCCCGCCCGGCCTGGACCGGCTCGAAATCGCCGGCGCCGGCTATCTCAACTTTTTCCTCGACCGCCCCGCCCTGCTGCGCCGCCTGGGCTTCACCGCGGCGCTGTTTGCCCAGCCCCCCGGCGCCGACCCGCTGGACGCCCTTGCCGCCTTCCCTTCCGCCCCGCCCCGCCCTCGCTACAAAGCTAAAGTAATAGTTGAGCATACCAATATCAACCCAAATAAAGCAGCCCACATCGGCCATTTGCGTAATGCCGTGCTGGGCGACACCCTGGTGCGCCTGCTGCGCCGCCGCGGCGAGCAGGTCGAGGTGCAAAACTACATTGACAATACCGGCGTGCAGGTGGCCGACGTCGCCGCCGCCTTTGCCCATCGCGGCGCATTGGGCGGCGATCTTCCCGCTCCCGGCCAGGCGTTGGAATCCACCCGCAACGCGCGCCGCGGCGCATTTGCCGCCGGTGAACTCACCCCCTGGCCGCATTTTGTCCCCCGCCGCGATTCCGCCCCGCCTCGCGCCGCCTGCAGCTTCGATTACCTCTGCTGGGACGTCTATGCGCGCATCTCGCAGCGCTATCAATCCGATCCCGATGCCCGCCCCTGGCGCGCGGCTGCACTGCACGCCATCGAGGCCGGCGAGCCGCCGCTGGCGCCGGAAGCGCACCTCATCGCCGACGCTGTCGTCGCCGCCCACCTGACCACCATGGCGCGCATCAACGTCGCCTACGATGTGCTGCCCCGGGAAAGCGAAATTTTGCACCTCAACTTCTGGGCGCGCGCCTTCGCCCTGCTGCGCCAGGCCGGCGCCATTCGCCTGGAAGCGTCCGGCAAAAATGCCGGCTGCTGGGTGATGGAGCGCCCCGGCGCCCGCATCGCCGCCGCCGGAGATGCGAGTCTGGAAGACGTTGCCGCCGAGGCTTCCAAGGTGGTGGTCCGCTCCGACGGCACGGTAACCTACATCGGCAAGGACATCGCCTACCAGCTTTGGAAATTCGGGCTGCTGGGCCTGGAGCTTCCCTGCCGCCGCTTCCGGCCCGATTCCGCCGCTCCCGCGGTCTGGATGAGCGCGGTCGAGGGCGAGCCGGACGCGCCCCGCTTTGGCCATGCCGCCTGGGTATTTAATGTCATTGATTCCCGCCAGAGCGATTTGCAGGAAATCGTGATCGCCGGTCTGCGCGCCCTCGGCCATGAAGCGGCTGCGCGCCAGAGCCGCCACTTCAGCTATGCCATGGTCGCCCTCACCCCGCGCTGCGCACTCGAGCTCGGCTACCAGCTCAGCCCCGAAGACCTTGCCCGTCCCCACCTCGAAGTTTCGGGACGCAAAGGCCAGGGCGTTAAGGCCGACGATCTGCTCGATCGCCTGATCGCCGATTCCCTCGCCGAGGTGCGCCAACGCCATGCCGGGCTCGGCCCCGAAGAGCAGTTTGCCCTGGCGCTGCCGATTGCGGTGGGCGCGCTGCGCTATTTTCTGCTGAAATTCACCCGCAATACCGTCATCGCCTTCGATTTCAAAGACGCTTTGAGTTTCGAGGGCGAAACTGGGCCTTACGTGCAGTACGCCGCCGTGCGCGCTGGCAATATTCTGCGCAAGGCCGCCGCCGAGCCCGGCCTGGCCGCCGAACTGGCCGCCCCCTTCGATCGCCCGGCCGCGCTCGATGCCTTCGCCGCCGACGCCGGCCTTTGGCCGCTCGTCCGCCTCGCCGCCGGGCTGGAGGCTCAATTGGAAATCGCGCTGGAATCGCTGGAGCCGGCCCACATGGCCAAATACGCCTTCGCTCTGGCGCAAAACTTCAACAACTTCTATCACCGCTTTGCCGTGCTGGGCGAGCCCGACGCCGCCCGCCGCCGGCTGTTGTTGATGCTCACCGCGCTGGTGCGCCGGCAGCTCGCCGCCGTGCTCGCGTTGCTGGGAATCGAAACCCCGCGCGCTATGTAAGCTGGCCGGCGAAGGGATCGCCGCCATCCCCGCCGCGCGAAAACAACAATGCCGGCGTCCCGGGGACCTGCGCGGTTTTCTCTCTAGCCGCGATTCCGGCGGGACGCCGGCAAGACCGATGCATGCCGCGGCTTCAGGCCGCGATGCTCTTCGACTCCGGCGACGTCTTGATTTGCACTTTCCGCGGCAGCGCCGCTTCCGCCACCGGAGCGGTGATTTCAAGCACGCCGTTCTTGTAGTTCGCCTCGACCTGCTCGCTCTTCACCCCTTCCGGCAGCGAGATCATGCGCTGGAAGCTGCCATAGCTGAATTCGCGAAACGCGTAATTCTCCTCCGACAGCTTCTGTTCCTGCTTGCGCTCGCCGCTGATGGTCAGTTGATTGCCGTGCACTTGAATGCTGACGTCTTTCGCCTCCACTCCCGGCAGCGCCAGGCGGACATGGAAACGATTGTCCTTCAAATAGCACTCCGCCGGCGGTACCCAGTTGGCGCCGGCGCCTGCTTCTGTGCCGGCCTGCGGGAATTGGAAAAACCGGTTGACGATGTCATCGAAGTTGCTGCGGAAATCCATCAGCTCCTGCCAGAATGGATCCCGCCGCATTAAACCGCGATTGGGCATGGTTTTACCTCCTCACAAACGACTCTGAGTTGCGTTCAGCTCACTCAGTTTTCATAGGCATGGATGGTTCGATTAGACGCCTGGTTTCACTTTGAAGGCGATATTTTTTCAGCTTTTTTGCGCAGTGGAAAACCGCACATTTTAATGGAGTGGCTACTTGCCCACCACACGGAACAGCAGTTGATGAATGCGGTTTTTCAGGCTGTCGCGCTCGCATGGCTTGTTCTCCGCCGGCATGGCGCTTTCCAACTGCTTCATCAATTCGCGCTGCTCGCGCGTCATCTTCGCCGGCACTTCGATATGCACCAGCACGTGCAGGTCGCCCCGCCCGCGCCCGTTCAGCCGGGGCGCGCCTTTGCCTTTCAAGGGAGACAACTCCGTTCCCCATTGCGTGCCGGCGGGCACCTCGACCTTCTCCAGTCCCCACGGAGTCGGCACCTCGAACTCGCAGCCCAGCGCCGCCTGGGGAAACGAGATGCGGATGGCGCAATAAAGCTCGTCGCCTTTGCGCTCGTAAAACGGATGCGGCTTGACGTGAATGACAATGTAGAGATCGCCGGAGGGCCCGCCGTTCACTCCCGCCTCGCCCTCGCCCTGCAGCCGCAGTTGCGTGCCGTCGTCCACCCCTGCGGGAATCTGGATCTGGCGGTTCACCGGGCGCTCGCTCCGGCCGCGGCCGCGGCAGGCCGGACAGGCCTCGCGGATCACCCGTCCCGCGCCTTTGCAGCCCGGGCAGGTGACCGCAAGGGTGAAAAACCCCTGCTGGCGCCGGATCTGTCTCCGCCCGCTGCACTGCGGGCAGGTCACCGGCTCCGCCCCATGGCGTCCGCCGGTGCCTTTGCATTCTTCGCAATTCTGCTCACGCGTGAATTGCAGCTTGGTTTCCGTGCCCGATAGCGCCTGCTCGAAGGCGATTTCCAGGTCGTAGCGCAGGTCGCTGCCTCGCTGCGCACGGGGACGCCGCCGCGCGCGCGCTCCGCCGCCGAACATGTCGAAGCCGAACAGGTCGCCCAGAATGTCGGAAAAATCGCCGAAGATGTTGGGATCGAATTCCACCCCGCCGCCGCCGTTGCCCACCCCGGCATGCCCGAAACGATCGTAGCGGGCCCGCTTCTCGCCGTCGCTTAAAACCCCATACGCCTCGGAAGCTTCCTTGAAGCGATCCTCCGCCTGCGGCTCCTGATTGCGGTCGGGATGGTACTGCAGCGCCAGGCGCCGGTAGGCCGACTTGATCTCCTGCTCGCTGGCGTCGCGTCTGACTCCCAGCACCTCGTAATAATCGCGTTTTTCCACTGCCGGCATATTCTCCCGCAATCAGGCCTGCGCCAGGCTTTTGAATTTACGAGCGCGCATTGCGCGCTACCTTGACCATCGCCGGCCGCACCAGCCGTCCGTTCAGGCGATAGCCGCGCTGCAGCTCCTCGATCACCGTGTTGTCGGCCACGTCGTCGCGCTCGACCACCTCGATGGCTTCATGCCAGTGGGGATCGAACGGCTGGCCCAGGCTGGCAATCGGTTCCAGGCCGAGCCGGCGCGTATTGTCCTGAAATTGCCGCGCCATCAATTCCACTCCGCGGCGCAGGTCGTCGGCGCTGCCGCCCGCCGCCAGCGCCCGTTCAAAGCCGTCCAGCACCGGCAGCAGCGCCCGCAGCCCTTCCGCCAGCGCCAGCGCCCGCTGTTCGCCGGCTTCCTTTTGCATCCGCTTGCGGTAATTGTCGAAATCGGCCAGGGAGCGCAGCAGCCGGTCGTTCAGCCGGTCGCGTTCTTCCAGCAGCCGGCGGATCTCGTCCTGCTCGGCATTCTTGGGCTCGCCCGCGGCCGCCTCCGCCTCCGCTGCGGTGTCGGGCCCGGGGTTGGCCCCGTTTTCCGGCAACTCCCGCTCCGGCTCGATCGGCGCGGCCGGCTTCGGGGAATCGGTTTTGGCAGGCATGCGCTTACTCCTCGATGATCAGTTGTGGCGGCAGGCCCGGCTCGCCCGCGAGCATCTCGCCCACCCGCGCCAGCGCGCCCAGCACGCGCCCGTATTCCATGCGCGCAGAGCCAAGCACGGCCACCGCCCCCAGGCGGTGATCGGGCATTTGATAAGGGGCCCAGAGCAGGGCCAGTTCCGGCCAGTGCTGCCGCTCCAGCCCCACCTGCACCCGCACTCCGGTCCGCTCGCCGGTATCGCCTTCGGCCAGCAGCGCCTGCACCAGCTCCAATAATTTTTCCTTCCGCGTCAAGGCTTCGAGCATTTCGGTCAGATGCGGATGCCCTTCCAGCAGCTTCAGCAGCCGCGACGCGCCTTCCAGGTAAACTTCTTCCTGCCCTTGCGCCGCCGCCAGCCCGCAATGCACCAGCACCAGCACCCGTTTCAGCAGTTGATCGTAGGCGGCGCGATCTTCCCGCACGCGCTGCGCCAGTTCCTGCCGGATTTTCTCCAGGCTCCAGCCGGTGAAATGCCGCATCAGATAGCGCCCGGCAGCGTCCAGCTCATCCTGCGTGTAATCTTCGGGCAAGGTGGCCACCTGCTCGCGCACTTCGTCCAGGGTTGAAACCAGCACCGAAAGCACGCGCCGGTCGTGCAGGCGCAGGAAGCGGATTTCGCGCACGCCTTCGCCGTGCGCCGGCGAGAGCGCCGCCACGGCCGCCTGGCGTGAAAATTCCGCCAGAAAGCGGCAGGCCGCGCTCAGGCGCTGGCGATAGTTCTCCGCCGCGTCCAGCTCGCGCTCCAGCAGTTCTTCGGCGCTTTCCGGCAGCGGCGCCGGCGCCGCCATATGGCAGGCGTAGTATTGCAGCGCCAGCCGGGTCGGCAGCCGTCCGGCCGAGGTATGCGGCTGGTAAAGCCAGCCTTCTTCCTCCAGCCCCGACAGCACGTTGCGTATGGTGGCGGAGCTCAGCCGGTTTTGTTCCGCCAGCCGGCCGGAAGCCACTGCCTCGCCCGACTGCAAATACTGGATCAGCAGGCTTTCCAGCACTGCCTTTTGGCGGGCGGACAGCTCATTTTGGTTTTGAATTGGCAGCATTCGTCCACTACGAGCGATCGCCGGTCCGCTCATCTCAAGTATAAAAAAAGCGGGCAGGCCCGAACAAGGCCCGCATTCCCGTAATCCGGGCGCTGCGGCGTTAATTCATTAGAAGCTCCGGCCGGTGGTTTCGATTCAGCCGCCGCTTACTGTTCGCGGCCGTGCCCGCGCCGGCCGGCTTGCGAACGCAAATACCCCTCGCTCACCTCGCGCCAGCGCCCCTGCGCCTTCAGGATCATTTCCACCAGATCGCGGGCGGCGCCCTCGCCGCCGCGGCTCGGGGTGACCCAATCGGCGGCGCGTTTCACTTCGGGACGCGCATTGGCCGGCGCCACCGCCAGCCCGCAGATCCGCATCATCGGCAAATCCACGATGTCGTCGCCCATCGCGGCCGCCTCCTCCGGCTTCACCCCGGCGGCGCCCAAGATCTCGCGCAGGGCCGCGAGCTTGTCGTCAATCGCCTGGTAGATGTAATTCATGTGCAGGTCGCGCGCCCGCAGCGCCAGCGAAGCTGAACGCCGCTTCGTAATCACCCCGGTTTTCAATCCGGCGTGCCGCGCCAGCATCATGCCGATGCCGTCGTGCGCGCTGAAGCCCTTGATCTCGACCAGGCTGACGCCTTCCGCGCTGCCGGCCGCGGCGCGCGGGTTGCGGTCGTCAATGGGATAAAACCAGATCACGCCGTCGGTCAGCACGCCGTCCACGTCGAACAGCAGCAGCTTGATGCGCCGCGCCCGCGCCGGCAGCGATGTTCCCCGCCGCATCACATCATCCCCGTGGACCAGAGGTCGTGCAGGTGCACCAGCCCCAGTAGCTTTTTCCCTCCATCCGTCACCAGCAGGCAGGTGATGCGGTGGCTTTCCATCAGGCTGAGCGCCGCCCCGGCCAGCGCTTCGGGAGCGATCGTCACCGGATTCGCCGTCATGCACTCTTTCGCCTTCAGCCGCGCCGCTTCCGGGCCATGGCGGTGGAAAAGCCGGCGCAGGTCGCCATCGGAGATCACCCCGCGCAGCCTCCCTTCGCCGTCCACCACGCTGGTGATGCCGAAACCCTTGCGGCTCATCTCGTACACCAATTCGTGAAAAGGCGTCTCTTCCTCGACCTGCGGCAGCTCGCCTCCGGTATGCATCAGACGCGCCACCGTGGAGAGCCGCTTGCCCAGCCGCCCGCCGGGATGCAGGCTGGCAAAATCTTCCGCCGCGAAGCCTTTCGCTTCCGCCACCGCAACCGCCAGTGCGTCGCCCAGCGCCAGTGCTGCCGTGGTGGAAGCCGTCGGCGCCAGCCCCAGCGTGCACGCTTCCTGCTTCACGCCGGCGTCCAGCACCACGTCCGCATTCCGTCCCAGCGTGCTCAACGGCGCGCCGGTCAGCGCGATTAGCTTGATATCCAGCCGCTTGATCCACTCCAGCAGCCGCAGGATTTCTTCCGTTTCCCCGCCCTGCGACAAGGCCATCACCAGATCGCCCCGCACCAGCATGCCCAGGTCGCCGTGTAGCGCCTCGGTGGGATGCAGATACAGCGCCGGCGTTCCGGTTGAATTCAGCGTTGCCGCGATCTTGCGCGCGATCAAGCCGCTTTTGCCCAGCCCGGTGACCACCACCCGCCCGCTGCAGGCCAGCAGCAGCTCCACCGCCCGCGCGAAGCTCTCGTCCAGGCGCTCGGCTAGCCCGGCGACGGCTTCGGCTTCGATCTCCAGCACCTGCCGGGCAATCGCCAGCATTCGCTGCCGGCGCTCGCTGCTTGCCGCCGCGTCCGGCTGGGCCGCCGTTTTTGCGCTTGATGGCATGGTCAAACCCGATGGTAGCAAACAAGTTCCCTCCAACTGCAGCGGAAAATCCCCGGCTTTTTGCGGCCGAACCATAGCCTTATGCGCCCCGGCGCGAGCCTTATGCGCCCTGGCGCGCCAAACCCTGCCGATGAGCTGGATTACAATCGAGCCTGACCGCCGCCGCTGCGGCGGCCGGAGGAGTCGCGTGTTCGTCTTGTCCCGCTTGCGCCCCTGCTTGCTGATGGCTCTGCTCGCCCCGGCCCTGGCTGCGGCTGCGCCCGCGGGCGGCATCCGCGCCGCCATCCATGCCAATAATCTCGGCCTGGCGCACATGAACCGCAATGAGTACCCCGCCGCCCGCGCCGATTTCCAACGCGCCCTGCGCCTCGCTCCCGCTTGGACCGAAGCCCGGGTGAATCTCGCCATCGGCTGGTTCGCCGACGGCAAAGACGGTCGCGCCGCCGCCATCCTGCGGGGCGTCCTGCGCGGGCATCCCCGCGAGCCGCGCGCCTTGTATGTGCTCGGCCTGATGGGCATGAATCACGGGCGCTTCACCGCCGCCTCCGCCCGCTTCCGCGCCGTGCTGCAACTGCTGCCGCACGATCCCGACGCCAATTACTTCCTCGCCTTCTGCCTCTTCCACCTGCAGCAGTTGCAGCCGGCCGCAACTTATTACCGCCGCACCCTGGCCGACAACCCGCGCAACCTCTCCGCCCTTTTCGGCCTGTCCACCGTCTATCGCCAGATGAATCAGCCGCGCCTGGCCAATCTCTACATGCGCCGCTTCCTCCAGCTGCGCAAAGCCTCGCCGCTGAATCAGACCGTCGGCGTCGTCTATGGCAAGCAGGGCGTTCTCGCCCGCGCCTCCGGCCTCGTCCCCGCCGCCGAACGCGCCCGCCCCCGCCCCGTTCCGGTGCATTACATCAACGCCGCCGCCGCCGCCGGCATCGCCTTCCGCAATCCGGTTCGCGATCCCTCGCGCTTTCCCGGTTCCGGCGCCTGCGTGGTGGATGAAGGCCATCCCGGCCGCCCTGACTTGTTTTTCGTCAACGGCAACGGCGTGCCGGCTTACTATCGCAATCTTGGCGGCGGGCACTTCGCCAACGTCACTACCCGGCTCGGCTTCGATCGCCCCATGCACGGGCTCGCCTGCGCCGTCGGCGATTACGATAACTCAGGTCGCCCCTCGATCGCCGTCACCGAGCCCCATCGCCTGCTGCTCTTCCACCTCAACCGCGCCGGGCGCTATGTCAACCTCGCCGCGCGCATCGGCCTGAACGCCCCCGGCCCCAATCTCGGCGTCGCCTTCATTGATCTCATGCACAACGGCTTTGCCGATCTGTTGGTCAGCGGCCGTGGACGCCTGCGCGTCTTTCGCAATCTCGCCACCGGCCGCTTCTCCCTCGCTTCCGCCGCCTTCCATATCGGACAAACCCCGGGCGATTACTCTGGCCTGCTCGGCACCGACTACAACAACGACCGCGCCGTGGACGTCGTGCTCACGCGCCTCGACGGCCCGCCTGCCATCTTCGCCAACCTGCGCACCGGCCGGTTCCAGCCGCGCCGCCCCTGGAGCGGCGATCCCGTCCCCTCCGCCCGCGGCGTCATCGCGCTCGATTTCAATCACGATCGCCGGATGGATCTCTTCTTCACCCGTCCCGCGGGCCCGCCCGTGCTGCTGCGCAATGCCCTCGGCTACCGCTTCCGCCCGCTCCCGCTGCCCGCCGGCAGCGCCCGCATTCAGTCCGAATGGGGCGCTACCGCGCTCGATTTCGACAATGACGGCTTTATGGACATCGCCTTCATCGGCAAAAGCCGCGGCGGCGAACATGTCTATCTCTACCGCAACCTCGGCAACGGCGCTTTTGCCGACGTCTCCCGCGCCGCCGGCTTGGACGCGATTCCGCTGCATCATGCCCGCACCCTGCTCGCCGCCGATCTGTTCGGCGACGGCGCCCCCGCCCTGGTCGTCACCCAGGCGGGCGGGCCGGCGCTGATCCTGCGCAACCTCGGCGCCACCCGCAATCGCTCCATCCTGGTCGCCGGCGCCGGCGTGAAAGACAATCGCCTCGGGCTCGGCAGTAAAATCACCGCCTACGCCGGCCCGCTGCACCAGAAAATCGAGGTGGAGGGCGGATCCGGCTATCTCGGCCAGAACCCCGCTGCCCAGCTCTTTGGCCTCGGCGCCGAAACCCGGCCCGACTTCGTCCGCATCCTTTGGCCGACCGGCGTGGATCAGTACGAGTTCCCCAGCCCGCCCATCGCGCGCATCGCCGAATTGAACCGCGCCGGCGGCTCCTGCCCGATGCTCTATGCCTGGGACGGCAGCCGCTTCCGTTTTCTTGATGACATCATCGGCCCCGGCGTGATTGGCGAATGGGCCGGCCCCGGCCGTTTTGACACCCCCGACCCCGCCGAATACTTCAAAATCACTTCGCCGCTGCGCTCCCGCCGCGGCTATTATTCCTTCCGCTTCACCGACCAGATGGAAGAAGTGATCTTCCTCGATAAAGTCCGCCTGCTCGCCGTGGATCACCCCGCCGCCGTCCACGTCTTCGGCAACGGCCGCTATCAGCCTGCCGGACGTCCCGCGCCTTTCCGCTGGTGGCAGACCGGTCGGCTCCGCAATCCGGTCGCCGCCCGCGACGAGCGCGGCCATAATCTGCTTCCCTATCTTCAGGGCGCCGGCCGCTATGTCCCCATTTACGCCCGCTCCCGCTACCCCGGCTATGCCGGCAGGCACTCGCTGATCCTCGACTTTGGCGACCTGCGCGGCGCCCGCAGCGCCCAGTTGCTGCTCCATGGCTGGACCGATTATTACTTTCCCGATCAGGAATGGACCGCCCGCCTGGCCGGCATTCACGATCTTGCGCCCTCGCTGGCCGTGTCTGTCGGCGGGCATTGGCGCACGCTCATTCCCTCGATCGGCGCGCCCGCCGGCCTGCCCCGCACCATCGTCGTCAACCTCAACCCTTATTTGAAATGGCTGCGCCGGCGCCATGTGCGGTTGCGCATTCGCACCAACCTCGCCATCTACTGGGACCGCATACAGCTCAGCCTCGATGCCCCGCGCGACCGCATGCATATTACCCGGCTGCGGGCCGCCTCCGCCCGGCTGCGCCATCTCGGCTACCCGCGCCAGATCGCCTATCACCCGGCCCGCTACGACTACGCCCAAATCCGCCAAAATATCGGCTATCGCCAGGTCGCCGGCAACTATACCCGTTACGGCGACGTCCGCCCGCTGCTCGATCGCGTGGACAACGAATACGCCATCATGTCGAGTGGCGACGAAATCGCCCTGCGCTTTTCTTCCGCCGCCCTGCCCCCCTTGCCCGCCGGCTGGAAACGCACTTTCTTCTTCTTTGCCTATGGCTATACCAAGGGCGATGATTTCCTCGACGCGCGCCCCAACCGGGTCGGCCCCCTGCCCTTGCGCGGCGTCGCTTATCCCACCCCGCCTGGGGTTCCTATCCCCTTGAAAGTGCAGGCTTATCGCCTCAAATACAACACTCGGCATATGCCTTCGAGCGCCCAAACTCTGGCCAGCTATGCGCTTGCGCATCAAAAATAGCCGGGCTGAAAGCTAAAGTTGCTCTTCAAGGTGCATAAATGCGCCGTGGAAAAGAAAATATTTGGCATCCCGCTGACATTGCGGCTATGATGCCTTGCGGACTCTATAAGTCCGTTGGCCAGATGGATTTGCTGCGGACACACCCCCAAATACTGGATGCCGACCCTATCCACTACAAAAGCCGGAGTATCTGGCGGGCGCAAGCGGGTATCCCGCAACTCCCACCCGGTGCGCGTTTCCCGCGCGCCGGCGAACGCTCCTGTCTCCGCCGTGGCGGAGGCGAGCGCTGAAGTTTCGCTATCTTCCATTCTTCCGCCCAACCTGCCCCGCCTCTGCCTGGCGTTACAGGCGGAGAGTGCGAATGAACTGCTGGCCAAGGCGGAACAGGTGGCGCGAGAAAATTTATTGCTGGAATTAAGGCTGGACTCGCTAAAGCATCCCGAATCCGCCCTGCCCCGTATTCGCCAGTTTCTGCAATCCTGGCCGGAAGTTTTATGCATCGCCACCTGCCGGCGGCAAAGCCTCGGCGGCCGGTACCGCGGTTCCATCGCCGCCGAAATAGCGCTGCTGCTGAAAGCTGCGCAGGCCGGCTGCCGTTTTGTGGATCTCGAATTGGAAACCGCCGAGCACGCGGAAGCGCGCGCTTTGAACGCCTTGCGTCGCCAGGCGCGGCTGATTCTCTCGCATCACGATTACGAGCGCACCCGTCCTCCCGAGCCGGTTTTTGAGCGTATGCGCCGCTTCGAGCCGGCGATCTACAAGCTGGCCTTCACCGCCCGCGGCTTCAGCGACAATCTGGTGCTCGAGCGCTTTCTCCGCCGCTACGCCCACGCTTTCCCGATCGTGGCCCTGGCCATGGGGGAATGGGGATTGCCCAGCCGTCTGCTGGCGCTGCGCGCCGGCGCCGCCTTTACCTTTGCCGGCTTCTCGCCCGGCGACGCCACCGCCCCCGGACAGCTCGATCTCGCCACCCTCCGCTCGCTCTATCGCGTGGATGAAACCAACCGCGCCACCCGCGTTTACGGCGTCCTCGGCTATCCTATTGCGCATTCGCTTTCGCCGCACATGCTCAACGCCGCCTTCCAGCATGAAAACATCAACGCCTTCTATCTTCCCCTGGCGGCCAAAAAGGCGGAGGAAATTCTCGAAGCCGCGCAGGAGCTGCCGCTCAGCGGTTTCAGCATTACCCTGCCGCACAAATCTGCGCTGCTCGACGCCATGGACGGGCTCGACCCGCTGGCCCGCAAAGTCGGCGCCATCAATACCGTCATCCGCAGCAATGGCAAGCTCTACGGCTATAACACCGACGTGGCCGGCATTCTCGCCCCGCTCGAGCAGCGCCAGCCGCTGCAGTCTGCCCGGGTGCTGGTGATTGGCGCCGGCGGCGCCGCCCGCGCCGCCGTCTTCGGGCTCAAAGCCCGCGGCGCCAACGTCTGGCTGCTCAACCGCACCCCCGCCCGCGCGCTTGCGCTCGCCCGCCAGTCTCACGCCCACGCCATCAAGCGCCCGGAATTGAAAAACCTCACCGTGGATATCGTCCTGAACGCCACTCCCGTCGGCCAGAAGCCCCAGATTCACCAATCCCCGCTTTCCGCCCCCGAATTGGCCCTGCTGAAACCGAAGATCGTTTTTGATCTCGTTTATAACCCGCTCGAAACCCAATTGCTCGGCCTCGCCCGCGACGCCGGCGCCGCCGCCATTCCCGGTTATGAAATGCTGCTCGCCCAGGGCGCCCGCCAGTTCCAGCTCTGGACCGGCAAGCCCGCGCCTCTCGACCTGATGCGCCACGAACTGCTCGCCCGGCTCCATTCGCCGGCGTGAGTCGGCCTCCATGCCGGCCGCCATCTGGTTCGCGCCACTCCCGCCTGTTATAGTTAGGGATTCGTTATGGTGAATTTATTAATCCTGGTGGCGATTGCGGCGGTTTTCCTCGACGTCCGCCGCGTTCTGCGCCGCCGCCGCTACGATCCCACCGTCCTGATTCGCGATATTGGCATCGCGCTCGCCGGCCTTTACCTGGTCATTGAAGGCTCGCGCTTCTGGATCAATTACGCCTGGTGGCGTGAGCTCGGCTACTTGCCGACCTACTGGCAATTGATCCGCATCCGTTGGGCGCCGCAGTTGCTGGCCACCATCCTGGGGATCTTCGTCCTGGTTGTGGCTTTCCGCCTCGGCCGCCGCCGCTCCACCGGCGCCGTCGCCTCTACCCGCCTCTTCGGCTGGCTCGGCCACCTGGTCGCCTTCGGCGTCGGCCTCTTTCTTGCGATCAGTCTGATTGATCCCTGGACCGTCGCCCTCTGGCTCGGCAGCCGCCTCCCCGGCCAATATCACGACCCCGTCTTCGGGCGCAGCCTGGCATTTTATTTGTTCCGGCTGCCCTTTTATCAAATGTTGTTTGCCTGGCTCGGCTTTCTGGCCGTGCTGGCGCTGCTGCTCTATGGCGGCACGCTGGTGCTGGGCGCCTCTGCCGAGCGCATGAACGAGTTTCGTGAGCGCTTTGAGGCCCAGGCGCGCGGCTATCCCATCCCCATGCGCCGCCAGCCGCAGGCCTCGCTGCCCTCCTTCAACGGGCTGGCTCGCGCCGGCGCGGTGTTGCTGCTTCTGCTCTACGTCGTGCATTGCTGGTTTGCGCGTTACGATCTGCTTTACAACCAGCACAGCTTTCTATATGGCGCCGATTACGTGGATGTCCGCCTCGGCCTGCCGCTGATCTGGTTTCAGCTTGCCGCCGCCGCGCTGCTGGCCTTGGCGCTGCTCCTCGCCCGCCGCGCGCCGGAGGGCGAGCCCTCCGTGCTTGGACTGCGGCCCCGCTGGCTCGCTCCTCTGGCCGGCGCCGCCTTCCTGCTGATCCTGCTGTTGCCGCCGGTGATGACCGCCGTGGTGCGCAGCATCTACGTCAATCCCAATCAGCTCACCCTCGAGCGCCCCTACATCATCAACCACATTGCCGCCACTCGCATGGCCTACGGCATTCAGCAGAACTCGCGCGAACAGGCTTTCGTTCCGGCGCCTTTGGCCTCGCTCGATCTGGCCAACTGGCCCGATACCGCCGATAACATACGCCTCTGGGATTCCACTCCTTTCCTCGAAAACCTGACGCAATTGCAGGCGCTCCGCCCTTATTACGATTTCCCCACCATCGGCATGGATCGTTACCGGATCGGCAACGAAAAGCGCCAGGTGATGATCGCTGCCCGCAATCTCAATACCACGCTCCTGCCCAGCGAGGCCCAAACCTGGGTCAACCTGCATCTCCAATACACCCATGGCTACGGCGCCGTCGTCGGCCTGGTCAACCAGGCAAGCCAGGAGGGCGAGCCCCGGCTGGTGCTGCAAAACGCCCCGCCGGAATCTTCACTGCCCCGCTTTCAGCTCACCCGCCCTGAAACCTATTTCGGCGAGCAGACCAGCAACTGGGTGTTCGTGGATACCTCCCAGCAGGAATTCAATTATCCCAAAGGCGATGAAAACGCCTACTCCACTTACCATGGCCGCGCCGGCATTCCCCTCGCCGGCTTCGGCATCCGCCTCGCTGCCGCGATCACGGAAAACGATACCAACATCCTGCTGACAAAATACCTCACGCCGCAGTCGCGCCTGCTGCTGCATCGCCAGATCGTCAAGCGCGTCAAGCGCCTCGCTCCCTTCCTCCATCTCGACCCCGACCCGTACCTGGTCGTGGATCCGCGCGACCGCCTGTTCTGGATGCTTGACGCCTATACCCTCTCCGGCCTGCATCCTTATTCCCAGCCGATGGATTATAACGGCGCGCCGATCAACTACATCCGCAACAGCGTCAAGATCACCGTAGATGCCTACAACGGCAGCGTGCGCTTCTACGTCTTCGATCCGCGCGATCCCATCCTCGCCGCCTATCGCAATGTCTTTCCGCATCTCTTCCTGCCGCGCTCGGCCATGCCCGCCGGCCTGCTGCGCCACGTGCGCTACCCCGAAACCCTGTTTCAGGCGCAGGCGGAAATCTACCGCATTTACCACATGACTGACCCGCAGGTCTTCTATAACAAGGAAGATTTATGGGATATCGCCCGCCAGGTCGTCTCCCAGGGCGAAACCTCGGAAACGAATCCCTACTACATCATGATGCAGCTCCCCGGCGAATCCCACGCCGAGTTCGTGCTCATGCTGCCCTTCACCAGCCATACGCGCGACAACCTGATCGCCTGGATCGCCGCCCGCTGCGATCCCCGGCATTACGGCCAGATCCTTTTCTTCCGGCTGCCCAAGGAACAGCTCGTTTACGGCCCGCTCCAGATCGAAAGCCGGATTGATCAAAACCGCAATATCAGCAAAGACCTCAGCCTCTGGAATCAGCAGGGCAGCCGCGTCATTCGCGGCACCACCCTGGTGCTGCCCGTGGATCATACCTTCATCTACATCGAGCCGATCTACATACAGGCCACTCAGGCGCATCTGCCGGAATTGAAAAAAGTCGTGCTCGCCGTCGGCAACCGCCTGATCTACAGCGACACCCTGCCCCAGGCAATGGCGCTCATGGCCCAGCCGCCCGGCGGAACGGCGTTCGCCTCCACCGCAGCCGCGGAAACCACGCTCGCTCCCGGCGCCGCCGCCATCACCGGCGCCATTCCCGCCGCCGTCCTGGAGCAGATCGCCGCCGATTTCCGCCAGTATCGTTCGCTCACCGCCGCCGGCAAGCTCGATCAGGCCGGCGCTCGCCTGCAGGCGATTTCTCAAACCATCGCCCAGGCCCTGACCCGCTACGGACGCGCCGTGCCCGTTCATGCGCCCGCGCATAAACCGCCGCAACCCCGCCGCCCCGCCAAACCCGTCCCTGTTCCTAAGCTCAAACTCAAAATGCCTCACCCCCACGCCTGAGCGGGGGGCAGCGGGCGATTCGAATACCGGCGGCGGGCTGATTGCCGATGGCCGGCGATGGATCGCTGTGCAGCCAATTAGGCGGCGCTGATCCCCTCGTCCTCTACGTTGATGGCTGCATCTAATTTTCTACAGCATGCCGTCCAAAACGCCTCCCATATTCCACCACCGGCTAGGCCTAGTTCTTGCCGTCGCCGGCTTGATCCTGCTGGCGCTTTCCCTCGGCCAGTATGGATTCATGTTCTGGCGCCAGCACCAACTCCGCCAGGCTTGGCATGCGCAACTGGCTTCGCCTCCTGTCCACTCTGCCGCCGCTGACTCGGCGCCTCGCCTGCTCAAGCTGGTCATCCCGCGCATTGAGCTTGACGATGTCGTCGTCAACGGCACCGGTTACACCAGCCTGCTCGAAGGCCCCGGCTGGATGCGCTCCTCCGCCCCTCCTGGCCGGGGCAATACCGTCATTGCCGGCCATCGCGATACCTTCTTCCGCGGCGTGCATAAGCTTCGCCCCGGCGATATCTTACGGCTCGAACAGGGACAACGCAGCTTCCGCTACCAGGTGGTCACTCGCCGTATCGTCCGGCCCAGCGACACGGCTTGGCTCGCCCCTACGCCTCAGCCTGCGCTGACGCTGGTGACCTGCTACCCTACATATTGGATCGGGCCGGCGCCCAAGCGGCTGATCGTGCAGGCGCGCCTGCTGTCTAAATAACGCGCACCGGCAATCAGTGGCCGCGGCCGAGCTCGGCCACCTTAATCTGTAATGCCTGTAATTTCCACCCCAGATTCCACCACCCCTGAATCCTTCGATGTTCTTCTGATCGGCGCCGGCATTATCGGGCTTTCCCTGGCGCGCGAGTTGTCCAGCACCGGAATGCGAGTCGCTCTGATCGAGCGTCACCGCGCCGGCAGCGGCGCTTCCCGCGCTGCCGCCGGCATGCTCGCCGTTTCCGGCTTCCCCTCTTCTTCCCCGCTTGTCCCGCTTGCGCTCGCCTCGGGCGAGCTCTATCCCGAATTTGTGCGCCAACTCGAAGCCGAAACCGGAATGCAGTGCGGCTATCGCCAGATCGGCACCTTCGCTTCCCAGGCGGCGATCGAGCGCCACGGCGGCGATCCCGCCGCGCACGAGCCCATGCCGCCGCTCGCCGAGCCCGAATTGCGTTCTGCCGGCGCCTGGTATTCGCTGCCCGCGGATCATTGCCTAAACCCGCGACTGCTCTGCGAAATGCTGCTCGCCTCGCTGCGCCGCCGCGGCGTAAGCGTCGTCGAAAACTGCGCCGCCGCTGCCATCGAGCCTCGTCCGCAGGGCGGATTCACGGTCACCGCCGCGCCCCAATCCTATATCGCCGATCAGGTCATCGTCACCAGCGGAGCTTGGTCGTCCCGGCTCGCCGGCGTCTTCCTCCCCGTCATCCCCTGCAAAGGACAAATCCACGCCCTTGAGGCCCCGCCGGATCTTCTCCGCCATGTCCTGCTCGGCCCCGACGTTTATCTCGTGCCCCAGAGCCAGGGACGCATCCTGGCCGGCTCGACTATGGAATACACCGGCTACGACGACCGCACCGATCCGGAAACCCTCGCCCGCCTGCGCCGCTCCGCCGTCGCGCTGCTGCCCGCGCTCGATTCCGCGCGCACCCTCGAAACCTGGGCCGGACTCCGCCCCGATACCAGCGACCACCTGCCTCTGCTCGGCGAAGCCGGCCAGCCCGGACTTTGGGCCGCCACCGGGCATTATCGCGACGGCATCCTGCTCGCCCCGATTACCGCCCGCCTGCTCAGTTCGCTCGTGCGCGGTCTCCGCCCCGAATTCGACCTCGCCCCGTTCGCCCCCGCCCGCTTCGCTCCCGCCCTCACCGCCGGCCGGCTTGGCGGCAATGGCTGATGCCTGGGCCGGCCTGCCGTAGCAGGCTTGGGCCTCGGCGGCAACTCATTCCGTCTCACCCAGCCGAGAATCGAGAGTAATTGCCCCGTATTCGTCCGCAGGCAAGGCATCGCCGTATGCCGTTTGCCGCTGGCCAGGGAAATGACCTCGACGCAATTCCGGGTCGTGGAAATTAACCGGCTGGCGACGGTGCGGTATCGGGTGATGTTTGCAATATAGGCTAACGTTTGGCCCGAGGGCGAAAGCGACCGTTCGCCGACAGAACCATCACTAACCAGCAGATAGGCGCGCGGCTCCGCCCGGAAGCGAGCCAGCGAGGGCTGCCGCTGCATATTCGCGATCTGTGCGAGGCCCGGTAAACGATGTAAAACCACGTATTCTCGCCGGGGCATCGGCCCCCTGGAGCTGCGCTGATCGACTTCGGTGATAAAAACTCCTGTGCCGTTTGGCGTCTCGCCAATGAATGTTGGCGGCCAACCGGAGATTTTGAAGCTATACGCCGGCACCCGGGGATCGGCCCATTCCTCCGGCAAGCGCAGGAACCGGCCGGTCCGGGTCAGCAGCCACATCCCTTCGCGGTTGCACGATTCCCCATCGCCTTCGGGAACCATCAGGTTGAGAAACAAGGTCTGGGCATCGCGCAGCCATCCGGCTCCCAGCAGCATGCAATTGCCCAGGTAAGAATTGAGATTCCGCCGCGCCACGAGCTTTTCCGTGGCGGTATTAAAGCTCAGCAGCTTGGCGCCGGGAAGCAAACCGGGGGTGAGCGCCAGCCCCAGGTGCGTGCCGTTGGCGTTGAGAAACATCGTTGCGCTCTCGTTTTTCGCCGGGCTCCAAAGCCGGCTTGCGGGCGCGCCGGCGGGAAAATGCAGCACGATCAGGCCGGCGTTCTCAGCCGGCCCGCTGCGCGGTACGGCACGGTTATAAAGCCGGCCGCCCTCGAGCAGCATACCCGGCTGCAGCGCATAAGCCCAGCGGCGATCGGAGGCGATTTCGCCATAGGGCTTGCCGTGGCTCGTGATGGCAAAAATCCGCGTCGTGTTCTTCCCCGGCGGCACTCCGTTCCATTGCGAACGCAGCCGGGTTTCGGCATAAACCAATACATCGCTGTTCCATTTCGCGCCGCCCGTTTGACCGCTTGCAGCCGCGGCGCCGGCGGCCATAAAGGCCGCCAGCGCCCATACAACCTGCAGCCACTTGCCTTGGATCCTTCCCACGGCCGCCTTCATTGAGTTTTGAAAACCAAGCGGTCGGTATCGGTCGCCGTGCGTCCGCCGGCCGTTCCTTGTATCGAAAGCTTCAACACATTGCGCCCGAGGCTGAGCGGCAGGGCAACGAAATTCATCCCGCCCGGCTGGGGGCGGAAAAGCGCGGTGACGTTCATGCCGTCCAAAACCGCTGCGAAACTGGCTGGATTCGTGCTCGGGCCGTAGAAAACGATCAGCGGAAAACTGTAAACGCCGGCCGGCATAGTTGTGCTGCGGTTGGTGGGGTTGGCGTAGGTTAAAAATTTATCCACCGTGGCTGGACGCTGCCCGCCGCCGGCAAACCCGCCCGAAATGGCGAACCCTCCGCCCGTCGCCATGGGCAGGCTGAAGGTAAAGCTCTCGACTTGCCCGCTGGCAATCGGCAAATCCTGGAACGAGCTGTTAGCCTGGTTAAATTGCGGATCGGAGTAATGCAGGTCGAGATCGTAGTAGCCGGTTTGCGTGCCGATCACCTCCAGGGTATAGGTGTCCGGCGAGAGCGTTGGCCAATACAACGATTTCGTGTCGATGGAGAAGTCTTCGGTATCGAGCGGATTGTCGTCGCTGATCGACTCGCCGCCATACGTTGCGCCCGGTATCTGGGCGTAGTTGGTTCCCGTGCTGGGATCGAAACCTGTTTTCCGGCCTTGCGAATCGATCAGCACCAGTTCCGCCGGCGAATGGATCGCGATCCAGCCGATGCCGGAAAAATAGACTTGTGAATGCCCCTCCAATCCGCGCAAGCCGAAATAGGTATTTTGATAATCGTATTGATTGAGATTCAATCCCTGCAATTGATCGTTGATGCCGCCCGCCGGATCCTTCAGCAAATAGGTGGATAGCGCGGGATCGTTTTTCCCGTAGGCCAGCACGAAGTGCGACCGGGCGAAGTTCGCATGCTTCACATACATCGCCGTCGGGCCTTGCGCGCAGACGTAGTTATGGCTGGCGTAGTCGTCCAGCCCGCTGCCCGGCAATCCGCGCGGTGAATCATAGCGATGAAACGCCAGGCTCACCCCGTTGGTCTGGGCGAATCTTACGATCGCGTCGGGTTGAACGTCGGCGCCCGAGTCGTATCCGCGGTTGAGCGATAGCCATTGGTTCAATGCGCCGGGCGTGGTCGCGGCGTGATGATAGCTGAGCATCATCGCGTAATCGGTCATCAGGCAGCCGATTTGCCAGATGGTGACTTTTTTCGCGTTCGGATAGAGCGCCCAGTTGCAGGGTTGCGGCGTGTTCCGCTTTTTATAGGCGTTCCAAAGCCAGCAAAAATTATCCACCTGGTCGGTGGCCCAGGGCTCGAGTGTATTCGTGAGCAGCAAGTTTCCCTGAGCGTAGAGCGGGATGGTGTTGGGCGGTATCCGCGGCGTCAGGTGAAAGCTGCCGGTATAGAAGACCTTTCCATTCCGGCTGAAGCTCATCGAATAGGCGCCCTCGGCGTCGCATTGCGTCTCGCTGAACCAGAGAATGACGATGTCCATCGCATTGCAGATGTATTGCTGGCTGCTGACCCAGCAATCCGTCTGCCCGTTATAGCTGCTGTAGAAGGTAAAGGCCGGCCAGGTTTCGACATTGCCGCCGGGCAGGGTCATGGTGGCCTCGAGCTGGTCGCCGTTGCTGGCGCCGAAATCGTACGTCTCGCCGCCGGTAAAATTGTCGCGATAATACGCGGTTGGCTGCGAAACGCCGTTGATCGTCGTGGCTTGCATCAACGTGAATTGCTGCGTCTCGGCCGGAAAGCGGTAGAAACCCTGAAAACTGTCGGAAGCGAATGACGCCGTCGCTGCCGGAGAAACCGTGCCCGGTTTCGCTCGCCGGGCATAAAAGCCCACCCGGCCATGCGGGCTGCGCCAATACAAATAATTTTGCGCCCCCGGACTTTGCCCGAGTGCCGGCATCACACACCAACACAGGGCGGCCAAAATTGTGAAACTGAGAACGTGAACGAAGTGGCGTTGCATATTCCCTCCCAGGCGCACCCTCGGGGGGGAATACCGAATTGAGCGGGAATATAGACCTTAAGCCGGGACTATTGCAAGCCTGAATTTGGATGCCGGGCGATATCTATGATCTTCAACCAGTTAGCCGCTGACGGCAGCCCATGAACCGGCGTTGAGCAGACAACATTGCGGGGTCGCGCGGCCGCTGGCCTAGAGTTCGTCCCCCGTTATGCCTGGAACGCATCCTGGCCGGCCGTTGCTTGCGTTCCTGCGCGGCGCATCTCTTATGCGGCTTTTTTCTTTTCTATTCCCTGGCCGCGGCCTCGTATAAGCTTCCAGCCCTTGCCCGCCGCCCACACGCCCGCCGCCGCCAGCCCCGCCAGCGCCGCCGCGCGCGCCACCCGCACCGCCGCCGGCGCCGCCGGCCTTCCGCTCGCCCGCAGTTCGGGCAGC
>JAJYIU010000031.1 GCA_021789895.1 Acidobacteriota bacterium | reverse complement strand
CCATCGGCCAGGTCTGGCGCTTGCGTTGAGTGGGCTGCGAAGTGTCCATTTAAAAATAGATGGACACGTAACCGAAGTGCCCACTTCCCAAGCTTGAGTGGGTTTATCGCTTGAGTCTAGACGGCCTCTGGATGGCGCTTACACCTGTTGCGGCCGACTCGCAAAGGATATTTTGAGGCCATTTGAATGCGGGAGCTTGAGCCGCCACAAAATCATCTACAGTCGTGTGGCATGCCAGAAAATATATTCTGATACACCCCTATTTTCGTGAGTATAGTGACCTCTTCTTGTTAGATTTCTCTTCTGCTATTATTGCCAAGATTGCTATACTCCAGATTTCGGGCTACACACCTTCAACTATTTGGCCGAATTCTCGACGTGGTAGTAGGCCATTGTTCATCAGCGTCGACTCTACGAGCCAGTTGGAAACAGAAAAATGTTGGGCCGCTGCGCTGATGTCTTCTTCTTCGGGCTGATCGGTATTCATATAAGAGGTCAGCTCCTCGAGAGGGCAGAGGAATGTAGCGGCGAACGAACGCTGGAATTTTTGGCGCCGAGTCTTGGATGGAGCAATAGGAGCGAGCGATAGTTCTCGATTATTCGATGGCTCTATTCCTATGAAGTCTCCCAGCGCGCGTGCGAATTCAAACCTGCGCCCTGCCGGCCAATTTGATCTAGGGAGTATCCGATCACTGCCATTGCCGCTTATATATAGCGCGTATGGAAGTTTCTGACTCTTTGTTTGCGGGGGCAACGCGTCAAATGCCTCCGGCTTCACCTCTAAGAGTTCACTTAACAAATTATTGCTAATGGGTCCGGCAATCCCCTTTTCCCTGCGAAAGCGAATTGCTGCCATCTCACCCTGTTTCCAGGGCGCGGTTTGAGATAGTCTACCGGTTAGTTGTTGTTGCAACCATCCCGCACTTTTTAGTTCTCCGATGCGGGCAAGATTGCATTCCCACGCCTGCTCCCCCTGCGCGTGCTCAATTTCCTCGCGGAGCAAGCGCGCCGAATCGGGTCCGGGTGCGGCCGATGCCGCCTCTTCAATATCAATAGCCTTGTATCGGTTCATGAGATCATCCAACTCATTCATGACCGAATCAGGTGCACGATCTGGATCGAAACCCAAACGAGCTTCAAGCCGGCGCCAAATCGATAGCTCAGGGTCCACCCGTTCGTGGTATAGCGCATCGATTAGCTCCCGCAGCTCAGTAGAAATATTAGCCCTGATTTGTTGAAAAAAATGATCAACTCCCGACTCGAAATTAGCCGCTGGAAGCATCTCAAATGCTTGGGCTAGGAACTGAACTGGCCCTACAACGCCGACTGGGTCGGGCTGTACCCTTATAGCCACTCGTGCATCCTCGCCCCAGATTAATAGATTAGGCCATGCATAACCTCCTCCTACAGAGCGCAAATCGTGGGCGATACGCCAGCTTTCGGTGAGCTCATCAGTTAATGGAACGGCTTCCCAACGGATACGCCACCAGTTCGAGGCTAACCATCGCGCGAGCTCTTCTGGCGGTGCTAGCAGGTATTCTGATGGTTCTCTTTCTTCGCGACGGAGCAATCGGCTCACGCACTTGCCACATGCGTAGATGGCGATTTGCGCCACTTCAATCGATTCCGTGCGCCGGTAGCCAATGCTAAAAATTGCCTCGGTAGCCATATCAAAACCCATATTGCTGACGGCACTTCTGTAAAGCCAATTTGTTGACTTGCTTCTTGTGACGTTCTACCCAGGTGCAAAAGCGATCATAAACCAATCGCGCATTTGGCGATCCTGGTTGTAGAGGATAACCGTGAAATTCGCCTTGTGTCACATTGGTAATCCGCCCTTCAAATATCCACCCGTTGTCGGCAACGGCCCAGATGACTCGTGGTAAGCCTTGTTCCTGTACCTCCCCAATTAAGCCAGCTTTTATGCCACGGCTCATCCAAAAGGGTATCCGTCCTATGTCCTTAAAGGTAACGTCAGCATCGTGATCACATAAAAGAGCATCGCCCCTATTCCCGGTAAAGGTGGGCATGCCGAAACGTTCGGGATGTAGTTTATGCTTCGGACTCCCTTGATAGCGGATGCGTCTTCGTAATCCAGCCAGTTCCTCATTGCTGGGTACCGGATCGATGAGGCGCAACGGTTTTTCATGCCGACGCGGTGGCCTAACCATCTATTAAATCGTAGCGCAATCCTTAGCTCTGCGTCAGGCAGGTTGCCTCACGTCATCAATCTTCAGAATTATCCACACGTAAGCCCTTTAAAATCAAGTCCGTGGCGAGTGGATTTGAACTGCCACCACCACCCAGATTGACGCTTGCAGGCGAGTACACCGCTATATGAGCCCCAGCAGCAATAAAATACCGCGTCCAAAACTGACGAATCGCGAGCCATTTCCACGGCGTGAGGCCGGCGGTAGAGGCGCCCCGAATCCGGATTCTGATATGCGCCAAATGAAGCATCAGGTGCTCGGTTTGCGCGCGCTGGAGCATCACCTCCGGTCCTAGCTTCAGGAGCTGAGGCATCGGGAATTCCCGTGTATCGTTCACCATGTCCGAAAAAATCCAGACGGTTTTAGGAACGCTGTTCCCGCCTGCATCCGCTCCAAATTCCACCTCCAGCCTGGCCAGTGCGCCGAAGATGTCGGTCTGCCGAGCGGTGGGCACGAGATGCGCGGCTTTGGCTTGAAATGCGGAAACGAGCTGCCGGCGGGCGCGGTTCAGGGCGTCAGTAAAGACGCCGCACGCGCCGGGCGTCCAGCCGGAAAGGATTTCGTCATCGCCGAAGGAGTGGCCGGAGATGCGAAGCGCCAGTATACGGGTATTGGCGGTATGGTGGCGAGCAGCTTGTCGGATGCGGCGATAGTGAGGGTCTTATCTACAAAATCATCCACATTAGATTGGTTGATAACTTTAGAATGGTTCTAAATAATTGATTTTCTTTGGTCGGGGCGAGTGGATTTGAACCACCGACCCCCTGGTCCCGAACCAGGTGCTCTACCAGGCTGAGCCACGCCCCGACTGCCGCTTGCCATCCCGCCTCGCCGCAGAATGCGCTCCCGGCAGTCTCCAGTATAAACTACCTGCCGCTCGAATCCGCCTCCCCGCCACCGACGCGTACTGCCCGCCGACGCGTCGCCCGCCACATTTGCCGCCGCTGCCTACTCTTCGCCCGTCTTCCCCGCCCGCAGTCGCGCGCGACGTCATCTTCTCCACCGTGCCGCCTTGCTATCCTGTTTAAGCCTCATGCATACAAGCCCATGCGCCTGCTGACCTCAACCCGGCGAACGCTGGAGATGATCAAGTTCGAGCACTCCGTCTTCGCCCTGCCGTTCGCCCTGCTCGGCGCGCTGCTGGCCGCCGGCGGCTGGCCGCCCTGGCGGGTGCTGGCCTGGATCGTGGTGGCCATGGTCGGCGCGCGCTCGGCGGCGATGACCTTCAACCGCATCGCCGACCGCCGCATTGACGCCTACAACCCCCGCACACGGCAGCGCGCCCTGCCCAGCGGACAGCTCAGCCTGCGCTTCGCCATCGGCTTTTTCCTCGCCAGCGCGGCCGTCTTCGAGCTGGCCGCCTGGCAATTAAACCGGCTGGCGTTCGAGCTTTCGCTGCCGGCGCTGGCCATCGTCACGCTCTATTCCTACACCAAGCGCTTTACCTGGCTCTCGCATTGGTTTCTGGGACTGGCCATGGGCATCGCCCCCGCCGCCGCCTGGATCGCCGTGCGCGGCAGCTTTTCCCCCCTCATCCTGCCGCTCAGCGGCGCGGTCCTGCTCTGGGGCGCCGGCTTCGATATTCTCTATGCCTGCCAGGATTACGACTTCGACGCCAGCCGCCCGGATCTTTTTTCCCTGCCCAAGCGCTTCGGCATCGCCCGCTCGCTCCGCGTCGCGCAGGCCTGCCATCTCTGCATGTTGACGTTGCTGATCGTCTTGCTGCGGCTCGACCCGCTGGGCGCGCTGGGCTGGATTGGGCTCGCCGCCGTCGCGCTGCTGCTGGCCTGGGAGCATTCGCTGGTGCGCCCCGGCGATCTTTCCCGCGTCAATGCCGCTTTCTTTACCGTCAACGGCTATATCGGATTGCTGCTGCTCGCGCTATGGGGCATTGCCATCGTGCGCCGGGGCTAGACGCTCCACGCCCGGCGGCTGCCGGCGCTTACGCCGATTGCGCCATCGTTGCCGGAATCGCCGGCAGCTCGAGCACGAACTCGGTCCCCTGACCGGGCTGGCTGGTGAAGCTGAGCCGGCCGTGGTGCGATAAGGCGATCTTTTGCGATTCCGCCAGCCCCAGGCCCGAGCCCGCGGATTTGGTGGTGAAGTACGGCCGGAAGATGTAAGCCTGATGTTCCAGCGGAATCCCCGGACCGTTGTCGGCGACGCGGCAGCGCACGCACAGCCCATCGTTCTGGGTATGTATGCTCACCTGGCCGCCGTTTTCCTTGACCGCTTCGAGCGCGTTCAGCAGCAGGTTGGTCAGCAGCCGCCGCAGATCCACCGCGTTACCGCGCACCGGCAGCACCGGCTGCAGGTCGGAAACCAGGCGAATGTGAGTTTCCTGATGCCGCCAGAGCGGACGCGTCAGCTCGACCGCGTCGCGGGCCAGGTCGGAGATATCCAGCGCGTCCTGGCCGCTGACGCCGCCGGAAAGGTATTCGCGCAGCCGGCGCAGCGTCTCGCCGCCGCGCACCACGCCCAGATGGATGGCGCGCAGATAATTTTGCTGCTCCTGGTTCGACTCACCCAGGTTGAGCGCGAGAATGGCGGTGGCTTTTTCGATGACTTCGAGAATGTTGTTGAAATCGTGGGTAATGCCGGCCGCCATTTGACCGATGGCCAGGTGGCGTTCGGCTTCGGCCATGCGCGTTTCCAACTGCCGTTCGACGGTCTGGTCGCGCAGCACCAGCACCACCCCGGCGGCTTTGTGGCCGGAGATTTTCCAGGGCAGGGCGGCGCCGGTTAGATTGCGCGACGGCAGTTGCGGCGCGGCACCGGGAATCAGGTACTCCACTTTCACCGGCAGGTTCGTATGCAGCGCCTTGCGTATGCTGTTGTGTTCGTGCCCGGCGGCTGCGCCCGCCGCGGCCGCGCCGACTGTTACCCAGGGATGCCCATCGCCGGCGAGCAACTGATCGATCGTCATGCCGCGCATCAGCGCGTACGGCTGGTGGCTGAGCCGCACCGCCGCCGGGCTGGCGCAAACCAGAAGTTCGCTGGCATTGAAGAAGTACACCGCCTCGTCCATGCCCCCCAGCAGTTGGCGCCACTTGGCTTCCAGCATGGAATGATGCCGGTGCTTCACCTGATTCCATTGCAGGAAAGAAACCAGCAGCGCGCCCAACGTCAACAAGGGCAATAGCGCAAACGAATGGCCCAGGTGGCCCCAGGGCCAATTGAAAAGCCGGCTGAAGCTTAAGCAGCCCAGCAAAGCTGCGCCGCATACCCAATTGAACAACAGAACCAGAAAAGCCAGCGCCGGCAAATACACCAGATACCAGTAGCCAACCGCGGCATGGCTCAAGGACAAAAGATTCCACAACACCGCATGCAAGGCGACGGCGGCGGCAATACCGGCGCCCAGGCGAACCCAGCCTCTCGCAAGCCAGCCCTGCTGGCGCGTTTTCTTCTGCGAGTTCGTGCCCGGGATGGGTCTTTTAGGGGGTGGGTCGAGCAGGGATGAAGTCGTCCACCCTGCCGATCCGGAATAGAGTACGTCGGCGCTATCTCCTGTGCCGAAAAAAAGTTGATTAGAAAACACGAGCGCCTATCGGATTAGATTGATACCAATTGTACTGGGATTCTCCTTAAGTAGAGGAAAATTACGTCTTGGGTTGCTCGGTGGAATTTATTCCACTATAAATATGGACCGCCCCTAGTTTTGCACAGATGGCGCCAGCCCTTCGGCCTGGGCGTGGGCATGGTAAGAGCTGCGGACCAGCGGGCCCGATTCGACGTGGCGGAATCCGCATGCGAGCCCGAAACGCCGCCATTCGGTAAATTCCTCCGGCGGATAAAAGCGCTTGACCGGCAGATGATTGCGCGTCGGCTGCAGGTATTGGCCGAGGGTAAGGATATCGCAGCCGGTCGCGGCCAGGCGGCGCAAGGCCGCTTCGAGTTGATCCCGGGTCTCGCCCAACCCGAGCATCAGGCCGGTTTTCGACAGCATGGCCGGCGCGATCTCTTTCACCCTGGCCAAAAGTTCCAGCGAGCGTTCGAAGCGGGCGCCAGGGCGCACGAAGCGGTAGAGCTCGGGAACGGTCTCGGTGTTGTGATTGAGGATTTCCGGCCGGGCGGCGATGACGATTTCGAGCGCTTCGCGGCTGCCCTTGAAGTCGGGAATCAGCACTTCGATGTTGCAGCCGGAGGCGAGCTTGCGTATGGCGGCAATGCTCTGCGCGAAGATGCGGGCTCCGCCCAGGTTATCGTCATCGCGGTTGACCGAGGTCAGCACGGCATGGCGCAGGCCCAGCGTGGCGACGGCCTCGGCCACGCGCCGTGGCTCGTCCCAATCAATCGGCAGCGGGCGTCCCTTGGGGACGGCGCAAAAGCCGCAGCGCCGGGTGCATATATCGCCCAGCAGCATGAACGTAGCCGTGCCGTGGTGCCAGCATTCTCCCAGGTTGGGACAGCGGGCCGATTCGCATACCGTATGCAGCTCCAGCCCGCGCGCCAGCTTTTTCAGCCGGTGGTAATTTTCGCCAAACGGCGCGCGCGACCGCAGCCACTCCGGCCGCGCCGGCGGCTGCGCTCGGGCGGCGATCTGGATTAATGCCGGGGCGCTCATGTACTAATTTCCAGTTTAACCACATGCCGGTTGGAATGGCAGCGGCGATACTCGCGCCGCCGCCGCACCCTTGCCCCTCGGGCTTCTGCTACTCTGGCCCCGTCTGCGGTTGAATCTCCGCTCTCTACGGCAGAGGAGCAGCGAATGGCCCAACTCAGCTTGCGCTTCCTCGGCGCCGCCGGCTCGGTGACCGGCTCGCGGCACCTGCTCACCAGCGATGGCGAGCGTTATTTAATTGATTGCGGCATGTTCCAGGGCGAGAAAAGCCTGCGCGAGCGCAACTGGCAGCCGCTGCCGGTGGAAATCGGGCAGTTGCGGTCGCTGGTGCTGACCCACGCCCATCTCGACCACACCGGCTATCTCCCGCGGCTGGTGCGGGATGGCTATCGCGGGCCGGTTTATGCCTCGCAAGGCACGGCTGAATTGATGGGCGTGTTGCTGCCCGATTCCGGCAGGCTGCAGGAAGAAGATGCCGAATTTCGCAACCGCCGCGGGCTTACCCGCCACCAGCCCGCGTTGCCGCTCTACACCGAAGTGGATGCGCGGCGGGCGCTGTCGCTGGTGCAGCCCCGCCCGCTGGAAGAGCCGCTGGTCTTGAGCCCGGGCTGCGAGGTCCGCCTGCATCGCGCCGCCCATATTCTGGGCTCCTGTTTTGCGGAGTTCCATCTGGGCGCGGGGGCCGAAGCGCGCCGCATTCTGTTTACCGGCGATCTCGGACGCTTGCGCCAGGGCGAGTCGCAAACTCTCGGCCGCGGCCCCGAGCCGCCCGCAGACGTGGATTACCTGGTGATGGAATCCACTTATGGCGACCGCCTGCACCCGCACGAAGACGTGGCGCCCAAGCTGGCCGCCGCGCTGCGCGCCGCGCTTGAACGCGGGGGCGTGGTAGTGATTCCCGCTTTCGCGGTCGAGCGCACGCAGAAGCTGCTTTTCCTGATCAAGCACCTGATAGAGGCGGGCCAGGTGCCGCGCGCGCCCATACACCTGGATAGCCCCATGGCGCTGGCGGCGATCGAGATTTTCTTGCGTCATGCGGATGAATTCAACTCCGAAACCCGCGACCTGATCCGCCGCTACGGCCCGCCGCAAAACTGGGATCACGTCTTCTTCGACCGCAGCCCGCAGGCGAGCCGCGCCGTCAATGCCCAGGGCGGGCCAATGATCATTATTTCTTCCAGCGGCATGGCCACCGGCGGCCGCGTGGTGCACCATCTGGCGCTGCGCCTGCCCGATCCCCGCAACTTGGTGCTGTTTGTCGGCTACCAGTCGCCCGGCACCCTGGGCTTTCTCATACGCACGGGCAAATCGCCGGTTTTTATACACAAGCAGGCGGTCGAAGTGCGCGCCCAGGTGGCGGCTTTCGAGGAATTTTCCGATCATGCCGATGCGGAAGAGATGGTGGCCTGGCTGCACCAGATGCCGAAGCCGCCGCGGCGCATCTTCCTGGTGCACGGCGAAGCCGCCGCGGCCGAAGCGCTGGCGCAGCGCATAAAATCCGAGTTGGGCTGGAGCGCGCATCCGGCGCAATGGCTGGAAGAAGTGCCGCTCGACTGATCGGGAGCGAAAATTCAGCATCGCCGGGCGGCCGCCGCCTGTGCGGCAGCCGTCCGGTCCCGGCCCTGTGTCTTTTCGCTGCCCCCGGCCGGGGCCGGCAGTGCGCTAAGATTGTTGTTTCCCCCGCGCCGGAGCATCAGGCAATATTCCGGGCCATCCGGTGCCGCTTCCGGCGCGCAAGGCGGTCTTCATTTTATGGCAGATAAGCGCAAATTCGATCTGGTGGTGGTGGGCAGCGGCCCGGGCGGGTACTGGGCGGCGATTCGCGGCGCCGAGTACGGGCTCTCGGTGGCGGTGGTGGAAAAAGATGCGCGCCTGGGCGGCACCTGCCTGCTGGTCGGCTGCATTCCCACCAAGGCGCTGCTGCACAACGCCGAAGTGCTCGATACTTTCCGTCGCGCTCAGGAATTCGGCATCCGCGCCGGCGAATTCAGCCTCGATTGGCCGCTGGCGCAGTCGCGCAAAGACAAGATCGTCAACAAGCACTCGAAGGGAATCGAGTTCCTGTTTCGCAAGCACAAAATCGAATGGATCAAGGGACGCGCCAGTTGGGCCGGCCCGGGCCGGCTCGCGGTGGCGCCGCCCGAGGGCGCGGCCTTCGAGCTCGAAGCCAAAAATATCATTCTCGCTACCGGCTCGGAAGCCCGCCTGCTGCCCGGGCTGAAGGCTGGCGGCCGGGTGCTGACCAACGTCGAAATCCTGTCGCTGAAAGACGTGCCCAAGTCGCTGGTGATCATCGGCGCCGGCGCGGTCGGAGTCGAGTTCGCCTCGATGTACGTCCGCTTCGGCACGCAGGTCACGCTGCTGGAGATGCTGCCGCGCGTCCTGCCGGTTGAAGATGAAGAAATATCGCGCGAGATCGAAAAGGCGCTGAAAAAGCAGAAGATCGCCATCCATACCGGCGCGCGCGTGGAAAAAGTCGAGCCCGGGCCGGATAAGGTCAAAGTGAGCTTCACCGCCGCGGATGGCAAGGCGCAGGCGCTCGAGGCCGAGCAGGTGCTGGTCGCGGTCGGGCGCAAGCCGGTGACGGAAGGCTTGAACCTCGAAGCCAGCCGGGTGCAACTCGAGCGCGGCTTTCTACGCACCGACGGCTTTATGCGCACCGGCGAGCCCGGCGTTTACGCCATCGGCGATATCGTTGCCGGCGCGCCGCAGCTCGCGCATGCGGCTTCGATGGAAGGCATGGTCGCGGTGGCGCACATCGCCGGCCGCCCCATCCAGCCGCTGGATTATCGCCTCTGCCCCAATTGCACCTACTGCGAGCCCCAGGTGGCCAGCGTCGGCCTGACCGAGCAGGCGGCGCGCGACCGCGGCCTGCGCTACAAGGCCGGCAAGTTCAGCTTTGCCGGCAACTCCAAGGCCACCATCCTCGGCCAGCATGAAGGCTTTATCAAAATGCTGGCGGACGAGAAAGACGGCACCATTTTGGGAGTGCACATGATCGGCCCGCTGGTGACCGAACTGGTTTCGGAAGCCACACTGGGCATGCAGTTGCAGGTTTCGGCGGATGAGCTGATGCAGACCATCCATGCCCATCCGACCGTCTATGAGGCCATGCTCGATGCCGCCAACTCGGTCTATGGCCTGACCATCAATATGTGACCGCAGGGGGCCGCGCGCTACGCGCGATGCGGCAGGAACGTCATGCCTGAGCCGGTGATCGAAGCTGTTTATCTCGGGCGTCTCGGCTATGCCGCCGCGCTCCGCCTCCAGGCCGAGGTCGAAGCCCAGCGGCAGCGGCGGCGCTGCGGCGATCAGTTACTGCTGCTCGAGCATGATGCGGTCGTGACGCTGGGCCGCAACGCCCGCCGCGAGCACCTGCTGGAAACCCCCGAGCGCCTGGCGGCGCGCGGCATTGAAGTAGCCGAGTGCAATCGTGGCGGCGATGTCACCTGGCACGGCCCTGGACAACTGGTCGGCTATCCCATTCTCGACCTGCGCGAGCTGCCGCCGCCGCCCGGCGCCGGCGAGCGCAAGCGCCCGGGGCTGGGCGCGGTTGAATACGTGCGCGCCCTGGAAGAAGTGCTGATGCGCGTGGCTGCCGGGTTCGGCATTGCCGCCCGGCGCCTGGCCGGGCTGACCGGCGTCTGGACGGCGCAGCCGCCTGAACGCAAGTTCGCCGCCATCGGCGTGCATATCGCGCGCGGCGTAACCACGCATGGCTTTGCCTTGAATGTCGCTCCCGACCTGGCCGGATTCGGCGCCATTCTGCCCTGCGGCATACGCGGCCGCGGCGTCAGCTCGCTCGCTCGCGAGCTTGGACGCCCGCTGGCAGTGAGTGAAGTGTTAGCGCCGCTGGCGCTTCATTTCAGCCAGGTCTTCGGCCGCGCCCTGGTCTGGAAACCGCAGCCGGAATGGCGCGCGGCCGTGGCCGCCACTGCTGCCGCGTCCTCTGCGCCCGCTGTCCCCGGCCGCGAACTGGATTTCCATGCCGGCGCAGAATGCGGATAATGCGCATAATGATAGCGAGGCAGGCATGGCCGAGAACGAAAATCCTATAACCGCGAACCCGCCCGCCGCGGCGGAGACCGCGCCGGCGAAAGGCGGGCCTGCGTCCGAACCCGGCCCGGCACGGCCGGAAGCGCCGGCTCCGGCCGAAGCCGCCCAGCCGAACCGGCCGAAAGCGGCGCCGCCGACGGAGGCGGCCCAGCCGCGCGGCGGGGAGCGGCGCGAGCGCCCCGGCTTGCGCTGGCGTCGCCGGCGCGGCCCCAGCCCGCGTTCGGGTGAATCGCAGCCGCCCCGGCCCGCCCCTCGCGGCGCGCGCCCTGCCTCGACCGAATGGTTTCAGGATCTGCGCCAGGAGCGCCTGCGCTTCGAACTGGAAGAGATTTGGAATGAAGGCAAGCTGGCGTATCGCTGGTCGGGGGCGATCACCCCGCCGCCGCCGCTGGTCGAACCGCGCGGGTTGAGCCGCGAGCAATGCCTGGAAATCTTTCGCTGGATGCTGCTGAACCGCTCGCTCGAGCTGCAGTTGGAAAATCTTTATAAGCAAAGCCAGGTGGTCGGTGGCGTCTATTTCGGGCTGGGGCAGGAAGGCTGCTCGGTCGCCTCCGCTTATGCGCTCGGCGCCGGCGACTGGATGGCGCCGATGATCCGCAACCAGGGCAGTTTGCTGGTGCGCGGCTTCCGTCCGCGCGACATCATGATGCAGTACATGGCCCGCGCCGATTCGCCCACCGGCGGCAAAGACGGCACCTCGCACTTCGGCGATCTTGGCCCGCGGCGCGTGATCGCGCCGATTTCCATGCTGGGCGACCTGATTCCGGTAATGTCGGGCGTCTGCCTGGGCGAGCGCCTGCAGGGCCGCGAAATCGCCGCCATGACCTGGATCGGCGATGGCGGCCAGAGCACCGGGGTCTTTCACGAAGGTCTCAACTTCGCCGCGGTGCAGAATCTGGGGCTGGTGCTGATCGTGGAAAACAACCTCTGGGCCTATTCCACGCCCTTGCAAAAGCAAACCCGCATCCGCGATCTCGCCATCCGCGCCCGCGCCTACGGCATTCCGGCAATGATCGTGGACGGCACCGATCCATTTCAGGTCTATCAGGCGGCGCATCAGGCGGTGGAGCGCGCCCGCGCCGGCGGCGGCCCGACGCTGATCGAAGCCAAGCTGATGCGGATGAAAGGCCACGCCATACACGACCCCGCCGCCTACGTGCCGCCGCCCATGCTGGAGTTCTGGCGACTGCGCGACCCGATCACACGTCTGGAAGGGTGGCTTAAGCAGAAAGGCTGGCTGGAGGAGGGCGCGGCGGAGGCGCTGCGGCGCGAAGTGGATAGCGAAACGCTGGCGGAGCGCGACGCCGCCGAAGCCAGCCCGATGCCGCCCCCCGAGCGCGCCTTCGAGGGAGTCTATTGCGACGGCTGCCATCAGCCCCGGCCGCGTTTTCTCGGCCGTGGCGGACGCCGGCGGCCCCAGGCGGAGAGCTGATCGTTATGCAGTTGACCTACGTCGAAGCCATACGCCTCGCGCTCGAAGAAGAAATGCGGCGCGATCCCGCTGTTTTTCTTCTGGGCGAAGATATCGGCGTTTATGGCGGCGCTTTCAAGGCCACCGCCGGCCTGGTGGACGCCTTTGGCCCGGTCCGGGTGATGGATGCGCCGCTGGCCGAGTCGGCGCTGGTCGGCGCCGCCATTGGCGCCGCTTATACCGGCATGCGTCCCGTGGTCGAATTCCAGTTCATGGATTTCATCGCCTGCGCCTTCAATCAGGTCGTCAATTTCGCCGCCAAGAGCCATTACCGCTGGGGCGCGCCGGTGCCGATCGTGCTGCGCGGACCGGCCGGCGGCGGGGTGCATGGCGGCCCGTTTCATTCGCAGAATCCCGAAATGCACTTCGTCCACACCCCCGGGCTGAAAGTGGTCGAGCCGGCGACCGCGGTGGACGCCAAGGGCTTGCTCAAAAGCGCTATTCGCGATAACAATCCAGTCATCTTCCTCGAGCACAAGTTTCTCTACCGCCGGGTGAAGGAAGACGTTCCCGAAGGCGAGCACCTGGAACCACTGGGCAAAGCCCGGGTGGCGCGCCCGGGACGCGATCTCAGTGTGATCACCTACGGCGCGATGGTGCCGTTGGCGCTGGAAGCCGCCGATCGGCTGGCGGGCGAAGGCCTGGAACTGGAAGTGCTCGATCTGCGCACGCTGTTGCCGCTCGATCTGGAAGGCATTCTCGCCAGCGCGCGCCGCACCAGCAAGGTGTTGGTGCTGCACGAAGATACCCGCACCGGCGGGCTGGCAGGCGAAATAACCGCCCTGTTGCAGGAGCATGCCTATGACGATCTCGACGGGCCCATCCTGCGCCTGACCGCGGCCGATACTCCGGTGCCGTTTTCGCCTCCCTTGGAAGAGGCCTTTTTGCCCTCGGCGGCGCGGCTGGCGGAATCGGTCAAGCAATTGGCGCGCTATTGAACCCCCCGGGCAGATTGCCCGCCATCGCACTTTCATGGGACGATAATTCTTTCCCCAGCATTTTCTGAAATGAGGCTAGCCCTATGCCCGTGAACGTCGTCATGCCCCAGATGGG
The DNA here is from genome assembly GCA_021789895.1 of Acidobacteriota bacterium. Lineage (GTDB taxonomy): Bacteria > Acidobacteriota > Terriglobia > Terriglobales > SCQP01 > JAKASR01. Next base: position 26,471 of record JAJYIU010000031.1, on the reverse strand, counting down.
CGAATCCATTTTCGAAGGCACCGTCACCAAGTGGCTGAAGCAGCCGGGCGAAAGCGTGGCCCGCGACGAGCCGCTGTTTGAAATCTCCACCGATAAAGTGGATGCGGAAGTTCCATCGCCGGCCAGCGGCGTGCTGCGCGAAATCAAGGTGCACGAGGGCCAAACCGTGCCGGTGAATACCGTGGTGGCGCTACTCGAGGGCGAGGGCGAGGCCGCCGCGGCCGCTCCCGCCGCTGCGCCAAGCGCGCCCGCCGCCGAACCGCCGGCGGCACAACCCGCCGCCGCGCCCGCTCCACTCTCTGCCCCGCCGGCCGGGCACATGGCGCCGCCTTCGCCCGCCGCCGCTAAAGCTGCGCCGCCGGAAGCGGTGGAAGAAAAAACGGAAGAGGAAGAAGCCGAACTCGAAGCGGGTGAAATCCGCTCCTCGCCGCTGGTCCGCCGGCTGGCGCGCGAAAACAAAGTGGATTTGCGCCAGGTGCGCGGCACCGGCATCGGCGGCCGCGTCTCGAAACACGACCTGATGCAGTACCTGGAAAGCCGTCAGGCGCCAGCCGCGCCCTCGGCTCCGGCTGCACGCCCGGCCGCGCCCGCCGCGCCCGCTCCGGCCTCACGCCCGGCCGCGCCCGCCCCCGCGGCGCCGGCTGCGCCTGCGGCTCCCGCCCGTCCCGGCGGGGTGGAAATCGTGCCCATGTCGCTGATGCGCAAGCGCATCGCCGAGCATATGGTGATGAGCAAGCGCACCTCGCCGCACGTCTATTCGGTTTTTCAAGCCGATATGAGCCGCATCGCCCGGCTGCGCGACGAGGCGAAAAACGACTTTGAAACCCGTCACGGCGCCCGGCTGACTTTCATGCCGTTTTTTGCCGTGGCTGCGATCGAGGCGCTGAAGCGCTTTCCGATTGTCAACTCTTCCGTCCAGGAAGAGTCCATCGTTTACAAGAAGGACATCAATCTGGGCATTGCCGTGGCGCTCGATTGGGGCCTGCTCGTGCCGGTCATCAAGCACGCCGAGGAAAAGAATTTCCTTGGGCTGCAGCGCGCCATCAACGACCTCGCCACTCGCGCCCGCGCCAAAAAACTCAGCCCCGACGAGGTCCAGGACGGCACCTTCTCGATCACCAATCCCGGCATCTTTGGCGGCTTGTTTGGCCTGCCGGTGATCAATCAACCCCAGGTGGCGATCCTCGGCGTCGGCGGCATCCATAAAACCGCGGTGGTGATTGACGACGCGATCGCCATCCGCCCCATCGTCCATCTCACGCTCAGCTTCGATCACCGCGTGATCGACGGCGCGGTGGCCGATCAGTTCCTGGCCGCCGTGGTCGAGACGCTGGAAAAATGGAACCAGCCGCTCGCCTGAGCGGGGGTAAACTTTCGTTGGCGCGCCCCCGAGTTCCGGCACTTTTTCGCCCTAAATCGGACCCATGCCGGCAAACGGCGCTTATGGATTGCCGTTCATACGCAGGGCGCAGATGATTCGCGCGAAACCAGGCGATGCTCCGATTGGCCGCTACGCGTTATCGGCGAGCCTCGCCGGCGGACTCAAGCGCACGGCCACATCATAATTAAAAATATTTTTTCGCATGCGCGGAACGCGTCTCGATCCAGGAACCCATGCTGGCGCGATTGCACGGTTTGAGCGTGAAAAGCTGATTAAGGCGTTGCCGCGGGAGAAAAAGCAACAGCCCTATCGCCGCGCGCGGGCGTAAACGCTGGTGCGAGAGGGGGGATTCGAACCCCCACGCCCTTGCGGGCACTGGATCCTAAGTCCAGGGCGTCTGCCAGTTCCGCCACTCTCGCATGGCCCGACGGCCATGGCCCGACGGCACTGCTCAGATTTTCTCATGCCCGCTGCCGCATCGGCGCGAGCTTAACCCGAAGGAGCCCTGGGATTGAGATTTTTCGAAGCCGGCCAGGGGGCCGGATCATCCGCCGGTGGCGTCAGGCGGAGTGCTCGACGATCATGGGCGGCTCATAGGTCCAGCCGCGTGCGAGGCGGCGGTCTTCGCGTGCCGCGGCCCATTGGAACAGCGGGCCGGAAAGCTGCGAAAGGCGCGCGCCTAGGCCTAATTCGGCCGTCATCTCGCGGCGCAATTGTGCCACCCGCTTTTGAATGGTGGCATTGGTCTCGCGCAAACGCCGCTCCATGGCCCAGAGAATGCCGGGGTAGAGCCAGCGAAGCTGGTCGAGATCGCGCTCAAAGCGGGCGCGGATTCGCTGGTCGGCGTCCTGGCGATAGCGCTTCCATCCCTCGAAGGTGGTGCGGCAGATGCGATAGAGGCTGGGTCCATTGGCCTGGAAGTCGCGCCGGAATGCGAAATCGAGCCACTGTCTGGAATCGTCGCGCGAGAGCGCGGCATGGCGGAAATTAAACTTGAATTGGCCGTGAATGTCGGCCAGATCGGTTTCAGGAAGCAAGCGTCCCTGGGCGGCCATCTCGGCGTACAGGGCCGTGCCGGGAACCGGCGTGTAGAGCATGAACTGATGGAAGTCGGCATCGTGTTCGGCGGCGTATTCGATTTCGGCGCCGATGTTTTCGCGCGTGTGGTGCTCGAGCCCGATGATGGTCGAGCCGAGCACCCGGATGCCATGGCGGTGCAGTTCGCGCACCAACTGCTGCGTGTCGGAGCCCTTGAGCTTGGCATAGCCGGCGCTCTTGGATTCCAGCCCCATCCAAATCCAGGAAATGCCCAGCGCCACCAGTTCTTCCATGGTGTATTTGGCAATCGCGTTGGCCGAAGAGAACACATACAGGCTCCAGCTCTTCCGGTGGCGCTCGATGAGTTCCAGCAGTTCGAGCGCGCGGCGGCGATGGAGCAGGAAGTTCTCGTCCATCATGAAGAAAGAATCCACTTGCAGCTTCTTTTCGATGTGGACCATGACTTCGAACAGGTCGTGTCCGCTGTCATAGAAATTGAGAAAACGTCCCTTGCCACCGAAGAAGGCGGAGGTGGTGCAGAAGTTGCAGCCGAGCGGGCAGCCGACGGAAGGAATGATAGTTGCGGCGGTGCGGCCGGGGCGCTCGCGGGCGCCGAGGCCCATGACGCGCAGCCCAAAACCAGAGATGATGGCGGGGTGGCGGATGGGCGCGGTGGTGTCCTCGCCGAGATAGCGGCGCATCCAGGCCACGCCATCGCCGGTTACGATGTGATCGGCGTCGATCATGCGGCTCAGGCCGGGAATGGCGGCCACATGGCCCCCCACCACAATCGTGGACCCGGGCGAGAGGCGGCGCACGATACGGCACATCTCCCTCACCTTGCCCACGTTGACGATGATGGAAGAGAGGCCGACAATGTCATACGCGCCGGTTGCCAGTTCGCGCTCGAACACTTCGCGGCTGGGAAAATCGAGCAGGGTGCACGGGGCGGAAATGTTCTCCCGGATCATCATGATGCCCCAGGAGCGGTGGAACATTCGCAGCGAGTACGCCCCCTGCTCGCGCGTCACCTGGTTGTGGTAGAGCTCCATCGGATTGATGGCGCGGCTGCCAAACTCATCGTCGCGGGCATAGGGGCCAAACACGGAGCTCAGCAGTACGCGGGCTCGAGTGCCTTTGGGATGCGAGGGGATAGCGGTTGGCTGAAGTGCCTGCACGATTCGATCATAGCGCGCCGGCTCTGGAGGCGGGGGCCGCGGTGGAGAGCTTCCGCCGTGCAGCCCGTTTCTTTTTAGCAATAATTCATTGGTGCGGCCTCTGCAGCGTAGGTCGCCAGCCTATGCCGTTTCAATGGGAATTGCTTTGATATTCGCGGCTTCGATTCGAGCGTATGGAGGCGAGCGAAAGCGTGCCTTGGGCTCCAGGCGCTGCCAGCCGGTCCGGCCCTGCAAATTTTTGTTGATCGCGGTCATGGCCATTTCCGCCCGCGCCGGCGCGCAAATCGCCTGGCAGCCCGCGCTGGCCCGCGAAACGGCACAGCTCGCCCGGCCCGCGCAAGCCATCGTTTTGATTGAGGATGTCGCCAGCGGAAAAGTATTAGCGGCGGTCCGGCTGGCAGCGGCCCGGCGCTTGCGGCTGCTGCCGGGCTCCGCGATCAAGCCCTGGACCGCCCTGGCGCTGCTGCGCTCCGGAGTGGTCCGGCGCGGCGATCATCTGCGCTGCCTGCGGGTTACGCCGCGCTACGGCCAACGCTTTGCATGCGTCCATCCCGCCATCGCCCGGCCGATCAATTTGGCCGAAGCCCTGGGAATTTCCTGCAATTATTTCTTCCTGACGGTGGCCCAACGCCTGCCGTTTTCCGCCTGGCAGGCGGCGCTGGCGCCTTATGGGCTGCGTCCGGATCGCGTGCTTTCCGGCGCCGGCGGCTTGGGGCCGGCGGCGATCGGCGCGGCGGGCATCCACGTCACGCCCTGGCAGTTGGCGCGGGCTTATCTCCGGCTGCTGCGGCAGATTGAACGTCATCCGCGAGACCGCGCCTTGCAGTTCGTTGCTTCGGGATTGCGCGGCTGCGTCCAATACGGAAGCTGCCAGGCGGCGGCGGTTCGGGGCTGGCCGGTCGCGGGCAAGACGGGGACGATCTCCGAGCAGGCCGGCGAAAGCAGCCATGCCTGGTTTGCCGGCTTTGCCCCCCTGCCCCGGCCGCGAGTGCTGGTTCTGGTGCTGGTTCCCAAAGGCAGCGGAAGCCGCGATGCGGCCGGGTTGGGCGGACGGATTCTGCGCTGGCTGCACGCGCACCCCGGGGCCTGGGCGTGGCGCGCGCGCCCGCCGGCCGGCGCGGCCACGGTGCGGGTGCGGCTACCGCGGGGGCCGGCAGCCGGCCGTTTCAGGATCGTTCGTATGCGGTTGGAGGATTACGTTGCCGGGGTGGTGCAGGGCGAAGCCGGCCAGCTCCCGCTTGCGGCGCAGAAAGCCATGGCGGTCCTGGCGCGCACCTGGGCGCTGACTCACCGCGGCCGCCATGCGGCCGCGGGCTATGACTTCTGCACCTTGACGCACTGCCAGGCCTGGCTGCCGCCGGGGAGCGAAGCGCAAGCGGCGGCGCGCGCGACCGCGGGAGAAATTCTGGTTTACCACGGCCGCCCGGTGCAGGTGCTCTACAGCGCCAACTGCGGCGGATACACCGAATCCGCCAAGCCGCCGCTCGTCCCGCACCAGGTGCCGTACTTGCGCGCCCATCCCGATCCGTTCTGTCGCAACTCGCCCAACCATACCTGGACGGCCGAGATTCGCAGCCGGGATCTGGCGCGTGCATTGGCCGGCGCCGGCGTTTTCCATCGGCCGCCCGCGCGCTTCGATCTGGCCATCCTCTCCCGCGATCGCGCCGGGCGGGCGCAGGCGCTGCTCCTGACCCGCCTCGATTCACGCCGGCGCATCGTCATTCGCGCGGACGATTTCCGCTTCGATGTCGATCGCCGGCTGGGCTGGAACCGGCTGAAGAGCACCTGGTTTTCCATTCGGCGGAAAGGCCGGAATTGGGTATTTATCGGCCATGGACTGGGCCACGGCGCCGGGCTCTGCGAAGCCGGCGCCGCCGGCATGGCCCGCCGCGGCGCCACCTGGGCGGCGATCCTAGCTTTTTACTATCCGCACACCCGCATCGAAAGGTGGGCGCCCGCAATCCAAGCACGGCCGCCGCTGCCGGCGGCTACCGCGCCGCCGGGCGGCGGCGGCTTCCACTGGCAATCGGCGGATACCGGGCGCTGCCAGATCCGCTATCAAGCCCCTGCGCCCCGGCGCGTTCTGCGGCTGTGCGAGCCGTTGCTTGCCGCCGCCGAACGCGAATTGGGCTATAGCCTTCCCGGCAAGCTCACGTTGACGGTGTTTCCATCCACCGCCGCCTTTATTGCGGCCACCGGCCAATCCGGCTGGTACAGCGGCTTGACTCGCGGCCGCAAGGTGGCGCTGCAGCCGGAGGCGTTGCTGGTCAAACGCGGCATTCTGCGTCATGTGCTGGAGCACGAACTGCTCCATGTGGTGCTGCAAGCCTATCTCCGGCCCGGCATCAGCCATTGCACGCAGGAAGGGCTTGCCATGCTGCTGGCCGGCGAACCGATGCGGGCGCGCGGGCTCGTGAAGCATCGGACCGCGGCTCAACGGGAAACTGCCCTGGAGAATGCGCGCACGCCGGCGGCGCTGCGGGCCGCCTATGCCGCTTGCGGCGAATGGGTGGCCGCCCAAGTTAGCCGCGAGGGCCTGGCGGTATTTTTGCATTCCCACGCCCGCGAAAAACGCGCCGTGCGCTAGCTAACGGGGCCAGGCAGCGGGGCGCTGGCGGGCGCCGCCTCCGGGCTGGATGCGTACCAGGCCACTTGCAGCAGGAAAAAGTAAACGAAGATCAACGCGGCCGCCGCCAGCCGCAAGGCAACGCTCGCCACCTCGCGCCAATCCGGTGTCACCGCCGGCCGCCAGTTAGTGAGCCAGGCGCTGAATTCATCGCCGACCAGGGCCAGCAAGATCGCAACCAGCCAGAAGCTCCAGCGGCGCCAGCGCGCCATGAGACGCTCCCGGCGGTGCAGCATGTATTTGGCGAGCAGCCCGATGGCGATCGCAGGAAACACCACATAGTTCAGCAACCATTGAACCGTTTGCAATGGAGTGGTGATGAGCGCCAATGCCACGGGATGCCGCAACCGGAAGGTCAGCTCGGATTGCGCGATCCAAGCGAACGAAATGAGCCAACCGAGCCAGGAAGAGATGCTCCAGGCCAGCAGTGCCCAACCGGCCAACAACAGCCATACCTTCCAGGCGATTGCCCACCCGCCGAGTGCGCCGGATTCGCCGCGGCTGATGCGTATGATCGAGCCTAAGCCCCACACCAGCAGCCATAACAGCAGAACGAAGCCGGCAGCCTGGGCGGCCAGCCACCAGCCGGACGAATCGGAAAGCCCCAGCCAGGCAAAAAACGCGATCACCAGGATCAGCATCCACGCGCCGCAGAATAAAACCAGAAGCCAGGAAGGCCGTCCGCCGGAGCGTAAGCGCGCGAATGTATCTGCCAGTTCGGATAGCCGCCGGCGGAATCCGTGCTGCGAAGACGTGAGCTGGCCCGTCTCCTGCGTTTTCGCGCCGCCCGCGCCTCGATGCCACAAGCTCAATCGCATACGGTGTCCTTTCCTCGCGTCATTCTCAGGGCTGGCTGGGCAGGAATTGCATTGAGTTGCGGTCGCCCGTGGCCAGGCGCGAAGCATCGTACATCGGTTCAACCCGCGGCGGAAGTGCCGTGAACTTTCCCGGGATAATCACTCGGACCAGATAAGAATAGGTGTGCTGTCCGGGTTGGAAACGGTCCTGGAAGAAACTGACGCGATCGTCCCGGAAGACGCGGGAGTAGCCGAACCAATCGTAGAAATCGTTTGAGTCGAACTCATAGCCCACTTTGCCGTCCTTGTTCAGGAGTGGGTAGAGCGAGTCGAGCGGCACCGGTTCCACCCCGGCCGGAATCGGATCGTCTATCAGCAGGTGCGCTTGCCGGCCGCCGCTCACGGTGAGCTTGACCAGGAGCACGTCGCCGACATGCAGCGCTCCGGCCAGCGGTACGGGCCGGTAACCGATGGCTGGCTGCCCCGACGAATCAACGGTTTTGACCGCTTGCAGCCGGAAGTACTGGCGCAGGATATTGAGTTTGAAGCCGCCGCGATGAACATAGCGGTCGTCGCGCGAGTAACTGACGACGGTGGCGTCCCAATAGAGCACGCCCGGTCCTTGGCGGTTCAGCGAGACCGTCACCGGCCCCGGGCCCAGCGGGATACGGAGTTCGCGCGCCTGCGCCTGCAGGTCGGCCGCGGTGAAGCGATGGCGGTCAACCGTGGCGCCGTTGACCTTCACGCGGGCGGTGAAATTCGGATTCATCTCGGCGCCCGCGCCGGAACGTTGCAGGCTGTCGGCCAGCGCGGTGATGACTTCGGCGGTCTGTTCGGTTGAAACCCACCAATCGTTAGCGGAGCGTCCGACCAGGTAGCGTATGGCTTTCACGACCCTGGGATCGGACGGCTCCAGGCGCAGCATCGCCTCGAGCGCCGTGGCCGTGGTGAGACTGCTGTCGTCAATATCGAAGTCAATATACCAATCGCTCCAATCGCTGTCGTCCAGGTCGCCGAACCCGAGCCAGGCATCGCCGGCTTGCGGCAGCCACATCTCCAGGGCGTTGCTTTTGGCCATTCCCAACAGGCGTTGCAGCGCCTGCGGCGCGCGCGCATCCTTGGTCTCAGCCAGCAGTAGCACCATTTCGGCCCGGCCCTGGAGCGACAGTTTCGAGCGCCAGCTCCACAGATTGTCGGTCAAGGCCGGAGCAATCGTGCCGGAACGTCTGGCCGCCAGCAGCAACGGCGCTTGCAGATCGGGAATCATGCGGGGATGATCGCGCAACAACCCCACCAGATAGTCGTGCCCGCGTTGGAGCAGGCTCGCATTCACCGCGGCTCCGGCGGCCTGGGCGCCGGCCAGCGCCTCCACCGCCAAGGCGCTCATATACGGATCGCTCGGCGTCGCTGGCCACCAGCCCCAGCCGCCATCGTTGTTCTGGCTGTGGGCCAGGCGCGCGATGCCGGTCCGCAGGCGCGGCAGAAGCTGCGCATCCGGCGCCAATTCGGGATGATGCAAGCTGCGGGCGGCCGCCCGAACCGCCAGAATCGAGAGCATGACCGACGAGGTCTGCTCGGTGCAGCCGTACGGATACTGAATCATATTTTGCAAGGCGCCCAGCGCCGTCGCGGTCAGCGAGGGGGCCAGATGCAGCAGCAGATAGGAACCGGCCGGTCGCGCGCCGGCCGGAGGTTGCCAGCTAAACGAAGCCTGGTCCGTGGTCGAAAGCTCGCCGCTGTAGCTTTGCGCCAGCTCGATGCCGTTGGGCTTGATCGGCAGCGGCAATTCCAATGCATCGGAATCGGTTTGTCCAATCGCGGCGCCCAGAAGGTTCACATTTCCGGCGCGCGTCGCCGTCAACTGCCAGGGATAGCGTTGCTGCTGGTGGGAGGCGACCGCCAGCTTCGGGGTTCCGCTATTGGCTACCTGAACGCCGCCGGCCTGGGCGCCGGTCTTGGCCGCCAAAGTTAAATGAACCTGCTGGGTGGTGGGCAGGTCATTGTGGACGATGGCATAAGTGGTCCACTGGTCGCCTTCAACCGCGAAACGAGGCAGCGCCAGATCCAGCATCAGATTCTTGCGGGTCACGAAATGCGCCAGGGCGGAGCCAACCTGCGTCGAGGCGGTTACGGCGCGGATTCCGATGCGCCAGGAGGTGAGGCTGTCGGGCAGTTTAAAATGCACCGTGGCGCGGCCGTCCGCGCCAGTTCGTACTCCGGCCCGCCAAAACGCGGTGGGGGTAAATTTTTTGCGGACGTGCGGTTGGGTCGGCGGCGCGGGCGTGGGTTTCACATCGCCCAAGGCGCCGGCGAGTTCCGCATAACTGGTCACCGGCCGGCGGGCCAGTTTCAGCCGGTGATGTCCCGACCAGCCCTCGAAGTAGTAGTCGGCGGAGTACTGCACCGAGACCTGGTTGACGCGGTAGCCGTAGAAGTACTGGAAGATGTCGGGCGAGGAATCGGGAGCGATGGCATAAATTGCGTCGTCAATGACGGCGATGCCGAGATCCGCATTGGCCACGGGATGCCCGGCGGCATCCCGGACCGAGACGGTTACGCTCGCCTCGTCGCCGGGCGTGTATTGCGGCTTGCCTGGCTCAATCTGGATTCGAAGCGCTTGACGGTTGGCGGGGACGTTGATGCGCACTTCGCCGGTATACATCTGGCCGTTTCGGAGGAAGGTGACATCGGCCATGATGTCGGGCATGTCGTCCGCGGTGATCGGGACGGCGAAGGTCGCCGTATTGCCGTCCGCCTTGAGAATGGCATGCGTCCGGACTCGATCCAGCTCCGTCGTCAACCAGAGCCAGACTGGAGAGGGATGTTTCCATGCCGGAAGCTGAACCAAAACGCGGGCGATGTCGCCGGGTTGGTAGCTCTTTTTGTCCGTCTTGAGCGTGACCTGTCCCGATTCGGTCGCGTACGGGAGCGCACTGGGGCCCTGGCAATAGAAGTACGTCTCGTCGCTGAACCGGCGGCCATGGGCGTCGAAACCGGCCACGGTAACCCGGTGATCGCCGGGCACGTTGCAGGTCAGCGCAAATTGCGCCGTCCCATCGGCGGAGGTGGCGAAGTTGACGCTCGCCAGCGGCTTCGCCCGCGAGCCTTTCGGCGCCAGCCAGGAATACAGCGCATCGGATGCGGTTAACGCCACTGCGATGGGCTTGTTTTCGTAAGTGGCGGCGCGAACATTGAATGGGACGGCAGCGCCGGCGGCGGCGAAATAATTTACTGCTGCGATGGCCACCTGATCGTCGGAATAGGTGGCGATAAAGGTGCCTGCTCCATCAATCTCGCGGTTGGCCAGGTCGGTAACTCCCACCACCAGGCGGTAGCTGTAATTGCCTTGCCGGCTGGCGACGGGGACTGGAATTTGCAGGCGGAAACGGCCCTGGGCATCCAGCCGCCCCTGTCCCTGTTGGATCGGCGTGCCGCCGTAATCATAGCCGCCGTAATCGCCCTCGTCTATGTCATCCGACCACTCGTACTCCCACGGGGACCAGTAGCTCGAGCGCAGCAGTTTCCAGGTCAGTTTCGCCGCCGGTACCGGATCGCCATAATAATATCGGGCCGAAATGTTGATGCTTTCGGTGCCACCTTCCAGTATCCGCGGCTGCTCCGGCTTGACATCGACATGGTAGGCGGGCAGCTTGTAATCCTGCACGGAAAAATAGGCGGACGCATTCACGCTTTCGTCGCCGGTGATCCCCACCGGATTGGCCGTCATCGAGTAGTAGCCCAGTTCGCTGGAGGCTGCCAGTTTCAAGCTCCCGGCAAAAGCGCCCATGGCCGTGAGCGGGAGAGTTTGAACCGCCACCGTCTTGCCTGAGCCGTCCGTGATCTTGACCTGAATCTGGCGTACGGCCGGAATGTGGTACAGGTTGTGTTGCTGCTCCCTAAGGATGCCGCGATACTGCACCGTTTCCCCCGGCCGGTACACCGGCCGGTCGGTGTATAGATATCCGAGAATGGTCTTGGTGGAAGCGCTGTTAAAGAACCAGGAGGGGAGATCGGTGGCGGCGAAATCATCGCCCTTCTGGCCCAGGGCGACCCAATCCTGGGGCGCGCCGCCGGGAAGATTGAAGCTGACGGAGCCGTCGGCTCCGGTCACCCCCTGCATCGTCATTTTTGCCAGATACCGCTGTGCCGGACGCAGCACGATCCGCGTCCCCGGACGCGGCTGGCCGCGCTTGCGGCCGGCGGCGAAAATGACGATCTGGCCGGGCGCGGACTTCATGACCAACCCGAGATGCGTGATGATCAGGATCGTATCGGCGAAGCGGCCATGGGCGCTGGCCTCGACCAGATATAGCCCGGAGCCGCTGATCCGCAGCGGAATGACGCGGCTATCCCAATCGCGTTCGCGCGGCAACAATTCGGTCCATCGCACGACCAACTGCGAGTGATTCAGTACCGGCACCTCCGCGAAGTGGGTGACTGCGACCTTAAGGCTGGTGTAATGGCGGCTATGCCGCCTGACATAGGCGGCGCGGAAGGCGTAGCTGAACTGATGACGCAAGAAGTTCTTCATGCTGTAGCGCAGTTCGCGCTTCCACCGGCTCCATAGCTCCAATAATGTCGGAACTTCGGGGATTTGGACTTTGGGCCCTCCGATCTGGTGCGGGTTTTTCAGTTGTTCGAAGAAACGGACCGGGTGCGCGACGCGGTAAACGCGAAACTTGATTGCGCTGACATCCCGAAACCGCAGCACGAACTTGGCGTTTTCGCCGGGGGCATAAGTGCGCGCGGTCGCCAGCACGAAGGCCGGCTTATGCGGTTTTGCCGCGGCCAGGATCGGACGCGGCAGCAGCAGGAACAGTGCCGTCATGACCGGCGCCGCGGCCCGGAGCGGAGCGGACGCAAAGATTTCCAGGTTGATGCAAGGAACGCCTTGTTTTAAGCGACTCGAAGCCATCGCTTCCTTCCGGACTGCTACAACAGCTCGGGCGCAGTTAGGGAATCGGGGATGATTCCTGGCTCGGCGAGGACGCGTTGCCGGCCAAGTTCCGCGACTATTCCAAAATCTTCCAACGATAGACGCCGAGAAAGCGCGGGTTGGAAAGCGCCGGCCGCCAGCGCGGAATGGGATAGTGCCGCAGCGCCTTGAGCGCCATCATCCGGATCTCCGAGCGTCCGTCGGGCATTACTCCCGTATCGTATACCACAAACCGGTGATGATGAGTTGGAAAATAAGTCGAGCCACCCACATAGAGCATGGTGTGATAAGGCTCATTGTGACCCGGCTGATAGAAAAAGAGTAGATCGCCGGGGCGGGCTGGGGCGAGATTCCGGCTGATCCGCACGGTGTTGAATAGAATCAGATGGCGGGCGTCGGCGAAACTGCGGAATGTGCCATCGGCCAGGTCGGAGGGATGGAAGGCGCCAGGCCGGATCCGGAAAAGACGGTCGCCCAGCGGCCCTTGGGGGTAGTTCCAGGCGGCGACGTCAGCGGCGGGAGGCAGGAAGGCGAAGCGCATGCGGCGCCACCAGCGCGCGTCATGGCGCCGCAGCGCCTCTTGCAGCACCCAGCGAGCAAAGCCGGCGCAATCGACCCGCGCGGCCAGTTGCCGCGGATGTTGAAACTCGCTCTCGGCGATGAAGGCAATCCAGCGGCGCAGCGCCTGGCGATCGCTTGCGCTGGTCAAATGGGCGGCATCGGGGAAGCCGTCGCCGCGGCTGTCGATCCAGCCGCTCGAAGCCTCCGGCGGGCGAGCCGCAATACGGCCGGCTGCGCGCTCATGCCGGCGGCATCCGGCGAAAGCGAGCAGCGCAACGGCGGCGAAGACGGCGCTCAGGCGCATGGGGGAATTGTAGACGCAAGCTACTGGAGCGCTCCCGCCATTTTCGATTTAGGCCATTCCCGGATTCGGCTTAGTTCGCGCAAACTGCCGGGCCCAAGTGCTACTATGCCAATCTGCCAGCGTGGCAGTTGGCAAATCATTCGCCGCAGCAATGGATGTGCACTCGATGGGTAGGTTGCAGGCCATGCGAGGCTCTATAAATTATTGGAATAAGCGCTTGGCTATCCGGGCGCCCCGCCGCCACCCCGGCCGGCGGCGCCTGCTGATCCGCCGTCTTAGCCGGGCAGGGGCGCTTGCCAGCCTGCTCTGCATCGGCGCGCCCCGAGTGCAAACGGCGCTGGGCCAGCATGCGGCCTTGCCAGCCAGCCGCGGCCGCTGGCGTTATCTCATCCATCGCCGGGAAGTGGTGGAGCGCTCCGATATCATCCTGCAACGGCCCAATGTTTTGCCTGCCTCGGCCATGCCGCTGGGGAACGGCCGCCTCGGAGTCGCCGTCTGGGCGCAGGACGGCTTCACGGCGCAGTTGAATCGCGGCGATACCTTTCCTTTGCGCCGGTCGCCCGGGCAGGTGGTGTTGCCCGGATTGAAAAAACTGGCCTCCCCAGCCGGCTATGCCGGCCGGCTCGATCTTTATGACGGCGAATTTCGCCAGCGTGGCGGCGGCATGACCGCCACCGCCTATGTGGCCGCGGGGCTCGATGTCATGTTCATTGACGTCACCGGCGCAAATCCCAAACAGGAGCAGATTGCCGAATTGCATCTCTGGGCGCCGCGCCGGCCGCAGGTGCTGCATACGGAGAAAATGGGAATTCTCGCCGAGACTTGGCGCGATCACCGTCAGGCCGGCGCGAGTGGGCAACGGTTCGGCTCGCTGGCGGCGATCACCGCCGATGCGCGCCAGGTTCGCGTGGAACCAGAGGGTTCACGCTCCGTCAGGCTTCGCTTCCTGCCGCACGCTGACGGTTCCTTCCGCGTGCTCATCGGCGCTCCTGCCTGGCGTGGCGGCGATGCCGCGGCGGCGGCGGCGAAGTTGCTGGCCGCGGCGCGGTTGCTGCCGGCCGGCGAGCATCGCGCCTGGTGGCATCGGTTCTGGAGCCGCGTCGGGCTGATGAAACTCCATTCCCGCGACGGTGCGGCCGGCTACTTTGAGCATCTGCGCGCCATCGATTTGTTCACCGCCGCGGCTGAAAGCCGCGGCCGCTTCCCCGGCTCGCAGGCCGGCATTGGCGATTTGTTCTCCGCTTTTCGCGACCATCACCAGTGGGACCCGGCGGCTTTTTGGCATTGGAATCTGCGCATGCAGGTGGACGCGAATCTGGGCGCCGGCGCCTTCGCCCTCAATCAGCCTTACTTTCGCTTGTATCGGGAAAATCTCGGCCACATCCTCGCCTGGACCCGCGCGCATATGGGCGGCCGCCCCGGTGCCTGCATCCCGGAAACCATGCGCTTCAATGGCCGGGGATATGAGAATGAAACCTGGGCCGCCGCGCCGGCCATCGACTGCGGCGAAGATTTTCGTCCCTTTTACAATGCCCGCACTCTGACCACCGGAGCGGAAGTCAGCCTTTGGATCTGGCGCCAATTCGAATACACCGGCCATCTCGTTTTCCTCCGTAAAAATTATCCGGTGATGCGCGAATCGGCCCGTTTTCTGCGGGCTTACGCCACCCGCGGCCGGGATGGCCGGCTGCATACGTTTCCCTCGAACGCCCATGAAACGGAATGGGATGTTCACGATCCCACCACCGACATCGGCGCCATGCGCGCCCTCTTTCCGGCAGTCATGCAGGCGGCGGCCTTGCTCGGAACCGATGGCGCCCTAGTGAAAGAGCTGAAACAGGACCTGCCGCGCATTCCCGGCTTTCCCATGGTTGCCCTGGCGTCGCCCCAGGCGCTGGTGGACCCGCATTCCCGGCGAAACGACACCATCATCATCGCCAGCCATGATCCGGGCGCCAGGATTCACAATTCGGAAAACGTCGGTCTTGAGCCGGTGTGGCCGTATGAGCTGATTGACGGCGGCGGAGCTCGGCACGCGCTCGGCGTGCGCACGTTTCTCCATCGCCCTTACCAGAACCTCGACGATTGGAGCTTCGATCCGATCCAGGCGGCGCGGCTCGGGCTCGCCGGTCAGTTCGAGTCGAGCCTGCGGGCTTTGACTGCCAAATATCAAGCCTACCCCTCCGGCTTTGCCCGCTTCGCCGGCCCCGAATTCTACGTCGAGCAGATCGGCGTAGTGGCGGACGCCCTGCAACAGGCCCTGGTCCAGGATTCCGATGGGCTCATCCGTATCGCCCCCGCGTGGCCCAAGAATTGGGATGCCGATGCCACCGTGTACGTTCTGCACGGTGGCCGGGTGCATGTGTGGATACGCCAGGGCCGGTTGCGGGCGGCCATCATCGAAAACGGAACGGCGCGAAAGCTCTGCATCCGCAATCCATGGCCGGGACGGCCGGCGGAAATCTTCGATGCGCGCACGCGCTCGCTCGTGCTGCGTCCAACCTCCGAAAGCGTGCTGCAGATTTCCGCTCGGCCCGGGCGCGCCTACCTTCTCCAGCCGCGCGCGCTGGCTCCCAGTCGCTTGCCCGGTCAGCCGGTCTCGGGCCGGCCGGCAACGGCGCCGGAATCGCTCGGCAAGCGTTCCATCGGTCTTCCGCGGCGGCCATGAGGCTCGTCCTGTACGGCGCGAGGGCTTGCCGGCAGCAACTCCACCCTCATTCGCGGCGGCAGCTTCATTCCGGCGATTGTCCCCAGGGCGTCCAGCGCAGCGCCGGAACAATATCGTCCAGAAATAAATCTCCCAAAATGACGCCGCCGGAGCGTCCGATTATGCCCGGCGGTCCGCTCACTACGCGCTCCCAAGCCGCGCTGATCTGAAAATAAGAACCCATATATGCGACGCCGGGACGGACGAACGTCGTTTTCCCGCCCGGAGTGTGCTCGATCGCCTGGGTGCTGTTGATCTCGACGAACGGCAGCAGGTCGCCGAGAATGGCGCCCGGGCGCCAGCCCGTCCGCAGGGTATCGTCGGTTCGGTAGCCGGCATTGGCGTGCCGCACCCATTGATTCAGATAGGGCAGGCTGTATTCCAGCACCAGGTCGTAGATGGCTTGCCGGGTGCGAGGCCCGCTGCTGGAGCGCGCGTAGCCCACGTCGCCTTGCAATGCCAGGGGCCGCAGCCAGCCGCGATGCAGGTCGCCCATGCCCTTGGCGAACAGCAGCATCGGCTGCCAGACTGTCTGCCGCGTTGTGATGCGGGAATTTCCAGTCGGCAGTGTGACAAATAAGGCCGGGCTGAATGCGAACTCATGCGCCGCATTCTTGTAGGCTTCCCATTTCATGCCGGCATCGAGATTGTCCCAGCCGGAAAGGTTCATGCCTCCCGCGCCTGGCTGCCGCACATGATCCTGGCCCAGCACGAAGGAAATGCGTCCGGGGTATAGCTCCTTCTCAAAACTGTAGCTCAGGGTTTGCGCCCAGCCGCCGGGCTGGGATAAAAACTCGAATCGGGGCAGGTCCAGCTCGTTTTTCACGTTGGCGTCGGCGGCGGTGAGCGGCTCCAGGAAGAGGCGCTTGCCCACTTTGCCATGCGCCCAAACGGACTGGCTGCCGCACAGCACCACAATCGCCAGCAGACAGGTTTTCGAGAAATTAAACCGGGTTTTCATTTTGCAAACCATTCTCCACAATTTCCCTCCGGCGCCTTTCCGCGCCGGTGAATATCGAAAAAGATGCTCCGGGGCGCCCGCATGCAGGTTCGCCTCGGCCTGATCGCGGCCAAAAACGGCCGCGGCGCCGGCGGCAGCGGCGGCGCCCGTCTTGGGACAAAGTCCTGGCGGAGCGCGCTGCAGCGGCGAAAAATCAGTGGGTTAGAGCCGGTGGGAAGATCGTGGAGGCGGATCGGGCGGCGGAAGGGCGCGTTTGGCGATTTGTGGGCCGGCCGGCAGTCGTTCGTTCCTGCCGGCGGGCAGCAAGCTGCGGAGGAGCGCGGCTCCGGCCGGCAAAGTGGCGGCCGTCGCCGGCGCCAGGCGCAAATGATCGGGCACGGAAGACAGCATGCAGGCGCAGCCGTGACTCATGCCGGGACAAATTCCCAGGCGACGGCCCGCCAGGCGCATGCGGCGCATCATGGGACACATTTTTCCATGGGCGCAGCAAGGCGGCAGCAGACTCGCGCCCGCGCAGGCAAATTGCGGCAGCACCGGCCAACTGAGGCTGAAAATCAGGCCCAATGCCAGCCCCGCCTGCAGAGCTGAAGAACGAAACCTCAACACTGTTCTTTTAGATTACCGGCGGCGTTCGTGCGTTTCAATCAATAAAGGCGCGCCGGATGTTAAGGCGCCGCCCGGCGCCCGGCATGACGCTTGGGATTGCGCGCCAGGCTGATGAGATTGGCCAGCAGCCGGTACGCGCCCGGCACCCCCTCGGGCAGTTGCCGGTAGAGCGCATAAGCGCAATAGATATAGACGCCTTGTCCGTAGCGCGCATAGAGCAGCCCGCCGCGCTGCGGCGCCTGTTCCGGATCGTGCGTTTCCAGCAGCGCCTGGTAGCGCGGGTCCCAATGAGCGAGAAAATCGTGCCCGCGCTCTTCCAGCCAGCCGGCAAAATCGGCCTCGGTAATGCGGTTAGGCCAGCGCAGCAGCGGATTTTGCGGCATCAATATACGCACCGGCGCGGTCTCGTCCACCACCGTGTAAGGGGGGCTGCTGATCAGTTGATAAGGATACGGCCCGTAGTTGTGATTGAATTCGCCTGTGCCGTATTGCACGATCAGCACTCCGCCCCGATGCACGTAATCCAGCAGGCGGTCGTTATAGGCGGCCAGCGCCGGGCGGGCGGCGTAGGCGCGAATGCCGAGCACGATGGCGCTGTACTGGCCGAGATTGCCGTGCGCCAGCTCGGCGTTGGAAATGCCCGCGACCGGCACGCCCAATTGCTGAATCGCTTGCGGCACCTGGTCGCCGGTGCCGCTGATATAGCCGGTGCGCAGCCCCGGCGCCACCCGCGCCTGCACTCCGGTGACGCGGTATTCCGCGTTGCGATAGTAGTAATACGGCTGCAGTCCGGGGTAGCCGACAGTGACGTAGCCCTGGCGATAGCTTTCGCCGCCGGCGGTGGCAAGCGCGTGCAGCGTGTAGGTGCGCCGCTCGAGCCGGCGCGGAAATACTTGAAAGCTCAGCAGCGCGTTGCCGCCTTCGTTCAGGCGAAAGGCGGCCGCGGCCGGCACGCTGTGCCAGCTAGGCGGCATGCGCAGCCGCAACTCGCCGTGCTCGAGCTGGGGCGCATTGCTGTGCAGGAATACGCTCACGCGGAAGGAGCGATGGTTGAGCGGCGCGATCCCGGCATGGGGCGCAATCCACAATGACAGCGCCGGCGCCAGGGCCAGCGGAGTAAACACCTGCCCGCGGCCGGTCACGCGCCTTACGCTTTCCACCACTTTCGCGACTTCGATTGCGATGCCGCGATAGTTCACCGCCGCCCGTGCGATCAGCGGATACGGCGCGAAGGGGAGATTGCGGTAACGCCCATCGCGGAGGTGGTAATAGGACTGCCGCAACCCGGGGCGCACGAAATAGGGGCGGGTGAAATTGTCGTGCGGCGGCGTCGTCACCCCAAAGAAAGCGGACGCCGGCCGCCCCGGCGCCAGCATTGCGGCATGGCTCGCGGGCGCCAGTTCCCAGCCCTGCGGTTGCGTGGCGCGCAACCAGATCCGCGCCCTTCCCAGCGCCAGCGGCGCTTCCGCACTCAACCGCACCGCTACGCCGAAATGTTCGCCCGGAATGGCGAGGCGGATGCCGGCTTGCGGGCCCATAAAGCGCGCGAATGGACCCCGCGCCGCATGCGGCGCCGCCGTGGTGGCCCCCAGATAGATTCCCAGCGCCTGAATCAACCCGCGGTTGAACTGCCGCGCCTTCACCCGCAACTCGAAGCCGACATCCGCGCGCGCCGCGGCCGGCATCGCCCAGGCCGGCAAATCTTTGAGCATTGCCTCGGTCAGGCGGAGCCCGCGCGCCAGCGCCGGCGCCGATTGCCAGGGGCGGGACAGTTCGTATGCCCGGCGCGCCTCATCCACTGCCGACTGTATGGCCTGCAGCCGCTGCCGCAGTGCCGGGCGCGCGGGCGCGGGGGCCAGATCGGCAATCCCGGTCAGGGATATGTCAATGCCATCGAAAAAATTGCGTTCGTGTTCCGGCACGCTCATCCGGCTGGCGTCGCGGTGATAGCCTACGTCCATACCGCCGGGGCCGGGAACGCCTCCGCCGCCGTTTTGCGTTTTTTGCAGGCTCCAGCCCTGCCGCGCCAGTTGCAAATATGTTTCGCCCAATGCCGGATCGTAGTCTCCTTCCGGCACTTGCACGTTGGTTGCAAGCGGCAGCGGCATCCACTTGCGGGTGATGTAATTGAAGAGACGGGCGGGAACCGTGTGCCCGGTGGCATAGTCGTAGATGCCGCGGCGGGTGGCGCGAAAGAATGGACGCCGGGCATAGTCCTTGAGCGGCTGCCAGGCAGTGAGGCCGTTTTGCAGTTGACGCGGGAATTGGCTCGCGTTCCCGGCCAGGGCGTAGCCGAGCTGCGCCATTTCGCCCGACACCTGGTGCTGCCCATGGCCGTCGCTGGGCCCGCCATTGAAGCTGGAGGCGATCACCAGCGGATGCGTCAGCCGCACCACCCGCACCACGTCGCTCAGCACCCGCTGCCGCCCCCATTGCCGCAAGGAGCCCCGCCGGGTCTTGGAAAACCCAAAATCAATCGCCCGCGTCCAATATTGGCGGTCCACGCCATAGTAGCGGTCGGCGGCCAGCAGTTCCTGGGTGCGCACCAGCCCCAGCCGGTCCCAAAAATCGCTCGACATCAGGTTCTGCCCGCCTTCGCCGCGATTCAGCGTTAGCAGATCCACCCGCGCGCCCAGTCCGTAGGTTAACCAGGCGAGCAGGCCGCCGTCTTCGTCATCCGGATGAGCCACGATGAACAACAGGCTGGCGCGCGTATTCAACTGCTTGAGCGTTTCCCGCAAACCCAGGCTGCCGCGCTCCCAGGGTTTGCGAAAGCGATGGAGCTGGGTGCGCGGCCGCCAACTCGCCGCCGCGCCGGCGCCGGCGGTGGGTTGGGGTTTGCCCGGCGCGTGCGCCGCCAACAATGCCAGCCCGCAGCACAGGCCCAGCGCCGCCGTAGCCACGCTGGCCAGAGTCAAGGATCGCCGGATTCGCATAGGCATCGTAAAGGTTGAGCATACCGGATTGCCGGCCGCGGTTGGACAGGGCAGACTTTACGGCGGCCAGTCCGGCTGAAAAAAGAACAACCCGCCCCCGGGAAATCAGTGCAAATACCAACCACCGCCCCTGCTTGGGGATGACAGCAACTTTACCGCCCTTCCCCGGCCGGCTGCGGCGAGCCTGCAAACGGCCAACTCTCCGACCGGCGCGCTCGCAACAGAAATAGCGCTACTCCGAAACCGAGTAGCAGGGCGGCGACCGCCAACTCGCGGCCGGATTGCGACCGCACCAGCAGCATATATAGAAAGCCGGCAATCGCCATCAGGGCGGGGGCGGGATAGAGCCACATCCGGAAAGGGCGTGCAAGCTGGCGCTGCCGCCGGCGCAGCCAGAGCAACCCGACGGCCTGGAAGAGGAACTGCAGCGCCAGGCGCACCACAACCAGGGCGGCAATCACTTCGAAGAGCGAAAACATGCAGGCGGCGGCGCCGGCAAGCCCTAAGGTGAGCAGCGCGCATCGGGGAAAGCGTCCGCTCGGGTCGAGCCGGCCGAAGCCGGCAAAAAAGTTCCGGTCGCGGGCCGCCGCCCAGGGAATGCGCGAATAGCCCAGCAGCAGGGAAAACAATGATCCGAAGGCGGTCCAGATAATCAGCAGCGCCGCGGCGCGTCCGCCCCACACGCCATAGAGCCGCTGCATAAAAACCGCGGCGACGGCATGGTGCGCCTGCACATGCCCGGGTCCCTGAAACCAGGCGGCGGGGACCACGCCCAGGATGCCCAGATTCATCAGCATATACAACGCCGCGACCAGCAGAATCGAGCCCAGCACGGCGCGCGGCAGGGTGCGCGGCGCATCTTTCAGTTCGCCGGCGAGAAAGCAGATGTTGTAATAGCCCCAATAATCGTAGGTGGCGATCAGCATGGCGCCCGCCAATCCGTGCCACACGCCGGTGGCGGCGGGGGCGGCCGGGGCGGAAAAGATCTGGTGCAGGTTCAGGTGTCCGAGACCGGCGGCGATGATCCAGCCCAAGGCGAGCATCACTCCCGCCCACAGCCATTTGGACAGGCGTTCGATGCGGCCGATATCGCGCGCCAGCAGCGCCATAGCCAGCAGGCAGACGCCCATTGCCGCCAGCGTGGAGGGCCCGAAGCGTATACCCGCCGCCGCTCCCCTACCCCACTGCCACCAGGTCTTATTCAGGACGGGCCAGAGATAGCCGCCATAGTGCGCCAGCCCGATGGCGCCGGAGGCAATCGAGAGCGGGGCGCTGAACAAAACCTGCCAGGCGAATAAAAAGCTGAACAGCCGACCCCAGCGCTGCTCGCCATAGATGGTTTTCAGGTACTGGTATGAGCCGCCCGCCTCGGGCAGACTGGCCCCCAGTTCGGACCAGATCATGCCATCCGAGAGCGCCAGCACCGCGCCCAATCCCCAGGCCAGCAGCGCCATCGCCGGCGAGACCAGCGCCAGCATCAGCGGCAGGGTGATGAACGGCCCCACGCCAATCATGTCCAGCATGTTCAGCCGGATGGCGCCGCCCAGCCCCAGCCGGCGCCGCAACGACGGCGGCGCAGAACCGGGATTGGATTTTTCCAACGAAAAATCCGCAGGCATGGTGGCAAACCGGAAAAGCTCCGGAAAAAATCAGGGGATCGGCTCGGGTTCGGGGAAGAGCGCAGCGGGGTTGGTCAGCCGCAGCTTGCCGGCAATCAGCGAGGCGGCGCGTTCCAGCAGCGCCTGGTCGTGCTCATTGAAGGCTTGGGGCAGATCGCTGTCAATGTCAATTTCGCCTAAAACCAACTCGCCTTCCAGCACCGGCACGACGATCTCGGAACGAGTCTCGAGGCTGCACGCCAGGTAACGCGGGTCGCCCTGCACGTCGCCGGCGATGATCGCCTGCCGGCTGGCGGCGGCGGCGCCGCACAAGCCCTGTCCGAGCGGGATGCGGACATGCGGCGTGGGCTTGCCGGCATACGGGCCGAGGCGCAACTCGCCCTCGTGCAGCAGGTAAATGCCGACCCAGTGGTAATGCGGCACGCGATGCTTGAACAGCCCCACCAGGCTGCGCATCAGCCCGGCGGCCTCGCGATCTTCGGCAATACGTTCCAGGTCGGCCGAGAGCCCTTCCACGCGGTCCAAATCCATGGCCAGCGTCATGCGCGAGGTTATACCGGCATTCACCATAGGCTCGATTCTGCCTCCGATGCTTTATTCTCGCATGAAGCCGCCGCCGGGCGCGCTCCGGGCAACGCCATTTGCGCCAAATCGAATTAAAAACGAGCCGGATCGCGGCTATAAAGCGGCGGCGCCGCGCTGGCTGTTGCGGATGCGGATCGCGTCTTCGACCGGGAGCACAAAGATTTTGCCGTCGCCGATCTTGCCGGTGCGCGCGCCCTGGATCAGCGCCTCGATCGCGGCTTCCACCAACTCGTCAGGAACGACCAATTCGAGTTTCAATTTGGGCAGCAGGTCCACCGCGTATTCGCGCCCGCGGTACACCTCGGTATGGCCCTTCTGCCGGCCATGGCCGCGGACTTCCAGCACGGTCATGCCTTCAATGCCGGCGTCCTTGAGCGAGGCTTTGACCTCTTCCAGGCGCGACGGTTGAATCACGGCTTCGATTTTTTTCATCTGCCAGGACTCCCGATGTGTATAAGGCCGCGCCGGACGCGTTTGCCGGCGGCACGGGTTCACTCGAAATGATAGCCCTCTTCGCCGTGCAGATTCACGTCCAGGCCTTCGATTTCCTGCTCGCGCGCGACCCGCAAGCCGATCAGATGATCAATGAGCCAGAGCAGTCCCCAGGTGGCGGCGGCCGCCCAGACCCAGGCCACCGCTGCGCCGGTCAATTGATTCAGTATCTGCCGCCAATGCCCGTCCACGCCGCCGAGCGGCACGCCAGCGCCGAAGGCGGGGTTGATCAGGCGGGTAGCGAAAACCCCGGTCAACAGCGCCCCGGTGGTGCCGCCGATGCCGTGCACGCCGAAGGCGTCGAGGGCGTCATCGTAGCCCAGCCGGGTTTTGACCATCGCCACCATCGCATAGCAGACGACGCCGGCCACGCCGCCAATCACCAGCGCCGCCAGCGGGGTGACGTATCCGGAGGCGGGCGTAATGGCCACCAGGCCGGCGACCGCGCCGGAAATGGCGCCCAGCGCGCTGGGCGTGCCGTTCCGCCACCATTCCATCGCCGTCCAGGCCAGGGCCGCCGCCGCCGCGCCCGCCTGGGTGGCCACGAAGGCCGCGGACGCCAGCCCCCCGGCGTTGAGCGCGCTGCCGGCGTTGAATCCGAACCAGCCCACCCAGAGCAGGCAGGCTCCGGTCAGCGAAAGCGTCAGGTTGTGCGGCGGCATGGGCTCGCGGGGATAGCCATACCGCCGCCCTAAATACAGCGCGCATACCAGCGCGGAAACACCGCTGGTGATGTGTACCACGGTGCCGCCGGCAAAATCCAGGGTTGGCACCTTCCCCCCCAGGCTCAACCAGCCGCCGGCGCCCCAGACCATGTGCGCCATCGGGGCGTAAACCACCAGCGACCACAGGCCCAGCAGCAGCAGCATGGCGCTGTATTTCATGCGTTCGGCGAAGGCGCCGGTGATCAGTGCCGGGGTGATGATGGCGAACATCATCTCGAACGCCATGAAAGTGGTTTGGGGAATGGTCGGGGCGTAGGCCGGGTTGGGCGCGGCCCCCACCCCCTGCAGCCCCAGGTAGCGCAGTCCGCCAATGAAGGCATTGCCGGGCGCAAAGCCCAGGCTGTAACCCGCCAGCACCCAGACCACGGTGATCAGCGCCATCAGGCTGAAGCTTTGCATCAGCACGGAAAGCACGTTTTTTCGCCGCACCAGCCCGCCGTAGAACAAGGCCAGCCCCGGTCCGGTCATCAACAGCACCAGCGCCGTGGAAACCAGCATCCAGGCGTTGTCGCCGGTATTGATTGCCGGAACGGCGGACAAAGCAAACCCGAAAGGCAGGCAATGGGGGGGCGCAATCATGGCGCTGCGGGCGGCAGGCACGGCCGCCGGAAGCAGTTAGTGTAGCCGCTGCCGCGCGCGGTTCCGCGGGAATGTGGATTGAAACTTTGGATATGCAGGATCGGCGCTCCCCGCGCCTGCGCCCCCTGGCCGGGCTTTTCGCCGCGCCGTGGCTGGCGGCGAGCTATGTCCGCCGCACTTTCGTGCTATGCTGAGGCTGGTAGCAGCAGGCGGCCTGCCTTCCTTCGGGAAGAGCTTGGTCATCGGGTCGCCCGGGCTACGATTCCAGGCATGCCGCTCTATTTTCCGCTGCGGAAAGTTTCTTAGAGCGGCGGTGGCATTCGTGAACGACGAAAAACTGAAAATTGCGGTCTTTATCGATTTTGACAACATACAGATCGGTGTCCGCGGCACCTTAGGCCGCGACTTCGATCTCTCGCTGGTGCTCGAAGCGCTGAAAGAGCGTGGCGAAGTCGTCACCAAGGTGGCCTATGGCAATTGGAAGCGGGCCGGCGATTTGAGCCGCACCCTCACCCAAAACGCGGTCATCATGGTGCAGCGCGACCTCACCCCGCGGGGCGACAAAAACGGCGCCGATATCAATCTCGCCCTGGACGCGCTCGAAACCGCCATCAACCACCCCCATATCAACGCCTTCGTCATCGTCGGCGGCGATAGCGACTTCATTGCCCTGGTCGAGAAGCTGAAGCAGTACAACAAGGCAGTGTTCGTGGTCGGCGGACGCTCCTTCACCAGCTCCATCCTGCAGCGTAACTGCCGCGAGTTCCTGGCCTATGAAAACCTGGTCGAGACGCTCGCGCCCGGCCGCCGGCGCGAGGCCGATAGCGGCCGCCGGAGAGAGGTGTATCCGCTCGAGCGCGCCGTGCCGCTGGTCTACCGCGCCCTCAAGGTGTTGGGCGAACGCGAAGTCCAACCCCAACTGGGACTGCTGAAGAGCACGCTCATCCAGCTTGATTCCACTTTCAACGAGCGCGATTTCGGCTCTGGTTCTTTCCGCGATTTCGTCCAGAAGCTGGCCGACAATCATTTTCTCAACCTGCGGCAGCAGGGCAACAGCTATGTGGTCGAGCCGTTGGAGAAAGAGCCGGAAGTCGAACTGGTGGAACCGGTTCAGCCCGCCGCCGAAGCCGCTCCCGAGGTGGCCATCGCGCCTTCGCCCGTCCCCCCGCCGGTGCCGCTGGAACCCCAGCGCCCGCCCGAAGAAGCGGTCGCGCTGCTGCAGAAAATATTGCAGCCGCTGCGCGGCACCAATCCCCGCCCGCTCTACCTGCGCAACATCAAACAAATGCTGCGCGCAGAGCAGCCCGGCTTTGATGAGCAGGTTTACGGTTTCGCATCGCTGGTGGACTTGCTGCGTTCCGGCCAAAATCAGAATCTGCTGCGCCTGCAGCGCGATCGCAAAGGCGCGCTGCGCGTCTTCATCCCCGGACCGCCGCCGGCCGCCGCGCCCGCTGCCGAAGCCGCGGCTGCGGCGGAGCCGGTCGAAACCGTTCCCAACAGCGATATCGAGAACCCGGCGCCTGAGGGCGAAGGCCACGAACCCGGCAATGAATCCGATCCCGTGACTTCCGCCAATAGAACACCCGCAGCGGTGCCGACACTGCACCCGCCGCGCACCCGCGAAGCAGAAGAAGAGGATTCGCAGATCGCGGTGTTGGGCTTTTACCGCGGTGCGCCCGGCTCCAGCGAGGAGGAAAGCCTGAGCCTGGCGGCGGCCGTAGTGGCTGAAGCGGGCAACCATGGCCAGCGCCGCGGGCGCAAGCCCAAGCAACTCAACGGCGGCAGCCCGGCGCCCAAGACTCCTCGCAAGCGCAAGCCCCGCTCCTGAGCCGCTGCTGGCCCTTCAATTAAGCGAAAGCGAAAGCCGCCGGTTGCCGGCGGCTTTCGCTTATTCAGGGGTGAAAACGCTTTAGAAAGACGGGCTGGCGATGCTGGAGGATGCTCCCGGCTTGGTCGCCTCGTAAACGGCAAACCAACTGGCAATAAAAGCCGCAACCGCGAGCCAGAAGGTGAGCCAGGGAGAGAGCCCGCTCGTGCCGGCTGGATTTTGAGTCTGCAAATCGGCGAAGCGCACGCCATGGCTGGCGCGCAGGGTATAGGGCTGGCCTGCCCCGCTCAGCGTCACTGAGCCGCGCAGGGCGGCTACGTAAACAATGCCGTTGGCGCGTTTGACGATATAAACCGCCTGGCTCGAACCGGGCGCAAGCGAGCGCGTCATCACCTGAACCGGCATGCGGCCGGTAATTTTGATCATGCCGGCGCTCAGCCGGATCGCGCGGCGCCCGTGTTCCAGGCGGAAACGGGTATGGGCCACCGCCTGGATGGTCGCCTGCGGCAGAATCAACTGCGCTTGCCCGTCCTGCACCGCGACTGCATCCCCCGCCGTCACCGCCGAGCCGATGATCGCGGTGCGGCCATTGATCAGCGTGCTGCCGCTGGC
>JAJYIU010000064.1 GCA_021789895.1 Acidobacteriota bacterium | reverse complement strand
GCCGGCGGCGTGTCCGGGGCGCGGACCGGGCGGTCGTAGCGCGGCGCGGCGTCGGTGAGCGCGCGGTTGGGAATTTCCGCCTCGAGGCGTCCGTGCTGGCGGACGCGCAAGGTGCCGTCGCCGGTGACGCGGCCGATGGCGACTGCGTCCAGTCCCCATTTGGCGAAGATGCGATTAATCTCGGCCTCGCGGCTGGGCGCGGCCACCAGCAGCATGCGCTCCTGGCTCTCGCTGAGCATGATTTCGTAGGCGGACATGCCCGCCTCGCGCTGCGGCACCCGGTCGAGATCGAGCTCGATGCCGGTCGCGGCGCGCCCGCCCATCTCGCTGGAGGAGGAGGTCAGGCCGGCGGCGCCCATATCCTGGATGCCGACCACCGCGCCGCTCTGCATCGCTTCCAGGCAGGCTTCGAGCAGCAGTTTTTCCAGAAACGGATCGCCCACCTGCACGTTCGGCCGCTTGCTCTCGCTCGACTGGCTGAATTCCTCGCTGGCCATGGTGGCGCCGTGAATGCCGTCGCGGCCGGTTTTGGCGCCGACGTACATCACCGTGTTGCCGACGCCGCTGGCCTGGCCGTAAAACAGCCGATCGCGGCGCGCCAGGCCGAGCGCGAAGGCATTGACCAGCGGGTTGCCGGCGTAGCTGGAATCGAAGCAGGTTTCGCCGCCCAGATTGGCCACGCCAAAGCAGTTGCCGTAATGCGCGATGCCGGCGACCACGCCGGCGAGCAGATGGCGGCTGCGGGGATCGTCGAGCGCGCCAAAGCGCAGCGAATCCAGAATCGCCACCGGGCGCGCCCCCATGGTGAAGACGTCGCGCAGGATGCCGCCGACGCCGGTGGCCGCGCCCTGGAACGGCTCGATGAAGCTGGGGTGGTTGTGCGATTCGATTTTGAAGACGCAAACCCAGCCCTCGCCGACGTCCACCACGCCGGCGTTTTCGCCGGGGCCCTGCAGCACCTGCGGGCCGCGCGTGGGCAATTTCGCCAGATGGCGGCGGCTGCTTTTATAGGAGCAGTGCTCGCTCCACATCACCGCGAAGATGCCCAACTCGGTGAGATTGGGCTCGCGCCCGAGGGCGGCTTGAATGCGCTGGTATTCCGCTTCGCTCAGGCCATGCCGCGCCAGCAGGTCGGCGGTTATCGGCATGCGGGCATCCCCTGCGCCGGGGCGGCGCCGGCGGCGGGCAGGGCGAGGGCCAGGGCGAGGGAATGGAACAGCGCCGCGCCGTCGGCCAGGCCCAGGGCGGATTCGACGGCGCGCTCCGGGTGCGGCATCATGCCCACCACATTGCCTGCGCGATTAACGATGCCGGCGATATTGGCGAGCGAGCCGTTGGGATTGCCTCCGGCCGCGGCTTCGCCGGCGGCGTTGACATAGCGGAACACCACGCGATTTTCCGCTTCCAGCTCCGCCAGGGTTTTCGCGTCGCAATAGTAATTGCCCTCGCCGTGCGCGATCGGCAGCAGGATCTGCTGGCCGCGCCGGTAGGCGTGGGTGAACGGGGTTGCGGCGTTTTCGACGCGCAGCCGCACCGGCCGGCAGACAAAGCGGCTGCCGGCGTTGGGCAGCAGCGCGCCGGGCAGCAGCCGGCTTTCACACAGAATCTGAAACCCGTTGCAGATGCCCAGCACCGGCCCGCCGCCGCGGGCGAAATCAATCACGCTGCCCAGGATGGGCGAGAAGCGCGCGATGGCGCCGGTGCGCAGGTAATCGCCATAGCTGAAGCCGCCGGGAATCAGGATGGCATCCACGCCCGCCAGGTCGCGGCTCTCGTGCCATAGCCAGACCGGTTCCAGGCCGGGCTCGAGCGCGGCGGCATGAAATGCGTCGTGATCGCAATTGCTGCCGGGAAAAACAATGACGCCAATTCTCATGCTGTCCGGAATCCGAATGAAAAACTTGCGCCGGAGAGGCTGCAGGCGCCGCTGCGCTGGAAGCCGGTTCTGCCGCCCCGCTCTAACGACTGTCCACTGCCGTGTGGTGGACGCTTGGCTTACCCTTGGATAGTTCCATTTTACAATGGCGCGCAAGCGCGCCGGCGGGGCCGCCGGCCAACCGGAGGCGGCGCAGCGGCGCGGCCGCGCCCGGGCTCAAATCCGCATCGGCATGACGATGTAGCGGTACTGATCGCCGTCGCCGCCCTGGGGGCGGAACTGGCCGGCGCTCTGCTCGTCTTTCAGCTCCAGGCGCACCTCCTCGCTGCCGGCGACGGCGAGGAAATCCAGCAGGTATTGCGAGTTGAAGCCGATCACCATGGGCTCGCCCTGGTAGGGGGTGTCGAGCTCCTCGTCGGCCTCGCCGGCTTCGGAGGAGGATGAGGTGAGGGTGAGGTGGTCTTTTTCCAGACGCAGCTTGACCGCATGCGAGCGCTCGTCGGCAAATTGCGCCACCCGGCGCAGCGCCTGCGTCAGCGGCTCGCTCGGCAGCACGCAGACGCGGGCGTTGTCTTTGGGCAAAACGGCCTCGTAGTTGGGAAATTGCCCGGTCAACTGGCGCGCCGCCAGCACGCGCCGTCCGCCGCCGGCCAGCGGCAGCGAGAAAAAAAGATTGGTCTCGTCCTGGCCGAACTCGACCGTGCCGCCTTCCGGCAGTTCGTCAATCAGCTTTTGCAGCTCGACCATCGCCTTGCGCGGCACCAGGCAGCGGATCTCGGCGGGCACGCCCTCGATCGCCGTGTGGTCGTCGGCCACGTGCGCCAGGCGATGCCCGTCGGTGGCCACCAGCGCGATGCTCTCCGGCTTGAGCACCATCTGCGCGCCGTTCAGCGTGTAGCGGGCCTCCTCGCTGGCGATCGCGAAGATGGTTTTGCGGATCATGCGCGCCAGCACCGCTCCGGGAATGCGCGCCGGCGGGGTGGAGGGAAAGGCCGCCAGCTCGGGGAAGTTTTCCCGCGACATGCCCACCATGCGGGTCGAGGCGCGCCCGCAGCGCAGTTGGACGTAATGATTTTCCAGCAGCTTGATCGAGAGATCGGCATCGGGCAGCAGGCGCACGTAGTCGAGCAGCTTGCGCGCCGGCACCGCGCCCGAGCCGCTTTTTTTGATCTTCGCCGGGCAGTTGGTCGAGATGGCCAACTCCAGATCGGTCGCCGCCAGGTGAATCTGCCCGTCGCCGCCGGCTTCCACCAGCAGTTGCGACAGAATCGGAATGGTCGTCTTGCGCTCGACCACGCCCTGGATCAGCAGCAGTTCCTTGAGTAAATCGGTGGTGCGAACGGTAATTTCCATGGCCATGGCTCCGTCCCGCGCCAACTTGGTAACCGCCTCCCCGGCGCGACGGCGTTTACATTGTATATGGATTTAAACCGGAAAGAATCAAGAAAGCCGTCGCCGCCGGGGAGGTGAAAAAGTTGAAAACCGGATGGCGGCGGCTCCAGACGCGGGTGCGCCGTCGGCGGCGGCCTGTCGAAAATCTGTGCCGATGGTGGATGCCGCGGAATGGGCCCCGGTTTTTGCACGCCCTGCACAGGCGCGAGGGGAGTTTTCCACCGCCGGCTGTTGAAAACGGCGCCTGACCAGCGTCAAACCGCGGTGCGGCCAACTCCGCCGGAGGTTTAAAACTTCTCGTTGATTTTCCTGGCGCCGGGAAAACGGGTGCTGAAAATCGAGCTGGAAAGCGCCGGGTTGATGCGCACCTGCGAGAGCGACAGCAGGCGATAGTCGCCCGAGGGCTGTAGGTACTTCTGCTGCACCGCCACCCAGTTGGATGGATCGAACCAGAGCTCTATTTGCGAAATGCTGCGCCGGGCTTTGGCGCTGCGCGGCACCAGGTCCAGCCGCACCCGCGGCCGGCCGGCCAGGGGCGAATCGCCGCGAATCTTCAACCGGAAATTTTGGGCGAGCTCGGTGCCGCTGTCGGCGATGCCGACCAGCATAAAAGTTTGAAATGCGGCCCGGCTGTGGCGCAGATCGTAGCGCTGCGCCTGCTGGATCAACGGCTGGTAGATCCAGCCGAATCCGTTACGGAAGAGAAATTCCTTGGGCGCGGGATGATCGAAATTCAGCTCCAGCATCGGGCTGCCGCGGGTGCGGAGGAAATAGAGTTTGCCGGTGGAGTTGTCGGTCACGCCGACGACGGAGTTGACGGTGGAATTGACGGCGGCGGCCGAAAGCGAGTGGATGCGGGCGGCGGCGCGATTCAGGCGGGAGAGTATTTGCCGCCGCGACGGCGCCGTCTGTGCGGGCAGAGGAAGCGAAAGGAAAGCCAGCAGGAGGCCTGCAGCCGCCCGACTGCGAAAGCATGGTGGGAAAGCGGTAATGCGCATCAAGGCGTCCAGACCAGATAGACGGTCACCGGCGCGCTGCCCGGCTGAGCCGGAATCTGCTTGGTGGAAATTTTGCGGATCGTGACCGCATGCCCCAGATGGCGGCGAAGCAGAAGCGCGAGATCGGCTGGACGGCGTGCACCCCATATTTCATATAGATGCCCATGCTGGCCGCTTAGCAGCGAAATCGTCACCGGCGGCAGGCGGGGCGGGCGCGGCTGATCGCGAAAGAAGTTGCGCGGCGTGAGAAAGAGAAAGGCAAGAATCAGGCCCACCATGATGTCGTATTCCACACTTCCGCGCGGATACGTCCACCACAGAAACGAGGCGAGTTTGCGTCGCAGCCAGCGCATGCCGCTCTCTTGATGGTAACCGCGGCGAAGGAGAAAATATAGCGGTGCATCACGCGACGGCAGACCAGGCGATGGCGGCGGCGGAATGGGAAGCGCGCATCCGGCGCGCGCTGGAAGCTGCCGGAATCGGTTTCGGGGAAGAGGAACTGCGCCGCTGGTCCGGCTATTGCCGGCGATTATGGCGCTGGAATGCCCGCCGGCGCCTGGTCGGCGACCGTGATCCGCAACGGCTGATTGACCGGCACCTGGTGGAATCGCTCTGGCTGGCAAAGGAAGTCGAGATCGGAGGGCGGCGCTTGTATGATCTGGGCAGCGGTGGCGGCTTTCCCGCCATGCCGCTGGCGATGGGCTACGCCCCAGCAAAAACTACACTTATAGAAATAAATCAATTCAAGTCGGCATTTCTGAGGCAAGAAATTGCAGAACAAGGACTTAATTCAGAGGTGTTGGAACTGGACGCACGCTCGATTCGGGGCGTAGAGGGCGATCTGGTCACGGTGCGGGCGCTGGAAAAGATTGAGGATTTGCCCGTCTGGGCAGGAAACTTTCTGCTTCCGGGAGGCCTGCTGGCCGCCTGGGTCAACCGGGAATTATATGAGCAGTGGCAATCGAAATATACGGCCTGGCAATGGCAAAGCTTTATCCCTTTGCCGGGAGCGGAAAGGCGAGGCATCGGCTTGGCGCGAAAGTGAATGCGGCAACCATCCATGTCTTTGTTCCACGTGGAACACGCCGGATGAGATGTCGTAAATTGTTCCACGTGAAACTTTAGAAAGATAGCGAACGAGCC
This sequence comes from Acidobacteriota bacterium, assembly GCA_021789895.1. Lineage (GTDB taxonomy): Bacteria > Acidobacteriota > Terriglobia > Terriglobales > SCQP01 > JAKASR01. Next base: position 3,491 of record JAJYIU010000064.1, on the reverse strand, counting down.
GTTCAATTCAGGTACACTGGCGCAAGTGTCGCGCATCCTCGCCATTGCCAACCAGAAAGGTGGCGTCGGAAAAACCACCACCGCCATCAATCTGGCCGCTTCGCTGGCCGCGGCCGAACTTCCCGTGTTGCTGGTGGATAGCGACCCGCAGATGAATGCCAGCAGCGGCCTGGGTTATCCCGCCGATCAGGATCGCCCCAATCTCTACCACGTGTTTCGCCAGGAGGTGGCCGCTAGCGAGGCCATTGTCTCCACGTCCCTGGAAGGACTCTGGCTGCTGCCCTCGTCGCGCGACCTGGCCGCCATCAATATTGAGATCGTGCCCAACCCGAAGCGGGAATTCTGCCTCCGCCAGGCGCTGGACGAGCTGCGCTCCCAATACACTTTTATCGTGCTGGATTGCCCGCCGGCGCTCGATCTGTTGACTCTAAACGCGCTTACCGCCGCTGATGGCGTCATCGTGCCCATGCAATGCGAGTATTTTTCCCTGGAAGGCATCTCGCACCTGGTAAAGACCATCGGCGCCATCCGCTCGAATTTGAACCCGCGGCTGGAGCTCACCGGCATCGTGCTGGCCCAGTACGATGAACGCACCAACCTCGGACGCCAGGTGGCCGCAGACCTGCGCAACCACTTTGGGCCGGTCGTCTTCCGCACCGTTATTCCGCGCAACATACGCCTGGCCGAGGCCCCCAGTTATGGCAAACCGGCGCTGCTCTACGATCCCCGTTCACGCGGCGCGGAAGCCTATATCAAATTAGCCAAAGAGGTAATCGATCATGAGCAACAGCAATCCCCGCAAGGCTTTGGGGCGCGGGCTTGACGCGCTTTTAAAAACGTCTGCCGGAAATGCCGCCGCCGCCGCCCCGGCGCCCGAGGCCAATCAGGTCGCGGTTGATCAGATCGTTGCCAACCCGCTCCAGCCCCGCCGCCAATTCGACCCCAATAGCCTGGAAGAGCTGGCTGCTTCGATCCGCCAGCAAGGCATTTTGCAACCGCTGCTGCTACGCGAATGGCAGGGAAAATACCAGCTCATTGCCGGCGAGCGCCGACTCCGGGCGGCTCTACTGGCCGGCTTGAGCCAGGTCCCTGCCCGCGTGATCGCCGTCAATGATGAGCAGGCGCTGGAGTTGACCATTATTGAAAACCTGCAGCGCGAAGACCTGAACCCCATGGAGCAGGCCCGCGCCTTCTCGCAACTGGTGCAGCAATTCCATCTCAGCCAGGAACAGGTGGCGGAAAAAACCGGAAAAGACCGCTCCACCGTCGCCAACTTCCTCCGCTTGCTCAAACTCGATCCGGAAATTCAGAGCATGATCGAGGCCGGCAACCTCAGCATGGGACATGCGCGCGCGCTGGCCAGCCTGCCGCAGGAACGCCAACTGGAGCTGGCCCGCAAGGCGCTGGCGCAAGGCTGGAATGTGCGCCAGATCGAGAAAATGACGCAACCGGAATCGAAGCCGCGCGATAAAAAACAGGTGGATCCCAATGTGACCGAAGCCCAGGAACAGCTCGAGCGAGCGCTCGGCACCAAAGTCATCGTGCATGATCGGCATAACCACGGCCGGATTGAGGTTTTTTACGCTAATCTCGACGAATTCCAGAGGATTTACACAAAATTTGTACGTTAAATTACATTTAGTCATCTTACGCCGCCGCTCCTGAGCGAGCCGGCGGCATGCGCTAAACTTTGAAATAACGAAAGCTGACTTATGTTTTCTCGTTCGCGCACCCTGCATTGCATTTTTCTTTGGCTGGCGACGGCGGCCGTGCTTTGGTCCCAGGGACAAACTCACGCCCAACCGGCCCCCAAACCCAACTCCGCCGCCGCCAACGCCGCGCTGAGCGCGCAGGAGCGCGAAGCCGAGCAGCTCAAGCAGATGGTTGAAGCCGCCGGCGACGAGCCCGGGGCGCAACTGCGGGCCTTAACCGCCTTTCTGCGCAAGTATCCGCATCCGCCGGCGGAGGACCAGATTTTGAAACTGATGATTCAGGATGCGTCGCAACTGGATCGCCAGGATCTGGTGCTGCAGTATGACGAACGCCTGCAGCGGCTCAATCCCGACGATTTGGCCCAGCGCATACGCACGCTGAATCTGCTGTTGCTGAGTCGCGATCCGGACAGCCGTGTGCGAGCCCTGCGCTATGCCGCCGAGCTGCGCCAGTTGATCGAGGTCAAGGCCGCGCAGCCCGCGCCGGCCGAGATCGGCCCCGCGCGCTGGCGCCGCGACATGGACCGTCTGCGGGCGCTGGCCGACTTGCTCGCCGGCACCGCCAGCCGGCATTTGGGGCAAAATGCCGCCGCCGCCGGCCAACTGGAAGCCAGCCTGAAGCTGGAGCCGACCGAAGAAGCCGCCGAGGAGCTGGGCCGGGTGCGGGAAGCGCAGCACCAGCCCGCGGCCGCGATTCAAGCCTACGCCCTGGCGCTGGCGCTGCCCGGGCAGACGATCGCCGAGCGCTACGCTTTGCGCGGCAAAGCAGGCGCCATGTACCGCCGCCTGCATGGCAGCGAGGCCGGATTCGGCGATCTGATTCTGAGCCAGTTCGACCGCGTCGCCCGCGCGGCAGCGGCGCGCGCGCCCGCCGCCGCCCAACTGGCGGCGCCGGCGCCGCTCGACCAGATTGCATTCGCCGCGCTCGACGGCCGCACGCATCGCCTGGCGGAGTACCGCGGCAAGGTGGTGGTGGTCGATCTTTGGGCCACCTGGTGCGGCCCCTGCCGGGTCGAGCATCCGCTGCTGCAGCAGTTGAAGCGCGCTTACGCCGCTTCCTCGCGCGTGGTCTTCGTCGCCATCAATGCCGACAGCGATCGCAGCCGCGTTCCCGGTTTCCTGCGCAGCCAGGGCTGGGGCAAGGGAACCTGGTTCGACGCCGGACTGATGAACCGGCTGAATATTCAGGCCCTGCCCACGACCCTGGTGCTCTCGCCCGCAGGGCATCTGGTGTATCGCGAGTCGGGGCTCGATCCCGCGACCTTCAAGCAGGAACTGAAGCGCGCCATTCAGGCCGCGCTGCGGCGGTCAACGCCCGTGCGCGCCGCCGCCCGCAGAATCGCCCGCGCGCATTCCGGCCATTGATTTCCGCCGCCACCCGAGCGAAATGACGCCGGGGCGCGGTATTGATTTAGTTAGCCCTCGCGCCGCCGGGAGATGGAATTTTAAGCTGGGATTAAGCCTCGGCCATTAAAAATTAAACATTGAATACAATTCCGCAGGGCATCCGCCGCGCGGAATCGAATCATTTAGCCTGCAGCGCGGAACCGCCGTACCTTCCCGGCGCGCGGTGAGACGAGCGCCACAGTTCACCTTGCAGAGGAAAGCAGGGACAGTTATGAACGCCAGGATCGAACCGTCCGCCCATAATGACTGCCTGCCGCCGGCCGTTTGGCGCAAGCGCTGCCGGAAGCTGGCGGGGCTGGCGTTCGCCGCCGCGATCGGAATCTATGCCGCCGCGCCGGCCGCCGGCCAGCGCGCGCTGGTGTCGCCCGCCCC
>JAJYIU010000030.1 GCA_021789895.1 Acidobacteriota bacterium | reverse complement strand
ATTGAAGTCTGCAGGCAGCCTGAAAAAGGCCGCCGTTCCGCGCGGGCGCGAGAAACGGTTGGCGTTCAAACACCCGCACGGAACGGGCGGAGGCGGAGGGCGGCGAATTGTCAAAGAGCACGCCGGCGGGGGCGGCCCGAGTCATCTGGCGGCCGGGCCGCGGCGCCGCGCGGCGTTTAAGTCTTCTGACTCTACAATCCCATTATAGCACGCCATCTTAAAGTACGGTTTACAGCTTATAACATCAATAAATCAAGCAAGATATATGGCATTTCAGGCGAAGCAAAAGCGAAGATGGAGAAAAGCCGCATGAAATCAAAACTAAAATCATGAAAATGACCAATCATCGAGTTTAAAAAATAAAACGTAATCAAAATAAATATTTTCGCTCAGATTTCTATAGCTTACAGACGCAGCCCGGGCCGGCCGGCGCCGGGATAGTAACCAACATATAAACATCGATGAGGGCGGCGGGATTCCGGAAGCGCCGCGGGCGGCAGGGCCGGCGAAGAATTCCGGCGGAAGTGCTTGAGTGCGCGGCGATAAGAGATTACCGAAAGCCATGGCCGGGAGGGATTTTTTGCGCCGGCCCAGGCTGGTAACGAATTGGTAATACCGGGGGCCGGCAGCGGGCCGCCAGCGTTTGACCTGCGGAAAACCTGTATAAAATTGCAACTGCAACAAGGATAGTGAGCAAAGCGATAAGCGTCGCTGGGCTTCGTACGGCATATTTTTAAGCAAATGCTTCGGATTGACATGCTTTGAGCAAAACCTACGTTTTTGCATCGCGCTTGCGAGGGCAAGCTCGCGGCATAGTACACGAACGACGAACCGGCACCAGCACTATTGAGGGCACCCGCGCCAAGCGGGCGCGAAAGCGAGCTCAATGCAGCGGAATCAACACCGTCAACCCAAGGCCAAAAGCCGCGGCGGCCGCGATTAAAATAAACTGAGCCAGAGAAGAGGGCTGGAAGGGAGGCAACGCCATGCAATACCAGGAACATGCAATCGTGCTGTGCACCAGGGACGGTTATGGCAAACACCTGCCGCTGGAATTCTGCGGACAGCTTTGCCGGCAGTTGGCGCCGATGATGCTTGGTTCCGTGCGGATGGCGATCGAAGGGACGAGCAGCCATACCGGCGCTCCGCCCCTCTGGCTGCGGCAGGCTACCGACGTGCGCATCGCTGGCATTTCGGGCAAGCGGCACGAGAACACCATACTACATCTTGAAGCTCCGATCCTTGGCGAAGCCGCAGAAGAGCTGTATCAACAACAGGCACTCTGGGATACAAAACCGGCGCCTCAAGACACAGCTATCCATGTACTCGCCCGCGTGATGAAGGACGTCAGAACCGGCGACGCCGGAAGTCCACTTTACGACTTACACCTACTAAAACAAATCAGCCACATTCATGCACTTTTTGAACACCAGCTGATTGCAATGGACCTACCTCAAAACAACAACCCAAGAATGCACGCATTCACGCGCGTGGACGAGGAGGTTGCAAAAAAGGCCAGCGACCTCAGCGAGCATACGCCCGCGCCGAGGCCGGTGAGAGTGGCCGGCCAGCTCGACATGATTCGCCACAGCACGCGGACATTCGAGCTGCTATTGGAAGAACGGAATCCGGTGCGAGGAATTCTAAGCGACGCAGAGAAGATGGAGACCCTGAAATCGTTCTTGGGCCAGAAAATTGTAATCGCGGGGAAAGCCATTTACCGCCCCTCCGGCTCTCTGCTTCGCATTGACGCCGACAGCGTCGCCGGCGGCCGGAATGAATCCAAACTATTCGAGAAAGTTCCCGGTCCGGTCGAAAAGCAGCCCCGCCCAACGCGCTACAAGCCGGGTGAGCAAGCCAAGCGAGGCGTGCCCCGATTTTTCGGCCAATGGCCTGGCGAGGAAACCGACGAGCAACTGCAAGCCATGCTGCAGGAGTTGCGCAAATAGATAACGAATTGATCCAAGGATATAAATCCTATCCGATGAATTCGACCTGAAATTGAATGCATTCATTAAATCTCGACCCCAAAAATAAAACTTGACCCTGTATCGTATTTACCGCCAACTGACCTATGAGCGAGAGCGATGAACGATACACTCTATCTATTCGACACCTCGATCCTCCTGGCCCTCATCCGAGGGCGAGAGCTGGGACAATACCTTAACCACGTCTTCTCCCTATCGCAATTGACCCACAAGCCGCTAATCAGCATTGTCAGCCATGGAGAGATTTGGGCTATGACCGAACGCCACGAATGGGGTGAAAATAAACGCCAAGCTTTGGCCAAGATGCTGGCTGATATGGTAACAATTGATCTCAACGACCGTTCAATCATCGAGGCGTATGTCGAAGTAGACAAGAAAAATCTCACGCATCCCAAGGGTGCCCGTACAATTTCCGACAACGACAAATGGATTGCCGCGACGGCACGAGCGGCGGCCGCGACATTGCTGACGACAGATAAAGATTTTAGTCATCTTAATCCAGACATTTGCAACGTACAAATTATCGAACCTGGAGCATACCGGCCGACATCGGGTTACGAGGAAAAGTCTTGAACAAAGCGCAATACCCCTAAGCTCAATACTCCAACCCAGGGTGGCGCGAGGGGGGAGGCGGGGGTATGATGGCGGGTGTTTAGAACAATAGAGGTGAAAAAATGTCGAACTCAAATTCGCGCTTTGGCCAGATCGCCTTCCTGCCGATAGCAGCGTTGGGACGAGCGACGAAGACGACTATAGGGATGGCAAGGCGGAACTTGACAGCGGCGCTGAGCTTGGCGGCGGCGCTGAGCCTGGCGGCGGCGCTGAGCTTGCCGGCGGGGGCGCAGATGAGCGTCCGGATTGCACCAAACGGGTTCCATTTGATGGGCATCTGGGGACACGTTACCGACACACAGGGCAAACCGGTGGCGGGGTTGAAAGTGGTGATTCTGCGCACCGCGCTGGTGCGTCCGCTGGTGATGGTGGGTACGACCCAGCGGGTGAACCGCACCGGGGAAGAGAAGGTCAAAAACCTGGGGCGCTGGACCACCAAGACCAACAAAAAAGGCATTTACGGCCGCTATGGGCTGCCGCGCGGAATCTACCAGATCAGCCTATACCAGGGCCAACGCCTGGTGGCGAGGATGACCAACCTGGATATCGAATCCGGATATAACGGCGGGCCAGTGCTGGCCAACTTCCGCCTGCGGCAAGTGCAGGGCGGGCTGGCAGCGGTGGCGACGCCGCCGCAGAATCCGAACCTGTTTCTGGCACGGGGACAGGCGCTGATCCGGGCCGGACACCTCAAGCAGGCGGCGGCGGACTACCAGCAGGCGGCGCGGATCAATCCCGCGCAGGCGGCGGTTGCCTACTATGACGAGGGCGTGGCGCTGCTGCAATCGGGACACGCGCAGGCGGCCGGCCCGGTGTTTCAACACGCCACCCAACTGGCTCCGCAAAATGCCCAAGCCTGGCTGGGCGGCGGGCTGGCCTACGCGCAGGCGGCACGGCGTCCCGGGCCGGCGGCAGCCAACGACCGGACCGAAGCAAAATCCATGCTGCAGCAGGTAATCAAGCTGCAGCCGCAGAGCGCGTACGCCTCGCTGGCCCGGCGGCTGCTGGCGGGCTTGAAGTAGGCGCGGAGCCGGCAGGAAGCCGAAAAAAGCCGTCAGCCGTCGGCGCACAGCCGACAGCTTAATCCCCAAAAACAGCAACCATGGCCGGGGGGATGGGCGGGCGGAATAGCTGACGAAAATGACAGGACGAATGAGTAACAGCAGCGGGGTAGTGGCGGAAACGATGCCGGCGCAGGGTGAGGCGCAGGCGGGCAGCGGGACCCGCTGCGGAATTGCCGAAAGGAATGCGGCGGGCGGCGCTGAGATGGCGGACGCGGCGTGGCATTGTGCCAAGGCCCACGCGGGCAGCGGGGACCCGCTGCGGGGGCATTGGCTTGGCGCAATTTCTTCGAAATTCCTTAAACGGGCGCAAATCCTGAGCGATTTGCTTTGGTGGGAACAAATACTGACGGGGGTTGCTTCGTTGACACGAAAATCGTGCAACACTATATTCGTGTCATGAGCCGCCTGCGCAACATCACGATCACATTGGAAGAAGACGTCGCCCGCTGGGCCCGGATCGAGGCCGCCCGGCAGGACAAAAGCGTTTCGCGACTGCTGGCCGGCTTATTGCAAGAGCGGATGACGCAAACGGAGCGCTACGAACGCGCCATGCGGCGAGCGCTGGCGAGAAAACCTTTCCTGAAGACCGATGGTCATTACCTATCACGCGAGGAGGCGCATGCACGCTCCGATCTTCGTTGATACCAACCTGCTGATCTATGCGCTCGACGACGCCGACCCCGGCAAGCAACAGGCCGCACGCGCATGGCGAGCCGCGCTTTGGCAAAGCCGCCGCGGGCGGATCAGTTATCAAGTCCTGCAAGAGTTTTACGTTAAAATCACGCAAAAATGGCCGAAGAAAAGATCGCAAGCCCGCGAAGAAATCCGCGATTTGCTCGCATGGGGCCCCACCCCGGTTGACGATGACATGCTCGAGCGGAGCTGGAAGCTCCAGGACCGGTATCGGTTTTCCTTCGGGGATGCGCTCATTGTGGCGGCGGCGCAAATCTCATGCGCACGGTATTTGCTGACCGAAGATCTCCAAGCCGACCAGGAGTTGGATGGGGTCAGAGTCATCAACCCATTTCTGCTAAGTCCGGAAGCCATTCCGTAATCGAAGGCGGCTCCGGCGTATTTTCAGCAAGCTATTCGCCTTTGGCGGGGCGGGTGATGAGCCAGCCGAGGAGGGCGAGGGCGGCGGCGTCGGCGAGGGGGATGGCGAGCACGTGGGTGGGGCGGGGGGCGGCGAGGTGTCCGGAGAAGCGGGTGGCGAGCCAGCCGCCGACCAGGCCGAGGGTCATCAAGGCGGAGAAAATCGTTCCGGTGGAAGCGGGGAAGCGGTCGCCGGCGATGCCGAGCACGGTGGGATAGACCATCGCCATGCCCAGGCCGAGCAGGAGCAGGGCGGCGGAGAGCGCCAGCAGCGGGCGGGGGGCGGCGGGCGCGAACCAGCCCAGGAGGGCGCCGGCGGCGAGCAGCGCGGCGGAGGCCCCGAGCAGAGTGCGGTTGCGCAGGGCCTGGAGGCGGAAGCCGGCGAGCAGGCGGCCGGCGCCCAGGGCGGCGGTGAGGCCGATCAGCAGCCATTCGGCCTGGCGCGTGCTTGCGCCGGCGGCCAGTTGCGCCAGGCGTCCGGCCCAATTGAACATCGCGTTTTCGTTACCCGACTCGAACAGCAAGAGCACGCCCATCACCCAGACGATGGGATAGCGCAGGGCGGAGAGGCCGGCGCGGGCGTTCTGCGGGGGGACGGCGGGGAAGCGGCGCGCCAGCACGGAGAGCGCCAGCAGCAGCGCCAGCAGCGCCAGCACGCTCAAGGCGAGCGGGGCGGGATGGGGGGTGAGGCTGAGCAGGGCGAGCATCAGCAGCGGCGCGGCCAGCGCGCCCAGGCTGAAACAGGCGCCGAGGCGGTTGAGCGCGGCGCCGCGTCCGGCGGCGGAGAGGATCGAGACCAGGGCGTTGGTGGCGGTGTTCAGGACGCCGCCGCCGAGTCCATAGAGGAAGGCGGCGGCTTCCAGGGCGCGGAAGCCGGCCAGCCAGGGCAGCGCCGCCAGCCCGGCGGCGACCAGCAGCAAGCCGGCGGAGAGCACGGGACGCGCGCCCCAACGGTCCAGCAGCGGGCCGGTGAAGACGGTCGAGATCAAAATGCCCAGCAGCGGGATCGAGCCCAGGATGCCGACCTCGATGGGGTTGAGCCGGGGCAGCAGCGGCAACAACGAGCCCATGAGCAACAGGACCAGCCCGAAGAGGAACATGCCGGCGTAGCTGATCTGCACCAAGGCGCGCGGCGAGGCCTGGCGCGGCGCCGGTTTCATGATTTGGCGGCGGTATGCTGGCGGCGGGCCGCATGCCGCTGGCGGCGGGCGTTGAAGTCGGCGAAGACCTGGCGATTGTGGTCGGGCGGGACGCCGGCGACATTGGGCGAGACGAACTGGCGGGGGGTGATGCCGCGGGCGGCCAACTGCGCCGCGACCTCGGCGACCAGCGCCATGCCGATGGTGATGAAGCTGACGGTCGAGCCGGCGGCGACGCGCCCGAGCATGTCCGGGACCTGGACCAGCGCGTCTTCGGCGGGGACGCAATTGTCAATGGCGAGGTCGGCGACGTCGGGCAGTTTTTTACCGCTGCTGTGGGTGGCGGCGCGGCGGCGGTAGTTGTCGAGCGAGGTGGCGGCGACCACTTTCAGACCCCGCCGGCGGGCTTCGAGCGCCACTTCGATGGGGGCGGCATTGAGGCCGCCGTGGGAGAAGACGAGCAGGACGTCGCCGGGGGCGAGATCTTTATCCTCTAAAAAGACGGCGGCGTAGCCTTCGGTGCGCTCGAGCCAGAGCAGTTCCTTGGCGCCGCCGGTATCCATGACGCTCAGCCACATGAGGCGGGAATCCATCATCGGGCTGAAGCCGGCAAAGCTGCCATAGCGGGGAAACATATCCAGCACCGGCAGCACGGAGTGCCCGCTGCCGAACAGATGCACCAAGCCATCGGCGGCGATGGAGTCGGCCATCCAGCCGGCGGCGCGGCGCAGGGCGGAAGTTTGAGTGCTCCAGAGCCGGGCGAGCACGGCGCTGATTTCCTGTTGATATTGCTCAATCATGATGAACGTTCTCCTAGGAATGAATAAAGCGAGCGGCCGCGCGCGAAGAGGCGGCGGGCAAGGCGCCGGGCAGGGCGCCGGAGACCAGGCCGGCGAGGCCGACGAGCGGGGCGCGAGGGCCGAGGCGGCTGAAGACGAGGCGCACCTGGCGGGCGGCGAGCGGCTGGGCCCAGCGCTGGAGGGCGCGCTGGGCGGGAGCGCGCAGCCAATCGCCGGCGGCTTCGGCGAAGCCGCCGCTCAAGATCACGATTGCGGGGTTGAGGATACTGACCAGGTTGGCGAGGCCGCGGCCGAGGGCATCGCCGGCGGCGGCGAGCAGGCGGCGGGCGCGGCGGTCGCCGGCGCGGGCGCGGGCGACGAGGGTGGGGGTATCCCAATCGAGGCCGGCGGCGCGGGCGGCGGCGGCCAGCGCCGGGCCGGCGGCGAGCGATTCCATGCAGCCGCGGCGGCGGTACGGGGGGCGGAACTCGCGCTCAAGGGCCAGCCAGCCGACGGCGCCGGCGAGCTCGCGAGCGCCGCGCAGCAGGCGTCCGCCGCTCCAGATGCCGGCGCCGATGCCGGTGCCGAGCATGACGCAGACGGCGTCGCTCGAGCCGCGGGCGGCGCCGCGCCAGACCTCGCCGGCGATGAAGGCGTTGCGATCGCTTTCGACCAGCACCGGCAGGCGCAGCGCGCGGCGCAGTTGCGCGCGCAGCGGGTAATGATTCCAGCCGCGGAGGTTGGGGGCCCAGACGCAGCCATCGGGATAGGCCAGGCCGGGCACGTCCACGCCGGCGGCGCGGGTGGCGGGGGTGCGCAGGCGGCGCAGCAGCGCGAGCAGGGCGGCGGCGACGGCTTCGCCGCCGGGCGGGGTGGGCGCTTCCGCCAGGGCTTCGATGCGCCCGCGGGCGCTCAGGCGGGCGGCGCGGATTTTGGTGCCGCCGAGGTCGGCGGCGAGATAAGCGGCGGCGGTGGAGCGGGAAGCAGGCATGAGGATCAGTTGGCGGATTCGGCGACGGCGTTCAAATAAGTTTGCAGCTCGCGCGCTTTCCAGGCGGGGGCGAGGCGGTTGAGCTGCTGAAAGCGCTGCAGCTCGAGCCGGGCGGCGGCGGCTTGTCCGCGGCGATAGTACAAGCGGCTGAGCAGGAAATGAGGGTCGGGCCAGGCGGGGCGGGCGGCGGCGGCGGCGCGCAGCTCGCTTTGGGCGCGCGGCAACTGGCCGGCATCGAGCAGCAGCTTGCCGGCGAGGTAGAGGGCGGCGGCGTCATGCGGCTGGAGCGCGAGGGCGCGGCGGACGCGGCGCAGCGCCGGGCGGGCATGTCCGGCTTCGGAGGCAAGCAGGGCGCGGTAGTACCAGGCGGAGGCGTTGGCCGGATCGGCGCGCGTGAGCCGGGCGAAGAGGCGGCGGGCGCGGGGCTTCTGGTCGGTGGTGTAGTAGGAGATGGCGAGCAGGGTGGAAGCTTCCCTGCGCGCGCGGGCGGCGGCGGCGGGGGCGGCGGCGATGGCCTGCAATTCGCGCTGGGCTTCGGCGCGGCGTCCGGAAAGCTGGAGCAGCACGGCTTGCTGGAGCGGCAGGGCAATGGCGGCGGGGCACTGGCGGCGTCCGAGAGCGATGAGCTGGAGGGCGGGCTGCCATTGTCCGCGGCTGCCGAGGAAGACGGCGGCGTCGCGATAAAAATCGGGGTTGCGCGGGTTGAGGCGCAAGGCGACGCGGAAGGCGGCCCAGGCGCGGTTGTTGTGTCCCTGGCGGGCGTAGGCGAGGGCGGCGAGATCGGCGGCGGCGCCGCGGGGAGAGGCGGCGGCGGGGATGGCCGACAGCACCGATAGCGCGGGCTGGAGCCGGCCGGCGCGCAAGGCCAGGCGGGCCCATTCCAGCGCCGGGGCGACATCGAGGGGGGCGGCGGCGGCGCGGGCGGGCGGGGCCAGCGCCGCCTGCTGATAGGCTGCCGCCAGCGTCCAATGCCCGGCCTGGGCCAGCGCATTGGCGGCGGCTTGCGCATCCAGGCGCGGCAGGCGGCCGGCGGCAGCGCCGGCCGGGGGCGAAGCAGGCGCGAGCGCGGCGCGGAGCAGGGGAAGCGCGCGCGAGGTCTGATGCGCCTGAAGGTAGGCGAGGCCCAACTGGCAACGGGCGCGGCGATTGCCGGGCATGGCCTGGACTACCTGGCGGAGGAAGGCGCGGTAATGGCGCCGGCGCTGGGCGGGGGAGAGGCGCAGATCGGCGCGCAGCCAGGCGATGAGTCCGCCATTGGCGCCCGAGGCCGGCTGCGCCTGGCGCAGCGCCTGGAAGCGGCGCTGCGCCGCCTGCGCGTGGGCGCGGTCGTGCAGCCGCAGGTAGCATTGCGCCAACTGGTACCAGGCGGCGACGCGGCGAGGCGCGAGGCGGGTGGCGCGCTGGAGCAGAGGCAGGGCCAGCTCGGGGCGGCCGCGGCGCATTTCCCATTCGCCCAGGCGGCCGAGGGCGGGGGCGTAGTTGGGCCGGGCGGCGAGCGCTTGAGCGAGATCGCGGCGGGCGCGGCGCAGATGGTTGGCGGCAAGGGCGAGCTTGGCGCGAGTATCCCAGGCGGGAGCATAGCGCGGGTCGAGGGCGAGGGTCTGGCGGAGGGCGGCGGCGGCGGCGGGCAGGTCGCCTTGTCCCTGCTGCATGAGCGACAGCAGATACCAGGCACGGACGTCGCGCGGGCGCGCGGTTAAATAATGGTGCATGGCGGCGAGCGCGGGCCGGCGCTGATCGGCCATCTGGCCGACGATGGCCAAGGCCAGCCAGGCAGGGACATCGTTGGGGACGAGGCGGAGATACTGCCGCCACTGGTGATAGGCGTCGTACCAGAATCCCTGGCGGGAAAGCACCGAGGCCAGGGCGGCGTAGGGCAGCGGCTGTTGCGGCGCCGCGGCTTCGGCGCGCAGCAGGCGGCTGGCGGCCTGTATGGGATCGCCGGCCTGGAGCGCGACGCGACCCAGCCAGTATTCCGGGCGCCAGGCGCGGGGGTGTTGGCGATGCAAGGCCTGGAATTCGGCGGCGGCGCGGCGAAGCGCGCGGGCGGCGGCGGCGCGGCCGGCGGGCGGAATGGCGGCGGCGGCAGAGGCGGCGGGCGGCCGGGCGGCGGTGAAGAAATCAGCCTGCGCCAGGGCCAGAGCCAGGGCGGCATTATGAGGATGGGCGCGGAGCGCGGCGGCGAGCCAGGGGCGGCCGAGGCGGGGGAAGCCGGCGCGTAGGAAATCCATGCCGAAGCTGGCCTGCAAGCTGGATCTGGCAGGGCCGGGCTGGGCGGCGATAGCGGCGCGGGCCAATTGGCGGGCGGCGGCGGGGCGGCGCGCGTCCAGGCGGGCGCGCACGCCCAACTCGGCAATGGCCGGCTGCAGGCGCTGGTGGGGGGCAAAAGCCCGCCAGGCGGCGAGCGCGGATGCGACGCAGGCGGGGAGCGGGGCGGCCGCCGGCGCGGGAGGGCGAGGCGGGGCCGAGGCAGAAGGATAGGCGGCGGCGAGCGCGCAGCCGGGCCGGCGCAGCAAAGAAAGCACCAGGTTGAAGCGGGCGTCGGCGAAGCCAGGATCGAGCGCGAGGGCGCGGCGCCAGGCGGCGCGGGCCTGGCGGGGATGGCCGGCGAGCAGCAGGTGATTGCCCCAGTTGCTCCAATTGCCGGAACTGGGATCGAGCCGGCGGGCGCGGAGCAAATCCGCGCCGCCGCGGGGGAAATCGCGTTGGGCATCGGCCAGCATGCCGGCCAGGGCCCAGGCGGGGGCGCTGCGGGGATGGAGGCGCAGGTAAGCGCTCAGCCAGGCAGCGGCCTGCTTCCACTGGCGCCGCGCTAGCGCGCGGCGGATGGCGGCGAGGCGGGGCGGCGCAGAGGGCGCCTGCGCCGCGGCGGCGCAGGCGAAGACGGCGAGGAGCGCGGCGGCGAGGAGAATTGAAATGGAAATAGGCCGCCGCATGGGGGAACATTGCCGACCGCGGGCGGGGCGGGCGCCGGGGCGCCGCGAACCGCGTTAATGCAAATCTACGCTTAAACGGCAGCGGTCGCCGCGAACGACGCCGCGCGAGACTTCGATGATGCGGCCATCGCCGGTGCGGGTGACGCGCTCGATCAGCATGCCGGCGCTGCGCGCAGGGACGCCGAGCAGGCGGGCGGCGGATTTGTGCAGCAGCACCGGCTCGAAGGTGTCCTGGCAACTGGCCGGGCCGCACTGATACCGTTCGCGCAGCAGATCGTAGAGGGCGTAGCGGTCGTGGTCCTGCTCTTCCAGGCCGGGAAAGAGGGCGTGCGGCAGATAGGAAGTTTGCAGAAAGAACGGCTCTTCATTGACCAGCCGCAGGCGAGAGAGCGAAACCACCTTGGCGCGCGGCTTGAGCTCGAGCAATTGGGCGATATGCGGCGGCGGCACGACGACGCCGACGTGGAGATTGCGGTAGCTGGGGCGCAGGCCCTGGCTGAGGAGCTGGGTGGAAAAGCGGTAGAAGTGATCGAGATTCTGGGCGATGCGGGGCTGGGCGATGAAGGTGCCGCGGCCGCGCTGGCGCACCAGGCGGCCTTCGGATTCCAATTCATCGAGCGCGCGCTTGGCGGTGATGATGCTGACCTGATAGAGCCGGCAGACGTCTTTTTCGGTGGTAAAGAAATCGCCGGGGTGCAGTTCGCCCATGCGCAACGCCTGATCGAGGCGGGCGCGCAAGGCGATTTTAATCTGCTCGAACAGGGGGACCGCCGCGGCGCGGTCGAGCGGGCCGGCGGACGCGGCGGCAGGCGGAGGGAAGACGAGGGACACCATTTTTTGTGATCTGAAAACCGAGTTCTGATAATAACATATTAATATTCTTGACTCGCGACTTTTATTAATGTAAATGTACTAGCGAAGCACTAGTGATTCATGGTGACCGACACACTTCATTCCTGGCGATGACCAGGGTCACGAAGGAGCGGCTATGAAAACAGCACGGTTAGCGTGGTGGAGCAGCCTGAGCCTGATTCTGGCGCTGGCGATCGGCTTGAGCCCGGCGGCGCGGGCGCAGGCGGGGCGGGGCACGGTCAGCGGGCTGATCACCGACAGCTCGGGCGCGGCGGTGCCCGCAGCGAAGGTGGAGATCGTGAATATCGCCAACGGGACGCTGCTCTCGACGGTGACGACTCATGCCGGCCTGTATGCTTTCGTCTCGCTCGCTCCCGGCACGTATCAGTTGACAGTCAGCCATGGCGGTTTCGCCACCCTGGTGCGGAAAGGCATTCCAGTCACGGTGGACCAGACCACGGCAGTCAACCTGACGCTGCATCCCGGGGCGGTGACCCAGACAGTGACCGTGACCGGGGCGATGCCGCTGATGGCGACCAGCAATTCCACCGTCGGGCAACTGATCAGCGCGGAGATGATCCACCGCGTGCCGCTGGTGACCCGCGACGCCTATCAACTGGTGCAGTTGACGGCGGGGATCACGCCGGTGAACGGCTCGGTGAACAACGTGGATTTCAACGCCCGGCCGGGCGCCGAGGTGTCGGGCTATACCATCAACGGGGCGCTGCAAGGCTCGGTGTACTACATGCTGGACGGCAGCCCGATCTCGATCGGGGAAAACAACCTGGGCGCGGTGATTCCCGCCCTGCGGCCGCCGCTGGACGCGGTGCAGGAATACCGGGTGGAAACCAACAACGTGCCGGCCAGCTATCAGAGCGGGGGCGCGGGGGTGATCAGCCTGGTGACCAAGTCGGGGGCGAATCATTTTCACGGGGATGCGTTTTATTACAACCGTCCCAATGCGCTGGCCGCCAACGACAGTTTTGCCAAGGCCAACGAACTGGCCTCGGGGCAGCCGAACAAGCCGCTCAATTTCCACCGTTACCAGTGGGGCGCCTCGATCGGCGGGCCGATCCGGCACGACAAGATGTTTTTCTTCGCCGACTATGAAGGGCTGCAGCAGCGGACGCTGCAGACCGGCTCGATGACGGTGCCCACCGCCGCCGAGCGGCTGGGGGATTTTTCCGCCGACGCCTGCACGCTGGCGAACCCGACCAACTGCTTCACCATTTACAACCCGCTGGTGCCGGACCAGGGCAACGGCAACCGCCAGCCGTTTGCCGGCAACATCATCCCGGCTGGGGATCTGAACCCGGTGGCGCAGGCCTACAACAAATATTTTCCGCTGCCCAACCAAGCCGGGGTCGGCCCCTACCACACCAACAACTACTTCGCCTCCGGCCTGCAGCCGGACGACGCGCAGAAGTTCGATATCCGCCTGGACGACAACTTCAGCAACCGGCAGCACATTTTCGGCCGCTTCTCCTTCGGCCGGCTGAAGTTCGGCAACGCCAACCTGTACGGCGCCTCGAACATCTTCGATCCGAACGTCTATCAGAACATCACCAACGACCGCAACTTCCTGCTGGCCGACGACTACACCCTCACGCCCACCACGATTCTGGAGCTGCGCTACTCGTTCGTGCGGCATTTCGAGAACCAGACCGGGGACCCGCGCCAGATCGGCTTCGACATGACCTCGCTGGGTTTCCCGGCGTCGCTGGCGAAGCAGTCGGTGTATGCCGACATACCGATGATCTATTTCAACGGGCCGACCACCAACCTGGGATCGGAGCCGTGGACGACCTTCCATTTCGCCAGCATGGACCACGATTTCATCGCCGCGCTGGACACCATCCAGGGCAGCCATAACCTGAAATTCGGGTTCGAGTACCAGAAGCAGTTCATGAACGACGGGCAACCGATCGCGCCGAGCGGCTGGTACCTGTTCGACAACACCGCGACCAGCTCCTCGACCTGGGCGGGCGACGGCAGCGATTTCGCCTCGTTCCTGCTGGGCATGGGCTCGGGGCCGGGGAATGAATGGCAGAACGCCTGGACCAAGGACATCTTCGCCGCCGAGGCCAGCCCGTATTACGGGGCCTACATTCAGGACGACTACCACGTGTCGCGCAAGCTGACGGTCAACCTGGGGCTGCGCTGGGACATTTTCGGCGGGCGGACGGAGCGCTATAACCGGCTGGAGTGGTTCGATCCGACGCTGCATTACACCGTCAACGGGGTGCCGCTGGTCGGCGGCGAGCAGTTCGTGCACAACGGGCAAAGCCCGTTCACGACCAACATGAAGGATTTCGGGCCGCGCATCGGCATCGCCTACCAGCCGTTTGCGCGCGCGGTGGTGCGCGGCGGCTTCGGCATTTTCTACGGGCCGAGCACGCACATGGTGTCCAACCCCTCGCTCAACAGCGACTCGTTCGACGCCTCGACCTATTGGAACGCCACCACCACCAATGCCGACGGCAATACCGTGCCGATCAGCCTGCTGGGCAATGCCTTTCCCAACGGCATCGTGCAGAACACCAACGGCGCGCTCGGGCCGGCGACCAACCTGGGCACGGTGCTGACCACCGAGCTGCGGACGCAGCCGGAGCCGACCACCTACGATTTCAACCTCGGGGTGCAGTACGAGTTCCCGCACCAGACGATTTTCTCGATGGCCTGGGTAGGCAGCCGCGGGCTGCACCTGCCGGTGGGAGGCGAGGATTACAACATCCTGTCGCTGCAGACGATCGAGAAGTACCAGGCGGCGCTCAACAACCAGGTGCCGAATCCCTACGAGGCGGCGATCACCGATCCGACCTCGCCGATCTACGGCGCGGCGACCATCTCGCAGGCGGAAGCGCTGCAGCTCTATCCGCAGTTCACCAACGGCAGCATCGGCGGCGCCGGGGTCTCGATCAGCGGCGCGCCGGCGGGCGACTCGGTCTATCACTCGCTGCAGGTGAAGGTGCAGAAGCGGCTCACCCGGCACTTCACCACGCTGGGGGCCTTCACCTGGGGCAAGCTGCTGACCGACGACTATACTTCGCCGCTGAGCTTCATCGGCACCAACGGCGGCTTCCACCAGGACTGGAAGAATCCCAATCTGGACCGCGGTTTGAGCACGCAGGACGTGGCGCGCTGGTTCTCCTGGCAAGCCTCGTACGACCTGCCCTTCGGCCGGGGGCGGAAGTACGACCTGCACGGCTGGGCGAACGAGGCCCTGGGCGGCTGGACGCTGAACACGATTCTCAGCCTCTCCACCGGCGTGCCGATCGCCGCGCCCAGCGGCACCGGCGATCCCTACTTCAGCCAGCGTCCGAACATGAGCTGCAATCCGGCGAGCAACGGCAACCCGGCCATGTGGATCAACTGGACCTGCTTCCACCAGCCCCAGAACCAGTTCTTCCCCGGCAGCGCGCCGGCGACGCTGAACGTGCGCACCGACGGCACCTCGAACCTCGATGCCTCGATCTTCAAGAACTTCCCCATCGGCGAGGGCAAGAACCTGCAATTCCAACTGGCGGCCTACAACATCACCAACTCGGTGCAGTATGGCTACCCCAACGTGTTCTGGAACCAGAGCGCGGCGACGGATCCGAGCGTGATGGCCGGTTTCGGGCAGGTCACGAACCAGGCCAATTCACCGCGCCAGTTGCAGTTCGGATTCAAGTTCACTTTCTAAAATGCAACCACTTCGAAGCCGCGCGTAAGCGGCAGGCAGCCGGGGCGGAAGCGCGACGCTCCGCCCCGGCTAAATTTTTTTCCCATGCGCTGGAAATCCATTGCCGTTTTGCTGCCGCTGCTGCTCGCGCTGCCGTTTGCGGGCCAGGCGGGAAGCCGCGCCGTCCGCCGCCGCTCGCGCCCCGAGCGCCCGCCCGTCCGTACAGCCCGCCGCCGCGCCCCGCGCCTCGCGCGGCTGACGCGGGGCGAGCGCGACTTTTTTCCCATCGCGGTCTGGTTTGCCGGGGGGAAATCGCGCGCGCCGATGCTTTCGCGGCATCCGCGGCGCGAGCGCGCCGAATGGCTGGCGCAGTTGCGGACGATCAAGCGGCTGGGCTTCAACACGGTCAAGACCTGGGTGGATTGGTCCACCGCCGAGCCCCGGCCGGGAGTATTCGACCTGCGCGACCTGCAACAGTTGCTGGCGCTGGCGCAGCAGGCGGGGCTGAAGGTGATCGTGCAGGTGTATGCCGATTCGGCGCCGGATTGGGTGGGGGAAAGATTTCCGCATGCCGAGTTCGTCACCGCGACCGGCGTGCACATACAGTCGCAGGCGTCGCCGGGCTACAGCTTCGACAATCCCGGCGTGCACGCCGCGGTGCTGGATTTCTACCGTCACGTGGCGCAGGCGGCGGCCGCCAGCCCGGCCTTCTACGGCTATGACCTGTGGAGCGAGCCGCACCTGGTGAACTGGGTCTGGTTCAACGACCTGCCGCATGTGCAGTTCGACTACAACCGCTATACCATCGCCCGTTTTCAGCGCTGGCTGCGGCGCAGATATGGCACGCTGGCGGCGCTGAACCGCGCCTGGTACCGCGGCTTCAGCCGCTGGAGCCAAGTGCAGCCGCCGCGCTTCGGGACGATTCTTTCCTACGCCGATTTCATGGACTGGCGGGCGTTCATTTTGCACAAGCTGGCGGCGGACCTGGGGGCGAAGGCAGGGGCGGTGATGGCGGTCAGCCGCAACTACATTACCAGCAGCCACTCGGATATCCCCGGAGTGCTGAACACGCCGCTGGACGGCTACGGCAACCCGGACGACTGGCAGATGTTCCGGCGGGTGGATTACTACGGGGCCAGCATTTATCCGATGCACGCCGAGGCGCAGTTGCACGGCTGGCCGCCGGTCGAGCGCGCGTTCGGGTTTGACGGCTCGTACGCCGCCAGCCTGGGGCGGGGATTTTTTGTGGGCGAGATGCAGGCCGGGCAGGGCGCCACCGGGCTGCGAGTCAACGATCCGGTGACCGGCGCCGAGCTGACGGAATGGGGCTGGACGGCGATTGCGCACGGGGCCAAATCCATCGCCTACTACGCCTGGTATCCGATGAACGCCGGCTACGAATCGGACGGCTACGGCATGATCCATCTCGACGGCACGCTGACGCGGCGCGCGCACGCCGCCGGGCGGCTGGCGGCGGTGGTGAACGCGCACAGCCGGCTGTTCCATGAGGCCCAGCCGGCGCGGGCGCAACTGGCGCTGCTCTACAATCCGCTCAGCTATCTCAGCGGCGGCGATACCGTCAGCCCCGGCGCGGCGGTGCGCAATTCCCTGATGGGCGTCTATCGCGCCCTGTACCGCGAAAATCTGCCGGTCACGTTTTTGCACGCCGACGACGTAGCGCGGCGGGCGGGGCGCTATAAGGCCATCTACCTGCCGTACGACATTACGCTGGCGCGTCCGGTGGCGCGCGCGCTGGCCCGCTACGTCGCACACGGCGGCACGCTGATTGGCGAAGCGCGCACCGCCTGGAACGACGCGCGCGGGTTTGCGTATCCGCGCATTCCCGGCGGCGGGCTGGACCGAGTGTTCGGGGTGGAAGAGGCATCGCTGTGGCCGGGGGCGAAGACCAGCTTCCGTTTTCCGCCCAGCGCGCCCAACGGGATGGCCGGGCTGCAGGTTCCGACCGCGCAGTTTGAAGAGGCGCTGAAGGTCGAGCGCGGCCAGGTACTGGCGCGCTTTGCCGACGGGCGTCCGGCAGTGGTTGAATCGCACTACGGGCGCGGGCGGACGATTTATATCGGCACCTTTCTCGGCCTGGCCAACCAAACCCTGCACAGCGCCGGGGCGGGCAAGCTGATTCGCGCGCTGGCGCGCTGGGCGGGAGTCGCGCCGCCGCTGGCGGTTCACGGCGGGGGCGCGGCGGCGGTCGAGGCCCGGCTGCTGAACGTGCCGGCGCGCGCCATGCCGGCCGGGGAAAACGCAAAAGACGGATTATTGTTCATCGCCATCAATCACGGGAATCCGGGGCAATTCCAAATCCGCCTGCCGCAACATTGGGCCGGAGCGGAAAATTTGCTGGGCGGTCCCAGCCCGGCGCTGGCCGCGCGCGGCGCCGCGAGCGAATTCAGCGTGCAGCTCGGCAAGCAAGCCGTGGCGGTGGTGCTGCTACATCGCTAAGCCGTCATGGGATCCGGCCGGTCAAGGCGGAGGCGGCGCAGCATCGGGAAAACGCAGATCCAAGCATTGCGCAAGGTGACCGGTTTCGGCCGGAGCCGGCGATAGCGCCAGCGACTAATTTAAAACGAGGCCGTGCCGCCGCCGGCTTCGCTTTCCAAGCCCAGGCGAAAGATTAAATCCTCGAAATCTTTCTGATAGACCATGCGGATTTTGACGTCGGGATAGAGCTCGCCGAGGCGGCGGATCTTGCGATTCTTACGCGTGACCAGCGACTGTTTCATGGTGGTCAGCTCGATATAGAGATTCTGGTCGGGCAGATAAAAATCGGGGGTAAAGGCTTCGGTCACGCGGCCTTCCGCATCCTGCTCGAGCGGAAAGCAGCGGGGCTCGTATTGCCACTGTATGCGATAGAAATCGAGCACCTGGGCGAAGATGCGCTCGGAAGGATGGGCAAAGTGGAGCGGGGCGGGGGCAGCGGGAGCGCCCAGGGGGATGGCGGGAGCGGGGACGGCGGCCGGGGCGGCAGTTTCGGCAAAGCGCAGGCGGAAATGCAGCCGCAGGCGTTCGCCGCGGGCGGCGGGCAGAGGGCCGGGGGGGAGCAGGGCGGCGGCCTCGCGCAAGCGCCGGCGGCAGCCGGCCAGCCCGAAGCTGGCGCAGTTCAGCAACAGGTCATAGCGGTCGGGGCGGGGCTCGCCGCCGCGCTGCAAGCCCGGAGTGGCGGCGGCTTCGGCAGCCAGCGCCGGCGCGGCCGCGGCGGGATCCAGGCCGCGAGTTTCGGCCAGCCAGGCGAGGCGGCGGCGCCGGGATGCGACCAGGCGGACGCGCAGCGCGTCTTCGGCGCTGAAGACGTATTCGCCGCCCAGGTTGGCGATTATCAGCGGCGCGGCCATCGCCGCGGCCAGCATGGATTCACGCATTTCGAGGCGGCGGCGTTGAGATTCGAGCCGCGGCGCGGGCGCGGGCGCTTCGGCTCCATTGTGCCGGGACGAGGGCGCGGCGAGGGCAGACGGGAGCGAGGCGCGATGCTGGTTCAGTGCAGCTTCCAGCCGGGCGGCATTCAAGAGCGAGCAGTTCAGCTCCGCCGCCAATTCTTCCGCCAGCCGCTCGCCGGGAATGCCCGCCTGCCAGCTCAGCACCAACAGCATGCCTTCAGTCTCTCCGTTTACGGCGTGCACCGCAACTGTTCCGGGCGACGCCGGGAATCCGAACCAGCGGCATGAAGCTTGGCAATCCGGCGTCCACAGGGCCGAGGAGGCGGTGAACGCTGGCCGGCCGGCGAACATCTAATCAAGGATGCCCAGCCAGGACCCGCAAAAGCCAACTTCACCATCACCGAAAACGACGCCGCCGGAGACGAAGACCGGAGAAGAATACGACGAAGTAGTGGAAGAATCGTTTCCAGCCAGCGATCCGCCGCCCGGGCCGGCGCACATCGGCAACTCCAAAGAGAAGAAATAAAGGGCTGGAATATCAGCCGCGGGGATCAGGGGAGGCCTGATTCAGCAGCCGGCGCATGCGCTCTTCAAGCTGCCGGCGCTCGTGCTCGTAGTCGGCATTCGAAATGTTATGGGTATGGCGGCGAGCTTCGAGCAGGAAAAGGTCGTTTTTCAAGAGCTGCATATCATCCGCAGATTCGGCGGCGGGCGAGGCGCCATCGCCGGCGGGTGAGACGGGAGCAGTCCGATCGGGGAGTGCGGCGGGCGGCGCGGCCGAGGCGCGAGCGGCGGCGGGCAGAGGCTCCGGCTGGCGCAGTTTATAAAAGAGCATGGCCGCGGCCAGCAGCGCCAGGCCGGCCAGCAGCGTCAAGAAATTTTTTTCGACGAAATTCGGGCTGGGGATGACGGCTGCGGGGCTGGAAGCATCCGCGGCGCCGGCGGCAGTGCCGGCGCCGGAGGGCGAGGCGGAGGCCGAGGCGATGGACTGCATGGCCTGCGGCAAGGGCGCGTCGCCGGCGACTTGCACACGCAGGCGGGCGGGCGGATGCGCCAGCCCGTAAACCTGATAGCCATCCTGGCTGCCCAAGAGGCTAAACCGAGGACTGACAAACTGCATCGGCGAAGGCACGTACACCTGCAGTTGGTTGACCGGATAGAGGGCGCCCAGATCGAGGGCGGCTTTGGGCGGGGTGTAGGGCAGGCGATAGGAAACCTGCACGCGGGTTTGACCGGGGCGGAGCGGGTATTTGAGGGTGTAGATGCCGGGTTGGCGGGTGGGCAGGATGTCACGCGGCACGGTCATGCCGTCGGGGCCGATCACCTGCGCGCCGTCGGCCTTGATACCGCGCGGAATGAGAAAGCGGAAGATGCCTCCCGGGCGATACCAGGTGCGCGGCGGCGAAAGCCGGTTGTTCACCATGTATTCGTCCACCACCGCCAACTGGCCTTTTTCCGGCTGCAGCACGGTCGCCAGCTCATGCACGCGGAGCTGACGAGTATCCGAAGTGGTCTGAAAAACTTCAAGCCGCAGCTGCTGCGCACCGGGATGAACGGGCTGGTAATATTCGACGCCGCGATACTGCGCCGCCAGCAGGAAGACGCCGGCGGCGGGCGGCGAGATTTGAAAATGGCCATGCGCGCCGGTGCGGGCGGCGCCGACGCTCTGCATACCCTGCTGGCCAGGCACCAGAATCTCGACCTGCACGCCGGCGGCGGGTTTTCCCGAGGTGGCGTCGGTGACGATGCCCGCCAACGGCGCGGCGGGCGCGGCTTGACCCATGGCCGGCGGAGTTGATTGCGCATGCGCTCCGGCCGCCGCGCACAGGGCGGCAACGAGGGCGGCGCGCCAGTTCCAGCGGCGGGATCGCGGCGAAAGCTTCATTTATGCTTACCCTTGCCGGGGTCGGGCCGGCGCGAGGGCGGCGCGAGGCGGGAAATTTCGGTTACCGCGGCCGCAGCTTCGCCTTCCAGCAGGCGGCGGCTGGCCTGGTAGTCGGCCTCGGTGAGCTTGCCGGCGAGATGCTCGAAATGCAGGTCGCGGAGATTTTCGTAGGCGGCCTGCTTGCGTTCCAGCAGGGCCTGCTTTTTCGCTTCTTCCGGGCTGTCGCCCAGCGGCTCGGGCGGAGCGTTGAGGATGAAGTAGCCGACCGCGGCGGTCAGAACGAGGGCGGCAAGGGCAGCAAGATTCATCGCGGCTCATCCTCCGGCAGGCCACTTTCAGCCAACTCGCGCCGCACCTGGTCGAGCGCCGCGGAGGAAGGAGCGGCGGGGGCGGGCAGCCGGCGGCGCGACCAGAAATGGATGGTCAGCAGCAGCAGCAGGACGCCGGCGCCGGCGGCCAGCCAGGGCAGGATCCAGGCGAGCCGGTCGAAGCCATGATGCGCGGGAACGGCCAGCACCGCGGTGCCGTATTCCTGCACGAAGGCCTGGATGATGGCGGTATCGGAGCCGCCCAGGGCGATGCGCCGGCGCAGCTCCTGCCGCATTTTATGGCGGTAGGAGCAGTGTATGTCGTTGCAGACCAGCAGGCCCTGGCGGCAGCCGCACACGCAGATAAGCTGCTGGCCGAGGCGGGTGTAGCGATCGGGTACGGGCGAAGCGCCACCGCGCATGGCGGCGGAAGCGAACAGCAGCAGCAGCAGCAGCAGCGCGAGCGATGCGGCGGGCAGGCGGAGTTTCCGCCGGGCGGCGGCCTGATTTTTTAGGAACGGCTTCATACCTGCACGCTCTCCGGCTGAGCCACGGCGCGGGCGGAGGAGGAGGCCGGGGCGCGGGCGGGCGGACGGCGATTGGGCAGCAACGCTACCAGCGTGCCCAGCACCAGGATGATGGCGCCGATCCAGATCCAGACCGTCAGCGGGTTGTAATAAGCGTGCAGGATAGGCTGGCCGGTGGCGGGATCGTGCCCGGCATAGACCAGGTAAAGATCGGCCAGCGGGGTGACGTGGATGGCGACGATGGACTGCGCCTGGTTGGAAGCCTTGTAAAAGCGGCGGGCCGGATAGAGGGTCATGAGCGGGCGGCCGCCGCGCTCCACCTGCACGATCATGGCTTCGGAGCTGTAGTTGGCATTGTCATTTTGGGTATAGGACTCGGAAATCAGGGTGTAAGGGCCGATGGACATGCGCGCGTGGTAAGGCATGGCCATGGAAAGATCGCGATTGAAGCCGGCGCCGGCAATGCCGATGAACAACAGGACGATGCCCAGATGGACGATATAGCCGCCATAGCGGCGGGTATTGCGGCTGATCAAGCGGGGCAGGGCCGCCACGACATTGACGCCTTCATGCCGCGCGACCACGCGCGCGCCGCGATAAAATTCGCTGGCGATCAGCCAGGCGACGAACAAACCCAGCGCCAAGGCGATATCGGAATAGGCGTCGCGCAGTCCGCCCAGCCAGAGCCCCGTCAGCAGCAGCAGCGAGGCCAGCCCGGGGAGCAGGAAGTTGCGCTTGAGCCCGGCGGCGGAAGTGCGGCGCCATGCCAGCAGCGGGCCGACGCCGGTGAGCAGCAGCAGGAAGAGGAAGATCGGGGTATTGATGCGGTCGAAGAACGCCCGCCCGACGGTGATCTTCTGGCCCTGAATCCATTCCGAGAGCACCGGGAACAAGGTGCCCCAGAGGATGGCGAAGACCAGCACCAGGAAGACGAAATTGTTGAACATGAAGCCGCTCTCGCGCGAGAGCGAGCTTTCCAGGCGGTTTTCGCTGCGCAGGAAATCGCGGTTACGGAGATAGGCGTAGAGGCAGAGCGCCAGCACGATCAGCATGAAGACGATGAACCAGGCGCCGATCGAGGACTGGGCGAAGGCGTGCACCGAGGCGACCACGCCGGAGCGAGTCAGGAAATCGCCGAAGATGGAGAGCAGGAAGGTAGCGAACACCAGCCAGATGTTCCAGACCTTCATCATGCCGCGTTTTTCCTGCATCATTACCGAATGCAGGAAGGCGGTGCCCATCAGCCAAGGCAGAAACGAGGCGTTTTCAACCGGGTCCCAGGCCCAATAACCGCCCCAGCCGAGCACCGTATAGGCCCACAAACCGCCCAGGACAATGCCGATGGAGAGAAAGCCCCAGGCGATCATAGTCCAGCGGCGGGTGACATGGATCCAGCGGTCGCCGGGATAGCGTTTCAACAGCGCCGCCAGGGCAAAGGCGAAGGGCACGGAAAAGCCGATATAGCCGAGATACAGCATCGGCGGATGGATGACCATTTCCGGATATTGCAGCAGCGGGTTGAGTCCGTTGCCGTCGGCCGGAACGGCGACCGGGATGGTGGCAAAGGGGTGGGTGACGAGGTTGTTCAGCAGCAGGAAAAAGACTTCGACGCCGGCGAGGATGGTGGCGGCCAGCGGGCGCAGATGGGGGTGGCGCTTGCGGCTGGTCAGATTGACGATAAAAGCGTAGCCAGCCAGCACCCAGCTCCAGAACAAGAGCGAGCCGCTTTGCCCGGCCCAGAGCACGGAGAGCTTGTAATAGAAGGGCAAAGCGCGGTTGCTGTGCGCCGCCACGAAGGCCACGGCGAAATCGTTGCGCAGGATCAGGCCCCAGATGCTGATCACGGCGGCGGTCAGCAGCGGAAAGACGGCCAAATCGGCGCGGAGCGCGCTGGCGGTCAGCCGCTCGCGTTGCATATAGAGGCCGAGCAGGCCGGCCAGGAGTCCGTAGCCGGCGGTGATCAGGGCCAGCAGCAGGGCATAGGTTCCCAAGACTTGCATGCAATTAATTTAATGGCCGGTTGCCGCGTGTACTCATCATTCTATCCCGTCCTGAACCGGTGTGCGGGGCTGGAAACGGTGATGTTGCGCAGAAAGTGCACTACTAATCGGTTTCGCGCCGCCGAGGTAATCACATGTGATAAGAGCGCGGAGGGGAAAGGCCGGGCGCGGCCAGGCGGCGGGCGCGGGGATGAATTTGCGTCCGATGATGAGGCGAGGCGGCGGACGGAGTGGCCGAATCGTGAAGCAAACAGCTTCTTATCAGTTACTTAGCTGGTTTGGACAGCGATGGGGCGGGGGCGGATTAATGCGCTTGAGGCTTGGCTGCCGGCGCCGGTTCCGGCGCATCGGTTTGGCTGGGGAAAGCTTCCGCGCTTTCTTCCTCGGGCGCATTCTGCTTCACCTGAAAGCCTTGCAAGACTTGCTGGCGATCGGGGCCGTGGAGCTCGTTGCGCAGGCGTTTCAGCGCCAGGGAAACGACGTGGTAATGGTGAAGCTCGCGGTAACGCGGATTCTGAGTCAATTCCAGCCAGATTTCATGCATCAGCGCGATATCTTTATCGCGCAGGCGGGGCGAGTGCGGGCCGAGGTAGAAGACTTCGTCGAGGGTGGAGCCATCCATGACCTCGAGGCGCAGGCGCGGGCGCGGCTCAATCAGATGCTCCCAGGCCATGCCGGTAAAGTTGCCCTGTTCGCGCACCGACAGCGGACGGCTTTTGCCGGCGACGATCGTATCGGAGCGCAGCCGGGCCGCGGTCTGCACCAGCGCGTCGAAAGGATTGGCGCCAGGAACGACGAGCAGGGAAACCGTTTTGCCAGCGCGTTCGGCCACGGCCACGACGTGCGTGAACAATAGCTGCTCGTATTCGGTGACCTGCATGCCGCCGCTGTAGCCGGGATCGACGATGCGGATGGTGACGACGACCACATCCTGTTTGGTGGTATCGGTTCGTTCCAGCACCCGGCGCAGGTGTCCCAATTGGCTGTAATCGCGCACCGCGACCAGGATATTGCCGGGGCGGCAGCGCACCGTGTCCAGGCGTATGTCTTCCCCGGGCTGCGCCAGGAACTTATCCAGTTCATGGCCTTCGCGGCGGCGGCGCTTGTGCGCATGCTCGGAAATGACGAACAGCGTAAAGAACGCGGCGGTAAAGATGGTGCCATAGATGGTGGCGATCTGCTTAGTGAACAGGTTCATCACCGCGACGGAAAACAGCACGAGGACGATCAGGCCCAAGCCGAAGGGGATTTCGCGCCCGCCGAGCTTGAAATTCAGGGGCACCTTCCATTCCCGGCCTTCGGGCTGCTTGAAGCGCAGGATGAAGACGGAAATGGAAAGGAAACAGAAGCTCCACACCAGGCCGAAGGCGTAGGCTTCGCCGAGGACA
Organism: Acidobacteriota bacterium; assembly: GCA_021789895.1. Classification (GTDB taxonomy): domain Bacteria; phylum Acidobacteriota; class Terriglobia; order Terriglobales; family SCQP01; genus JAKASR01. The sequence goes on along the minus strand of JAJYIU010000030.1, from coordinate 17,087 downwards.
TAGACGTCGCCGCGGCTGAAGAGGATGATGACGATCTGCAAGCCGACGATCAGGTTGATGATGCGGTAGGAAGTGCCGAAGCGCTGCTGCGGGCGCCGGAACCAATCCGGCATGACGCCGTCTTCGCTGACCCGGTTCAAAACGCCGTTGGAGCCGATGATGGCGGTATTGACGGCGCCGGCCAGCATGACCACGCCGACGACGACGACGAAGCCCTGAAAGAGGAGCTTGAGCAGGCCGGGGCCGACGAGGTAGTTGGTCAGCACTCCCAGCAAGTTGCCCAACAGGGCTTTTTTGCGGACCGCGTCGGGGATGATCATTTCGCCCAGGAAGGCGACGCCGGCGGTGAAGATGAGGCTATAGAGGAAGATCACCAGCCCGGTGCGCTTGAGATTGCGCACTTTGGGGCTTTGGATCTCGCGATAAACCTGGGCGAGGGTTTCCTCGCCGCTCATGGCGAGGATGGAATGGCCAAAGGCGATGAGCAGGGCGAGGGCGGCGATCTGGGTGACGCCGGTGCCCCAAAGCCAGCCCAGGGATTCGCGGGGGAAGACCAGCGTATGGCGGGAGGGCAGCGGGGGCAGCGGGCTGGGATGATGCCATAGGGTCAGCACCGACCAGACGATCAGGATCACCACCATCACGGTGGTGAGCTGCATGATGCGCATGGCCTTTTCGCTGCTTTCGTGAATGCCCTTGATGTTGTACCACCAGAAATAGAGGGTGACCACGACGGCGAAAACGGCGGCGAAATGATTGATGGCCAGGTCGCTGGCGAGCAGGGAGAAGCCGGAGCGGGCGGCAATATCGTGCAACAGCCCGCCCAGATATTGGCCGGCGGAAACGGCGCTGATCGGGCCGGTGACCAGGAAATCGAACATCAGGGCGGAGACGGCCAGCTTGGCCAGGGTTGAGCCCATGGCTTCCTTGACCACGCGGTACACGCCGCCGCGGACGAACATCGTGCTCGACTCGATATAGAGGGCACGCACGGCGTAGCTGAACAGCATCACCGCCAGCACCACCCAGGCGGCGCTGGCGCCAATCGCTTTTTCGGCAATGCCGGGAACGTAAAAGGCGGAAGAGCCCAGGTCGGCGAGCACCACCGCCGCCGCCCGCCAAAAGGAGATGAAGGTGAGCATCACCGTCGAGGCGACGATGACTTTCGTGACTCCTGAAGGCGGTGCTTTTTCCATACGCTGCGAATGAGCGCGGGGCAGGCGGCCGAACGCTCAAGCGGTTCCCTTCATCTGGCGATGGAAAGCAGCCGATGCAATGACCCTCATCCATCGTTGCGGTCATGCGCGGGGCACCAGGCCGCTTGATGACCGGATTAGTTTACGCCATTTTTCATTCGCCGTTAGCGCCCGCGGAGGCTAGGGCGGGGTGGAGTAGCGATGGGTGAAAAGGTGATGGAGGGTGGGCGAGACCCAGCGCCGCAGTTCCAGCTCGCGATTGAACTCGGCGCCGATCAAGACCGCCAGCGAGAGCAGGTACATCCAAATCATCAGCACCACCACCGCCGCCAGGCTGCCGTACAAATCGGAATATTCGGCATAGCGGGTGGCGTACATGGCGAAGAGCAGGGTGGCGGGCAGCCACAACAGGGTCGCGACCACCGCGCCAGGGAGCACGCGCCGCCATTGCATTTGCCGGTTCACGCCCCAGTAATAGATGGCGGCCAGCAGCAGCACCGCCATGACGGCGGCGACCAGCCAGCGAAAGGCGTCCCAGAGGAACAGGAAGTGAAAGCCGGAGGCGAAAGCCAGGCGCGTTTCCGCGGCCTCGCCCAGGCTGACCAGCAGGGCGCCGACCAGCAACGGCAGCAGCGAGATCAGCGATAAGCCCAGGCCCAGGATGCGTTCCTGCAGCAAGGGAAAAGGCGGGGAGCGGTAAGCGTGCTGGAAGCCTTCGATCCAGGAGACGACCACGCTGGAGGCGGCCCAGAGGGAGACGGCCAGCGCGGTGAGGATGAGATGCAGCGGCAGGCGATGGCTGCCGGCGAGCATGGAGACGAGGAGATGCAGGACGGTGGGAGGCAGCAGGCGGTCGAGCAAGGGCGCAAATGGACGCAAGCTGCGGGCGTGGGCGAGCCAGCGCGCCGAGACCAGCAGCGCCGGGAACAGCGCCAGCAGGAAGGAATAGGTGGCGGCGCGGGCGATGGAAAGGGCGTTATCGTGGAAGGCGCCCAGCAGCGCGCCCCAGAGCAGGCGCAAGAAATGCCGCAGGCCCCAGGGCAGGCCATGCGGATCCTTAGAAATCGGGATGGAGGCACGCAAGGCGGGCGCTTCCCTCTGGAGAGGAGTGGATCCCACCGCCAAGGCGGATCGAGCCGTCCAGGCGGGTGGGCCGGCTCCGGCCGGGCTGCGAGCCAGAACCGCGGATCAGAATTTAGAGCTTGTCGGCGAATTCGCAAACGGAGCAGGAGAGGTACATGCCTCCCGCGATGCCCATTTCGCGATTCCGCGTGCGCTTGACGATCCGCAGCGGCTTGCCGCATTTCGGGCAGGCCTGCTCATTGCTTTCGGACTTGGCGCGGTCGGCGGTTTTAGCGACTTTTCCCATAAATTCCTCAAAGACCAACAGTATCCCGCGCGCTCGGCCGCTCTATACGGAATTCGCCCCGCCCGCGACGGCTACCTTAATTAGTTTACCCTGTCCCGCCCGCCGCGCCGCCGCCGCCGGGGCAAAGCTCGAATTGCAACTCTTCCCCGCGCACCAAACCGGTGAGTTCGGCGGCCGACTGGCCGGAGGAAGAAAGTTCCAGCCAGCCGGAGGAGCCCCAAATGGCAAACACCGAGCCGGCGGGAGCGCCGGCATAGCAGCCGCGCAGTTCCCGGATTGGAGCGCGGCCGGCCTGCCCGCGCCAGCGCCGGGGAGCGGCCAAAGTCCAATCCAAATCGCGCGGAGTGAGGTTGGTGATCAGGTTGCCGAACCCATCCTGGTGCAGGATGGCGCCGAACACGCGGCTGCCCTCGCGCCGGGGCCGGGGCAGCTCCAGCCGGAGGTAGTCGTCAATCGGGGGGCCAAATTCCGCCGCGGCGGCGCCGCGCGCCAGCCAGGCGGCCATGGGCGCGAAAATGTCGCGGCCATGAAAGGTTGAGGAGGGTTGGGGCAGCCAGAACCGGTCCGCGGTGCAGTGCCGGACTTCGACCGGGCCGGCGGCGCGCTCCAGCGCCGGCGAGAGCACGCCATTATCGGGCGCGACAAAAAAATGGCCGCCGGCGGTGGCCAGCAGCGCCCGCCGGGCGGTGCCCACGCCCGGATCCACGACCACTACATGAATCGTGCCTGCCGGAAACCAGGCATGCGCTTGCGCCAGGGTGTAGGCGGCTTCCGGTATGTCCTGGGGCGGGATGGCATGAGTGATGTCGGCAATGGCCGCGCCCGGAGCCAGACGGTAGATGACGCCCTTCATCGCCGCAACATAGTGATCGCGGAGGCCGAAATCGGTGGTCAACGTGATGCACGGGAGGAGCATGGCGATCAGGGCTGGAGGATCCACAACTGCATGCCGTAGCCGTTGAGAGTGAGGGCATGGATGGAAGGCCCATTGCAGCCGTTGGCACAGATGGACAACAGAGGCGCGCCCGCGGCCGGGGTGGAGGCATCGAACGTCTGTTGGTGGATGGAGGATAGAGCGCCCAGCGCGGATAGATCGAGCAGCACGGATTTTGGCGCTCCCGGGCCGTTATTGTCGGCGGCGGCAGCGACGGCGTGGTTGGCGAGCAGAATGGCAATCGAGCCGTCGGCGCGCTGTGCGGCCAGAATTTCCAATGCGCCGGTTTCGCTGGCGCCGACCGCCAACTCGCGCGCGCCGGGGGGGAAGTTTTCACTCAAGGCCTGGTCCACCCAATAACTGAGGTAGGGCTGCGCGCTGTCGTAATTCACTTCGCCAAACTGCGCATCGGCGTCAAAATCCCAATGATAAAGCGCCGCCGCGCCGGCATGGACGAATTGCGCGAACTCATAACCGCGCCAGCCGGCGAAGAAAGCGCTGCTGCCGCGCAGATCGAGCGTGAACGGACCGCCATTGCAGGCGCTGACGCCATTCTGGCTGTAATCGGCGTTGACGTTGTTTTCAGTCACCCAGATCGGGACCGCGGCCAGCGCGGGATTCGTCTGCAGTTCGGAGCGGATGTAGGCCAGATGGGCGTCGAAAACCTGCGGGATCGCATTCATCAGTTCCTGGTCGGTGCTCTGCTGGTTGCAGGTGGCGTAATAATGCGTCGCCACGGCATCCACCGGCGCGGTCACGCCGCTCACGAAGGCCGGCAAGTAATCCTGCGGCTGGCTGCCGAAATCGGCCAGCTCGACTGCGACAAAGTGCAAGCCCGGCACGGCCGCCTGCATCATCGGCACGACCGTGTTGTACAGCCGGGTGTACTGCTGCGCGGTCAGATGATTGATATTGGGCTCGTTGAAGATGCCCCACCAGGTGATGCGATCAGGGCTGGGCGATTGATGCAGCACGCCCTGGGCATCGGTAAAACCGTTGCCGGCGTAGTATTCGACCAATTGTTGGCAGTATTGGCCGAATTGCTGAAAGGTCTGGTCGAGCAGATTGCCGTTCGCGTCGTACATGAAGGCGGGAGCGACCGCGATTTGAAACTCGGGGCTGTGATCGCCCACGCCCAGCACCGGCTGCACGATGGCGTCCAGCTTGGTGAAATCCCAAACGCCGGGCGCAGTTTCCGGCACCGCTCCATCAATCGCCTGGAGGCGTATATGCTGCGGCTGCAAGCCGGCGAGCAGCGCGGGGGCGTTGGCATGGTTCTGAAAAAACGGGTAATCCCAATCCGCCGGCTGGAACGCAGTGGACATGGCCAACCCCAGCGGCGCGCCGGCCGCGGCCTGCAGCGAGGCGGCAATGGCGATGGTGACCGGCTGCGAGGCCGTGGCCTGTTGCCCGGCGAGGGAAGCGGTGACCAGCAGATGGTAATCGCCCGAGGGAGCCTGGGCCGGGTCAGTGACTGCGATGGTGAAACTATTTTGTACGGTCGAGGGATAGCTGACCGCAACTCCTGCCGGCAGCCCGGTTACCGATAAATTCAGCACTCCACCCTGATTGGCGGCGACATTGAATTGGATCGGCGTGCCGGCCTGGGAAAGCAACAAGCTGCCGGCCGAAGACAGATAGGTGGGGACGGTAGGCGAATTCAATTGGATGCTTAGTGGCGGCGGCGCGGAAATCGCGGAGCCGCAGCCCACCAGCGCGGCGAGGCTCAGCAGAGCCAGACATCCCCAGCTTAAAAAGCGCCAGGTGTAACTATGCTTAAAGCCGGGGCGGTTGCCATGGAAATAGAACGCACACATGGATGAGACGCTTCCCGGTCCTAATCATATATACCCGGCACTCAGGATTCCAGCGCCAGGAGTCACGCCATCCAGTGACAGCTCCAGCTACCGCTCTCCACGCGCCGGCGAGGAATGGACCGGCGCCGTCGGGGCCGCCAGGAAGAAATGGCCGGCTGCCGCGGTCAGCGTCCGCGCAATTGCAAGCGCCCGCGCAAGCGTATATCGCGCGAGGAAGCGCCGACGAGAACGGCGTAACTGCCGGGAACGGCGTGCCAGCCTCGAGCCTGGCTCCAGACGCGCAGCCGCGAGAGCGGCAGGCGCAGGGTGACGCGGCGGCTGCGGCCGGGCGCGAGCGAGACGCGCGCGAACGCTTTCAACTGCTGCGGCGGCTCGCCCGCGGCGGCAGGGAACCCGATGTAAAGCTGGGCCACTTCGGCGCCGGCGCGCCGGCCGGTATTGGCGACGCGAAAACTGATTTCGGCCGCAGGGTGAGCGGCGGCGATTGCGAGGCGCGAGGGAGTAATGCGCAGCCGGCTAAACCGGAACTGCGTATAGGAAAGCCCATAACCGAAGGGGAACAGCGGGGCGATGTGGTGGGCGTCGTAGTAACGGTAGCCGACGTCGAGACCCTCGCTATAGACGACCTGCATGGGCAGGGCCTGCCGGCGGCGGAAGAGTTGAATGGGTTTGGCGCCGGGAATGGGCACGCCGGGATATTGGGCGCGGGTGTGGGCGGGCAGGTCGGCCAGGCGGCGAGGAAAAGTCAACGGCAGCCGGCCGGAAGGATCCACGTCGCCGAAGAGCACGGCGGCGACGGCCTTGCCGTCTTCTTCGCCCGGATACCAGGCTTCCAGGATCGCCGGCACGCGATTCACCCAGGGCATCAGCTCCACCGAGCCGCTTTTCAGCACCACGATGGTGTTCGGATTGGCGGCGGCCACGGCCGCCACCAAGGCGTCCTGATTGCCGCTCAGGGTGATGGGGTGGTCGCGGCCTTCGGTTTCGCGATCGCCCACCATCACAATCGCCAGTTGCGAGCGGCGGGCGAGCGCGGCGGCGGCGGCCGGATCGGCGCCGTCGTTGAAGCGGATGCTGACGCCGGCGCCGGCGCGGGCCTGCAACCCGGCGAGCGGCGAAACGGTGTAAAGCGGAACGACGTGGGAGCTGCCGCCGCCGCCGGTCATGGCCTGGGCGGCGTAGGGCCCGATGAGCGCCAGCGAATGCAGGCCGGCGGAGGAAAGCGGCAGCAGCGGCCGGCCGTGGACGGGCGAATTTTTCAGCAGCACCACGCCTTCCTCGGCAATACGGCGGGCGATAGCGCCGTCGGCTTTGACCGGCAAGGGCCGCTGCGGCCAGGCGGCGAACACGCCCAGGCGCATCATGGTGGCGAAGCGGCGCACTAGCTTGCGGTCGAGCTGCGCCTGGCTGACTTTGCCGGCCTGCACCGCGGCCGCGAGTTTGGCGTCGAAGTAGCGCCCGGTGGGCATTTCCAAATCGAGGCCAGCGAGCGCGGAGGGCACGGTGCTGTGGGTGGCACCGAAATTGGAGGTGACAAAGCCGGGGAAATGCCAGCCGTGTTTGAGCACGGTTTCCAGCAGGTAGGGGTTCTGGCAGTTATAGGCGCCGTTGACTTTGGGATAGGCGCACATGACCGCGGCGGCATGGCCGCGCACGACCGATGCACGGAAGGCGGGCAGATAGATTTCGTGCAGAGCCCGCAAGGGAATCCGCTCGTTGACCAGGAAGCGGTCGGTTTCCTGGTTGTTGGCGTCGTAGTGTTTGACATCGGCGATCACGCGCCGGCTCTGGATGCCGCGGATTTCCTGCACCGAAAGGAGGCCATCGAGGAATGGGTCCTCGCCAAAGGCTTCGAAGGTGCGGCCGTTCTGCGGCACGCGGGCGATGTTGATATCGGGTCCTTCCATCAGGCCATAACCCAGGTCGCGGGCCTCGGCGCCGATCACGGCGCCATAGCGATAGGCGGCGCGCGGGTCCCAGGTGGCGGCGAGCGCAATCGGAGCGGGCAGCGCGGTGGCGGGTTTTTGCGGGCGATCGTCGGCCGGCCCGACGCCGGCGGGGCCGTTGGCGACGCGCAGTTCGGGAATGCCCAGCCGGCGCACAGGCAGCACATGGCGGAAGCGTCCGTGGCTAGCGGTTCCATGCAATTCGCGAAGTTTTTCAGCCAACGACATGCGCGCGACGATCTGGCGCGCCCGCGCCTCCGGGCGCGGCGCCGGGGAAGCGGTTTGGGCCCGGAGCTGAAGGGCGGCGGCAAAACCCAGAATGAGCAGCAGATGCAGCTTAAAAAGCCGGTTTGTTAACGTTCGCACTGGCATGCCTTCCTCTTCCTGAAGGGATGGCCGGACTTGGCCATCATACGGCTTTTCGCCGCGTAGTGGAGTGAAATATATACGATCCCCGCCGGAGGATGTCCGCTTGCCCGGCAAAGTTATATACGCGCAGACTTCCCCGGCGGCAGGCTCGCCCGCGGACGCCTACGGCCAGAAGCCGGCGGGGCCCGGAGCTTGCCGCGCGCGACGCCGGCTGGCTGCGCAATCCGGATTAATTTTTCATGCCTTTTTTCGCCGGCGTGACCACGGCCACCGGGGCGGACGGCGGAGGCAGATGCAGGTCCAGGTTCAAAGCATCAAAAACCGCCTGCGCCTGGGCGTCGGTTTTGGCGGCTTCCATCTGCTGTTCGGCCAGATTCAGCCGGTCGGCGATGGCCAGAATGGCTTTCTGGTTGAGGGGGTCGTTTTCCTGGGCGAAATGCGCCGCCGCCGCGCGCATCGCGGTCACTTCCAGCTTGAGGAAGCTTTGCGCGGTTTCGCGGGTGAATTTGCTGCTGAACTCAGCCGCCGTTTCCTTGCGGGCGCTCAGTTGAGTGGTGTGCAGAAAATCCAGATACCCTTGGATGACTTTGAAGTGATGCGGGCAGCAGGCGTGGGTGCAAGTTTGGGCCGTGGCCGGCGCCAACCAGAACAGCGCCAGCAGCGCGGAGGTTAGCCAACGCCAGGTTCCGTTGCGGAAATGGCTCATAGTGGCCCCCTCCCGGGGCTTTTCACTTTTACGCTATTCCTTTTTCCGGCAATTTCAAGTCTTAGACCGGCGAATGCTGTCCGTTATCAGGCCGGACGGCGGCAGCGGAGCGGGGGCTGGACGGGCGGCCCATGGGGCCGCGAAACTGCTACCATGACCGCAGCCGTGCAAGAAGCCACTGCCGTCACCCCGCCGCCGAATCCGGCACCCCTTGCCCACGGCGCGCCCTCGCCGCACCTGCGGCTGCTGGCCGGCATCGGCATGATGCTGGCCCTGTTCTTGGGTTTTGGGGTCTATACCGCGCGCCAGATGCGCCAATTGCGCGGCTATCAGCGGCAGGTACTGGAGCGCGGGCATCGCGACACGCTGGAGCTGCTGCGCATCCAGGAAGACGCGTATGAGCTGACGCTTTCGGTGGAAAACATGATCGGGCGGCAGCCGCAGGTGCCGATTCTGGTCTGGCAGGCGGATTTTCTGCGACTGCGGCGCGATCTGGACCAGGCGCTGGCGCGGGAGCAGCGGCTGGCACCGCCGGGGCGCGGGCGGCCGGAAAACGCACAGATGGCGCGCTCGCTGCGCCAGTTCTGGAACATCAGCGACCAGGCCTTTGCGCTGGCGCGTTCCGGCTACGAGAGCCAGGCGGCGGACCTGGTCAACCGCGAGCTGGCGCCGCAAGGCATGTACATACACAACCTGATCACCAGTTGGCTGGCGCGCAACAGCCGGCGGGAGCAGCGCACGGAAGCTGCGATGCAGGCCATCTACGGCGGGGTGATGCGCAATATTCTCTGGCTAACCGGCTTGCTGCTGGCGCTGGCGGGCGGCATTGCGGTGTGGGTGCTGCGCGCCAACCGGGCTTCGTTCGCGCATGCGCAGGCGCTCACCCAGGCGCTGGACCGGCGCTCGCACGACCTGGCCGCCGCCAATCGCCGCCTGCTGGAGGTGCAGGAAACGACGCTGCGGCAGGTGGCGCGCGATCTGCACGACGAGCTGGGACAACTGCTGACGGCGCTGGGAACGATGCTGGCGCGGCTGCAGCAGCATCTGCCGGCGGCCAGCGGGGAGGCGGTGGCTCAGGTGCGGGAGGCGCGCGGGGTGGCGCAGGAAGCACAGCAGAAGCTGCGCGGGCTGGCGCAGATGCTGCGCCCGCCGGCGCTGGACGATTTTGGCCTGGAGCAGACGCTGCGCGAGCAGGTCCGCAAATTCGAATTACGCACCGGCATTGCGGCTAGAATGGAAGTTCGCGGGGTGCTGCCGCTGCTGCCGCCGCAAACCGCGATCCATCTTTACCGTATTGCGCAAGAGGCATTGACGAACGTGGCCCGGCACGCCGGCGCGCACCAGGTGGAACTATTGCTGGCCGCCGGCGGGCAAACGCTGCGGCTGCGCATCGCCGACGACGGCGCCGGCATGCCGGCCGAGGCCGGGCGCGGGCTGGGGCTGAGCGGCATGCGCGAGCGTGCCGAAATGCTGGGCGGCCGCTTCCATTTCAATCCCGGGCCCGGCGCCGCGGTCGAAGTCGAAATCCCCTTATGATGGCAACATTGGAACCCATGAACCCCGTCACCGTGGTGCTGGTGGACGATCACGCGCTGGTGCGGCAAGGCTTTCGCCGCCTGCTGGAGGACCATCCCCGCATTCGCGTCCTGGCCGAGGGCCGCACCGGCCTGGACGCGGTCGAGCTGGCGCGCGTGCATCATCCCGACGTCATGCTGCTGGATATGGCCATGCCGGAGTTGAACGGCATCGAGGCCGCCGAACAGATCGTGCGCATGGATCCGCGGATCAAGCTGATGATCCTGAGCATGTACGCGGAAGAGAGCTATGTGCGCCAGGCGCTGCGGGTCGGCATTAAAGGCTATCTGCTCAAAGACGCGCTCGATCTGGACCTAGCGCAAGCGGTGCTCGCGGTCGCCGCGGGGCAGTCGTACCTCAGCCCCGGCATCGCCGCGCTGCTGATTGAAGCCGTGCGGGAAGGGCGCGAGGGCGAGCCCGACGATCCCTTCGAGCGCTTGACCCAGCGCGAGAAGCAGATTCTGCAACTGGTGGCGGAAAGCTGCTCGAACAAGGAAATCGGCCAGCGGCTGGGTATCAGCCCCAACACCGTGGCGGTGCACCGCGCCAACCTGATGCAGACGCTGGGGCTGCACCGCACCGCCGAGCTGGTGCTGTACGCGGTGAAAAAAGGCCTGATCAAGCCGGAGTAGGCCATGTCCCCGGTCGGGCGGCGGAGAGCCGCGCCCGGCGCGATGCCCGCATTGTGCGGCGCCGCACTACACGATTTTAATTGCCAGATTAATCGGTTCTGATTAGTGCCGCGCTATCCCGGCTGCGTATAAAATCAGCCCGCGGCCATTCCCGCCGCCCCCGCCCGGGCATTTGATCATGAACAGGTTCTCGAAACTGCTGCTGGCCTTGCTGCTGGCTGCCGCCTTAAGCGCGGCGGCGCCGGCGGCGTTTCCCGCCGTGGCGCTATGGTACGCGGTGCTGGTGCTGGCGCATGCCGGACTGGGCGTGCTGTTGACCTTCCTGGGATGGGCGGGCTGGCGGCGCTGGCGGCGCGCGGCCGCGGGCGAGCGCACGCCGCTGTTCAACGCCGGTTTCTGGCTGCTGCTGGCCGCTTCGGCGGCCTTGGGCTGGGCGCTGCTGATCTGGGGCAACGGCCTGCATCAACGGACGCTTCTCTGGCTGCATGAAGCCGCTTCGGCGCTGCTGCTGCTGGGACTGGCGGCCGCGGGGCTGCGCCGCCGCGCCGGGCTGCGGCCGGCGCTGCGCGCCGGGATCGCCGCGCTGGCGGCGGCCATCGTCGCCGTGCCGGTGACGCTCCGCGTCTACCGCCATTTCCATCCCTCGCCGTGGTCGCGGATCGCCAACCGCGGGGTGGGGTATGTCTCATCCCAGGCCGAGACCGGCAACACCCCGTTTGCCCCGGCCGACATCACGACCTTCTATCACGGCCGGAAAAACGCGTTCATTCCGGAAAGCTTTTATGAGGATTCGCAGGAGTGCCAGCGCTGCCATCCGCGCATTTACCGCGAATGGGAGTCATCGGCGCACCATTTCTCCTCTTTCAACAACCAGTACTACAGCAAGGCCATTCAGTATATGCAGCAGGTGCAGGGCACGACCACCGGCAGCGCGGTCTGCGCCGGCTGCCATGATCCCGCCGTGCTGCTGACCGGGCACTGGAAAACGCCGATCGTGCAGCAGTTACACACCCGGCGCGCGCAGGCCGGGCTGGGCTGCCTTGCCTGCCACGGCATCGTGCACGTCAACAGCACCCTGGGCAACGCGGATTTCGTAGTTTCCGATCCCAGCCTCAACCACCTGGTCCACAGCAAAAACCCGTTCCTGCGCTGGGGCTATGACGCCATCCTGCACCTGGATCCCACCCCGCACGACCGCAACTTCCTGCCGCGCTTTTTCACCCGGCAGACGGCGGAGTTGTGCTCGAGTTGCCACAAAGTGCACCTGGACGTGCCCGACAATCATTACCGCTGGATCCGGGGCTTCGACGAATACGACGCCTGGCAGGCCAGCGGCACCGACGACCAGGGGGCGCGCTCGTTCTATTACCCGCCGCAGCCGAAAAACTGCGCCGGCTGCCACATGCCACGGGTGCGCTCGAACGATCCGGCGGCGGTCAACGGCTTCATCCGCTCGCATCGCTTTCCCGCGGCCAATACCGCCCTGCCCTTCGTCAACCGCGACCGGAAGCAGTTGAGCACGGTGGAGCATTTTCTGCAAGGCGCGGTTTCGACCGATATCTTCGCGCTGGCGCGCGGCGCCGGGACGGAACAGCAGGCGCGCGCGGCCCCGCCCTCCACGGCGCAAACCGCGACGCTGTTCGCGCAAGGCGAGGAAAGCAGCCAGTTCGGCCAGACCGCGGTGCTGCACCGGGGCGGCAAGCTGCAGGTGATCGCGCCGCTCGACGAGACCCGGCCGACGCTGCGCCCCGGCGGCAGCTATTGCTTTGACGTGGTCGAGCGCACCTTGCGCCTGGGGCACTTCTTCCCCGGCGGGACGATTGACGCGTTTGACGTCTGGCTGGAATTCAAGGCGCTCGACGGCCATGGCCGGCCGTTTTTCTGGAGCGGCTTTGTCAAGCCGGACGGCCGCATTGATCCGAGCGCCCACTTTTATCACGCTTTGCTGGTTGACCAGCACGATCACGTCATCAACAAGCGCAATGCCTGGTCGGCGCACGCCGCCGTGGTGGTGCGCCTGATTCCTCCCGGCGCCGCCGACACCGTGCATTTCCGGGTCACCATTCCGCCCGGCACGCCGGGCCCGGTGACGCTGGCCGCGAAGCTGAAGTACCGCAAGTTCGGCTATTACTTCAACCGCTTTTCCTATGCCGGGCGGATGGCCGCGGGCGCCGACAGCGATGCCTTCGACGATCGCGCCACGCTGTTTGACGCACCGCTGCAGGGCGTAGCCGGCCAACTGAAGCAGATTCCCAACCTGCCGATCGTGACCATCAGCGCCGACCGCGTCACCTTGCCGCTGGGGCGAAAAACCGCCGCCACGGCCGCCGCGCGGCGCGGTTTCCGCGAAGTGATCCGCTGGAACGATTACGGCATCGGCCTGCTGCTGCAGGGCGATCTGACCGGCGCCGGGCAGGCGTTCCGGCAAGTGGTGCGGCTGGATCCGAAGTATGCCGCCGGCTGGGTCAACCTGGCCCGCGAGCAATTACAGGAAGGCCAGGTCGGCCGCGCGGAACGGAACCTGAACCACGCCATCCGGCTGTCGCCGGACCTGGCGCCGGCGCAGTTTTTCCGCGCCATGGCGGAAAAGGCGATGGGCCACTACCGCGCCGCGGAGCGCGATCTGGAGCAGGTGCTGCGCACGCACCCGCACGACCGCGTGGTGCTCAACCAGGCCGGGCGGCTGCGCTTTTTGCAGGCGCAATTCCGGCGCGCCATCCCTTACTTCCTGGACGCCCTGGGGGTGGACCAGGAAAACCTGATGGCGCACTATAACCTGATGCTTTGCTACCGCGGCCTGGGCGAGCTGCGCCGCTCGCGCCGGCAGGAGCAGATGTATCTGCGCTTTAAGGCGGATGAATCGGCGCAGGCGATTGCCGGGGCGTATATTCTGAAGCATCCGAATGCCGACCGCGAAGCCCAGCCGGTGCACGAACATCTCTCCGGCATGGCCTTCGCCGGCGAGCCGGCCGTCGCCCACGCCTGGCGCGGCCCGGCGCTGCTCGACGCGGGCGGGCGCTGGCCCCATCCGCCGGCGGCGCGCCTGGCCATGACCCGCACGGGCGCGGTGATCCGCCTCGCTCCGCTCCAGCCTGCCGCGCCGCCCCAACGCGCAGCCGAAGCCGGGGAATTCCGGCCGGCCGGGCGCGGCCGCCGCCGGCCTCAGCCCGGCGCCTCCGCCGGCCGGGGGACGCGGCCGCGGGCGAGATATTGAGGAGAATGAATCTGCCGTGAAGCGTATTTTACTCGGAGCCGGCGCCGCGATGGCGCTGATCGCGATCGTTCTGCTGGTGGCGCGGACGCGCCTGCGGCCATCCGCGCCCGGCGCGCACCCGGCCGCCGCCTCGCGCGCTACGCAGCCGCCCGCCAGCGTGCGCCTGGCCGATGTCACCGCCGGCGCCGGCATTCGCTTTATCCATAACAACGGCGCCTTCGGGAAAAAGTATCTACCCGAATCGCTCGGCTCCGGGGTGGCCTGGCTCGACTACAACAACGACGGCTTCCCCGACCTGCTGCTGGTTGACAGCGCCGACTGGCCCGGCCATCCCACCCGGCGGCACGGCCAAACGATGAAGCTGTACCGCAACAACGGCAACGGCACCTTCACCGATGTCACCCGCCAGGCCGGCCTGGCCAAGGTGTTCTACGGCATGGGCGCGGCGGTGGGCGATTACCTCAACAGCGGCCACGACAGCCTGTTCATCACCGGCGTCGGCGGCAACCACCTCTTCCGCAACAACGGCAACGGCACCTTCACCGATGTCACCCGCGCCGCCGGCTTGAACCATCACCCCGGCTTCGCCACCAGCGCCGCCTGGCTCGACTACAACCGCGACGGCTGCCTCGATCTCTGGGTGGATTATTACGTTCGCTGGACGCCGCAAACGGACCTGTTCTGCACCGTGGACGGCAAGCACAAAGACTACTGCACGCCCAACAACTATCCTGGCGTATCGCCCCGGCTGTATGAGCAGATTCGCCAGGGCGGGGCCTGCACCGGGCGATTCCGGGATGTGACCCGCGCCGCCGGGATTTACGATCCGTCCAGCAAATCGCTGGGGGTGACGGTTTTCTATCACGGCTACGATGACGACCATCGCCCGGATGTATTCGTTTCCAACGACACCGAGCCGAACGAACTTTTCCGCAACAACGGCAACGGCACCTTCAGCGAGCAGGCGGTCAGGGCCGGCGTGGCCTTCAGTGAAGACGGCGTAGCCCGCGGAGGCATGGGCACCGATATTGCCGATTACGACAACAGCGGGCGCTTCAGCCTGGTGGTGGGCAATTTCTCCAACCAGATGCTGGGCCTGTATCACAACGACGGCCATGGACTGTTCGTGGATATGGCGCCGGTATCGGCGGTGGGCCGCGCCAGCCTGCTCTCGCTCTCTTTTGGCACCTTTTTCTTCGATTACAATCTCGACGGGCGGCCCGACCTGTTCGTGGCCAATGGCCATCTCGATCCGGGCATCCATGCGGTGCAGCCGCAGGTGCATTATGCCGAGCCGCCGCTGCTGTTCGAGAACCTGGGCGGCGGGCGATTCCGCAATGTGGCCGGCGAGATGGGCGGCGGCTTTGACCGCCGGGTAGTAGCGCGCGGCGCGGCCTACGCCGATTACGATCTCACCGGCTTTCCCGATATCGCCGAGACCACCAGCTCCGGCCCCGCCTACCTCTACTACAATCGCGGCAACGGCAATCATGCACTGCGCATCCGCACCATCGGCATCAAAAGCAACCGCGACGGCATCGGCACGCTGGTGCGGGTCGAAACCGCCGCCGGCTGGCAGGAACAATACGTCAAGAGCGGTTCCAGCTATCTTTCCGCCAACGAGCTGCCGCTGACGTTCGGACTGGGCAGCAGCGACCGGGCGGTGCGGGTCGAACTGCATTGGCCGAGCGGGGCGAAGACGATGCTGGAGAATGTCCGCGGCGACGAGTTCATCACCGTAACCGAAGGCCAAGGCATCACCGCCCGCCAGCCGTTGCGGAGCTGCGACGCGCAAGGGGACAATTGCCGGCCGCGATAAGGCAGTCTTCAATCCCCGCCACAATTCAGGTTTGCGCCACGGCCGCGAGCAGCGCCCGCACCGGCTCTTCGCGCACGACGTGGCGCAGGTATTCACGGCCGGAGAGCGCGCCCAGGGCGATGTTTTCGTTGCGATAGCGCATGCGGCTGGGAAGCGGCGAGCGCAAGCCGGCGTGCAGCCACCGCACGCCGGCGCGCTCGACCAGCGAGCGCGCATTGGCGGCGGTCACGCCACCGCCGGCCAGCAGCTCGATGCGGCCGCGAGCGGCCTGCGCCAGAGCTGCGATTGACTCCCAGCCCGCCGCCGCCGATTGCGACCCGCCGGAAGTCAGCAGGTTGTCCACGCCGCAGGCAAGCAAAGCCTGCAGCCCGGCGGCGGGATCGGCGGCCAGGTCGAAGGCGCGGTGAAAGGTCACCGCCAGCGGGCGCGCCCGGCGCACAAACTCGCGCGTTCGCTTGCCATCCACGCTGCCCGCGGGGGTGAGAAAGCCGATGACGATGCCGGCCGCGCCGGCCTGCCGCGCAGTTTCCAGGTCGCGCCGCATGATATCCAACTCCGCCGCGGAGTAGAGAAAATCGCCGGCGCGCGGGCGCAGCAGCACGTAGAGAGGCAGCGCCACCTGCGCGCGCACGGCGGCGACGAAGCCGGGCGAAGGCGTGAGGCCGCCCAGTTCCAGGGCGGCGGCCAACTCCAGCCGGTGCGCGCCGCCGCGCGCCGCGGCCAGCGCGGATTCGACCGAATCCACGGCGATCTCGATCTGGACGGGAACGGGGCGACTCATAAAAGCGCGGCCGCGGCCGGCAAAGCAATTCCACTCCGGCGACAGATCGCCTGCGGCAGCGCGCCGGAAAACATTATCGGCGGAGCTCGCCGGAGGGCGCGGGCCGGCCGGGCAGGTGCAGGATTTCGCCAATGTAGCCGCCGGCGCGGATGGCGGCAATCAGGTGGAGAATGCTGGCGGCGATCGCTTCCGGCGCGAGCGCGGCGCTCAAGGCGGAGGCGGGAAAGCTGCGCTCGGTCAGCTCGGTGCGCACCAGGCCGGGGGAGAGCACGGCCACGCGAATGCCGCGCGGGGCCAACTCCAGGTCCTGGCTGCGCGCCATGCCCTGCACGGCGTACATGGAGGCGGCGTAGGCACTTTCGCCGGGAAAGTCCTGATGGACGGCCAGCGAGGCGATGTGAACGACCGCCGCCGGAGGCGCCTGCGCCGCCGGCTCGAGTTGCGGCGCCAGCTCGCGCAGCAGCAGGAATTTGCTGAACACGTTGATGCGCCAGAGGCGCTCGAATTCTTCCGGGGTGGTCGCGGCCAGGGGGCGCTGAAAAAAATCGCCGGCGGCGGTAATCAACGCCGCCAGCCGCGGGCGCCAGGCGCGCAGGCGGGCGGCGGCGCGCGCGACCGCGGCGGGATCGGCCAGATCGGCGGGCAGCGCCAGCGCCCGTTCCGGCGCCTGCGCCGCCAGCGCCGCCAGCGGCGCCGCGCGGCGGGCCAGCAGCGCCACCTCCCAGCCGG
>JAJYIU010000029.1 GCA_021789895.1 Acidobacteriota bacterium | reverse complement strand
GTCGTCCGGGGCGCCGGCGGCGGCCGGCCCGGCGCCGGACGCGGGGGCGCCGGGCGGGCTGGAAACGCCGGCGGCAAACCCGGCGCTGCCGGGGTTATACCAGCCGCCGCGCCACTGTGCCGCGCGCCATGCCCGCCGCTGGGCGCGCCACGCCCGCCGCTGCGCGCGCCATACGATCCGGTTGGTCATGCGGCTGCGCCATTCCTCGGGGCTCATGTGCTCGCGCCAATCCTCAGACCGGGGAATCGGGAAATTCGATTCCAGCATCAGCAGCACCCCGGCGCCGATCAATAGCACCGGCCAGAAACGCCAGATATCGGTCCAATAGCCCAGCGTCTGCATGATCAGCGCTCCGCCAAAGAGCGTGATCAGCAGGCCGACGATGACATCGTGAGCGCTGCCGCGGCTCATCTTCAGCAGCCCGATGAGGACGATGAAGGCCCAGGGCCAGAGCGGCAGATAGCGCCAGGGCGAGGCGATCCAGCCCATGGTATGCGAGAGAAATAAAAATCCCAGACCCAGCACCAGCAGCCCGGGAATGAGCGCATGCCAGGGGCGCGGCGAAGGCGGCGGCGGCGCCGCCGCGGGAGTGGGTTTGTCCGTCTCGTTCATCATCGGCTCCCGAAAACAAACTGGAGTCCAACCGACAGAGCCTGCCAGAACATCGCGCAATGCGTCAGGCTGCCCAGCCGCGCGGCCGCCGGCGGCGCCAGGCCGGCATGGCCGAGGCAGAGGTGCAGCATCAGCCCCCCCGCCACCCGCCCCAGCCAGCATATACAATCCGGGGCGGTCAACGGCAGCGGAAGCGATAAGGCCAGCATGATGACGGCGGCGAGCCGGCCGGGATGGCGGACCGCGAGCGCGCGCGGCGCCGCAGCCGGGTCCCTTTCCGTGCTGGCCGAATTTGCCGTGGATTTGCCTGCCATGGCCCCATTGAGCGCCCCGCCAACCGGCGGCGCACGCCCAATTCGGCCAACCCCGCCACCGCGTCGGCGTATGCCGCCGCGGCGTCGGGGAAGCTGCGGGAAACGATCCCGCCCTCCTGGGCATAGGCGCAGGTCCTGCCGATGGGGAGGGATGGCAACCATCGCCGCCGCACGCGCTTTTCTTTCCTCGATTTGTTAGAATGGCCGCGCGCCCGTCCCTTCGTCCCTGACGTTTATGCCTGTTATCGAGTGCCAGGAACTCACCAAGGACTACCTCGCCGGCTTCTGGCGCCGCCGCCCCCGGCGCGCGCTCGACCGGCTGACGCTGAGCGTTGAAGCGGGCGAGATTTTCGGCTTTCTCGGACCCAACGGCGCCGGCAAGACCACTACCCTGAAACTGCTGATGGGCCTCATCCGGCCCACCGCCGGCGCGGCGCGGCTGCTGGGCGCGCCGCCGGGCGAGCGCCTGGCGCGCATCGGCTACCTGCCGGAAAATCCTTATTTCTACGATTACCTGAGCTGCCGCGAGCTGCTCGAATACTATGGCCGTTTGAGCGGGCTGCGCGGCGCCGATCTGGCCCGCTCGGTGGCCTCGGCGCTGGAGCGGGTGGAGATGCACGAGCACGCCGGCCTGGCGCTGCGCAAATGTTCCAAGGGCATGTTGCAGCGCATCGGGCTGGCGCAGGCGATACTGCACGATCCCGAGCTGCTGATTCTGGATGAGCCGATGAGCGGCCTCGATCCGCTCGGCCGCGGGCTGGTGCGCGAGTTGATGCTGGAGCTGAAGCGCCGCGGCCGCACCATCTTTTTTTCCACCCACATCCTCAGCGACGCCGAACAGCTTTGCGACCGGGTGGCGGTCCTCGATCGCGGACGCCTGCGCCGCCTGGGGCCGCTCGAGGAGTTGACCGCCGCCGAGCCCGGCGCCGACGACGAACTGGAAGTCCGCTGGCGCTCGCCCCGTCCCTTCGCCGTGCCGCTCACCGGCGTCGAGCCGCTGCCCGACGGCTCCTCGCGCGCGCTGGTTGCCCGCCCCCAGCTCTGGGATCTGCTGGCGGCGCTCCACCTCGCCGGGGCCGAATTGCTGGCCCTGGAACCCCGCCGCCGCGGCCTGGATCAGCTCTTCACCGGCCGCCCCGGCAAGGAGGTCGCGCCTTGAGCCCGGTCCTGAGCGTCGCCCGCAACAGCTTCCGCGAGGCCATTCGCGACCGCATACTGCTCTCGCTGGTGGCCTTCGCCGTGCTGCTCGCCGGCGCCGGGCTGCTCTTCAGCCAGATGTCGTTCGGCATCTCGGCCTCGGCCCTGGTCAACTTCGGCCTCTTCACCATTACCCTGTTCGGCGTGGTGATCGCCATCTTCCTCGGCATTCAACTCGTGGCCAAAGAGATCGAGCGGCGGACGCTCTACACCCTGCTCGCCCGCCCGGTGCGCCGCCGCCAGTTCCTGATGGGGAAATACCTCGGCCTGCTCGCCGCCCTGGCGCTCAATACCGGCCTGATGCTGGCCGCGCTGCTGATCGCCGTGGCACTGCTGCATCCGGCCTGGCGGACCGGCGAAAGCGCGCTGCTCGCCTCCGGGCTGACCATCTTCCTCGCCCTGGCGCTGCTCACCGCCCTGGCGCTGTTGTTTTCCAGCTTTTCCTCGCCGGTGCTGGCCGCCGCCTTCAGCCTGGCGCTGTTCCTGATCGGCAACTTCGCCGGCGACCTGCGCGGCCTGGGCGCCGCCGCCCACCCCGGCCCGGGGCGCTGGCTGGCATTGGGCGTCGCCTACCTGGTGCCCGACTTCTCCGCCCTCAACCTCGCCACCGCCGCCTCCCACTTCCAGCCCCCCGCCCCCGCCCTGCTCGGCTGGGATGCCCTCTACGCCGTCTTCTATTCCCTCATCCTGCTCGCCCTCGCCGGCCTCATTCTCGAGCTGCGCGACTTGAAATAGAGGATCGCGCTGCGCCGCGCCGGCGGATGGCAGTGCGCGGCGCGCGTGAAATGCCTCAGATCGCATTTTGCCAATCTCCATGAGATTGAGGCAGCTTTAGAGCAAGGCAGCATAGTAACGATGGAAGCGAAACGTATTCGGGTGCGAAAATTACCAATCGGTGGTACCGAGTAACTCCTTCTCTGAAATAGAAACTATTCACCTTGTCCGGCTACGGCTTTTTCTTCTGCAGCGCCTGCACCTGCTTTTCCAGCTCCCGCACCCGCCGCTCCAGCCGCTGCAACTGGCTGAGCGCGGGATGGGCCGCGGCCGGTTTTTTAGCCTCGAACGCCGCCAGCGCGCGCCGCGCCGCGCTGCGCTCGGCGGCCTCGGGCAGACTGACGGCCAGGTTTTGAATTCGCGGCTTGAGCGCGGTCAGGTTCAGCGCCGCGGCATCGTTCATGGCCGCGCCCTGGAGAAAGGAAAAGCTGGAATCGAGCGCCGCTTCGACCAGCGGCCGCGTCTGTTCCGGCTTGAGCACGCGCTTGAAGCGCGGCAGCAGCGCCAGCGCCGTCAGCCGCAGCCGCATCGGCTGCCCGCGCCGCGCGTCGGCCAGCAGCAGCGGCACGGCCGCGGCATCCCGGGTATCGGCCAGCGCCGCCAGCAGGCCGGTTTGCACGTAAATCGAGGTGGCGCTGCGCGCCGCCGCCAGCAGCGCCGGCGCCGCGCCGGGCAAATGCGAAGCGCCCAGGCTGCGCGCCGCCGAGGCCTCGACCGCATAGCTGGGGTCGTGGTTCATGCGCGCGGCCAGTGTCTGAAACACCGCCGGATCCTGCGCCACAAAGCGCCCCAGGGCGTCGGCCACCGCCGCCCGCACGCTGCTTTTCCGGTCGTGGAGCCCGGCCAGCAGCGCGGCTTTGGCCGGATCGCCGCCGATCGCCGCCAGCGCGTTGGCGGCGGCGGCCCGCACCGCCCAGAAGCGGTCGTGCAACAACGCCGCGCCGAGCGCCGCGACGGCGTTGCCGGAGGTGGCGGGCTGGCCGGCTTCCCGCCGCCCCAACTGCTGCGCCGCCCATAACCGGCTCATCATCGCCGGGTCGGTGCGCACCTGCGCCAGCAACTGCTCGACCGGCGGGGTGTAATCCAGTTGCTTGTAGATGCGGTCCTGCGGGTCGAAATCCACGATGCGGGGGTCGAACCCCAGCGGCACATAGAAGGTTTGGTCGCGATGCGCCACTTCGACCGTCTGCGTGTGCGCCTGCCCCGGAGCGCCGTAGAAGGCCAGCTCCACCGGCATGCGGAACAGCGGCGTCACCGCGTCGCGCTTCTGCGTCTGCCGCACCTCGATCACTTCCATGTGAGTGGCGGCGTGGTAGTGCGCCCCGACCGCGTATTCGGGAAACCCGCCGCGGAACACCCACTCGTGGAAAAACCAGTCGAGCCCGCGCCCGCTGGTCTCGCGTATAGCTTCCATCAAGTCGTGCGTGTCCACGTTGCCGGCGCGATGCGTTTCCAGATAATGGCGCAGCGAGCCCCAGAACAGCCGGTCGCCCAGCACATAGCGCAGCATGTCGAGCACCGCCGCCCCCTTGGGATAGGTGGTCGAGTCGAACATCTGCATGGGATAGTTGTAGTGATAATCCACGATCGGGCGGCGATAGCGGTTCAGGTCTTCGAAGCGGGCGGCGCGCTGGTCCTGGTAAATCTGGTAGCGGTAGGCGTCGCCGCCGTCGTGATGCCCGGCCCAGGTGGCGGCCATGAAGGTGGCAAAGCCTTCGTTCAGCCAGATGTCGGCCCAGTCGCGCGTGGTCACCAGGTCGCCAAACCATTGGTGGGCGAGCTCGTGCGCCGCCAGCCCCTGGCTGCTGTAATCCTGCTCGGCGCGGGCATCGTGCAGCGTCCACTCGGTCTGGGTGGTGGCGCTGATGTTTTCCATCCCGCCTTCGGTGAAGTTGTGCACCGCGGTCTGGGCGTACTTGCCATACGGGTAGGCCACGCCGGTTTCCTGCTCATACCAGGCGATCATCTCGGGCGTCAGGCCGAAGGAGCGCAGCGCGCGCGCCCGGCTGACGTAATTGGGCACGAAAATTTCCACCGGCAGCTTGCCCAGGTGCTGGGTAAAGCGCGCCCACGGGCCCACCGCGATCGAGATCAGATAGGAGCTGTGGGGCACGCTCTCCACCCAGTCGTAAGTGACCTCGCCGCCGCGCCGCGTCACCTTCGCCAGGCGTCCATTGGAAACCACCGACTGCCCCGCCGGCACGGTGGTGATGGTCTCGCTGGTGGCTTTATCGTTGGGATAATCCCAGCAGGGAAACCAGTAATGATTGTCTTCCGGCTCGCCCTGCGACCAGACCTCGCGCGGCCGCTTCGGATAAAACGAATTGGGATTGATGAAGATCAGGCCGGTTTTGGGAAAGCCGTGATACACGATCCGCAGCTTGAGCACGCTGCCGGCCGCATACGCCCGCGGCAGGGTGATGGCCAGATGCGGATCGTGCGCGGTAAAGGCGAGCGAGCGAGGCGCGCGCCCGGCCAGCGTAATCCGGTCAATCGCCAATCCGGAACTGTCCAGCGTCAATTCGTGAAAACGGTTGCGAAAGGGGGTCAGCGTGATCGTTTCAACGCCGAAGACTTCGCCTTTCGGCTCGTCGAAATGCAGCCGCAGCTTGTAATTGAGCACGTGATAGGTTTTTCCCGGAGGCCATCGCCAGATCAACGGGTTGCCAAACACGCGGGCTTTTGGCCCCGGCGCCTGAGCGGCAAGCGGCAGGGCGCAGAGCGCCAGCAGGCAGGCTTGCCCGGCAGCTCGCAACAGCCGTGTGCGCCGGCGCTCAAATGTTTTTTTAGGGCTGCGGGTCATAAGCTGGCTCCTGGCGCCCGCCGCAAAGGCGCGATTTAACGGTAGAAACCGGAAGCGAACGGCAGGCGAAGACAGCATTGTAGTCGAGCCGCCGCGCCGGCGCCAGTTGCCGGCGGCTGCCGGCGGATGAATGACAACTCAGGCCGACGATTCCGGCGCCTGCCCGGAACCGGCTTGGCGTCATTCGTGCGCCACTGTACGCTTCGCCATAAGGCGCAAACCGTGTTCAGGGTTGCCAAACCGCGGCATTTCCGGCATTGTAGCTTTGGTAAAGTACTTAGCATCATCATTCGGTACACCACGCCGGCTTCCCAGAAAAATGCCCGGAAAACAGAGTCAATTCCGCCATGCCCTCCGCCACCGGTGTAAAAACCCGGCGGCTGCGGGCGCGCTGTTGCTGGCGCTGCTGGCAGCCGGCTGCGGCGGGCATACGTCGCCGCTGGTGGCCAAAGCGGCGTCCCCACACGCCGTCTATCCTCGCCGCGGCCAGGTCAGCCGCACCATCCGCGCCACCGGCGTGATCGTGCCGGTGCAGGAAGCGCCGATTCTGGCGCCGTCGCTGTCGCAATTTTCTCCCCAGCTCACGATTACGCAATTGGCGCCCAACGGAGCGCGGGTCAAAAAAGGCGATTTGCTGGTCGCCTTCGACCTCACCGACCTGGAAGTGCGCGCGCGCAGCGCCTATGCGCAATACATCGATCTGGCGGCGCAGGTGCGCAAGCAGCGCGCCCAGAACGCGGCCGACGCCGCCGCCCGCGCGCAGCAGTTGGCTCAGGCCGAGGCGGACGCCGCCAAGGCGGCGCTGGAGTTGCGCAAAGCGCCCATCCTCAGCCAAATCCAGGTGGATGAAAATCGCGTGGAATTGGCCGACGCCCGCGCCCATGTCGCCAGCCTCGAGCGCTCCAACCCGCTGGAATCCGCCAAAGCCGCGGCCAACCTGCGGGTGTTGGAGCTGCAGCGCGATAACCAGAAGCTGGATTGGCAGCGCGCCGAATCCGACAGCCGCAAACTGGTGGTGCGCTCGCCGATGGACGGCATGCTGGCGTACACCGCCCCGCCCTGGATCGGCACCCTGGCGCCGGGCACGCAGGTCTGGCATGGCATCAAGCTGCTCGAAGTTTTCAGTCCCAGCGGCATGCGCGTGCGGGTGCAGCTCAGCGAAGCCGATTTTTCCGCGCTCGCGCCCGGCACTCCGGGCGTGGTGCAGCTCGATGCCTACGCCGGCGTGCATTTTGCCGCCCGCCTGCTCAGCCTGAGCCCGGTCGCCACCGGCTCGGCCGACAACCCCATTCGCAATTTCGGCGCCAATTTCGAACTGCTGGAGAAAGATCCGCGGCTGCTGCCCGACCTGACCTGCGAGGTGACGATTCACATTCCGCCGCGTTCCGGCTGGCTGGCGCCGCGCGATCTGGTTGCATACGCGCCGGACGGAGCGTCGTATGTCTGGGTGCGGCAAAACGGGCAGGCGCAGCGCCGGCCGGTGGTGGTGGCCGGCTTCGACAGCCATGGCGTTTTGCTGCGCGGCGTGGATGGCTCGACCCCGCTGCTGCCGCCGCCGGGAGGCGCGCAATGAGACGCGCGCGCGGCGCGGAGAGCCGTAGATGAAGACCCTGGGTCCAGCCTGGAAGCCGGTGCTCATCGCCCTCCTGGTGTTGGCCGCGGGGGGCGGCGGCTGGTGGGGATGGCGGCATTTCGGCGGCGGGACGGATGCCTCGCTGCCGACCGCGGTGGTGCGGCGCGGCGAACTGCTCGAATACGTGCGCTGCGATGGCCAGCTCTGGGTGCGGCAGGCGGCGTACCTGCGCGCTCCGCACAATGCCCAGGACCTGCATATCATGTGGCTGGCGTCCGCCGGCAAGCCGGTGCGCGCCGGGCAGGTGGTGATCCGCTTCGACAGCTCGGAACTGCAGGAACAAATGCGGGAGCAGCAGGCGGAAGTGAACAGCGCCGGGGCGGAATTGCGCCAGAGCCGTGCCCAGGCCCGGCTGTTGGCGGAACAGGACCGGCTGGGGCTGGCCCAGGCCAAGGTAGCGGTGGAAGAAGCCCGGCTCGAAGCCGCCCGGCAAGCCATTCTCAGCCCGATTGACGGCGCCGAAGCCCGCCTGGCGCTGCGCACCGCTGAAGCCGCGCTGCAGGTCGAGCAGGCCACCGTGGTCAAGCACCAGCAATCCTCGGCGGCCAGCATCACCCGGCATCGCGAAGCGCTGATGCTGGCCCAGGCCAAGCTGCAGCGCCGCCAGGCCATTTTTGCTCAAACCGTGCTCCGCGCTCCCGTCTCCGGCGTCATCACCTACATGAGCAACAACCGCGCCTCGTTCGCCAACCCGCAAACCTACCAGGTGGGCGATCAGGTGTTTTCCGGCGCCATCATTGCGGAAATTCCGGTGCTTTCCACGCTCGAGATGCGCGGCAACCTGGTCCAGGCCGACCGCGGACAGCTCCAGGTCGGCGAAACCGCGCGCATGCACATCAATGCCTTGCCCGACCGCCAGTTTCACGGGCGTCTGTACGCCATCTCGCCGCTGACCGAAGTGGTTTTCAATCAGGGCTGGCCGCCGCCGCGCTTCTTTATCGCCTACGCCTCGATCCGGCATCCCGATCCGCGGCTGCGGCCGCTGATGAAAGGCGACCTGGAAATCATTACCCGCCGGCTGCCGCACGCCTTGATTCTGCCCGCCCGGGCGCTGTTCATCCTGAACGGTAAAACCGTGGTTTATCTGCGCCACGGCCGCGGCTTCCAGCCGTATCCCATTCGCGTGGTGGGACGCAATCCCCAGGAAATCGCGATTGACGGACTCGCCGCCGGCGCGACAGTGGCGCTCCAGCAGCCGGGCGCGAAAGCCCCGGCAGCCGCCGGCAAGCCGGCGATGCCCACGCCTGGCGCCGGCGTCCGCGCTGGAGCCCGCACATGAGCGCCCAGCCGCAACCCGCGTTAACCCCGCTTACCCCGCAACGCCCTTTCCCGCGACGACGGCGCTGGCGGTTCTGGCTTGCCCTGGCGGCGCTGCTGCTGGCGGGGGCGGCGGCGCTGGGGGTCTGGAGCTGGCGCCGGCTTCAGCCCACCCCGGCGGTTTCGCTGCCCGTCTTTCGCGTCGCCTACGGCAGGGTGCGGGTGGTCTTATATGCCAACGGCACGCTGGGCGGCGAAAACCCCGACCGCATGGCCGCGCCGGGCATCGGCGGCGGAGGCATGTACCTCAGCTATCTGCTGCCCGATGGCTCGCTGGTGCATCCCGGCGAAGTCGTGGCCCGCTTCAGCGCCGCCCAGCAGCAGTACCAGTTGCTGCAGGCGGAAAACTCGGTTGCCCAGGCGCAAGCCCAGATCGCCTCCGCCCGCGCCGCCATGCAGGCCCAGGCGGAGGAAGACCGCTACGCCCTGCTCAATGCCCGCGACCAGGTGCGGCTGGCCCAGCTCGAGGTGCGCCGCAACCCCATCCTGGCGGCGCTCGACGCCCGCGCCAACCTGCTGAAACTGAGCGCAGCGCAAGCGCAGTTGGTCCAGCTCCAGGGCGATCTCGCCGGCCAGCGCCAAAGCGGCCTGGCAGAAATCCGCATCCAGCAGGCCGCCGCGCACGAAGCGAAATTGAAAGTCGAGCTGGCGCGCCACAACATCGCCGCGATGGAGCTGCGCGCGCATCGCGCCGGCTATCTTTCCATCCAGCCCAACCTGCACAACCAGTATTTTTATTTCCCCGGCATGACCTTTCCGCGCTATCACCTCGGCGACCAGGTCTATCCCGGCAACGTGGTGGCGGAGGTTCCCGACCTTTCCCAACTGCGCTTGAACGCCACCCTGGGCGAAGCCAACCGTGCCTATCTGGCGGCGGGCGAACAGGCGGTGGTAAGCGTGATCGCGCGCCCTGGACGCACCATCAAGGCCAGGGTGATCAACGTCGGCGGGGTGTCCGGCCGGCCCTGGCGGCGCCAGTTTCATTGCACCCTGGCGCTGCTCGACCAGGTTCCGGGATTGCGGCCGGGCATGAGCGCCGAAGCCCGGATTACGGTCAAGCAGATGCCGCATGTGCTCTGGGCGCCGGCGGAGGCGGTCTTCGGCACCGGCGGGAGCGCCTATGTCTATCTCCGCCGCCAGGGCCGTTTCCTGCGCCAGCCGGTGAAAGTGCTGCTGCGCAGCGAAACCCGCGTCGCGCTGACCGGCCTGCAGGCCGGCGACTCTATCGCCCTGGTCAATCCCCAAGCGGCGGGCGGAGCCACGCCATGAGCCCGGTGACGCTCCAATCCGGCCCGGCGCCGCGCCGCCCGGGATCCATGCCCCCCGCCTGGCGCGACTGGGAGCGCTTCAGCGCCGACCTGGGCCTGGCCTGGCAGAACCTGCGCGCGCAGAAAGTGCGCACCGTGCTCACCGCCCTGGGCATGATCTTCGGCGTGGGCGCCGTCATCGCCATGCTCTCCATCGGCGCCGGCGCCCGCGCCCAGTCCCTGCGCCTGATTGAACAGCTCGGCGTCCGCAACCTGCTGATTGATTCCATCCCCGCCACCAGCCAGCAGCAGCTCCAACAGCGCCGCCAGACCTCGCATGGCCTGAACCAGAGCGATTTGCGGATGCTCCAGGCGAACGTGCCGGGCGTGCGCTGGATTACCCCGCGGCGCGAAATGCGCCCGGCGGCGCTGCTGCCGCGCCCGCAGGGCGCCTGGCCGGAAGTCTATGGCGTCAGTCCGGTTTACGCCCGCATACACCATCTGCAGGTCGCCCAAGGCCGCTTTTTCGACGCCACCGACGATGCCGCCGGCGCCGCCGACTGCGTTCTAGGCTCGGCGATCAAGGTGCAAATGCTGGGCTATCGCAACGCCCTCGGCAGATGGATCAAGATCAACGACGTCTGGTTCCGCGTCATCGGCGTGCTCGGCTCCGGCCCCAACAGCGCCGGCGGCGGCGACCGCGCGATTTATATCCCGTTTAACGCCTTCGAGCACCGCATCTGGAATGCCGACTTCAGCTTCAAAGACCCGCTCGACGGGGTGGATATCGCCCTCCAGCCCTCCGCCAACGTGCTGCGCGCTTCCGCCGTGGCCGAGGCCATTCTCGCCACCAGCCATCACGGCGCTCACGATTACCGCGTCGTCGCTCCCGCCGCGCTGCTGGCCGCGCAGGAACGCACCCAGCGCATATTTACTCTGGTGATGGTCGCCATCGCCGCCATTTCGCTGCTGGTCGGCGGCATCGGCATCATGAATATCGTCCTCGCCACCGTGCTCGAACGCACCCGCGAAATCGGCGTGCGCCGCGCCACCGGCGCCCGCCGCGGCGATATCCTGCGCCAGTTCCTCTCCGAGTCGCTGCTGATTTCCCTGTCCGGCGGATTGATGGGCGTCGTCTTCGGCCTGCTGCTCTCGCGCCTGATTGCCTGGTCCGCGGGCTGGCAGACCATCGTCACCCTCCCCTCCATCCTGGTGGCCTTCGGCGTCTCCGCCGCCGTCGGCGTGATCTTCGGCCTTTATCCCGCGCGCAAGGCCGCCCGCATTGATCCGATCGAGGCCCTGCGCTATGAATGACCATTTTTCACGGCCGGCAGGGCCGAGCTAAAGCAAGCACAAGCAGAAGTTATTAAGGAACGAAAGTGAACCTGAAATTGGAGAAAATTGGAAGCCGGAAACGCCATCGCGGCTGGCTGGCGCTCGCGGCGGCTCTGGCTTTGAGCCTGCCCGCGGCCGGCCAGGCGCTGCCCAACTATCTCGCGCGGCATTTTCAGTTGCCGCCGCTGCGCCTGAGTCCCATAGCCGGGCTCAGCCGGCGCGTAGGCAAGCACGGACTGGAGCTCAGCCTGCGGCAATTCCTGCTGCTGGTGCTGCGCAACGACCCCCAGATTCATCTCGACCGGCTGCAAGTCAGTTCGGCGGCGGCGCAGGTGCTCTCCGCCCGCGCTCCCTTCGATCCCCAGCTCAGCCTGGCCTTCAACAGCCAGCGCAAGCTGGAGCCGCAATACACACAGCTCGGCGGCGCTTCCACCCTCAACAGCCTGGGACAGTCTTCCAGCATCAATTTCACACAGGCGCTGCCCACCGGCCAGAACATCACCGCCGGTTTCACCAGCAACCGTTATTCCACCAACAGCCAGTTCAATCTCTTCAACCCCTCCATCGCCACCGGCCTGACGCTCTCGATCACTGAGCCGCTGCTGCGCAATCGCGGCAATCTGCTGCTGAAGGAGCCGCTGCGGCAGGCGCAGGGCGGCGTGCTGGTGGCCAGCGACCAGAGCCGGGTGCAGATCGCCGACCTGCTGGTCAGCGCCGCCGAGGCCTATTGGAACGCATCCGGCGCGCGCCAGGCGATCCAGGTGCAGCAGTCGGCGCTGGCGCTGGCGCAGCGCTCTTACCACCACGACCAGCGGGCGCTGAAGCTGGGCGCGCTGGCGCCGATGGATATTTACCAGTCGCAGGCCCAGGTGGCGCGCACCAAGCTGGCCCTGCTGCAGGCCCAGGCCGCGTATGAGGAATCGCTCGACAGCCTGCGGCGCTTCATCGGCGCCGATCTCAATCCGAAGCTGCGCAACCTGCCCATCACCCTGGAAGACGCGCCCGAGCCGCAGCCCGGCGCCTCGCCGCGCCTGCCGCTCAGCCAGGCGCTCGCCGCCGCGCTCGGTCGCCGCCCCGAGCTGCTCGCCGCCCGCCGTCAACTGCTGCTCGACGATCTCAGCGAAACCGCCGCCCGCAACCGCCTGCGCCCCGAACTCGACCTCAGCGGCCTCTACGGTTCCAGCGGCCTGGGCGGCGACCAGATTCCCGCCAGCTCGCTGCTGGGCGCCGGCGGCACGCTCCAGCCGGGCGGGCTGAGCGATTCCCTCGGCCAGCTTTTCCGCTTTCACGCACCCTTTTACGGCTTTTCGCTGCAGCTCAATCTGCCCTTCCGCAACAGCGCCGCCGCCGCCTCGCTCGCCAACTCCTACATTCAGCACAGCCGCGACCGGGCGCAGTTGCGCGACCAGCAGCAGTCGGTGACGCAATCGGTGCGCCAGGCCGATACCGAGCTGCGCATGGCCGACGAGGAAATCCAGGCCGCGCGCGTGGCGCTCGACCTGACCCGCAAGAACGTGGATGCCGCCCACCAGAAATACCTGCTCGGCACCACCACCCTGTTTGAGTATTTGCAGCAGCAGTCGCAGTTGAGCGACGCCGAAACCGCTCTGCTGCAGGCGGAAATCGCCTGGCAGGTGGCGGCGGTGCGCTACCGCCGCGCCGATTGGACCCTGCTCTCCTCCCTGCACCTGCACGTCTCCCCTCTGCTGGGGCCCTGATCCGGGAGGAAGCGGGCTGGCGGCAGGAACTCCGGCCTTCCCACTCGCACCCGGCCCCGAAATGCGTCCAATTACCCAGTGCCGTTTGGTGCCGTTTCAGTGCCGTTTCAAAATCGAAAACGGCACCGAGATATATTGCTGAATCTAGATGGTTTAAGTCTATTTTTCGCCCTCGGGTGCCGTTTTGCAAAAAATATTATAGAGGGATGTTTTCAATGGTCTCATTTTGTCTCTTTTTTGCTTCTCCGCGCGGCTTATCTCCATCCATTCAATGGACTTACGCCATGAAAGCAATGTGTACACGTGTCTCTTTTGCGATGGCGTTTCCGGCCGGCCGGGGCGAGACTGTATCGGCAGTGGCGGATTACAACTCGCGCCGCAGGCGCTCCAGCTTTTTCGACAGCCGGTTCAGCGCCGCCGCCACCTGCCGCTCCTGCGCCGCGGCTTCGCGGAAGTCTTTCCGCTCCAGCGCTTCCCGAATTCCGGGCATGGTTTTTACCCCGTAGCCGGTGTAGTAGCCGGGAGCGTAGAGCGTGTGCTTGTACCAGGAGCGGCGCGGCAGCCCCGCCGGATCGAGCAGCGCCCGGCTGCATTGCATCAGCCCGGCATTCAGCTGGCCGAGCGCAGACGGGCTCCGCTTGAACAGCCCGCCGGCCGCGGCCCGGCGGTAAGCTGCGTCATAGCCCGCCGCGGCGCGATGCAGCCGCGCTAAGGCGGCGTCGAGCGGGCCAAATTCGAATTTCGGCCGTCCCTGCTTTTTCGCCAGCGCGTGCAACTGCCGTCCGTAGCGCGCGACCGTGCCGGCGAGATCGCCGAACTCGAACGGCAGCACCTGGGCATCGGCCAGCCGCATCACCCCGGCGCCGATCACCTGCGCCAGCGCGACCTCATAGCGGAAGCCGGGATCGCCGAAGTGCGTGTACCAATAGAAATCGTCATAGACGGAATGGTATTGGCCGAAGGGTTGGTGATCGGAAAATCCGAAGTCGAGCGCCGGAATGCCGAGATGCTGCAGGAAAGGCGAATAATCGGAGCCGGAGCCGAGCGCGGAAATATGCAGATCGCGGCCGTCGAGCGGAGCGGCATGATGGGGAGGCTTCTTCAGCGCTTTGGCGCGCCGCATGGCCATCTCCTGCCAGAGGGTGAAACGGCTGTGCGGATCGAGCACCGCCTCGGCCAGTTGGTTGCTGAAGCGTTCCAGCGAATGGCTGCCGGAAATTTCGAGCACGCCGCGCATGCTGGTATCGGAGTTGATGTAAGCCACCGCGTGCCGCTCGAGCGCGGCGGCGTGGGTTTCCACCCACTCGGTTGAGCCCAGCAGGCCGGGCTCTTCGCCATCCCAGGCGCAATAAATAATGGTGCGGCGCGGGCGCCAGCCCAGGCGCAGCAATGCTCCCAAGGCTTTGGCTTCGGCCAGCAGCGGCGACTGGCCGCTGAGCGGGTCGGCGGCGCCGTTGACCCAGGCGTCGAAATGATTGCCGCGGATCACCCACTGATCGGGCCAGACATGGCCGGGGATTTTGGCGATGACGTCATAAAGCGGGACCAACGACCAATGCTGGCGGACGATCAGGTGCACCCGCGCCGGCCCGGGGCCGACATGATAGGTGATGGGCAGCGCCCCGCGCCAGGCGACCGGCGCCACCGGCCCGCCGAGCCGGCGCAACAGCGGCAGCGCGTCGCCGTAGGAAATGGGCAGCACCGGGATTTTTTCCAGATTCTTGATCTGGTTGAGCGGCAGATGCTTCGCTCCCGGTGTCGAGCCCCAGCCGGGGGTGGATGGATCGCCGGGGTACTGCTCCATTTCCATCACGCTGCCGCGCTGTACACCCTGCCAGGGACGCATGGGGCCCTTGGGAAAGACGTCGCCCTGAAAATAGCCGTCGTCGCGCGGGTCGGAATAGATGATGCAGCCCACCGCCCCGTGCTGGTGCGCGAGCTTGGGTTTGATGCCGCGCCAACTGTGCCCGTAGCGGGCGATCACGATCTTGCCCCGCACGCTGATGCCGAGCCGGGCCAGTTCGCGGTAATCGGCGGGGACGCCGTAGTTGACGTACACCAGCGGCGCGGTGACGTCGCCGTCGCCGGAATAGGCGTTGTAGGTGGGCAACTGGCCGGATTGTCCCGAGGTCGCGTCGCCGGCGACGGCCGGCTCCTTTAATTTGGCCTTGTAGACGGCGGGCGCGACCATTTCGACCAGCCGCTGCGCGGGCGTGGGGAAGAGCACCTCGAATTTTTCAATATGCGCATCGAGGCCGTATTGCCGGAACCGGCGGAGAATCCAGAGCGCGTTCTGGTGGTCGTAGGGCGAGCCGAGCTGGTGCGGATAGGCGCTCAGGTGCTGCATGGCGGCGCGTATCCGGGCCGCCTGCGGCAGGCTTTGAAAGCGCTGTTCCCAGATCCGCTCGCGATGGCCGGCAACCGCGGAAAATCCGCGCAGCCCGGTATTGGGCCGGGGCTGGCGCGCCGCCGGGGGCGCCGCCAGCAAGGTCCAGGCGAAGAGAAGCGGAAACAGGCTGCGCGCGCGTAGCTTCATAGATCCTCCCGCGGCCGTATCGGCTGCAAGGCGGGAGTATGGCACTGCGCCCATCGAGCGGCAACGATTTATTTTTTTGAGGCCGTCCCGCGGCCTCCATTCACATCTGTCAAGTGCCGCCGCTGGGATTCAGCAGCCGGCGCGCGCCCGCCAGCGCCACGAACACACCCCCCACCAGCAGCACCAGATGCAGCGCGCCGTCGGGCAGGGAAGCGGCCGTCAGGAAAAAGCCGATGCCGGCGGCGAGCAGCAGGGCGCCCACCCAGCGGGTCCCAGCGAGCGAGGAAGTGCTCATGTCTTCATGATACTCCGCGAGCATGCGGCTTCGTGTCGGCAATCATCTGCGGCGGCTTGCATTTACAGCGCCGGTTGGCTTAGTGTGAAAATTCTTGGCTTCAAGGCATTGGCTCTTTGGCGCGCGGGCGAAACCGCGGCGGAGCCGGCAGCCAACCGAGGGAGGCATAGCGATGGGATCGCTCGACGTGGGAGTGCGGCGGGGCGGCCTGGGCAACACCTCGCGCCCGGACGCCTGGTGGGCTTACCCGAGTGCGGTTTTTCTAGGGCTTACCGGATTCGTGGTGTACTCGACCTGGGCGGCGTTGCAGGGGAATTATTTTTATTTCCACAATTACCTTTCCCCCTTCTACTCCCCGCTGCTGTTCTGGAGCCATGGCGGCATCCGTAGCTGGTTTGGCGCTCCTCCGCATTGGCTGGTGAACGTCTCGCCCGCCCTGCTCATTCTCTGGGCCCCGGGCGGCTTCCGCCTCAGTTGCTATTACTACCGCGGCGCCTACTATAAATCCCACTGGGCCGATCCGCCCGCCTGCGCGGTGGGCGAGCCGCGGCTGCGTTATCGCGGCGAGCGCAGCTTTCCGCTGATATTGCAAAACGTACACCGCTATTTCATGTACCTGGCGGTGTTGTTCATCTTCATTCTGGGCAAGGACGCCTGGGAGGCGATGTGGTTTCGCGCGCCCGGCGGCCACGGGCGCGAATTCGGCATCGGTGTGGGCACGCTGGTGCTGACCCTGAACGTGATCCTGCTTGCCGGCTACACCTTCGGCTGCCATTCGCTGCGCCACCTGATCGGCGGCGGGCGCGACCGGCTTTCCAGTCTGCCCGGCCGCGCCTGCGCCTACCGCTGCGTCACCAAATTGAACAATCGCCACATGGCCTGGGCCTGGTGCAGCCTCTTCTGGGTGGCTTTTTCCGATCTCTACGTCCGCCTGTGCGCGATGGGGATCTGGCACGATTGGAGAATTTTGCGATGAGCGCCGATTTCGAAACGCATGCCTATGACGTGCTGGTGGTCGGCGCCGGGGGCGCGGGCCTGCGGGCGGCGATTGCTGCTTCCGCCGCCGGTGCCAAGGTCGGGGTGGTGACCAAATCGCTGCTGGGCAAGGCGCATACCGTGATGGCCGAAGGCGGCATCGCCGCCGCGCTCGCCAACGTGGACGAGCGCGACAACTGGAAAGTGCATTTTTCCGACACCATGCGCGGCGGCGCCTACCTCAATCAG
The DNA here is from genome assembly GCA_021789895.1 of Acidobacteriota bacterium. Classification (GTDB taxonomy): domain Bacteria; phylum Acidobacteriota; class Terriglobia; order Terriglobales; family SCQP01; genus JAKASR01. The sequence goes on along the minus strand of JAJYIU010000029.1, from coordinate 25,748 downwards.
TGGCGGATGGCCGAACTGCACGCCAAAGAAGCGCCCGAGCGGGTGCGCGAGCTGGAAGCCTGGGGCGCGGTCTTCGACCGCACCGGCGACGGCAAGATTTTGCAGCGCAATTTTGGCGGCCATCGCTATCCCCGCCTGGCGCACGTCGGCGACCGCACCGGGCTGGAAATGATCCGCACCCTGCAGGACCACGGCATCCATCGCGGCATGTCGGTGCACATGGAGACCACCCTGGTGGCGCTGCTCACCGACGGCGGCCGCGTCAGCGGGGCGGTCGGCTACGACCGCGAGCGCGGCCGGATGCGGGTTTTCAACGCGCGCGCGGTGGTGCTCGCCACCGGCGGTCTGGGGCGGATTTTCCAGATCACCAGCAACAGTTGGGAATATACCGGCGACGGGCCGGCGCTCGCCTACCGCGCCGGCGCCGAGCTGATGGACCTGGAATTCGTGCAGTTTCACCCCACCGGCATGATCTGGCCGCCCAGCGTGCGCGGCATCCTGGTGACGGAAGGCGTGCGCGGCGAAGGCGGCGTGCTGCGCAATCGCGAGGGGCGGCGCTTCATGTTCGACGACATTCCGCCGCTCTATCGCCAGCAGACCGCCGACACACCCGAGGAGGGCTGGCGCTACGTCACCGGCGACCGCAACGCCCGCCGCCCGCCGGAACTGTTGACCCGCGACCACGTCGCGCGCTGCATCATGCGCGAAGTGCGCGAGGGCCGCGGCAGCCCGCATGGCGGCGTGTTTCTCGATATCGCCTGGATCAAGGAAAAAATTCCCCACGCCGCCGAGCACATTCGCCGCAAGCTGCCCAGCATGTACCAGCAGTTCAAGGAGCTGGCCGACCTGGATATCACGGCGGAGCCGATGGAAATCGGCCCGACCACGCACTACTCCATGGGCGGCGTGCGGGTGGATGCCGATACCCAGATGTCTTCCGTGGCCGGGCTGTTCGCCGCCGGCGAATGCGCCGCCGGGCTGCACGGCGCCAACCGCCTGGGAGGCAATTCGCTTTCCGACCTGCTGGTCTTCGGCCAGCGCGCCGGCCATTATGCCGCCGAGTTTGCCGCCCAGAACGGCCCGGCGCGGAGCGACGCCGCCCAGATCGAAGCCGCGGCGCGCGGCGCTACCGAAGTTTTCGAGCGGCCCGCCACCACCGCCGCCAACCCCTTCCAGATCCAGCAGGAGATGCAGGAGATGATGCAGGCCAAGGTGGGCATCGTCCGTACCGGGCCGGAGATGGATCAGGCGCTGGCGGCGCTGGCGGAGCTGGGCGGGCGTGCCGCGCACATCGCCGTCACCGGCAACCGCGAGTACAATCCGGGCTGGCACACGGCGCTGGATTTGCGCAACTGCCTGCTCGTGGCCGAGGCCATTACCCGCGCCGCGCGCGAGCGGCGCGAAAGCCGCGGGGCGCATTTCCGCGAGGATTTTCCCGAGAAAAGCCCCGAATTCGGCGGCTTCAACCTGGTGCTGCGCCAGGGCGCGGATGGAGGCATGGAGCTGCGCCGCCAGCCGCTGCCACCCATGCCGCCGCCCTTGCAGGCGATTATCGAGGAGATGAAATAATGCCCAGCGCGATCTTCCGCATCTGGCGCGGCGCCGTCGCGCCGCGCGATGCCGGCCCGGCCGCCCGCCACGACGCCGGGTTCGTGGATTATTCCCTGGAGATTACCCCGGGCATGGTCGTGCTCGATGCCGTGCACCGCATCCAGGCGGAGCAGGCGCCCGACCTGGCGGTGCGCTGGAATTGCAAGGCCGGCAAGTGCGGCTCCTGCTCGGCCGAGATCAACGGCATGCCACGGCTGATGTGCATGACCCGCCTCAATCACCTGCCGCTCGATCGCCCGGTGCAGATCGAGCCGATGAAGACCTTTCCCATCGTGCGCGACCTGGTCACCGACGTTTCCTGGAACTACTCGGTCAAGCGGCGCATCCGCCCGCTGGCGCCGCGCCCGCCCGACGCCGCCGACGGCACCTGGCGCATGCAGCAGCAGGACATGGACCGGGTGCAGGAATTCCGCAAATGCATCGAGTGCTACCTCTGCCAGGACGTTTGCCACGTGCTGCGCGAGCACCAGGGCTTCGATGCCTTTGCCGGGCCACGCTTCTTTACCCATATCGCGGCGCTGGAAATGCATCCCCTCGATCGGGATTCGCGCCTGCGCGAGCTGCGCGAGGAATTCGGGCTGGGGCTGTGCAACATCACCAAGTGCTGCACCAAGGTCTGCCCGGAATACATACACATCACCGACAACGCCATCATTCCGCTGAAGGAACGCGTGGTGGACGAGTTTTACGACCCGCTAAAGAAGCTGTTCCGGCGAAAAAAAGGCAGTGCACCGGCTTAAAATATGAATCGTTTGCGAGATTCTCAAAGCTGGCCGCCGTTGCCCAAGCCCGTTCCCCCGCCGCCCCGGCCGCCGAAACCTTCGCCGCCACCAAAACCGCCCGCTTCCAATCCGTAGGAAGCAATTACCAACTATTGCCGCCGCCGCCCGAGCCGCCGCCGCCCAGCATGCCGCCCAAAATGCCGCCGAGCGCGCCCATGCCCACCGCCGTGCCGGCGCCGGGCGCGGCGCTCATCTGCGCCTGGGCGGCAATGCGGCTGACCAGGCGGTCGAACGACAGCGATTGCAGAATCACCACCGCCGGTCCCGTCAGCACGATAAAGAACAGCCCCTCGCCGCCGAACAGGGCGTTTTTCACGCCCTTGACGAATTCGATGGTGTAGCCGGCGCGGCTGTCGAAGGCGACCACGCTGCCGGTATCCACGCGAATCTGCTCGCCCGGGGCGAGCTCGAGGCGTATGAAATGCCCGCCGGCGTGCAGCAGCGCTTCGCCCGCGCCCGCCAGTTTTTGCAGGATGAAGCCTTCGCCGCTGAACATCCCGTAGCCGAGTTTCTGGCTCAGGGCGACGGAGACGGAAACGCCCGGCGTGCAGCAGAGAAACGAATGCCGCTGGCAGAGCCAGGTCTGGCCCGGGTCTTCGCCGATCGCCACCGGATGGATCGTGCCCGGATAAGGAGCGGCAAAGGCTACTTCGCCCGGCCCGCTGAATTCGGAGAGGAAAAACGAATCCCCCGCCAGCGCGCGCTTGATGCCGGCCATCATGCCGCCGCCGGTGCCGGTTTGCATGCTCGCCTGCCCGCGCATGTAGAGCAGCACGCCGGGCTCGGCTTGCACCGCTTCGCCCGCCGGCAGGCTCACCACCGCCGCCTGCATTTCATAGCCGGAGATGCGGTAGCTGGCATTCCCCAACCGTCCCGTGGCGGGGACTTGGGGCGAGGCTCCGGCGGCGGCTTGACCGTTGAGCGGCGCGCCGCATTGCGCGCAGAAGCGGGATTCGGAGGGATTCGCGGCCTGGCAGGCGGGACAGTTGGGCATGCGACTATTTTAAATGAAAGCGCGAAGCGGAAAGCCACCGGCAAATGGGGCTACAATCGGGTATTCCGTTTCGCTCTAAGTCTTGGTCAGGCTAGGTTTTAAACGTGAAGTTGCACTGCCGATCCGGGTTGATTCGCCTGGCCTGCGGGCTGCTGGCCGCCGGCTGTTTGCGCCTCGCGCTGCCGGCCCAGGCTCCAGCCCCGCCCGCGTCTCCCCCGGGCCCAACGGTTGCCGCGCCGGCACCGCCCAGCACGGGCCGCGCCTTATGCCTGGTCCTGCCTTTTCAGGACCTTTCCGCCGATCCCAACCTGGAGTGGATCGGTGAAAGCTTCGCCGAATCGCTGGGGCAGTCGCTCGAGGGCGGCGAACTGGAAGTCCTGACCCGGCAGCAGCGGCAATCGGCCTTCGACCGCGAGGGCATTCCCATGGCGCCCACGCTCAGCCGGGCGACTCTGATGCAGGTTGCCGATAATGTCGATGCACGCTGGCTGATTCTCGGCTCGTACGCCTATAACGCAGCCGCGCAACAGCTCACTGCCCGGGCCGAGCTGATTGACCTGCAACAGGAGCACCTCTGGCGCTTTCAAGTGCAGCCGTCGCCGCTGGTGCGCCTGCAATGGGTGCAGGCGCGCTTGAGCTGGAAACTGCGCCGCCGGATGCAGCCGGATTGGAAGCCGGCGTTCCTCAACTTCTGGTACAGCCAGCCGCCGGTGGCGCTGCCGGCCTATGAAAATTACATCCGCGGCCTGCTGGCCTCGCTGCCGGCGCAGCGGATGGAATATTTTCGCGCTGCGGCGCGGATACAGCCGGATTATGCCCCTGCCATCTACCGGCTGGGGCGGGGATACCTGGAAAACGGCGATGCTGCGACCGCGCTGCGTTGGCTGACGCGCTTGCGCCGCCGCGATCCGCATTACTGGCGGGCGCAGTTTTTAGCCGGGCGGGCGGCGCTGGCGCTGGGCGAAAACTTGCGCGCGGCCTTGTTTTTCCGCACGATTGCCGCGAGCCTGCCGCTGCCCGAGGTGCTCAACAACTGGGCCCTGGCCGAAGCCCGCCTGGGGCATCCCCTGGCCGCGCAGCTTTACCAGCGCGGGCTGCAGCAAACCGGGCCGAAATCGCCCGGCGCGGAGCGGCTGGAAATCAATCTGGCGGCGTATGAATGCCGGCAGGGGCATGCCGCCGCCGCCGAACAATGGCTGCGCCGCGCTCATGACGCCGCCCCCGCCGAAGAACAAGCGAAGCTGCTGCGCTGGATCGCCCAAATTCAGTCGTCCGCCGGCGACGCGAAAGCGCTGGCGGCGAAGATGGAAGCCCCCAGCGAAAACTTTCCCGCCAACCGCTTTCGCCAGATGGCGGCGGCGCTGGTGGATTTCGCCCGCCGGAAGGCGGGGCGGCTGGCGCGCGCGCGGCGGCTGGCGCTCTATCTGCAGCAGGGAGCGAACCTGCTGCGGGCGGGGGCGCTGGAGGGCGCGGCGCGCGATTATCGCGCCGCGCTGGCGCTCGATTCCCGGACCGCCGCCGCCCATGCCGGGCTGGCCCGGATCTATGCCACCCGCCAGCAATGGACCGCAGCGCAATATGAGGCTAAGGCCGCGCTGGCAATTGCGCCCAACGCCGCTTGCCATGTTGTGCTGGCCCGGGCCGCCATGGCCGCCCGGCAATGGCGGGCCGCGCGCCGCCAGGTGGATGCCGCGCTGGCGCTGCAGCCCGATTTTGCCGATGCCCGCGCGCTGCGCACGCAATTGAACGCCCGCCGCGAGCGTTGACGGCTGCCGGGGGTGAATTCCGGGGGGCAGCGGCCGGCGAGGGCGGGCGGAGGCTGCCCGCCGTCAGCTTCGCCGGGACCGCGAAACGGCGCCAAAGTGTGTTACAGATTAACTTCGCCATGACCACACCGCCTGCGATGAAAATCGGCCGCGCCGCTCTGGTATTGGTTTTTCTGTTCCTGGCCCTGGGAGCGGGAGGGCGGCCGGCGGATGCGCCCGCCGCCGCGGCCCGCCCCAAGGTGGTGTTGCTGCGGTTGCACGGCATGGTGCTGCCGGTGACGGCGGAATACATCCGCCACGGCATCCGCTACGCGCAGCAGAGCGGGGCGGGGGCGGTGGTGATCGAGCTTTCGACGCCGGGCGGCCTCGACAGCGCCATGCGCGAGATTATCGAGGCCATTTTGCAATCGCCGGCGCCGGTCATCGGCTATGTGTCGCCCAGCGGCGCGCGCTCGGCTTCGGCCGGCTTCTTCATTCTGGAAAGCTGCGATCTGGCGGTGATGGCGCCGGGCACGAACACCGGCGCGTCGCATCCGGTGGTGCTGGGCGGGCCGCAGCCGCAGGGGATCGAAGCGCAGAAAATTCAAAACGACGCCGCCGCCTACATGCGCTCGCTGGCCACGCACCGCGGGCGGAACGCCGCCGCCGCCGTGGACGCGGTCGTGCATAGCGCCTCGTTCACCGATGAGGAAGCGCTGCAACAGCATCTGATTGATTTCATTGCGCCCGATTTGCCCGGGTTGCTGCGCCAGGCGCAGGGCCGCCGGGTTGCGCGCATCAACGGCCAGGTGGTCACGCTGAATACCGCCGGCGCGGTGATTCTGCCTTACGGCATGAGCCTGCGCGAGCGCATGCTCGACATGGATCCCGGGCTGGCGTTTTTAATACTGGCGGCGGGTGCAATCTGCCTCTACATCGAGTTCACCCATCCGGGCGTCATCGTGCCCGGCGTCATCGGCGTGCTGCTGCTCGCGCTGGGGCTGATGGGGATGGCGGTGTTTCCTATCCGCTGGGCGGCGGCCGCGCTGATTCTGCTCGGCCTGGCGCTGATCGTCATCGAAGCCAAATTCCCGGCGCACGGATTATGGGCGGTCGGCGGCATCACCGCCATCACCCTGGGAGCGGTTTTTCTGATTGATACGCCGCTGCCGGCGATGCGCATCGGCTGGGGCGAGGCCGGCGGGCTGGCGGCGGCGCTGGGGCTGTTGATGACGATTACCCTGCGGCTGGTGATTCGCGCCCGGCGTGCCAAGCTGATGTCGGGCGCGGAGGGGCTGGTCGGCGCCATCGGCACCGCCCGCCAGGCGCTGGCGCCGGAAGGCGAGGTGCTGCTCGGCGGCGAACATTGGCGCGCCCGCGCCGCCCATCCGGTGCCGGCGGGCGCCCGCATCCGCGTCAACGCCGTGCATGGCTTGCTGCTGGAAGTGGAAGCCGCGCCCGGCGAGGCCGGGCGCGCCGCCCCGGAAAAGAGCGCCGGCCAGGCCACAACAGAGTAGAATGAGGTTCGATCCAAGTCCGAGGTTCGGCCCACATCCGAACCGCAGGGAAAACGGTGCGACATGCCGATAGTGATTTTCGTGGTGGTGGTGCTGTTGTTCCTGATCGCCGCGATCAAAATCGTTCCGGAATACGAGCGGCTGGTGATCTTCCGCCTGGGCCGCGTCCTCGGCCGTCCCAAGGGCCCCGGGGTGGCGCTGATCATCCCCATCGTAGATAGCATCAAGCGCATCTCGCTGCGGGTGGATACGCTCGACGTGCCGCCGCAGGACATCATTACCCGCGATAACGTCACCGCCACGGTGACCGCGGTGGTCTATTTCCGGGTGATCGATCCGCTCAAATCGGTGATCGAAGTGCAGAACTTCCGCTTCGCCAGTTCGCAATTCGCCCAGGCGACGCTGCGCTCGGTGCTGGGCGAGGTGGAATTCGACGATCTGCTCTCGTCGCGCGAGAAGATGAACGTGCGCTTGCAGGCGATACTGGACGAGCGCACCGAGCCCTGGGGCGTCAAGGTCACCGACGTGGTGATCAAGGCGGTGGACCTGCCCGAAGGGCTGCAGCGCGCCATCGCCCGGCAGGCGGAAGCGGAGCGCGAGAAGCGGGCCAAGATTATCCACGCCGAAGGCGAATATGCCGCCTCGCAGCGCCTGGCCGACGCCGCCAGCATCATCGGCAAGCAGCCCGTGACCTTGCAACTGCGTTACCTGCAGACGCTGGCGGAAATCGCCACCGAAAAGAACTCGACGATTGTCTTTCCGGTGCCGGTGGATTTATTGGAAGGCTTGATGAACCGGGTGGGGGCGGGAGGGCGCGGCTCCGGCAATCCGCCCGCGGCAGGAGGTTAGGGGATGCGTTATCGTTTGGAACAGGATCGCCAATCCCGCCGGCAGGAGAAAGAGGTGCAGCTTGAGCTGCGCACGCCCAGCCTGCTGATCCTGCTGGGCGTGTTGGCGGTGATTTGCGGGCTGTTTTACGCGCTCGGCTACACCATTGGTCGGCACTCGGCCCCGCAGACTTTTTCGCTCAACTCCACCCCTCCGCCCGTGCATATGAGCCAGACGCGCCGGCGGGCGCAGGCGAACGGCGGCGCCCGCCCGCCCAACCCGGCAGAACTGAGCGCGGCGGAGCAGGGGCATACCCCGGCCACTTTGACGCCCACTCCTACGCCCACTTCGATCTCCACCACGACCCCGGCGCCGTCCGTTCCCGCGCCGCAGGCGCCTGCGGCCTCCACTACCGCTACCCCGGCCAATCCGCCCCCGGCGTCCCCGGCGGCAGCGGGCGCGGGCGGCCAGGCGGGTCCCAGCGCCATTTTCTCGGTGCAGGTCTTTGCCGGCGTGATACGCAGCGATGCGGTCAGCCTGGCGGCGGCGCTGAAAGCGCGCCAATATCCGGTTTTCGTGGTTTCACCCACGGCCGGGCAAAAGCTTTACCGGGTGCAGGTCGGGCCTTATACATCACGGCAGGAAGCGGAGGCGATGCGCGCCCGGCTGCTGGCCGATGGCTATACCGCCGTTATCAAGAGCAAAAGCTGAGCGCGGGGCGGCGATGAGCGGCAGCGCGGGCGCCGGCCAGGATTTTTATACGTTGCCGGCGCAATCGCCTTTCGCCAGCGGCATTTATTGCTGCTGGTTGGGCTCGCCGTTTTGGCCGGTTTTCTTTACTTTCTTCTTCGCGCCGGCCTGCTGGCGCAGTTGCTCGGCCTGCTTTTGCTCCCGCGCCAGCACCTTGCGGTAATTCCGGACGTCGGGAACGTTGGCCCGCAACTCGGCCGCGAGCAGGCGCTCGGCGGCGCGCCGGTCTTCTTCGTTGGGGGTCACCATGCCGCCGGCGCCAGCCTGGTTTTCATGCAACGCGGGCAGGTAATTGGGGTCGTTGGCGTTGGAGCCTTCCGTGGCAGTCGGAGTATCGGGCCGCAAGCCGCTCGCCCCGAGGTTTTGCAGCTCGATTTGCCCGCTGCCGGAGGATGCGGAAGCATTTTGATTGCTGGCGACTTCAATCGGGTAGCTGGGATAATGCGCCAGCTCGCCCACCACATCGGCGACGTTCTGCTGGGATAAGGTGGGGCTGCCGATTTTATCCGCCCGGTCGAAGATGGCGATGGGAGAGCTGCGCAACATCCCTTCCAACTGCTGCATCCGGCTGGGCTGGCTGCGGCTGTTGATTTCGGCGCGGTTGAAGGCGAGGGCGCGAGCCGTGGGCCGCGGCAGCGGCTCATGCAATGCCAACAACGCTTTGCGGGCGGAGGCGGCTTCCGGGCTCAACGGGAAGCGCACGAGCAAGTGATGCCAGTAGGCGATGGCGTCATTGCGGTCGCGCTGGGAATCCTGAAGCAGCAATTTCTTGATTTGCGGGTTGGCAACGTCAATGTTGGCGGCCATCTGGTAGCGGCGCGAGGTGATCTGGTACGAACGCGCCAGCAGCGCCAGCGCGGCATCGCCCTGGCTGAAGAGCGGATATTGGGCCACGACGGATTGGAGCCGTCCCTGGGCAGCGCGATAGTTTCCTTGCAGGTAGTAAAACCGGGCGATGCGGTACTCGCGCGTGGCCAGCACTTCCTGGGTTTCGCGCAGCATCTGCAGCGCCTGCGGGCGCAGGGGGCTGTTGGGGTAATTCAATAAAAACTCGCGCAGCGCGCTCTGGGCGCGGTAGGCGTGGGTGGGATCGCGGTCGGGTTTTTCAATCTGCCGAAACTGGATTTTGGCGATCTTGAGCTGCGCTTCGCTGGCTTCCGGCATGGTGGGGAAGAAGGTGATGAAGTCGCGATATTCCGCATCCGCCTGCTCGAGGCCTTCTATGCCGCCCTCACGGTACCAGGAATCGCCGATGGCCATTTTGGCTCGCGCCAGGAATTGGCTGTCAGGGTAGGTATTGATCAAGTCCTGGAGCAGCAGCCGCGCGACCGTGAACTTGTTCTGATCCAGCGCCGCCATGGCGCGATTGAAAAGCAGTTTATCCGGCTGAGCCGAATGAATATTGGCCAGCGGATTGGTGGACGGATGGTGTATGAAGAAACAGCCCGAGGATGCCAGACCCAGCCATCCGGCCATGCCGATGAGGATTGCGCGTTTCATGAAACTCCGAACCTGCCGCCGCGGCCGAACCCCGGCCTGAGGCGGCCTGTTCCCCACAGAATATAACGAAACAGACACTCCAGTTTACGTTATCGCGAGCGGGACGCAGTGCGCGGGCGTACGATTTTCCATCGTTCAGGAAGCGGCGGTGGCGCCGGCGGGGCGCTGCGGAATCAGCCGGCCAATGCGCCGGACGATGCCGCCGACCGCGCGCAGCCGCTCTTCGATGCGTTCGTAGCCGCGGTCAATATGATAAATCCGGTCAATGATAGTTTCCCCTTCGGCGGCCAGGGCGGCGAGCACCAGCGAGGCGCTGGCGCGCAGGTCGCTGGCCTGCACTGCGGCGCCGGCGAGGGGGGCGGGGCCGCGCACGATGGCGCGGTTGCCCTCGATTTTGATATCGGCGCCCATGCGCACCAGTTCCAGCGCGTGCATGAAGCGATTTTCAAAGATGGTTTCGGTCAGGATGGCGGCGCCTTCGGCCTGGGTCATCAGGGCCATGTACTGCGCCTGCAGATCGGTGGCGAAGCCGGGGTATTCAGCCGTGGTGATGTCGAGTCCGCGCAAGCGCGGGCCGGGCAAGGTTTCGACCAAATCGCCGCCGATGCGGAGCCGGGCGCCGGCTTCCTGCAGTCGGTCCAAAAGCGCGCGCAGGTGCAGCGGGTTAAGGCCGCTGACCGTAAGTTGTCCCCCGGTAATCAAGCCGGCCAGGATGAAAGTGCCGGCTTCGATGCGGTCGGGGATGATACGGTGGCTGGCCCCATGCAGCCGGGCGACGCCCTGCACGCGCAAGGTGGGCGTGCCGGCGCCTTCGATGCGAGCGCCCATTTTGGCGAGCAACTCGATCAGATCCACCACTTCCGGCTCCAGCGCGCAATTTTCCAGCACGGTTTCGCCTTCGGCCAGCACTGCCGCCATCAGCACATCTTCCGTGCCGGTGACGGTGATGCGGTCGAAGACGTAATGATTGCCCCGCAGCCGGTCGGCTTCGGCCACGATGTAGCCGTGTTCCTGGCGGAGGCGGGCGCCCAGCTTTTCCAGACCGAGCAGGTGCAAGTTGATCGGCCGCGCGCCGATGGCGCAGCCGCCGGGGAGCGAGACCCGCGCGCGGCCGGTGCGCGCCAGCAGCGGGCCCAGCACCAGCGTCGAGGCGCGCATGGTTTTAACCAGTTCGTAAGCGGCTTCGGGGTTTGGAATCTCGCGCGCCTGCAGCCGGACGCGATGGCGGGCGCGCCCGCTGCCGGCATCCGTCTCGACCCCCATGGCTTCGAGCAGGTGGCGGGTGGTCTGCAAATCGCGCACATCCGGCACCTGATCGAGCAGCAATTCGCCGTCGGTCAGCAGGCAGGCGGCCATGCAGGGCAGGGCGGCATTTTTCGCCCCGCCTACCCGGATGGTTCCATTCAGCGGAACGCCGCCGCGGATGACCAGCTTATCCATTCAAAATTCTCCGCCGCAGATGTGCGAAGCGGCGCAAGTTGTATTGATGATAGCGCGGGCGGCGCTACGAACCGCCGAAAACTTCCAGGACATGGCCCGCCGGAGTGGCGGCGACGAGCTCGGCCGGGGCGCCGGAAACCAGACGGCCGCGCTCCCCGGGCAGGTTGAGCATGCGGGCGGGATTGAAGCTGGCCAGCCGCCAGGCCAGATTGAGATCCAGGCCGGCAAACTCGATCACGTTGCGCACCGCCCGGTCGAGCGCCAGGACGCTGCCGGCCAGATGCCCGTTGTACAGACAGCGCTCGCCTTCCACCTGCACCTCGATCGGGCCGAGGCGAAACCGGCCGTCGCCCTGTCCGGTGGCGCTGATGGCGTCGGTCACGAGCACGGCGCGCTCCACGCCCTTGGCGCGCAGAAAAATGCGCACCACCGCCGGATGGAGATGCAGGCCGTCGGCAATGATTTCCGCGTAAAGGCGGTCGTCGCCGAGCGCAGCGCCGACAATGCCTGGAGCGCGATGATCGAGCGGGCGCATGGCGTTGAAGGCGTGGGTGACATGGCGCGCGCCGGCGGCGATGGCGCGCTGGACGGAATCATAATCGGCGTCGCAATGGCCCAGACTGACGGTGACGCCGCGGGCGGCGGCGGCGGCGATCAGCGCTTCAGCGCCGGACAGTTCGGGCGCCAGCGTGATCAAGCGCATGCGCCCGCGGGAAGCTTCCCAAAAGCGCTCGAACAGCGGCGCCGAAGGCGGCTGCATCATTTCCACCGGCTGCACCCCCGGCTTGGCCGGACTGATGAAGGGGCCTTCCATGTGGATACCGAGCGGCCGGGCGCGGCCGGAAGGATGATGCTCGACCGCGGCCTCCACCGCCCCGGCCAAATGATCGAGCGCGCGCAAGGTCGGCTCGACCGGAGCGGTCATGGTGGTGGGCAGGTAAGCGGTGACGCCCTGGCGGAACAGATGGCGCTCGAAACGCTCGCGGCCGGCAGCATCCGGCTGCATCAGATCATGGCCGGCGCCGCCATGGATGTGGACGTCGAACAGGCCGGGCAGCAGCACTGCACCGGGAAAATCGCGCCGCTCGATTCCGCCGGGCAAGGCGACCTCGCCGCGCCGGCCGATGGCGGCGATCCGCCCCTCGCTGATCACCACGATGGGATGCGGGATTTCCTGCTCCGGGGTGAACAAGCGATCGGCGCTGATGGCCAGAGGCATGGATGATTTCTCCACTCTATTGTAGCGGGCGGAAGACAAGCGCCGGCGAATCCGCAGCCGCGGCAGCGCTGCCGCCGGCCGGCAAGGCAGCCGTATGTACGGCGGGGAGAAAGAAGGCGCGGCCAATGCGGCTACATCTTATAGCGGCCGGTATCTTCGTCGCCCAGGTTTTCCAGCCAGCGGCGCAGTTCCTCGCTGGAGGCCGGATCGGCGGCGGCGGAGGCCACCTTGGAGCTTTTGAGCACCTCATCTTCGACGAAGATGGGGCAATCCATGCGCAGCGCCAGGGCGAGCGCGTCGCTGGGGCGGGCGTCCATAGCGATCAGCTCGCCTTTGTGTTCCAACCAGATGAGGGCGTAAAAGGTGTCGTCTTTCAGCTCGCTGACCACCACTTTATTGACGCTGAAATTCAGCCCCAGCAGCAGTTGCTTGATCAGGTCGTGGGTCATCGGGCGGGGCGGGGCAATTTTTTCAATTTCCAGGGCGATGGCATTGGCCTCGTAGATGCCCACCCAGATGGGCAAAACCGATTTGCCTTCGGCGTCGCGCAGGATGACGATCGGCGTGTTGGTGGTGGCGTCCATCATCAAGCCGCGGATTTTCATCTCGATTTCCATAAGCGCTCCTTCCCCGGAGTTGTTCAGGCGCCGGCGGCGGGCGGCGGCGCCTGCTCGCCGACCAGGCTATTGGCGCCGGCGCGAACGATCCGCACCCAGGCATATTCGCCCGGGCGAAGCGGGCGCAGCAGGGGCAGCGCGCCCGGCGCCGTGTTTTCGAGCTTGCCGCTGCCGCTGAAGTTGACCACCCGATTCGAACTGGCGCGCCCGCTCCACTGCGCCAGGCGTTCGTGGAAGCCTTCCACCATGACTTCGATGGTGCGGCCGACCCAAGCCTGGTTGTCGGCGGCTTGAATTTCCTGCTGCCGGCGCTGCAATGCCATCAGCCGTTCGGTTTTCACCTCAGCCGGCACGGCATCGGCTTCGCCCCAAGCCCCGGCTTCAGTATGGGGGCGGGGGGAGTATTGGAAAATGAAGGCGCCGGCGTAGCGCACCTGCTCGATCAGCTCCACGGTTTGCTCGAAATCGCGCTCGCTTTCGCCGGGAAAGCCGACGATCAGGTCGGTGGTGATCGCCAGCGGGCGGCGGCAGGCGCGGATGAGCGCGATTTTTTCCAAGTACTCGGCCCGGGAATATTCCCGCCGCATCCGCCGCAGCACGGCATCCGATCCGGATTGCGAGGGCAGATGAACGTGGTCGCAGAGCGCGGGATGATCGCCCAGCACGCGCACGATTTCGGCGCTGAAGTCGCGCGGATGCGAGGTGGTAAAGCGCACCCGCTTGAGGCCGGGAATTCCGGCGACCGCCGCCAGCAATTCGGCAAAGCTGAGGCCGGCGGGGCTGGGATCGCGGTAGGAATTGACGTTTTGCCCCAAGAGCTGGACCTCGGTATAACCGGCCGCAGCCAGCGCTTGCGCTTCGCGCAGCACCGCGGCGCTGGCCCGGCTGCGCTCGCGCCCGCGGGTGTACGGCACGATGCAGTACGCGCATTGCTTGTCGCAACCTTCGATGATGGTGAGCATAGCGCGGTAGGGATGACCGCGGCGCGTCAATTCGGTTTCGAAGGCCTCATCGCCCGCCGGCTCGAGCCCGCTGACGCGGCGCTCGCCCGCTTCCAGGCGGGCGAGCAGCTCCGGCAGGCGCGGGTAACTGGCGGAGCCGGCCACCAGGCTGACGTGCGGCGCGCGGTGGAACAACTCCTCGCCCTCCTGCTGGGCCACGCACCCCAGCACGCCGAAAATGCGGCCTTCGCGATGCAGCGCTTTGTACTGCGAGAGCCGGCTGAAAACCTTCTGCGCCGCCTTGTCGCGAATGCTGCAGGTATTGAACAGGATCAATCCGGCGTCTTCCATGCGCTCCACCGGTACGTAGCCGCGGGCGGCGAGCGTGCCGGCCACGCGCTCGCTGTCGTGCACGTTCATCTGGCAGCCAAAGGTCTCGATCCAAAAGGTTTTGTCGGAGAAAGGCATCGCATCGGCTTCGGGCGGGATTCTGGCCACAGTATAGCAAGCGCCTCCGTTTCCGGCGCGCGGGCTCAGCGGCCTGCGTGCGCGGCCAGCAACTCGGCTGCGTGCTTGCGGGCGGTCGGGTCCTGGCGATTGCCGGCCAGCATGCGGGCCACTTCTTCCACCCGCTCGGCGCCTTCCAGCCGGCGGATGGTGGTACATGCCCGGCCTTGCCGCACCTGTTTTTCAATCTGCAGATGGCGATCGGCAAAGGTCGCAATCTGCGCCAGATGGGTGACGCAGAGCAGTTGCCAGCCACCGGCCAGGCGGGCCAGTTTGCGGCCGACGGTCTCGGCGGCGGCGCCGCCGATGCCGGCGTCAATTTCGTCAAACACCAGCGTGCGCGCGTCTTCGCGCCCGGCGGCGCGGCGCGAGCTTTCCTCGAGCGCCACCTGCAGCGCGAGCAGCAGGCGGGAGAGTTCGCCGCCGGAGGCGCAGCCGGCCAGGTCGCGCAGCGGCTCGCCGGGATTGAGCGTGCCCTGGAAACCGGCGCGGTCGTAGCCGCCGGGCCCCCAGCCCTCGGCTTCGGGTTGGGATTGCAGCGCGATTTCCAGCCGCAGGTTCATGGCCATGCTCTTCGCCTGCTGCTCCACCGCGCGCGCCAGGCGGGGCGCGGCCAGGCGGCGGCGGCGCGAAGCCGCCGCTGCCGCGCCGGCATAGGCCTGAGCGGCGGCCTCGAGCGCGGCCCGGGCGGCGGCCAGGCGCTGGTCGGCATGCGCCGCGGCGTCGAGTTTTTCCGCCAACTGGTCGCGCCAGGCCAGCACTTGCTCCAGTCCGGGCCCGTATTTGCGCTTCAGCCGGTCCAGCAGCGCCAGGCGCTCCTCGACCTGCGCCAGCCGCTCCGGCGAGGCCTCGCCGGCTTCGGTCCAGGCGCGCAGGCTCTCGGCGATATCAGCCAACTCGGTGCGCAGCGAAGCCACGCGCGGCAGCAGCGCTGCGCAGGCCGGATCGAGCCGCGCCAGTTCCTGGAGCTGGCGCTCGGCGAGCTTCAATTCGGCGGCGGCCGCGGTGGGCGATTCGTAGAGCGCATCATAAGCGCTTTGCGCCGACTGCAAAATCCTGCCGGCGTTGGCCAGGCGGCGGTGCTCGAGTTCCAGGGCGGCATCTTCGCCCGCCGCCAGCCGCGCCGCCTGCAGCTCCTGCGCTTGAAAGTTCCACAAATCCAGCTCCTGCAGGCGCCGCTGATCGGCGCCGGCAAGCGTTTCCAATTGCAGACGCGCCTCGCTCCAGGCCGCATAAGCGGCCGCCAGCGCGGCCAGATCGGGCTCGAGTTCCGCGTAACGATCCAGCCAGGCCAACTGCGCCGCCGGCTGAAAAGCGACCAGGGCCTCGTTTTGGGAATGGATGGTGGCCAACCAGGGCGCCAGCTCGCGCACCTGCGCCAAAGTGACCGGCTGGCCATTGATGAAGGCGCGGCTTTTGCCGTTGGCGCTCAGTTCGCGCCGCAACAGCAGCGGCTCGTCGCCGCTGCAAGCCAGGCCCTGGGATTCGAGCCGGGCGGCCACTCCGGCAGGCTCGGCGAGCAGGAAGGCGCCGCTGATCAGGGCGCGCTCGGCGCCCTGGCGCACTACCTGCGCCTCGGCCCGGCGGCCCAGCAGCAGCCCCAGTGCGTCCACGACGATGGACTTGCCCGAACCGGTTTCTCCGCTCAACACGTTGAGGCCGGGGCCGAATTCCAGTTCGACACGGTCCATCACGGCATAATTTTCGATATGCAACGTCTGCAACATACGTTGGCCGCGGGCTCACCGGATTATAGTCAGTTTTTGCATGTCCGGCTGGCCGGCTTTTCGCGGGGTGGCGGCGGCCGGCGGCAGCCGGCGCGAGAGCGAATCAGGGAAGCAACGGGTATTTCACCGATTTTGTGCCGGCAGCCGTTATCGGCGCCCCGAGTTGGTATGCTAAAAATAGTTTTAGTCTAAACTCGCCGATTCCGGCCAGGGGCCGGAAAGCGAGGACCGATTCGCAATGCGAGGCACGGTTTGCAGTTACCCAATTTGACCCCGGGCACCGGGGCGCTCACCGAATTTTTAAGCCAATCCGGGCCGGTCGCCAAGACCGTGCTGGTGATTTTGCTGCTGATGTCCATTTTTTCTTGGGCGCTGATTTTGAAGAAATGGGGCACGCTGCGGCGCGTCCGCCGGCAGACGCGGCGCTTCCTACAAGCCTTCCACAAAGCCGGCCGGCTGCCGGAGATGCATACCGTGGTGGACGGCTTCCGTCCGTCGCCGATGGTCGAGGTGTTCGAATCCGGTTACGAGGAGATGACCCGGCAGCGCGGAGGGGTTCGCGCGGCCGCGCTGGAGCGCGCCGTGCGCGCCGCCATCACCGACCAGATCACCGCGCTGGAAGACCGTCTGGGCTGGCTGGCCACCATCGCCGGCGCCAGCCCGTTTATCGGCCTGTTCGGCACCGTCTGGGGCATCATCAACGCTTTTCATGGACTGGCGGCCGAAGGCGCGGCGACGCTGCGCGCGGTGGCGCCGGGAATTTCCGAAGCGCTGGTGACGACCGCGGCCGGATTGTTCGCGGCGGTGCCGGCGCTGATCGCCTATAACGTACTCTCCAATCAGGTCAAGGTGATCGCGGCCACGACGGACGAGTTCGGCCTGGAGCTGATCAATCGCCTGGAGGAAACCGCCGGGACGCAAGCCGAGGAAACCGCCGCCGGCTACCGGCCGAGCCTGCGCTAGAGGCACACCCCATGGCTTGGAGCCTTCCCAATGGCCGCACCCAGACCGCGCTGGCGGATATCAACGTCACGCCGCTGGTGGATGTGGTGCTGGTGCTGCTGGTGATTTTCATGATCACGGCGCCGGTCATACAATCCAGTATTTCCGTCAACGTGCCGCATACGCGCACCTCCCGGCAGGTGTCCAAGCCGGGCCTGGTGGTCACCGTCGCCCAAAGCGGCGACATTTATCTCAACGATCATCTGGTGAACATTCACCGCCTGCCGGCGGCGTTAAAACAACGGCTGCCGCAAAGCGCCGACCGCACGGTGTACGTTCGCGCCGACGAAAAAGTCTCCTGGGGAGCGCTGGCGCAGGTGATGGATGAAATCAAGCGCGGCGGGCTGAAGCAGGTCAGCCTGGTCACGCAGCCATACCGGCATCGTTAGGTTGATCGGATGCGCACAACGCCAGATTCGCGGCGGGGAGAAACCGGGTGGGGCGGCACCCTGCTGGTTTCCTGCCTTGCGCACCTGTTGCTGCTGGGCGGCGGGATTTGGTTGGGAGCGTACTTCACCATTCCTTTTGGCGGCCAACATCCCGGCGGCGCCGGCGGGGCGCTGGTGGCGAACCTGGTTTCCAAGGTGCCCGGCGGCTCGATACCGATGCCCGCGCCCACGCTGCTGAATACCCAAAACCGTCTGGCCAATCCGATGCCCGACCTGACCCGCACGATGCCGCACCGCGCGCCGCGGCCCAGGCGGAATGCCGTGCGGCTGCCGTCGCCGGTGCACATTCCCGATCTGGCGCGCCGGCAGGCATTGCGCGAGTTGCGCCATATGCAGCAGGCCGACGTCAGAAACCGCCAACACCGGCGCGTGATGTACGGCGCCGGCGGCCCGGCCTCGTTTACCTACAGCATGTCCGGCCAAGGCGTCGGCGGCGGGGGCGGCATGGCCTTCGGCGACGCGACCTTCGGAACGTTGTACACCGGCTATGTGAACCAATTGCGAAACCGCCTCAGCTTTTACTGGAGCCAGCAGTATCGCGATCCCACCACTCCGGTGGGGCGGGCGGCGTATGTCGCCTTCACCATCAATCGCGCGGGCGAGATTTCGAATATTCAGTTTGACCGCCGGACCGGCATCCCCGCGCTGGATGGCATGGCCTTGCACGCGGTCGAGCAAATGGCGAGTTCGGAACGATTGCCCCTGCCCGCCAACTATCCGCATTCGAGCCTGGATGTGGTGGTCTCGTTTCAGTTGCAATAATTGGCGTGTGCAAATTTTGTAACTTTTTCAAGCCCGATCCATCTAAAGGAGCAGACATTTTGCTGATGCGCAAAATCACGATTCATTGCTGTGCGGCCGTCATACTGCTGGCCGGACTTTTCACGCATCATCTGGCGGCACAAGGGCCATTGAACCTCAGCATTTATGGTTTCAAAAAGCTGCGCCTGGCCCAGCCGCAATTTGTCATTTCCGCCGGCAATGCCCAGGCGGCCAGCCTGGCGCAGGTGTTCAATCAAACGCTTTGGAACGATTTATATCAATCCGGCCTGGTGATCATGGTCAGCCGCAGCCTGTATCCGCCCGCCGCGCCCGCCAATCCGGGCGATCTGAGCGCGGCGCCGTTGGCCGCCTGGGCCAACCCGCCGGCGCTGGCGCAGCGGCTGGTGTTCGGCAATCTGACCGTGGTCAACCAGGTGCTGCAGGTCGAAGGTTATCTATATAATCTGACTCAGCCGAATTCGCCCTATGTGCTGGGGAAGCGCTATACCGGGCCGACGCTGGCGACGGAAGCGCGGCTGATGGCGCATGAATTCGCCGACGCCATTGTCGCCGCGCTAGGCGGCGGGCAGGGCATTGCCGGCACGCATATCGCGTACATCAGCAATCGGAGCGGGCACAAAGAAGTCTGGATGATGGATTACGACGGCTCCAATCCACGGCAGATCACCTATCTCCATAGCATCTGTTACTCGCCCCGGATTTCCCCCGATGGCGAAAAAATCGCCTTCGTCAGCAATCGCACCGGCACCTGGCAGATTTCGATTTATTCACTTTTGATTCACCATGATCTGTATTTCCCGCGCCTGCACGGCTTCATCGGCACGCCGGCCTGGTCGCCGGACGGCAGCAAGCTGGCCTTTTCCGCCGACCTGAATCACAGCGGCTACCCCGAAATCTACGTCATCAATGCCAATGGCACCGGGATGCGGCAATTGACCTTTTCCCACAGCGTCAATATCGCTCCGGTCTGGAATCCGAAAACCGGAGCGCAGATCGCCTTCGAAAGCGACCGCACCGGCCTGCCGCAGATCTATACCATGGATGCTGACGGCGCCAACCAACAGATCGTGACCAGCGGCGGCTATGCGGTGAGCCCCTCCTGGTCGCCCAACGGGCAGGTGCTGGCCTTTTCCTGGCGGCGCACCGGGGGCGGGGAAAACAACGGCGGGGCTTACGATATTTATTTAATGAATTTAGCTAACCACGCTTACTTACAATTGACGCATAATGGCCAACGAAACGATTATCCATCCTGGGCGCCCGACGGACGGCATCTCGTTTTTACCTCGGGCCGCCCCGGTCACTGGCAATTGTTCACCATCCTTGCGGATGGCTCGAATCCTGCCGAGATCAGCCGGCAGGGCAGCAATGAAATGCCGAATTGGTCGGAGCATTGATGGCTGTTTCCAGCGCTCGCAGGGTGTATCAAATGAAGCCGCGGTGCATTGGCCGGGTCCGCCGGCCGGCGCGGCATCCATGCAGTCAACCCCGGGCCATGATGGCCCTTGACGACGGAGGATATTTCCATGAAACGTAATCGGCTGCTGGCCGCTGCCGCCAGCCTGCCCATGCTGTTCTGGTTGGCTGGCTGCGGCCACAAAACCCCACCCCCGCCCCCACCCACGCCCCCGCCGGTGGCGGCGCCGCTGCCGACGGTGAACCTTGACGCGAACCCCACTGCGATCGAGCGTGGGCAGAGCAGCACCTTGACCTGGAGCTCGACTCATGCGGTGGCGGTCACCTTGAATGGCGCGCGCGTCAACCTCAACGGCTCCCAGCAGGTTTCGCCCACGGAATCGACCGATTACGAAGTGGTGGCGACCAATGCCGATGGCAAGTCGGCCAACGCCAGCGTGCGGGTCACCGTGGCCCAGCCGCCGCCGCCACCGCCGCCGGCGCCGCAGCCGGTGGCGCAGTCGCTGGACAAACTGTTCAGCGAGAATATCCACGACGCCTTTTTTGATTTCGACAGTTGGGTCATCCGGCCCGACGCCCAGCAGGCGTTGGTCGGCGACGCCGATTGGCTGAAGCAAAATCCGAATGTGGATATCATCATCGAAGGCCATTGCGATCAGCGGGGCAGCGCCGAATACAATATGGGACTCGGCGACCGCCGCGCCAACGCCGCCCGCAAGTACCTGGTGGCGCTGGGGGTGGATGCCAGCCGCATTCGCACCATCAGCTATGGCAAGGAAAAGCCGTTCTGCACTGAGACCACGTCGGATTGCTATCAGCAGAACCGCCGCGCCCATCTGGTCATGTCGAATAACGGCTCCAGCCAGTAAAAACACAGCCTCGCCGCGCTTCCGGCCGATCCAGGCCGGAAGCGCCGGCGCGGTTGCCACTCGTTCGTAGGGCAAACGGCCGCTTCGCACTCCGGTGCGGAGCAGCCTGCGAGTTCGCTGGTTTCTTTCACGGTACCCGTTCCAGGACGGTCAGGCCGGGGGCAGCGGAGTTTCTACCCGCACCCGTTCCCATGCATCTGCCTGCCAGGGCTGCAGCAGCGGTTCGAGCGCGGCGGCCTCGGCGGCGGGATCCAGCCATTTTGCATAAACCTCGGGCGGGAGCACCACGGGCATGCGATCGTGCACCGGCGCGACCAGCGGGTTGGGCCGGGTCGTGATCAGGGCGCAGCTTTGGCCAGAGGCTGCCCCCGGCGGGAGCGCGACCGCCGGCGGCCAGGGTTCCCACAGCCCGGCGAAGGCGAACAGTTCTCCATCCCGGCGCCGAATATGCCAGCAGCAGCGCTGCTTTTTCCCCTCCACCGGCTGCCACTCGTAAAAACCGTCGGCGGGAATCAGACAACGGCGCTGGCGCCAGGCTTCGCGAAAGGCCGGCTTGCGGGCCAGGCCTTCGGCGCGGGCATTGATCAGCGGCGCGGTTGGATTCGCCGCACCGCGGGCCCAGGAGGGAATCAGCCCCCAGCGGAAGCCGGAGGCCTCGCGTCCTCCGCCCGAACGCGCGCGCACCGCCAGCACCGCCTGGGTGGGGGCGATGTTGTAGCGGGCGCTGAGCACCGGCGCGGTCTCCAGGCGGAAATGCGCGGCGACCGCTTCTCCCGGCTTGGCTAAGGTGAACCGTCCACACATGGCGCGACCCTGCAGCAATATCGCCTGAAAACCATCCGAAAAACAAATGAATTAAAATCGCTCCAATCCCGGGATGCTGCTGAAGGAGATACGGGTCGGGGCGGCGGCGCGCACCCCCTGCAGCCCGCCCGGATAAACCGTCTGCGGGCCGAATTTGAGGTTGAGCGCATCCATGGCGTCGCTGGCCAGTTCGCGCCGCTGCTGCTCGGCGGCATCGAAGAGCGGCAGCGTGCGCTGCCGCTCCCGGGCGAGGTCGTAAAGCCAGACCCCGACCGAAATCGGCTTCGCCGGCGGGCAGCCGCGCCACAGGCGCCGCACATAACGCTGCAGCAGAAAATCGTCGCGGCATTCGGCAATGCGCGTATGGGCCTCCCAATAGGGGTCGCCCGGCTGGGGCTGGCCGGCAAAGCGCATGAAATCCACCTGCACGCCCAGTCCGCCCGCCCACAACTCCAGCTTGCGCAGCTCGGTCGCGGCCAGATGCAGCAGCTTCAAACCCACCTCCAGCGCCGCCTCGCGGCTGCGAAATTCCGGCGCCAGCACGTGCTGCCGCCCCAGGCTGCGCCGCGGCGGTGGCGGGTCGTGAAAATCGGCGCCGCGAATCCAGTGCCACATGCGCTCGCCCACCACACTGCCCCACAGCGCGCGCATGCGCGCCGGCGAGAGCGCGGCCAACTGGCGCATGGTCCGGATTCCCGCCAGCTCCAGCCGCGCCTGCATCCGCGTTCCGATTCCCGGCAGATCGCCCGGCGCCAGCCGGAACAGCGCCTGCGGCAGATCGCCCTTCAACAGGAAGACCAGCCCGTCGGGTTTTTCCATATCCGAAGCCACCTTGGCCAGAAAGCGGTTGGGCGCCAGCCCGATCGAGCAGCGCAGCGTGTCGCCCACCCCGCGCAATTCCTGCTTGAGCGCTGCCGCCAGCCGCAGCGCATTCGAGAGCGCCTGCTCGCGGCCGGTCAGCTCGCAGGCCATCTCGTCCACCGACAGCACCGCGCTGATCGGCAGGCAGCGGTCCACCGCGGCCACGATTGCATGGTGATACTCGACGTAAAGCCGGGGCCGGGCCGCCACCAGCTCCAGTCCGGGGCACATCGCCTGCGCGTCGGCCAGCCTGGTGCCGGTCTTGATGCCGAAGCGCTTGGCCTCATAGCTGGCGGCGATGCAAACCGTGTTTTCCGTGATCATCGGCACTACGGCAATCGGGCGGCCGCGCAACTCGGGGCGGTCCTGCTGCTCGACCGAGGCAAAGTAGGCGTTCAGATCGAGAAACAGCCAACCGACCTGCGGGCCCTCATGGAGATCAACCAGGCGGGGACGAGGCATGACCCGATGCTAGCCCCGAGGCGAAGAAAAAGCAAAACTTTTACCGGCCCGCCGCCAGGGCCAAAAGTTCCACTTCGGGCCGGCGCCGGCGGCCCGGCTATCTGTATTTATATTAGGTATTTATCAGCTCGCGAGGGGGGCGGGAGTGGTTCCCGGCCGCGACTCCCAGCCAAAGTCCCGCAGCCGCCAGCCCCAGCAGGGCGGAGAACGACAGGGCGGAGTTCCAACCCAGCCGTGCCGCCAGCCAGGGGGTGGCTACCGGCGAGAGCAGGCCGCCAAGATTGCCGCAGAAGTTCATGAGGCCGCCGCCGGCGCCGGCCCGGCGTCCGGACAACTGGCTGGCCGTGGCCCAGAAGGGGGCCTCGGTGCCGATCACCAGCGCGGTCGCGGCGGTCAAGGCGGCGACGGCGGGAGCCAGGCTCGCCGCCCGGGCTCCCAGCCAAAGGCAGGCGGAGGCCGCGGCCAAAGCCGCCATTGGCAGCAGCCGCCGCCCCCAAGCCGTTCCCCAGCGGCGCACGGCGGCATCCGAAAGCAGCCCGCCAAGAGGGATGGCAGCCAAGGTGGACAGCCAGGGCAGGGTGGTCAGCCACGCGGCATGCATCAGCGGCAGCTTGCGGACTTCGACCAGGTAAAGATAAAACCAGAACACGAAGATGTAGCCAAGATAGCTTTGGAGAAAATAGCTGGCGCAGAGGAAAGCGAAGCTGCGCCACGGCGGCCGGCGGGGGTGAATTGCCGGCGGGGCGGCGTCAGGAAGCGGGGCGGGCGGCCGCGGCCAAGGCGGCGGCGCCCAGCGCCGCCAGGCGAAGGCGGCGGCCAGCATGATTGCGGCGGTGGCGGCCAGGGCTGCCCGCCAGCCGGCGGCGGCGGAAATGCCGCCCAGCAGCGGCGGCGCCAGCGCCGAGCCCAGCCCGATCGAAGCCAGCACGATGCCGTTGGCGCGTCCCTGCTGCCGGGGCGGCAGCCAGCTCGCCACCGTGCGCGCGCAGAGCGGATAGGTCGGCGCGGCGGCGGCGCCAAAAGCCAGCCGCAACGCTAACAAGATTTCCATCGCCATCGCGGCGCCGCCCCAAAGCCCCACCGCGGCGGTCGCGAGCGTGCAGAAGCTCCAAGACGACGCCAGCAGAAACAGGAACCGCGGCGCGGTCCAGCGGTCGGCGAGCCAGCCGCCGGGCGCCTGCAAGAGGGTGTAGGTGAGCAGGAAGGCGCTAAACGCGCCACCCATCTGCGTCGGCGACCAGTGAAATGCCGCCATCAACTGCGGCGCAATGACGGTCAGCCCCACCCGGCCCAAATAACCGGCCGTGGCCAGAAAGAGCAGCAGCCCCACCCCGCGCCAGGCCGCAGCGGCCGGCAGGGCGGCGTCCGTTGGCGCGCCGGGGGCGGCATTTACGGCAGGCGCTAGCGCAGGTCTTTGCTCAAGATCCATTCTGAATATCCGGGCGCGACGAAATCCGGCAACACGCCGCGTTTTTGATAGCCGTGCCGCCAATACAGCCGCTGCGCTCCGGTATTGAAGGACGATACCAGCAAGAACAGCCGGCCCTGCCGGGCAAAACGGGCTTCGGCAAAGCGCAGCAGGCGCGTGCCCCAGCCGCGGCCGCGGGCTTGGGGAGCGACGGCCAGGGTTTTCAAATAGGGCGCGCCGGCAAAACCGCGGGGAGCGAGCGCCAGCAGGGCTGCCGGGGCGCCGGCTTCGCGCGCGATCCAGAGCTCGACGCCGGGTTGGCGCAGGCCGGCGGCGATGCGCCCGGCATCCTGGGCGAGGGTCAGCCAGGGCTCGCTGGCGGCCATCATGCGAGCGCCCCAGGCGCGGTCGCCGCGCTGCGCCCGCGCCAGGCCGGCGCCGGGCGGCAGCTCGATAGACGTTAGAGGCAATGCCTTCGCATCGCCGGCTGCTGACATCGCGACCTCCTTCCGGGGCCGCCGCTTGGCTTCAATCGCCCATGACCGTCACGACAATCTTGCGCTCGCGCGCGCGCACGTCGCATTCGAGATGCACGATCTGCTGCCAGGCGCCGAGCACCGGCGCGCCCGCGTTAATTGGAACGGTCAGCGACTGTCCCAGCCAGGCCGACTGCAAATGCGAATGCCCGTTCCCGTCGTGCCAGGTCTGCTCATGATGATAATTGCGCGAGGGCGGCAGCAGACGATCGAGGGCTTCCGGCAGATCACGGCGCAAGCCCGGTTCGAACTCAATGGCGGCCAGGGCCGCCGTGCTGCCGATGACCGCCAGATTGGCGATGCCGCGCTGAATTCCGGATGCGGCCACGATCACCGCCAGCCGTTCGGTCAAATCGTCCATCTGCCCATGCTCGCGCGTGCGCAACGCGATTTCCTGCTGAAAGGTCATGGCCTCACCCTAAGCCCGGAACCGGGGTGGGAGCAAGGTTGAGCTGTCCCGAGCTGAGGCGAGGGCGGCGCCGCGCCACGCCGTCTGCTGGAAAAGATTGCAAGCAAGGACTGGAAGGCTTCCGCGTCCGCCGGGCATGCATGGCTCAGGCGCCCCTCTGCGGCCCTTTCTGTGGATTAAGCGATTAAGCGCGACCGCGGCGCGGCGGTCTATACCTTACCTTTACGGCGCCGGCCGGGGCGGCGCTTTGTGACGCACAACTATCGAGCGGCTGTCACGCGGATTCAATAAGCTTGGCTGGAGCGGGAGACGGGGATCGAACCCGCGACATCAAGCTTGGGAACTCTGCATTCGTGTACCCCTAACCTGAACTTAGCGGGAGATGAGCGGACAGTTTGAGGGCTGAGCAGGCGGTTGGCGAAGGGAGGGGGATCAGGTCATAGACAACTGCCTGAGCGGTGCTCATGGGCTTCCGAGTGGTAGGATTTTTTGGGTTTACCCGACTCAAAAACCGATCACCAGGAGAACCACATGAGCACCCGTGAAAAGCTTATCAAAGCCCGCCTTGGCA
>JAJYIU010000028.1 GCA_021789895.1 Acidobacteriota bacterium | reverse complement strand
CTACCGCCGCCGGCGCCTGCGAGACCGGTCATCTCGCGGTGCCTGGTTGCCCCTGTGCCGGCGGGGCTGTCGGAAGTTTGCCGGCCCGTTAATTTTTTCGCGACTGCCAAATCGAGTTTTTATTCATTATCCATCGGTTGAACGCTGATGGTTTTCTGATTAGCGGCTTCTGAACGGCGGATATTCCTCATCCGCCGCGCTCGTGCGATTGGTGTGTCCAAATGCAGCCGCTTTCCCCCTCCGCGGCCGTTCTCGCCCCCGGCGCCTGCCCGGCTGATGCCTGCTGGCTGCAAGCTGGCCGCTTTTATGAGCATTCTCTAATGAGAAACGAGACACCTGGCGTTTTCGCCCGCACGCCTGTTCATCGTGTTAATTCATTCCAGATCAAACCTTTGCCGCCGCCTTCGCCCGCTTCTTGTCCGCCCGCGTGTCTCATCCCGTTTGTTGTTGTATAGCTGTCCGCCTATTAGCGGCGGCCGCCGGGGGGATGGGCCAGATCGGCCGCCGCCAGTATCGCGGTGGCGGCGAGCGAAGCGGCAAAGGCATAGCCGTAAGCGAGCGCCTGGCTAAAGGAGAAGAGTAGTCCCATGATGAGGTTGGAAACGAATTGTCCGAGGCTGCGCGCCACCGACAGCCAGCCCATGCCGCGGGCCAGGGCCGGGGATTCGACCAACTGCGAGGCGGCGGTCGGCTCGAAGGTTTCGACCGCGCCCATGCTCAGGCCGAGCCCGGCGACGAAGAGATAAAAGGCCAGCGCGGGCAGATGGAAATAGAGGCTGGCGGCAATGAGCAGCGAGGCGATGGCGGAGGGCAGGTAGCCCAGCCGCCACAGCGCCCGCAGCGCCCGCGGCCGGCGCGCGCCCAGGGCATAGCCGCTGAGCGCGGAAACCCCGAGATAAATAAAGTAGGCGAGCAAGCCGAGCGCATACCCGGAATGTTGATGCATCGCGGCGGTCAGCACCGGATAGCCGGCGTTATAGAAGCTAAATCCGTAGCAGGTGGCAGCCGCAAGCAGGGCGAGATATAGCGTTTTTTTCCGCGACCTTTCCCGTTCCTGCTCCGAAGACGATGCCGGCGGTGCAGGCGGGGCCGGCGGATACTGCCGCTCGCGCCGGACCAGCAGCAGCAGCGCGGTGGAGACGAGCAGCGGGAGGATGGATAGGAAAATGATCCGGCCAATGGGCAGTTTCATTACCAGGACGAAAAACAGCGCGAACAGGACCGAGAACATGCCGCCGCCGATATCGAGCGCGTGCAGGAAGCCGAATACTTTCGCGCGCGCCTCCGGCGGCGAGACATCCACCAGCAGCGCCCGCCGCGACGGGGTGCGGAAATAGCGCGCCCACCAGCCGAGAATGAAAAACGCGCCGGCCGCCCAGGCGTTCACGAACAGCCCGCTCAGCGACATCAGCGGGATGAAGAGATTGCCCGCAATCGCGGTCCGCTTCCGGTCCCAGCGGTCGCCGGCGTGGCCGCCAAGCCAGGCGAACAACGAGCCCACGCCAAAGCTCGCCGCGGTGATCAAGCCATAGGCGTACACCGGCGCATGCCGGGCGAGCACCAGGTAGAGCGGAAATAGCGCGGTCACGCCTTGATAGCCGAGATCGGCGAAGAAGGCCGAGAAGGAAATCAGCAGAACGTCGCGCGAAAAAACTTTCGCATCCGGCATCGGAGTCCACTATAGCAGCCGGTAGCGGCGGCCCGCGCGTCCTCCACGGGAATTCAAACTCCACGGGAATTCAAAGCTGAGATCGGGTGGGAAAGGCCGGGGGTTTCTGCTGGGTACCGGCGTCCGTCATTGATTTACGCAAAGGTGAAGGGAAGCCATCTCAATCGGTCGAGGAGGAAGCGGAAGCGGCGGGGTGGGCGGCGGCGGATGGCAGTGGCACGCGCAGCACGCGCCCGCCGTAGGCCTCGACTTCGCGCGCGCCGGTAATCTGGTCGAGGCGGTAATTGTCGCCCTTGACCAGCACGTCGGGGCGCAGCGCCCGGATCAGTTCCAGCGGGGTGTCCTCGGCGAACAGCACCACGCGGTCCACCATGCTCAAGGAAGCGAGCACGATGGCGCGGGCGATTTCATCCTGCACCGGGTGCGCGCGGCCTTTCCGCCGCCGGGCGGAGGCGTCGGTGTTGAGCCCGACCACCAGGCGATCGCAAGCGGCGCGCGCCTGGCGCAGCAGGGTGATATGGCCGGGATGGAGCAGGTCGAAGCAGCCATTGGTGAAGCCGACCCGCTCGCCGGCCTGGCGCCAGGCGGCGGCTTGGTGCAGCAGCGGTTCGAGCGCGACGATTTTTTCATCCAGGCTGTCCACCAGTTCCGAGCGCAGGGCGCGGTTCAAATCGGCGGGGGCGACGGTGGCGGTGCCGGGCTTGCCGACCACGAGGCCGGCGGCGAGGTTGGCGATATGCAGCGCCGGACGCAGCTCAAGCTGGGCGGCGAGGCCGAGGGCGAGCACCGCGACCAGGGTGTCGCCGGCGCCGGAGACGTCGAAGACCTCGCGCGCCTGGGCGCGCAGGTGGAGCGCAGGGGCGAAGCCGGCAGGACTGCGTTCGAGCAGGGTCAGGCCCTGGCCGCCGCGGGTGATGATCACCGCCGGAGTCGCGGGCAGATTGCGCAAAATGACCTGGGCGGCGAGTTCGGCGGCGGCATCGTCGTGGATTTCCACGCCCGCGCTGGTTTCGGCTTCGCCGCGGTTGGGAGTGAGCAGGGTCGCGCCGTTATAGCGGGCCAGGTCGCGCGCCTTCGGATCCACGATCAGCGGCAGGCCGCGGCGGCGGCAGGCGGCGGCGGCGCCGGCGATCAGCTCGGGGCTGAGCACTCCCTTGGCGTAATCGGAAAGAATGACGGCGCCGGCGCCCTCGAGCGCGGCTTCCATCGCTGGCAGCAGCGCCGCGGCGGGGACGGAAAAGGGAATTTCCGAATCCACCCGCAGCAGATGCTGTTGGGCGTAGAAGCGCAGTTTTTCGGTGGTGGCCATGCCATCGAATTCCACCGAGCGGTCTTCGATGCCGCGAATGGACGCTAGG
The DNA here is from genome assembly GCA_021789895.1 of Acidobacteriota bacterium. GTDB lineage: Bacteria > Acidobacteriota > Terriglobia > Terriglobales > SCQP01 > JAKASR01. The sequence goes on along the minus strand of JAJYIU010000028.1, from coordinate 39,918 downwards.
GCGGCGCTCAGGCTGCGCCCGGCAGGGTCGCTGCCGCGGGCGGCGATCAGCACGGCCACGCCGCCCAGGGCGGCGATGTTGCGGGCCACGTTGCCGGCGCCGCCGGGCATGAGCGCTTCGCGCTGCTTCAGCAGCACCGGCACCGGCGCTTCCGGCGAAAGGCGGCGCACTTGCCCGTAGATGAAGCGGTCGAGCATCAGGTCGCCGATGATGACGATGCGGCGTCCCTGGAAGAGCGGGGTGGTATTGAGGTCGGCGGGGATCACAGCGCCAGTCAATTATAGCTGTGAGCCCGCTGGCGAACCAACGGCGGCAGGGGCGGCTAGCGGCGGCCCACGAGTCCACCGATGGGAGTTAGATATGCCGAGGTCGAGTGGGAAGGTCGGGGTTTCCTGTCAGGTCCCGACCCTCCGCGATTCAGTAACGCCAAGGCGAAGGGAGAAGCGAGCAGAGCGAGGCGGGAGGCGCGAGGCAACCGCAGTGTACATGGACGTACATGAGGATTGCCGAGCGACGAACCAACGAAGCTATGCGACGCTTATCGCTTCGCCCAGCATCTTAATGCGCGCGGACGCTGGCGAGGGCCTCAGTCCAGGTCAAAATGCGGCCGCCGAAGCGGCGGCGGTAGGCTTCGGCCTCGGCGCGGGAGGCGAAGGCGACCATCACCGGAAGGCAGCGGTCGTAGGTGCGCTGCCGCTCGCCGCGGGGGCTGCGCTGCAGTTCCGGCTGGTGCCGGGTGCAATACTGCGCCGCGCCGCCTTCGTCATAGAAGGCCGACTGGGCGTTCAACTGCCGTCCGGAGCCGTAGTCGGTGGCGCGGGCGCCGCGCACCCGCCCGGGATGATCCAGCAGATAATGCATGCCGCAGCGCGGGCAGCAGGTGATCAACTCGCCGCGGGTGGTGAGCAGGTGGAATTCGGTTTGCCGCATCACCTGGCGGCCGCAGACCTGGCAGCGCAGGGGCTCGCCGGCCGCCCGGGCGCGATAGAGATAGAAGGCCCCGCCGGCCAGCCCGGCCACCGCCGCCAGGCTGATCAGCCATGTTTTCCAGCGCTTCATAGATCGGCCTCCTCCTCCGGCGGCTGCAGGCTGCCGCGCCGCAGTTGCCGCTCTTTCAGCATGGCGAAGAGCACCGGCACCAGCAGCAGCACGCCGATCGTCGAAGTCACCATGCCGCCCACCATGGGAGTGGCGATCGGCTTCATCACGTCCGAGCCGACCCCGGTTTCCCAGAGAATGGGACCGAGGCTGAACAGCACCGCGAACACCGTCATCAGCTTCGGCCGCAGGCGCTGGACGGCGCCTTCGATCGTGGCCGCTTCGATCTCCTCGTGCTGTACCGGAGTCCCCTGGCTGAGCCGCCGGTCGAGCGCTTCATGCAGATAGACGACCATCACGACGCCGGTTTCGACGGCGATGCCGAAGAGGGCGATATAACCCACCCAGACGGCGACGCTGAAATTGTAGCCCAGCCACCATTGCAGCAGCAGCCCTCCGGTGAGGGCAAAGGCGGTGGGCAAAATCAGGATGGTGGCCTCCGCGGCGGAGTTAAAGGTCATATAGAGCAGCACGAAGATGACGAAGAAAACGATGGGCATGATCAGCTCCAGCCGCTTCTGCGCCCGCACCTCGAATTTATATTCGCCCGACCAGTGATAGGCCGCGCCGGGCGGCAATTGCAGTTTCCGCCGCAGCCGCGCGCTGGCTTTGCGCACGAAGCCGCCGTAGTCGCTGGTGCTCAAATCGAAGTAGATGTAGCCGGTGAGCTGGGCGCCTTCATCGCGGATCACCGCCGGGCCGCGGGAGAAGGTGATGCTGGCGACTTCGGAGATCGGTATCTGCGCGCCGGCCGGAGTGGGAATCAGGACGCGTTCGAGCGCCGGGATGTCGTCGCGGAAATCGCGGTTGTAGCGGACGTTGATCGGATAGCGCTCGCGCCCCTCGATGTTGACGGCGATGTCTTGCCCGCCGATGCCGCTGGTCACCGCCCGCTGCACATCGGCTACGGTGAGCCCATAACGCGCGGCCTCGGCGCGGTGGACGGCGATGTTCACATAAAAGCCCTGCAGCACGCGCTCGGCGAAGATCGAGCGCACGCCGGAGAGCCCCGATAGCAGGTGCTGCACCTGGGCGCCCACCTGCTGGATGTCGGCCAGGTTCGGGGCCTGGATTTTCATTCCCACCGGGGTTTTGATGCCGGTAAGCTCCATATCGAGGCGGTTCTGGATGGGCGCGGTCCAGTCGTTGGTGAGCCCCGGAAACTGCAGCTTCGCGTTCATGGCGTGGATCAGCTTGGCGTAGGTCTCGCCGCGCGGCCACTGCCGGCGAGGCTGGAGGATGACGGTGGTGTCGAACATCGAAAGATCGGCGTTGTCGGTGGCCGAATCCGAACGGCCCACCGTCCCGAAAACGCTTTTGACCTCGGGGAAGGTGCGCAGGATGCGGTCCTGCTCCTGCATTAAATTCGAAGCCTGGGTGATGGAGATGCCGGGATAGGAAGTCGGCATGTAAAGGGCGGAGCCTTCGTAAAACGGCGGCATGAACTGGCTGCCGATGCGCGTGGCCAGCGGCAGGGTCGCGGCCAGCAGGGCCACCCCGGCCAGCAGCGTGAGCAGCCGATGGCGCAGGCAAAAGCGCAAGACCGGCAGGTAAAGCCATTGCGTGAAACGGGACACGGGATTGGCGGATTCCGGTTTCAGGCGGCCGCGAATGAACAGCATCATCAGAATCGGGATCAGGGTGATCGAGAGCAGCGAGGAAAAGCCGATGGCCAGCGTCTTGGTCCAGGCGAGCGGGCGAAAGAGGCGGCCTTCCTGCGCCTGCAGCAAAAACACGGGCAGGAACGAGACGACGATGATCACCAGCGAAAAGAAGATCGGGCCGCCCACCTGCTTGGCGGCATCGAGCAGAATCCGCTGCCGCTGGCGGGGGCGGATGGGGCGCGGCGGCAGCGGCGCGGACGCCGCGGCCGCGGCCTGCGCCTCGGAGAGGCAGCGGTAGCCGTTTTCGACCATGACAATGGCGGCGTCCACCAGCACCCCGATCGCCAGCGCAATGCCGCCGAGCGACATGATGTTGGCGGTGACGTGGAAGTAGTACATCGGCAGGAAGGAAGCAATCACGGCGATGGGCAAGGTCAGAATCGGGATCAGCGCCGAACGGAAATGGAAGAGGAAGATGATGATCACCAGGCTGACGATCAGCGATTCCTCGAGCAGATCGCGTTGCAGCGTGTGTATGGAATCCTGGATCAGGCCCGAGCGGTCGTAGGCGGGAACGATTTCCACGCCCGGCGGCAGCGACGCCTGGATGGAGGCGATTTTGGCCTGGATGCCATGGATGACATGGAGCGCATTCTGGCCATAGCGCATGACCACGATGCCGCCCACCGTCTCGCCCTTCCCGTTCCAGTCGGCGACGCCGCGGCGGATATCCGGCCCGTAGGAAACGTTGCCGAGATCCCCGACCAGGATCGGCGTGCCGTCGTGCACGCCGACCGGAACGTTGCGCAGATCGTCGAGCGAATGGAAGTAGCCCAGCCCGCGCACCATGTATTCGGCGCCGCCGAATTCCAGCAGCCGGCCGCCGACTTCGTTGGTGCTGGCGCGCACGCGCCGGATCACGGTCGCGAGCGGAATGTTGTAGGCGAGCAGCTTGTTGGGATCGAGATTGACCTGGAACTGGCGGACGAAACCGCCGATGGTCGCGACTTCGGCGACGCCCGGAACGGATTCCAGCCAGTAGCGGATATACCAGTCCTGCAGGGTGCGGAGATCGGCCAGGCTGTACTGGTGCGAGTGATCGGCCAGCACATATTCATACACCCAGCCGGCGCCGGTGGCGTCGGGGCCGATGGCGGGATTCACGCCCGCGGGGATGCGGCCCTTGATCTGCTGCAGATACTCGAGCACGCGCGAGCGCGCCCAGTAGATATCCGTGCCGGATTGAAATACGACGTAAACATAGGAGTCGCCGAACATGGTTTGCGCCCGCACTGCTTTCACCTTGGGGGCGGTGAGCAGCGAGGTCACGATGGGATAGGTGACCTGGTCTTCGATGATGTTGGGCGGCTCGCCGGGCCAACTGGTGTGGATGATGACCTGTACGTCGGAGATGTCGGGCAGGGCGTCGAGCGGAATGTTCCGCAGCGCCCAGATGCCCGCCAGCACCAGCAGGAAGACGCCGGTGAAAACCAGGAAGCGGTTGCGGCTGCACCATTCAATCCAACGCGCGATCATTCCATCCCTCCTGGGACGCTGACGCTCAATTGCCGGCTGGCAATCACCCGCCCGGCGCGCTGCGCCACGATCGCCACCTGCCAGTCGCCGGCGGGCAGATTGCCGGAACCGGCATAATTCCCGCCGCCTTTATCCTCCAGATTGAAATGGAGGGTCTGTCCCGGCATGCCCATCGCCGGCATGGCCGGCAGCGAGAAGGTCACCTGAATCACGGCGCCGGCCACCGGTTGGCCTTGGGCATTGGTGAGTTTCACCTGAAAGGCATTGGCGCCCGGGCGCGGCGGCGTGGGAGTGGAGCTGAAGGAGAGCTGGTATTGCGCCGCGGCGGCGGAGCCGCCGGCGGGGGCGGGCGGCGGCAGGAAGGAGCCGATGGCCGCCTGCAACTGGCTTTCGGAATCGATCAGGAAATTGGCCGAAGTGACGATCCGCTCGCCGGGCTGGAGTCCTTTGAGTACGATCGTGTTGTTGCCGACCTGCGGCCCGGCGACGATGGTGCGCGGCTCCAGGTAGCCATGGCCGCGGTCGAGGAATGCGATCTGTTGGGTGCCGGCCTGAAAGACCGCTGCGGCGGGAACGACGAGCTGCCGCCCCATCGGAATTTTCAGGTCCACGTTGACGAACATCCCGGGGCGCAACAGCAGGCCGGGATTGGAAAACACCAGCCGGACGCGGGCGGTGCGGGTGGCCATATTCACGGTGGGATAAATGAAATCCACCCGGCCGTGAAAGGTGCGGCTGGGATAGGAATCGACCGTAAGCGTGGCCGGGTCGCCGGGACGGACGCGCCCCAGATCGTTCTGGAACACTTCGGCGTACACCCAGATGGGCGAGAAACTCGCCACGGTATAGAGCCGCGTCGCCGGCACGACATACATGTTGGGCAGGGCGTTGCGCTCGGTGATGAAGCCGGAAGCGGGGGAATCCACGGTGAGGTATTGCTCGGCCTTGCCGGTACGCTCCAGCCGGGAGATTTCGCGCCGCGGCAGGTTCCATTGCCGCAGCCGCGCCAGCGTCGCTTGGACCAGCGATTTCGCGCCGGCGGCGACGCCCGGCACCGGGCTTTTGGCCAGAAGCTGCTGGTTCTGTTTCGCCAGCAGGTATTCGCGTTCGGTGGTGACCAGGTCCTGGCTATAAATAGTGAACAGCGGCTGGCCCTGCTTCACATACTGGTAATTGGCGTTGGCGAATACCTGCTGAATCCAGCCGGAAAAACGCGTCTGGACGTAAGCCTGCTCCTGTTCGTCCACGGCCACGTTGCCGGCAAAGCGCAGGTCGTCGTGCAGTACCCGGCGCTGGACGCGGCCGAAGGTCACGCCGATGCTCTGCAGCCGCTGCGGCGAAAGTTGCAGCGGCGCGAGCGCCGCCGGCGCCGCGGGCGGCGCCGCGGCGGACTGGCCGAAGCCCGCGCCCGCGCTCGGACCGGCGCCGGCGGGGACCGCCGCCGGCGTGCGGGCGGCGCGCCGCTGCCACCACCACGCGCCCGCAGCCGCCAGCAAAACGAGATTGACGGCCAATAACGCTAAAAATGCGAGGCGATAGTTTTTCATGCAAGCCTCCTTTATTTCGCGAGTTCGACCCCAACCAGGGGCTCGAGCCGCGCCAGGGCGATCTGGTAATCGGAGATCTGGCGGTAGTAATTCACCTGGTAGCCGAGCAGGTTGACGAAATTGTCGAGCAGGCTGAGGAAATCGAGTTTCCCGGCCTGATAGGCCATCTCGGACGATGCCAGCGTTTGCGACGATTGCGGGACGATGGCCTGGGAATAAAGCACGGCGAGCCGCGAAGCCTGTTCGGCGGCCAGGAATTGTTGCTTCACCAGGTAATTGACGGTAGTTTGCCGGTTGGCGCGCAGGCTGCGCATGCTATCGAGCGAGCGGGCGGCGGCGGCGACCTGCCGCCGCTGTTTCGATTTATAGAAAATCGGAATGCTCACGCCGACAAAGGCGCCGTACATGTTGGGCCCGCCCGGCATCCGCTGGAACATGGTGCTGACGCTGAAATCGGGGTCGTAAGATTTATGCGCCAGCGCCAGGGCATCCTGATCGCGCTCGATCAGGCGCTGGTCGCGCTGCAGGCCGGGATCGTCGGCGCCGGCCAGGCGGTAAAGCCGGGCGAGGGTGTAGGCGAGCGGGGTTTGCGCCAAGGGCGCGGGCGGCGCCAGCGGCGCTTGCGGCGAGCGGTCGAGCAGGGTGTTGATGCGCGCCGCGGCGGTGCGGCGTTCTTCCTGGAGAATGGCGATCTGCTCCAGCAACTGGGATAACTCGAGCTGTCCTTTCAACACATCCTGCTGCAGGCCTTTGCCGGCCTGATAGCGGGCCTCGGCGATCTTGGTCAATTTTTCCAGCAGAACGCGATTGTTCCCGACGATCGCCAGCGCCTGCTCGCAATAGGCGTATTGAAAGTAGGCGGCTTTGAGTTGCGCCACCACCCGCCGCCGCACGGCCTGGTAATCCCACCAGGCGGCGCGGCTTTTGCGCTCCGCCATCCGGCCGCGCAATTTCAGCTTGCCCGGAAAGGGGAAGGTTTCCATCGCCGAGACGCCGCGATAGCTGGTCATGGCCGCGCGGTTCAGGACGAAGGGCAGGGGCTTGCCCATCCAGCCGGCGCTGACGGTTGGATCGGGCAGGGACTCGGCCGGGCGTATGCGGGCGCGCAGCGCCGCCGCGCGGCTGGCATAAGCGGCGATTTCCGGATTGTGCGCCAGCGCCGCGCGCACCAGGTCTGCGAGCGATAAGACCCGCGGCGGCGCGGTGGAAACCCGGGCGGTCGCGACGGCCGGCCGCGCCGGCGCCGCGGGCTGCTGCGCCCAGGCAAGGCCGGCGGCGAAAATCGCCGGCGAGACCAAGACTCGAAAGAAAATGCCGCCAATCGTTTTGTGCATGGCCGGACTCCTGCTTCAAATCAAAACGCGCAAGCGCGGAGCGGCGGCGAGCCGCAGAACAGACTACGCTGCGCGGCAGCGCGCGCCGGCAATCACGAAATTGCGGGCGTCAGATCCGAAGCAGGGAGAGGCGATGCAGGTCGGGCGAGAGGAAGGAAGGCGCGCCGGCGCCGGCCCCAGCCGGATCGAACCGGGACGAAGAGGCCGCCGTTGGCCGGGCGCCGAAAGCCGGCATGGCGGCCAGCGCCGGAGGAGCGGGTTTCGAGCCCGCCGGCAACGCCAGCCAGACGCCGGCATGGGCTTGCAAGCGGCAAGTGGCCGGGCAGGGGCGCGTGTTGGAGGGGCAAGTGCGGACGGCGCTGCGGCAGCAATTCATTGCCGGGGCGAGGGTGCTGCCCGCCGGCGTCATCTGCAGGCAATAGAGATTCGACCCCGGCAGCGCTAACAAGAGCGCCGCGGAGAGCCACGCCGAACCCATGCGCCGCAGCCATTTCATCGCATCCATCATGGCATAGTTTCGGCGGCCCTGCCGTTCCGCAGCAATGATAGCGGTCACACTGAGGATGCTGCGGCGCATGCTCTAAATCACATTGAGGCGGTTACGAGCCGGCGGTCTGGCCCCAGGCGGCGGGGGGAGCGGCCAGGCGGGCGAGGGCGGGGGCGAGGCTGCGTCCCAGCAATTCGGCCACGCTGGCGGCGGCCATGCCGGCGAGCGCGGGCGCGGCGGCGAAGCCCAACCGCAGGCTGCCCTGGCGTTCCGCGGCGGCCAGCGGAATGGTGAGCTCCCATTGCAGCGGGACGGGAGCTTCCAGCCAGCAATCGCGGTTGAAGGCGTCCGCCGGCGCTCCCCATTCCAGTTGACAACGCACGGCGCCGACGAAGGCGGCGATGCCGCAGAGCTGCAGCCAGAAATCCTCACGGCTGGCCTGCTCGTCGAGCCGGGCGGCGAGATGCTGCAGGGCGACCAGATCGGCGGTGGCGCGGCGCAGGCTCATGCGCTGGTGCAATTGGCTGCCGGACTGCTGCACGCCCTCGTAGCCCAGTGTCTGCACGCCGAACCAGATGAGCGCGGAGATCGCCAGCACCGCGGGCCCCAGGCCGGCATAGTATTGGGGCAGGAGCGAGAGGGAGACCAGGGCAAAGACCGCCGACAGGCCGTAAAGCAGGAAGACGACGCGGCGCGGGCTGATGCCGAGGCCCTGCAGGCGATGGTGCAGGTGCCCGCGGTCGCGCTCGAAGACCGAAGCCCCCATCAACCAGCGGCGCACGATGGCAATGCCGGTATCCATCAGCGGCAGCGCCAGGGCGAAAACGGGAACGGTGAGCGCGAGGATGGTGGTGGATTTTTCCGACCAGACGATGCCGAAGATGCCGAGCAGGAATCCAATGGTCAGGCTGCCCGAGTCGCCCAGGAAGATGGTGGCGGGGTTGAAGTTGAAGATCAGGAACGCGAGCAGGGAGCCGGCCAGCGGCAGGGTGAGCATCACCAGCGCCAGGTTGCCGGTGACGACGCCGGCGATCATCAAGGTCAGGGTGGCGAGCAGGGCGATGCCGGAGGCGAGTCCGTCCAGCCCGTCTATCAGATTCATCGAGTTGGCGCAGGCCAGCAGCCAGGCGATGGTAAAAAAGTAGCTGAGTTCCGGCGGCAGGGCATGGCCGAGCGAGAGTTGGATCCGCAGCCCGAGCGCCGCGGCGCCGGCGGCGGCCAGGGTTTCGAGGCCGAGTTTCAACCCCCAGCGCAGCGAGTGTAAATCGTCAACCAGGCCCACCAGGAAGATCAGCAAAGTGGGAAGCAGAATCCGATTTACCTGCGTGTGCAGCAGGAAGTTGGGCCGGTCGAAGCGGGCCTGCCAAAAACGCAGCAGCAGGATCGCGGCCAGGGTGGCGGCGAGCACCGCCACCCCCCCCAGGCGGGGCACGGCGCGAGAATGCGTTTTCGCGGGCGGAGAGGGTCGGTCGAGCCAGCCAAAGCGAATCGCCAGGCGGCGGACACACCAAGTCAGTCCCAGACAAAGCAGAAAAGCCAGCAGGCCGTCCAGGTAGAAGGAGCGCAACATCCGAAATTCAATTCCGGCCGGGACTTAGTGATAGACGGGAGACGATCATAACAAAGAGCTTGCCCCCTGTCTATAGACTCCAGGTCCATGGCCGGCTGAGCGGGCCATGTCTCGATGAAACTCCTGGCCGGTCATAGGGCGGCAAGCCGGGCAGAGATGGACACCCGCCGGGCAGGGAGGCGCTGCGCTCGAACTCAGCTTGCTTTTTTATAGAGCGGGATGCTCGGGGCCGAATCAGCGGCCTCGAACCGGGATTGTGCGCGCGCCTGCTGGAGGTCGTGCTCCACCATTTCGCGCACCAACTGGTCGAAGCTGCATTCCATGCGCCAGCCGAGCACGCGATGCGCCTTGCCGGCATCGCCGAGCAGCAGATCCACCTCGGCGGGGCGGTAAAATTCGGGATCGCTGCTGACGTAATCGCGGTAATCGAGCCCGGCGGCCGCGAAGGCCAGCTCGGCAAACTCGCGCACGGAGTGAGTGGCGCCGGTGGCGACGACGAAATCATCGGGCTGCGTCTGCTGCAGCATCATCCACATCGCCTGGACGTAATCGCGCGCGTGTCCCCAATCGCGCCGGGCCTCGAGATTGCCGAGGTGCAGGTTTTTTTGCCGGCCGGCGCAGATGCGCCCTACGGCGGCGGAGATTTTGCGGGTGACGAATTCCAGCCCGCGGCGGGGCGACTCATGATTGAACAGGATGCCGGCGCAGGCAAACAACCCATAGGCCTCACGGTAATTGCGGGTCAGGTCGTAGCCGGCCACCTTGGAGATGCCGTAGGCGGAGCGGGGGTGGAAGGGAGTCAGCTCGGTTTGCGGCACCTGGCGCGCCTTGCCGAACATCTCGCTCGAGCCGGCAAAATAAAAGCGGCAATCGGGCGCGGCGTTTTTGATGGCGGAGAGCAGATAATGGGTGCCGTTGATATTGGTGTTGAGGGTCGAAAACTCGTCTTCAAACGAATAGCTGACGAAGCTTTGCGCCGCCAGGTGATAGCACTCGTCCGGCCGGATTTCGCTGACCACGCGAAACAGGCTGGGGTAGCTTTCGAGCGAGGCGGCGTGCAACTGCAGCCGGGGAAGCAGATGGGCGATGCGCAGCAGGCGGACCTCGGGGCTTTCCATCGCCACCCGGCGAACGATGCCGTGCACGGCATAGCCTTTGGCCAACAGCCATTCCGCCAGATACGATCCGTCCTGGCCGGTGATGCCGGTGATCAACGCGACGGGGTTTTTTCTGGTAGGCATTAATTTCAATGTACAGGAAAACCGCACCCGCAATCCGCGCTATCGGCGCGCCGCGCGGCATGCGCAAAAGTTTGCAGCCGGGCCGCAAAGCTTTGCACGCGGACGGCGGGACGCGGGCGAAAACGCGGTACATTGAAGCATGCGCATCATCGTCACCGGCGCCGCCGGATTTTTAGGCTCGCACTTTTGCGATCGCCTGCTGGCCGAGGGGCATGAAGTCGTCGGAGTGGACAACCTGGCGACCGGCAGCTTGGCGAACCTGGCCCAATTCCGCGGCGAGCCGCGGTTCGAGTGGGTGGAGTCGGATATCTCGCGCGCGCTGCCGGTCGGCGGGCGGGTGGACGCGGTGGCCGATTTCGCCTCGCCCGCCAGCCCGGTGGATTATGCGCGGCTGCCAATCGAAACTCTCCGGGTGGGCAGCCTGGGAGTGTTCCATTGCCTGGAGCTGGCGCGCGAGCAACGCGCCGTCTTCCTGCTGGCGTCCACTTCGGAATGCTATGGCGATCCGGAAGTGCATCCGCAGCGGGAGGATTATTGGGGCCACGTGAATCCGATCGGACCGCGTTCCTGCTATGACGAGAGCAAGCGCTTCGCCGAAGCGCTGACCATGGCCTATCACCGGGTGCATCGGTTGCCGGTGCGGATTGCGCGCATCTTCAACACCTATGGCCCGCGCATGCGGCTCGACGACGGACGGGTGGTGCCGCAGTTGATCGGCCAGGGGCTGCGCGGCGAGCCGCTGACGGTCTATGGCGACGGGCAGCAGACGCGCAGCTTTTGCTTTGTGGACGATCTGATCGAAGGCTTGTACCGCCTGCTGCGCTCGAACGAGACCGGGCCCATCAACCTCGGCAATCCCGCCGAAACCACGGTGCTGGAGTTCGCCCGGCGAATCCAAACGCTGAGCGGAGGCAAGAGCGAAATCGTGTTTCGCCCGCTGCCGCAGGACGATCCGCGGCGCCGCTGTCCCGAAATCACGCTGGCCCGCCAGCGGCTGGGCTGGCTGCCCACGGTCCCGCTGGAAGAAGGGCTGCGGCGGACCTGGCCGTATTTCGAGACTACGATCCGATCCGCAGCCCACGCGGAACCCGGCCCCGGCCAATAGGCGAGGCGAACCGCGGGGCGCGAAGTCCGTCCGTTTCCTGGTTTCTTTAAGGTGTCAATAGCTGAACCCGGCGGTGACGGCCAAGCCGACCGGCCGGATTTGGTGCCGCACGACTCGCACCCAGGAGGTGTCGGGCAAGGTGACGCGCACGCCGCCGTTGATCGCCGTGACCAGCAAGGCGATGGCATTCTGCTGCTTGCGCACCAGCCGGCCGATCTGGCCTTGCAGCGGGCCGCGCACAATTTCGATTTCATCGCCGAGTTGAGCGCCGGGCAGGGGATCGTATTGCAGCCCGCTGACCAGCAGTTGGCGCACCGCGGCCAATTCCGCCTCGTTGACCGGGACCGGACGGCCCTGCTGGTGAATGAACCACAAAAAGCCGGGCGCCTGCACTGCGCGCCGCCGCTGCTCCTCGCTCACGCGCATAAAAAGATAGGAGGGGAACAGGGGCAGGTCGAGCAGCTTGCGCCGATCGCTCCAGTGCCGCCAACTGCGATAGGTGGGCAGGAAAGTCTCGATTTCCCTCTCCTGGCAGTATTCCCGCACGCGCGATTCATGCTTCGGACGGGTGTAGGCCGCCAACCAGCGCGGCTCCTGGCCGTCGCCGCCACACAGACAAAACCCATGGGGTGATGCGTTCCTGCGTTCCATGCAAGTTGATGATCAGGATTTACAGCCGGCAGAGAATGACTTGCATGCCACTCCCTACTGCTCAGGTGAGTAAAAATATAGTCTATTCCGCGCGCGGCAGGCAAGCAAAATAAATCGATGCTAAGCCAAGCCGGGCCGGTAACTCATGCAATACCTGCGGCCGGCGGGGCCGGAGAACGGCCGGCGAGGCGGCCTGGCCCGCGCGCAGGCGCTGGCATCAAACCCGGCGCGCAGTCATTCCATGCCGCCCAGCCGCAGCCCGCGCGCACCGGCGCCACCCGCGCGCGCTTTTCCGTAAAATGAATAGAGCGATGGTGACGATGCGAAATTTTATCGCGCTGCTGCTGGCGGCGGGCGCGATGGCGGGTGCGGGGGCGGCGCGCGCGGCAGCGGCAAACGCTCCGGCGGCGGCGCCGAAAGGCGCGGCGCGCGTTCCGGCCTCGCTCAGCGTGCGGCGGCTGGCGGCGATTGTGGATGCGCGCTACAACTCGCTGCACACGATGTCGGCGCGCTTTACGGAGATCTTTACCGCCCCGGGCGAGCACCGGGTCGAGAGCGGGCGCGTCTGGCTGCGCCATCCGGGGCTGATGCGCTGGGATTACGAAACTCCGCAGCGCAAGCTGTTTCTGATCGGCCGGCACAACGCCTGGCTCTATATCTACGGCACGCGCACCGCGCAGCGCACGCCGCTGGCCGCCAGCCGGGACTTGCGCACCCCGCTGCGCTTTCTGCTGGGCAAGACTCATCTCGAGCGCGAACTCGAGGGGCTGAGCTATGGCGGGCTGAATCCGCTGCGGGCGGGTGATTGGGTGCTGCGCGGGCGTCCGAAAGACATGGACGGCATCTATCGCGAGGTGCTGCTGGAAGTATCCCGCGCCTACAATATCCGCCGGCTGGTGATGCGCGAGGTCACCGGCGCCGAAGTCGATCTGCGCTTCAGCCAGATTCAAGCTAACCACCGGCTGCCGCGGGGACGGTTTCATTTCCGGCTGCCGGCGGGGGTGATGATCGTCGCCGGGCCGGCGCAATAAATAAACCGCAAAGCCTGCTTTCTTACTGGAAAGGTTCAATTCGCCGCCACGCCAGATTCGGCCCGCCGCCGTGCCGCGTGGAGCGGCTGTGTCATACTACTGCGTTTCAACCAAACCCAAAACCGAGGCATGCGGTTGGATGCCTCAGGGGAGGCCGATATGCGCCGATTAACCGCACTTGGGCCGGCGCTGGTTCTGGCATTGCTGGCCGGCACCGGCGCGAAGACTCCATCCCCGGCTGCCGCGCCTGCGCCCAGCCAGACCCCGGCGAAGGCCGGCCGGGCCGCTGCCGGCCAGGCGGGCCTTCCGGATTACCGCAATGCCCGGCTGCCGCTCGAAGACCGGGTGGCCGATCTGATGCGGCGCATGACGCTCCAGGAAAAGATCGCTCAACTGCTGCCGCAACGGCCGCAGGGGCTGATCGATCCGACGGGAACCTTCACCACCCGCGATCTCAATCGGCTGCAGGCGCGGCAGTACGACTATCGCCATCCGCTGAGCCCGCGCAAGTCGGCCATCCTGCGCAACGCGATCGAGCGCTACCAGATGGAGCGGACGCGGCTGGGAATTCCGGTCATTTTTTATGGGGAAGCGCTGCATGGCTCGATGCAGTACGGCGCGACGATGTTTCCGATGCCGATCGCGCTGGCCAGCACCTGGGATCCGGCGCTGCTGGTGAAGGCCTATACCATCGCCGGGCAGGAGGCGGCGGCGACGGGGATCAAGCAGGTCTTCGCGCCCGACCTGGATCTGGCGCGCGATCCGCGCTGGGGGCGGACGGAAGAAAGCTTTGGCGAAGACCCCTACCTGGTGACCCGGATGGGACTGGCCGAGATTCGGGGGCTGCAGGGCAGGCATTATCTGATCGGCCGCGAGCATGTGCTGGCCACGGCCAAGCACTTTACCGGCCACGGCGATCCCGAAGGCGGCACCAACACCTCGCCGGTGAACGTCTCCGAGCGGGTGGTGCGGGAGGATTTTCTCCCCGCCTTCCGCGCGGCGGTGGAGCAGGGCCATGTCGGCAGCATCATGGCTTCGTACAACGAGATCAACGGCATTCCCGACCACATCAACCACTGGCTGCTGGCCCGGGTGCTGCGGCAGGAGTGGGGATTCGACGGCTATGTCACCAGCGACGGGAATGGGCTGCAGATGCTGGTGGAGCGGCATCATGTCGCCGCTAACTATGCCGACGCGGCGCGGCTGGCGCTCGAAGCCGGGGTCGAATTCGATCTTTCCAACGGCGACGTGTTTCGAACGCTGTACCAACAGGTGCCGGAAGGGCGTATCTCCGTTGCGCAGATCAACCGCGCCGTGCACGACGTGTTGTGGGCGAAGTTCCGGCTGGGACTGTTCGACCATCCTTATGTGAATGTGAACGCCGCCGCGCACGCGCTCAACACCCCGGCGCACCGGCAGGTGGCGCTTCAGGCCGCGCTGGAATCCATGGTGTTGCTGAAAAACCAGGGCGCGCTGCTGCCGCTCTCGCCCCGCCGCTACCGGACGGTCGCGGTGATCGGCCCGGACGCGCAATATGCGCACCTGGGCGGCTACTCGCGCCAGCCCTTCCATGAAGTCAGCATTCTCGACGGCATTCGCAGGCAGCTCGCGGGGAAAGCTAAGGTGCTGTTCAGCGAGGGCTGCCAGATTACCACCGACATCAACGCGCAGACGCCAAGCTGGCTGGCCTGGTACAACAACGGCTACCATGTGCCGAGCGAAGCCGCGCAGCAGCGGGAAATCGCCGCCGCGGTCGGGACCGCACGGCAGGCGGACGTGGTCATCCTCGTGATCGGGGAAAATGAATCCATTGACCGCGAGGCCTGGAGCCTGCAGCATCTCGGCGACCGCGATTCGCTGCGGCTGTTCGGCGATCAGGGCAAGCTGGCGAGCGCCATCCTGGCCACCGGCAAGCCGGTGGTGGTGGTGCTGGTCAACGGGCGCCCGATCACGATCAATTACCTGGCGCGGCATGCGCCGGCAATTCTGGAAGCCTGGTTTCCGGGCCAGGAAGGCGGGACGGCGGTGGCCGACGTGCTGTTTGGCAAGTACAATCCCGGGGGGAAATTGTCCATCTCGTTTCCGCACACCGTGGGCGATCTGCCCGACTTCTACAATCACAAGCCCAGCGCCGTGATTCCCTGGATCGGAACCAATCGCAAGCCGCTGTATCCGTTCGGCTACGGGTTGAGCTACACCACTTTCCGCTTCAGCCATTTACGGGTGGTCAATCCTTACGAGACGTCGGCGCAGCGCGCCGCCGCGGCAGAAAAAGTCCGGCGGGACTTGCAGCGCGTCAGCGGGCACTATGCGGGGCGGCTGCGGATGCGGAACATGTCCCTGCCGTTTTCGCTCGATCTGGTGAACACCCAGGGCGCGCTTTCCGGCCAAATCAACTCCGCCATGGGCAGTCTCGCCATCCAGGAAGGAACCTATCGCGATGGGCGGTTCGCGTTCAAATTGAACGGGCCCGGCGGCGCGCCAATGTCGCTAACCGGCACGGTCGGGAACGGGATGTTGCAGGGGACCTTGACCATGCCCTCGCCCAACCCGCGGCGCCCGGCGCCGCCGGCCCGGTTCAGCGCCCGGAAATCCTCCGCACCGGCGGTGACGATCGGCACCGCCGGGCCGCTGCGAATTCAGTTCGACGTTACCAATACCGGCGCGCGGCCAGGCGACGAAGTTGCGGAAGTCTATCTGCATAATCTGGTGAGCGTGGTCACGCAGCCGGTGGAGGAACTGCGCCGGTTCGAACGGGTGAATCTGCAGCCCGGGGAAACGCGGCGGCTGACGTTTACGCTGCAGCCGCAGGACCTGGCGCAATGGAACCTCCACATGCGCTTCAAAGTCGAGCCCGGGCCGTACCAGATCCTGGTGGGCGGCAGCTCCGACCGGACCATCGCCGCCCGCTTCCAGGTGACGCGCCGCTGAACGACAGTGCCCGCGGCCGGCCGCGGGCGCCGGGTGATTTGTTTGAGATCTATTCAAGTCACAACTCAATGCAGTTGGCGTCACTTGATCTGAGATACTGGGTTATTCAATGGGCTAAAACCCGGTGAAGTTCTGAAAAACGCGCAGAAAAACCGCCGGCCGCCGGCGGAAATGCCGGATTTTCAAGGCAAGGCCGGCGCGGGCAGGTACCGCCGGCGCATGTACCGTAATAACAAAGAGATACCTGACTCACCCTGGCCAGTAGATGAGTCCGGTCAAATTGCAATTTTTCCGGTTGACGGCCCTTGCCGGTTAGGCTAGCATCGGCATAACTTGTGGGGCAGGTACAGTCACTACGGTGGCTGAAAGCCGGTTTGGGAGGTCAGTATGAGACAGCATCGGTGTGTCCACTTTCTGGTCACGGCGCTGGTTGCCGCCGGTTGGCTGAGCGCGGCGGTCGGGGCGCAAACCTACCATGAGGTCATCCGCAGCAATTTTCCGGGCGGGGGCATTTACGCCTATGCGGGCGTGATTCAGGACGCGCAGGGCAATTTATACGGCGCCACCTCGAGCGGCGCTTCCGGTTCCGGCTACGGGTTGGTGTATAAGCTGACGCCGGCGGGCCAGGAAACCGTGCTGCATAGCTTCACCGGAACGGATGGCAACGCGCCCTATGCGCGGTTGCTGCTGGACGCGGCAGGGAATCTCTATGGCACAACCCAGATGGGCGGGGCAGACAATTTCGGCGTCGTTTTCAAGCTCGATCCGGCGGGCAACGTCACCGTGCTGCACAGCTTTCAATTCAATCCCGGCGCGGCGTACGGCAGTCACGGCGACGGCGCGTATCCGCACAGCGGCTTGGTAATGGATACCGCCGGGAACCTGTACGGCACCACCTTCGGCGGCGGCGCGTATGGCGGCGGCTGCGTGTACGAGCTGACGCTCAATACCGACGGCAGCTACAGCGAAAAGGTTTTGCACAGCTTCAGCGGCAGCGATGGCTTGAGCCCCTACGCCGGGCTGGTCATGGATGCCCAGGGGAATCTCTATGGCACCACCTACAGCGGCGGCGCCAGCGGCGACGGCGCCGTGTTCAAGCTGGATCCGGCAGGCAATGAGTCCGTGCTGTACTCCTTCACGAACGCCGGCGGGGACGGCGCGTACCCCGAGGCCGGGCTGACCCTGGACAGCAATGGCGATTTGTTCGGGACCACGCGGCTGGGCGGGACGAATTACGCCGGCACCGTATTTGAACTGGTTAACGCCAACGGCGCCTATAGCGAGACCATTCTGCACAGTTTCGCTCCCGCCGGGGGCGACGGAGGCTACCCGGTTTCAAAATTATGGCTGGATGCGGCCGGGAATCTGTATGGCACGGCGCCGAGCGGCGGCGCGGATCATTATGGCGTTGTTTTCGAGTTGGCATTCGCCAACGGCGCGTACACGCCGCAGATTCTCTACAGTTTCACCAACGCCAATGGCGACGGAGCGGCGCCTTATGCGGGCGTGATCATGGACAACGCCGGCAATCTGTACGGCACCACCCCCTACGGCGGCGGCCCGCAAAGCCCGGGCACGGTGTATCTGTTGACCACGGCCACCAACGTTGCGACCACCATCGCAGTCAGTTCCACCGCGAATCCCGCGACCGCCGGCAGCGGGCTCAGCCTGATGGCTACCGTGGCCAGCGCGATCGGCATGCCCTCGGGCACGGTCACGTTCATGAACGGGTCAACCGCGCTCGGCACCGAGCCGGTGATCGGCGGAACAGCGATGATCGCGATCGAAGATGCCGACAACCTCGGCGTCGGCACCTTCACCATTACGGCGCAGTACACGCCGGATACTCCGGTATTCACCGCCAGTGCAGGGAGTTTCGACCAGACGGTGGAGGAAGCCGGCGCCGCGCTGACGAATGGCGGCAATACCTTCACCGGCGATCAGATGTTCAACGGCAACCTAACGGTGGGGCCGGGTTTTGCCTTCTACGGCGACGGTTCCAAGCTGACCGGGATCGTGGCCCAGACGGCAAGCTACGCGAACACCTCCGGTTCGGCCGCCGATGCCGTCAATGCCGCCGCGCTGGCCGGCATCGCGGGAGCGTATTACGCGCGGCTGGATATTGACAACAGTTTCGCCGGCAATCAGGCGGTGGCTGGGAACGTGAGCGTAGCCGGGAATGTCTCGTCGGCGAATACCGCGACCAGCGGTGCGACCACCACCGGATCGCTGATCATCGGCGGCGGCACGGCCATTACCGAACATCTCTCCATCTTGGCCAACCCCAGTTTTCCGGCGCTGACTTCGGGTAGCTGCGCCTCGAGCACGGTCAACCTGACCGGGGCGGCCGACGGGGACACGGTGGCGTTGGGCATACCGAACGAGCGGATGATGGGCGGAGGCAGCCTGATCTATACGGCATGGGTCAGCGCAAGCGACACCATCACGATCCAGGTGTGCAATGTCTCCAACCGGCCGCAAAAAACGGCGGGCAGCGGGGCCATCCGGGTGGATTTGTGGAAGCACTGAAGCCGCGGCGGACGGCCTGACACGAATAAAAAGAAGGGCATTCCGCCGGGCGGCGGCAGGGCGGAATGCCTTTCATTTTTTAGCTATGGTTTAAGACCGGCGCCGCTAACTTACAGCCGCCAAAGGCGTGCAAATGGCGGGCGGTAACCGAACTCCGGCGTCGCCGCGGTAGTCTAAGGGGTAAACCGGAGAGTACATATAATGGATAGCTTGTAGAGGCGGATAAAGGCATCATATAAGGATGGCGCTACGGTGGAAGCATGTTAGAATCGGAGGCAGAGCAGTTCTGAAATGGACCGCCAGGTTATTGCAGCGCAACGGTTTGTACATTTCCTTTGCCCACCGGATCAGGATGGGTACACCTGTGGCAATCGGGTTCGCCCAAGCCAGGCAGGCCCGAGCCGGAGTATGATCCATTAAACAGGCCTCGGAACCTGCCTAAATGCAGGTTTCCAGGCAGGCCCAAGCCAGCCGATCGCCGTCACACCGACGCATGCCGCAGTTCATAGTCAAAGCCACGGACGAAAAGGGAAGGGCGCTGAGCCAGGTTGAGCAGGGGAGCAGCGCGCAGGAAGTGCGCGAGCGCTTTCGCCAGCAAGGCTATTGGGTGTACGCGGTGCAGCCGCAGCAGGCATGGCGGGGGCGATGGCGGGAACGGCGGCAGCAGCTTCCGACGGCGCAACTGCTGGTGTTTACCCAGCAATTCATGACCCTGGTGAAGGCGGGCCTGCCGATACCACGCGCGCTGGAACTGCTGGAAACGCGGGCGCGCGACCGCCGGCTGCGGCAAATGCTGAGCGAGGCGCGGGCGCGGGTGCGCGCCGGCGAGCAGCTCTCCGACGCCTTTCGGCAGCAAGCGGGCATTCCGGCCATCTACACGACGACGCTGATGGCCGGGGAGCGAAGCGGCAATCTGCCCGAAGTGCTGGAGCGATACGTGCAGTACCAGCGGCTGGCGCTGACGGTGCGGCGCAAGCTGGTCAGCTCGCTGATTTATCCGGCGGTGCTGCTGCTGCTGGTGGTGTTCGTGATGAGCTTTCTGGTGACTTACGTCGTGCCGCGTTTTGGCGAGTTGTACAGCGCGCTGGGGGCGAAATTGCCGACCTTGACGGTGGTGATGCTCGGGATTGGGCAATTCTCGCGGCACTACGCCGTGCTGGCGGTGCTGGGGCTGGTGGCGCTGGCGGCGGGCTTGGGGCTGGCGGCGCGCACCCATGGGCTGCGGGAGCGGATGGACGCCTGGATGCTGCGGCTGCCGGTGGCGGGAGAGATGTGGTGGAAATACCAGATCGCGGTCCTCTGCCGGACGCTGAGCACGCTGCTGCAGAGCGGGCTGCCGGTGATGAACGCGATCGAGACCGCGGGCAGCGCCTTTCACAGCCTGCATTTGCGGGAACGCTGGCAGCAAATGCTGGTTTTGGTGCGCGAAGGCAAGCCGCTGGCGGAGAGCATGGCGAAGCAGGAACTGGCGCCGCCGCTGGCGGTGGAGATGGTGGAAGTGGGCGAGCAGACCGGCGCGCTGCCGCAGATGCTTTCCAGCCTGGCGGAATTCTACGACGAAGACCTGAGCACGGCGCTGGCGGCGCTGCTGTCGTTGATCGAGCCGGCGATCCTGCTGGTGGTGGGCTCGCTGGTGGCGTTGGTGCTGGTGGCGCTGTATCTGCCGATCTTTTCGCTGGGAGCGGGGATTATGCAAGGACGAGGACACTGATGGCGACGGAACTCAGTCCCGCCCCGATGCCGGCGGGAGAAGAAGAACAGCGGGCGCGGGAGATCGCGGGGCGCTATCACTGCCCCTTCGTGGACCTGCACGATTGCCGGATCGACCACGAGTTGTTCCGCAGCATTCCCGTGGAATTGATGTTCCGCTATCATTTCGTGCCGCTGGCGGGCAACGAGCGCAGCCTGACGCTGGCGGTGGCGGATCCCAGCCGGCTGCTGGCGATGGACGAAGCGGGCCTGCTGCTGCAGCGCAAGCTGGTGCTGCGGGTGGCGACCCCGCGCCAGATCGCCGACCTGCTGAAGAAAACCGAGCAGTCGCAGCGGGTGCTGGACCAGGCGACGGAAGGCTTCACCCTGGACGTGATCCGGGAGGAAGAAAATCCGGACGAAACCATCTCGATCGAGCGGCTGACCGGGGCGGCGGAAATCTCGCCGATCATCAAGCTGGTGGATACGACCATCTTTACCGCGCTGGAGCGGCGGGCGAGCGACATCCACATCGAGACCCAGGAAGGCGACGTGCAGGTGAAGTACCGCATTGACGGGGTGCTGCACCCGGCGATGGCGCCGCTGGCGCGGGAGTTTCACGCGCCCATCATCTCGCGCATCAAGGTGATGAGCGAGCTGGATATATCCGAGCGGCGGGTGCCGCAGGACGGGCGTTTCCGGGTGCGCTACAAAGGCCGGGCGATCGACTTCCGGGTCTCGATCATGCCCAGCATCCACGGCGAGGACGCGGTGCTGCGCGTGCTGGACAAGGAAGCGATGAGCGAGAAGTTCCAGCGCCTCACCCTGGACGTGGTGGGCTTTGACGAGACCTCGCTGACGCGGCTGCGGCGGTACATCCGCGAGCCCTACGGCATGCTGCTGGTCACCGGGCCGACCGGCAGCGGCAAGACCACCACGCTCTACGCGGCCTTGAACGAGATTCGCAGCGATGAAGACAAGATCATCACCATCGAAGACCCGGTGGAATACCAGTTGCACGGCGTGACGCAGATTCCGGTCAACGAGAAAAAAGGGCTGACCTTCGCGCGCGGGCTGCGCTCCATCCTGCGCCACGATCCGGACAAGATCATGGTGGGCGAAATTCGCGACACGGAAACGGCGCAGATCGCCATCAACGCGGCGCTGACCGGGCACCTGGTGTTCACCACGGTGCACGCCAACAACGTGGTGGACGTGATCGGGCGGTTTTTGAATATGGGGGTCGAGCCCTATAATTTCGTCTCGTCGCTGAACTGCATTCTGGCGCAGCGGCTGGTGCGGGTGATCTGCCCGTCGTGCCGGCGAGGACGGAAATATCCGCGCGAAGTGCTGGAGGCCGCGGGGCTGAACGGAGAGTGGCTGGAAGCGGATTTTTATGAAGGCGAGGGCTGTCTGGAGTGCTCCGGCACGGGCTATCGCGGCCGCACCGCCATCCAGGAACTGCTGGAGATGACCGATACGGTGCGGGAGATGATCCTGGACAAGCGCCCGAGTTCGGAAATCCGCCGGACAGCACGGCAGGAAGGGATGCGGTTTTTGCGCGAATCGGCGCTGGATAAAGTCCGCGCCGGGGTGACCACGCTGCGGGAAATCAACAAAGTCACCTTCATCGAGCTGACGCGGTAAAGCATGCAAGCATTACTGGGAGAGCAGGCGCGCAATGGCGCCGGACGAATCCAGCCGGGGCTGCGGCGCTGGCTCGATTCGCCGCCGCCGGGGCTGGCGCTGGCGATCGGCCCGCAGCGGGTGGCCGGGCTGCGGCGGCTGCCAGGCGGTCCCGCGCCGCAGCGGGGAGCGCTGGCGGCATTGCCGCCGGGCGCGGTGCAGCCTTCGGCGCAGCATCCCAACCTGGCGCAGCCGGAGCCAGTGCGAGCAGCGATCGAGCAGGTGCTCGAGACGCTCGGCGGGCGGGGCAGCGAGGTGATTCTGCTGCTGCCGGAGATGACCGCGCGGGTAACGCTGCTGGAGTTTGAACAATTGCCCGCCCAGGCGGCCGAACTGCAGCAACTGGTGCGGTTCCGGTTGCGCAAATCGCTGCCCTTCGATCCGGAAGAGGCGGCGTTATCGCTGACCGTCGTGTCGGGGCGGGCAGCGGCGGCGAAGGAAGCCCCGGCGCAAGTGCTGGCGGCGATTGCCGACCGGCACCGGCTGGATGAATACGAAGACGTGCTGGAGGCGGCGGGGGCGCGGGCGGCGATGGTGATGCCGGCGGCGCTGGCGGCGCTGGCGGCGCTGCCGGAGCTGCGCGCGGGCGCGCTGCTGGTGAAAGCGGACGCCTGCCAACTGGCTGCGGCTTTTATCTGGGACGGCTATCCGCGTTTTTGCCGCGTGGTGGAATCCGGGCCGGACGGCCAGCCGGAAGATTCCGATCTATATACCACGCTGGCGTACTACCGCGACTTTTGCGAGCAACAGGCGGGGGCGAACGGCCGGCGCCCGCAGATCATCGCCGCCGGGCTGAGCCCGGCGCGACTGGCGCGGCTGCGGCAGGAACAGGATTGGGCCGAATTGTGCGACGCGCGGCAGGCCGCGGCGCTGCCGGAGAACTGGCCGGCGGGCAGCGAAGGCGAGTGGCTGGCGCTGCGGGGCGCCTTCGAGAACAGTTTTCTATAAAGCAATTCCGCCGGGGAATTGCGCCAGGAAAGATTCATGGCCAGCGCAGTCAAAATGATGGAACGCGAACCGATGCACCGCCTGGAGCTCAATCTCGCCCGCCGGCCGGCGGAAAACCGGCGGCGGGTATGGATTGTCTGGGGCGGCCTGCTGGCGCTGCTGCTGGCGGCGATTCTGGGACTGTCGCTGCGGCTGGGGTTCGATTATGCCGCCACCCGCTCGACCGCGCGCCGGACGGCGGCGGAGCGGGCGCAACTGGCGCCGCTGGAAGCGCGGCAGGCGGCCTTCGCCGCCTGGCTGCGGCAGCCGCGCAATCAGCAGGAACTGGACCGGCTGCGCTACCTGAACCAGTTGATCGCGTACAAATCCATCTCCTGGACGCACCTGTTCCAGCGGCTGGAAGGCTTGATGCCGATGCCGGTGCGGTTGATTGCGATCCAGCCGACGGAAAAGAGCGGCAAAGGCAAGACCAGCGGGCAGTACACGATGATCAGCATGGAGGTGGATGCGCCGCGGGTGCGCGACCTGGTGCAACTGCTGGAGAAACTGGAGCTGGATAACGAGTTTTCACAGCCGAATGTGAACGAGGAACGCCGCGAAACGACCGACAGCGGCGCGCCGGCGGGGGTGGTGATGCAGTTTACGGTGCAATACCATCCGCTTCCGCTATCGGATTTGGCCGCGCCGGCGGCAACGGGGGCCGGGAATGCGCAATAAAAGCTGGACCCTGGCGCGGCGGCTGCAGGTATTGGCCGGCGTAGCGGGAATCGTGGTACTCGCGCTGGCGGGTTTCCTGCTCTCGCCCTGGTCGCCATCGCGGGCGCATGCCGCGGCGCGCTATGCCGCGGTGGCGCAGCGTTACCACGCGCTGCGGCGGCAAGCTGGGGAGATCGAGCGGCTGCAGCATGAGTTGAAAGCCAGCCGGCGGCAGGCGCGCGAGTTTTTGCGGGCCTCAATGCCGTCCCGGCGGCTGCTCTATTCCACCACGGTGGCAGAGCTGAATCGTCTCGCCGCGGAACGGCAGGTCACGCTTTCGAATATCAGCTTCAAGCCGCAGCGCCACTCCCAGGCCGGGTTGCGCGGAGTCGAGATCGGCGGCTCGCTGACCGGCCCCTATGCCGGGCTGATGCGGTATCTCAATGCGGTGGAGCGCGATCCGGTATTTTTCCAGATTCGCCAGGTCACGCTGACGCGGCCGCAATCGAGGGCATTGGGGAACGTGGTGCGGCTGCACGTGGTGATTGCAACCTACGAACGGATGCAGCCACAGGGCGGCAGCCCTCCGGACGCGGCGGCGGGCAAGGGAGCGGGCGAATGAAGCTGGGGCTGGAAAACCGGAAAAAGGTGATGTGGCTGGCGGTGCTGATGGCGCTGGCGGGGCTGCTGTTCTGGAATGAGCTGTCGAGCGGAGGGCCCAAATTCACCGGATCGGCTCCGCAAGCTCAAAATGGCGGCTTGCCGGATTTGAACCGGATCGAGGCCCGGCTGCACACGAGCGCACTCGACCGGCTGCAACAGGTGCGCTATCGCGGCAGCCGCCGCGACCTGTTTGTCGCCGGCCCGCAAGCCATGACGCCGCTGCAGGCGGCGGGCGCCGCCGCGGCCCGGCGCGGGCCGATCGCGCCGCATCCGGTCTTGCCGCCGCAGCCTGCCGGCCCGCCGCCGATTCCTTTGCGATTTTACGGCTACACGCAACGCGCCGGGCAGCCGCCGCAATGCTTTCTGCAATTCGGCGGGAAGATTTTCATTGTAGGGACCGGCGAGCGCGTTGCCGGAAGGTACGTGATCCTGAGCATCAATGCGAACACGGTCCAGGTGCGCGATCAGGTGACGCAGAATACGCAATTTCTGCCGCTGATCCATGCATAAACGTGGCGAGCGATTCCCAATCCGGCCGCAGCGGCCCGCGGCGCCAACCCGGCAAGCGGCAGCGCGGATACATGTTGATGCTGGCACTGCTGATGCTCGCGCTGCTGGTGCTGGCGCTGGCCACGGCGGCGCCCAGCATCGCCACCCAGATCCGGCGGCAGCGCGAGAAGGAAATGGTCTTTCGCGCGCAGCAGTATGTCGTCGCCATCCAGCGCTATTACCATAAATTCGGCGCCTATCCGCCCAATCTCGACCGGCTGAAACAGACCAACGGCATGCATTTCCTGCGCCATGCCTGGCCGGATCCGCTGACGCGCAGCGGGAAATGGTTCTTCATCCATTACGGCCAGGTCACGGTTTCCGGTCCGGCCGCAGGCCCGGGACGCGCCGGCGGCCCGGCGGGCAATACCAATAATCCGGGCGCGCCAGCGAATCCGTTCAGTATGAGCGCCGGCGGGTTCGGGCCGAGTTTGACCGGGAGCGCCGCGCAGAAGAAAAAGGCCGGTTTTGGCGCCTGCAAGCGGCGGGGCCGCAACGCAGGTTCGACTTTGGGCGGCGGGCCGATCATCGGCGTCGCCAGCCGGGACAATCGTCCGGCGATCCTGAATCGCGACGGGAAAGACCTGCCCTGCGAATGGGCGTTCGTTTACGATCCCGGCAAGGACCGCACCCTGCACGTGCTCGCCCCTGCCGTCGCTCCGCCCGGCGGCATGCCCGGCGGCATGCCCCCCATCGGCGGCATCCTCTCAACACCTCACTAATGCCAATATAGAGGTTGCGTTTCTCCGACCTCAAAGCGGCATGGCAAGCGCATCCGGCAGGCTGTTTCCGGCTAACGTTCGCAGGCGGGGCGCGGCGGCGCGCGCGCGAGTTGCGGCTGGTGGGCGGGGTGGCGGCATTTCAATTGGTGGACGAGGTCGAGGCCAACCCCGGCATTTGGGGAATCAGCTCGACGCGGTTTTCGACCCCCGGCGCGATCACCCAAGCCGAGCCGCTGGCGGAAGCCGAATGCCGGACGGTGGCCCGGCCGGCCGGAATGGCGCGAAAAAGGAAAGCGCCAATTTCCGCGCCGTATCTGCTGGCGCCGCCCTATGGGCTTTTCGGGCTGGCGGCGCTTTCGTTGCTGCTGTTCGCGGTGGAACTGGCGGCGTTTTCGCTTGCGCACGGAACTCTCAGCCGCGCCAGCGGCGGCTGGGCGAAGGCCGGGCTGCAGATGGCGTCCTATCCGGTTGCCGCCGCGCTGGCCGCGGCCTGGGCGCTGCGCCGGCGTCCGGCCTATAGGCTGCTCAATCGCTTTCAACCTCAGTGGCAGTCAATCGGCCTGGCTTTTGCCGTTGGCGTCGGCTTTACGCTGGCATTACAACTGGTGCAACACGGCTGGCAGGCGCCGGCACGCTCGACGTTGCTGGCGCGTTTTGGGGCGGCGGCGATGGTCATCCAACTGGCCGCGATCGTGCCTAACGAACTGCTGGAGCGCGGCGTGCTGCAGGCCTCGCTGCTGGCCTATATGCCGCCCTGGCCGGCGATGCTGCTGGGCGCGGAAGCGGTGGCGCTGCTGCATGGCAATCCGCTAGGGGCATTGCCGCTGGAGCTGGCGGCGGCGATCGTCTATCGCAAGGCGGGCAACTCGCTGCCGGCGGCAGCGGCGTTTCATGCGGCGAATTATTTGACATTCCTGGCGCTGCTGCGCTGGATGTGAAACGTTGCCACTTCCAAGCACCTTAACCAGACTCATGGAAGCCTTTTGGCTTCAACACTGCATAAAGAAATTTACATGGATGCCCGTAGCGACACTCACCGGCTGTGGATTGGGCAGCGCCGGAGCATAATGCCAACGGCCGGGCTCATGGCCGGAAAGATTCAGGCGGGCGAGGCGGGTTTGCTCCCTTCTTAAAGTCATGATGGCAAAAAACATATCACTGCGGATCAGGCATGCAGTCAGGCTGGCAAGTCAAGGCGCGAGAGAGTAGGATAGGCGTTTGCGCTACCGCGCAAAGAGGAGAAGCGAACCAATGCCGCGGTTTCGTCTGGTTGCGATGGCAAGCGGGTGGATATTGGCCCTGGCGGCGGCCGCCGGCGCACAAGCGCCGCGGGCCGTGCAGCACGGTGTGGATCTGAGCGCGATCGATGCGCAAGTCAGCCCCTGCCAGGATTTTTACATGTACGCCTGCGGCAACTGGAAGGCGGCGCATCCGATTCCGGCAGACGAATCCATCTGGGGGCGCTTCAACGAACTGCAACAGCGCAACCAGCGCGAGCTGCGGCAAGTGATGGAGCGCGCGGCCAAGGGGGGCGCGAAGCGCACGCCGCTGGAACGCAAGGTGGGCGACTTCTATGCCGCCTGCATGAACCGGCAACGGATTGACCGGCTGGGAGCCAGGCCGCTGGCGGGCGAGCTGGCGGCGATTGCCGCCCTGCGCCGGCGCTCGCAACTGCCGGCGCTGATCGCGCGGCTGCAGCGCGACGGCGCCGGGGCGGGGCTGCGCTTCTATTCCGGCGCGGACATGCACAACACCCGACAGGTGATCGCGCAGGTGGACCAGGGCGGACTGGGCCTGCCCAGCCGCAGCTATTACACCAAAACCGACGCGCATTCGGAGCGGCTGCGGCAGCAATACCTGGCCTACGCGCGGAAGCTGTTCCGGCTGGCGGGCAAGCGGCCCCACCAGGCAAGCGAGGATGCCGCCGCCGCGCTGCACCTGGAAACCGAGTTGGCGCTGGCCTCGCAAACGCATGTGTACCGGCGCAATCCGAATCATATTTACCACCGCATGAATTTGCGGCAACTGCAGCGGCTGACGCCGGCGTGGAGCTGGCGCGAATATTTCCTTGCCCTGCACGCGCCCCGCATCGGCGCCGTCAACGTCGCGGCGCCGCAGTTCGCGCGCGCGCTGGGCAAGCTGGCGGCCACCGAGCCGCTGCCGGTGTGGCGGGCCTATCTGGAGCTGCACGCGCTTTCCGCCGCCGCGCCCTATCTTTCGCAGCCGTTTGTCGCGGCAAACTTCAATTTTTACGGGCACACGCTGCGCGGCGCCAAGCAGATCCAGCCGCGCTGGAAGCGCTGCGTGGTGTATGCCGACCGCCATCTCGGGATGGCGCTGGGGCGGCTCTGGGTGCGGCGTTATTTTCCGCCCTCGGCCAAGGCCCGCGCGCTGCGCATGGTGGTGCAGTTGCAGGCGGCGCTGGGACGCGACATCGAGCAGTTAAGCTGGATGACGCCGGCGACGAAGGCGAAGGCGATCCAGAAGCTGCACGCCATCGCCAACATGATCGGGTATCCGGACAAATGGCGCGATTATGGCCCGCTGGCGATCTCGCGCGGCGATTTCTTCTCCGACATCCAGCGCTCCAGCCGCTTCAACCTGCACCGCAACCTGGTCAAGATCGGGCGGCCGTTCGACCGCCATCACTGGGGCATGACGCCGCCGACGGTCAACGCCTACTATTCGCCGACGCGCAACATCATCGTGTTTCCCGCCGGCATCCTGCAGCCGCCGTTTTTCGATCCCAAAGCGGACGATGCCTCGAATTTCGGCGCCATGGGGGTGGTCATCGGCCACGAAAACACGCACGGCTTCGACGACGAGGGCAGCCGCTTCGATTCGCGCGGCAACCTGCACAACTGGTGGACGGCGGCCGACAAACGGAACTTCGACCGCCGCGAGCGCTGCCTGGCGAATGAATATTCCGGCTTCACCGTCAACGGCAACATCCATCTCAACGGCCGGCTGACTCTGGGCGAAAACACCGCCGACAACGGCGGCATCCGCATCGCGTTTATGGCGCTGCTGGCGGATTTAGCCCGGCACCACGGCGACGCCTTTGCCGCGGCGCCGGGGGAACGCTATTCTCCGGCGCAGCAATTCTTCCTGTCCTATGGCCAGATCTGGTGCCAGAACGCGACGCCGCAGGTGAAAGCGCTGCTGGCACGCGAGGATCCGCACTCGCCGGGACGCTACCGGGTCAACGGGGTGGTATCCAACTTCAACGCCTTTGCGCGCGCATTCAATTGCGGGCCGGCGGCGCCGATGGTGAGAGGAACCAAAGCCTGCCGGGTCTGGTAAGCGGCGGCGTGCAGGCACTCGGCTAGATCAAAATCCGGTGTGCAGCGCGGTCCAGAGAAAGAGCACCGCGGCGGCGGCGGCAATCAGCCACCAGAGCAGGCTGGAGGAAGGGCGCGCCGCGGCCGCGGGCTTGGCCTGATGCAGACGAGCGCGCTCATCCTCGGTCAAGCGATCGAATATGGGCTTGGGGCTCTGCGGCTCGCCGGACATTAAAACGAGTGTAGCGCAGGATGAACTATCCTGGCTTAAATGAAACAAAATAAATGGATTGAGCCGACTGCTGGCAGACCCCAGGCAAGGCAGCCCGGCGGCAGCCAGGAGGGGAATGGAACCGCGGCGACACCGCTGCTCAGTTGGCAGCGGCGCCTGGCAGCACGCGCTCGGCAAGCGCAGGCCGGATTCAGCGGAAGCCGGTTCGTAGAACCGGCTGGTAGAAATTGATCCGCGGCCAAAATCAACGCAATTCACTCGCCTTGCGCGGCAAATGGCACTAGCTTGAAATCAAGCAGGTCATGTTTGCAACGCATCCATCGCCGGCAGGGAATCGGGACGACGCATCGGCCGCGCCTTCGCCATCCGAGTCTGCCCCGCCGCCTCCGCCAGACATCACCGGCAGCCGCCCCGGGGTAAACCAACCCCGGGCTGAGCCCCGGACACGGCCCGTGATTCCACGCGGCGAGGCGCTCCGGATTGTGCTGGTGCTGGCCGCCGCAGCGGCCGTGGGCTACAAACTTTGGGAACCGTGGGCGCGGGTCAGCCTGATCGGGTTGGGAGCGGCGCTGGCGGGCGGCTATCCCATTTACAAGCAGGCCGCCGTCAACCTCTTCGAGCGCCGCATGACGATGGAGCTTTCCATGACCATTGCGCTGGCGGCGGCGCTGGCGATCGGCGAATTCGTGACCGCGCTGCTGATTACCGCCTTCGTGCTGGCGGCGGAGATTCTGGAAGGCCAGACGGTTACGCGCGGCCGGCAGGCGATACGCCAACTGCTGGAATTTTTGCCGCAAACCGCGAGCGTGATGCGCGGCGGCACCATAACCGAAGTGCCGACGAGCGCGCTCCAGCCGGGCGAAGTGGTGCTGATCCGGCCAGGCTCGCGCATTCCGGTGGACGGGCAGGTGCTGGCGGGGCATTCCTGGGTGGAGCAGGCGGCGATCACCGGCGAGCCGATGCCGGCGGAAAAATCCGCGGGCATCGAAGTTTATGCCGGCAGCTTCAACCAGGCGGGCACGCTGGAAGTGCGCACCGAACGGCTGGGGCCGGAGACTACATTCGGCCGCATCGTCGAAGCGGTGGAGCGGGCGGAGCGCGCGCGCGCGCCGATTCAGAAGACCGCCGACCGGCTTTCGGGTTACCTGGTCTATTTTGCGCTGGGGGCGGCGGGGCTGACGTTTCTCATCACGCACAACCTGCAATCCACAATTTCGGTCGTCATCGTGGCCGGCGCGTGCGGCATCGCCGCCGGGACGCCGCTGGCGATTCTGGGCGCGATCGGGCGCGCGGCGCGGCGCGGCTCGATCGTCAAGGGCGGCATCTATCTGGAAACGCTCTGGCAACTGGATACAGTCTTTCTCGATAAAACCGGCACGCTGACCTATGGCCAGCCGCGGGTGACGGGGTTGCGGCCGGAGGCGGGCATCGGCGAGCGGCAACTGCTCGCCGCCGCGGCCAGCGCCGAAAGCAGGTCGGAGCATCCGCTGGGCCGGGCGATATTACAGCGGGCCGAAGCGGAGCAGCTCAAAATCGAGCTGCCGGCGCGGTTTGAATATTACGTCGGACGAGGGGTGCTGGCCGAGACGAAAGCCGAGCCGGGCGGGCAGATTCTCGCCGGGAACCGGCAATGGCTCGAGGAGCACGGAATCCGAGTTCCGGCGGAAGCGGGAACGGCATCCGAGACCACCGTCTGGGTGGCGCGCGATGCGCGCCTGTACGGCGCGATCGCAATCCAAGACCAGCAGCGGCCCAGCGCCGGGCCGGCAGTACGCTCGATGGAAGCGATGCGGATCCAATTGGTGCTGCTCACCGGGGACAATGCGCGGGCGGCGAGCGAACTGGCGCGGGGGTTGGGCATCCGCGAGGTGCACGCCGAGCTGCTGCCCCAGCAAAAGGCCCGGTTTGTGGCGGAACAGAAGCGCGATGGCAAGACCGTGGCCATGCTGGGCGACGGCCTCAACGACGCGCCGGCGCTGAGCGCCGCCAGCGTCGGCGTGGCGATGGGTGAGGGAACGGACGTGGCGCGCGAAAGCGCCGACGTGGTGCTGATCGGCAGCGACCTGGGCAAGTTCGTCGAGACGCTGCAAATCGCCCGCGACTGCCGGCGCATCATCACGCAAAATTTTTACGGCACGCTACTGGTGGATGCCGCCGGCCTGGCGATGGCGGCGATGGGCATGCTCAATCCGCTGCTGGCGGCGTTCATACACGTCGCCTCGGAGTTCGCCTTCCTGCTCAATTCGGCCCGCATGCTGCCGAGTCGAAAGCCGCCGCTGCCGGCGTAAAATCCGCGGCGGAGCGGGCCGCCGGCAGCCTGCGGGCGGAAATGGCCGCTAAGGGCCGAGCTGCAACCGGCTCAGCGACGGCGGAGCCTCGGCGGGCGCGGCGCCCCAGGCGCGGTTGGGGCGAGCGGCGAGGGTGAAGCTCAATTGACCGCCGCGCGCCAGGGCGCGGAAATCAATCCAGTCGCGCTGCCAGTTTTTGCCGTCCAGGCGCACGCTGCGTATATAAGGCCGTCCGGCGGGAGCGGGCGAGGCGAGCACGGTGAAGCTGCGGCCGCTATAGGGCGGCTGCAGGTGTATCACCACGCGGCGAAATACGGGACTGGTCAGCTCGTAAGCCCTGCTGGCGGGATCCACCGAATACAAGCCGATCATGGAAAATACCGCCCAGGAGGACATTTCGCCGCAATCGTCATTGCCGGGCAATCCGCCGGGCGTAAGCAGGTAATTTTCCCGCAGGATGCGCCGCACCGCGGCCTGGCTGCGCCAGGGAAGGCCAGAAAAATCGAATTCGAACGGCGCTTCCAGGTCGGGTTCGTTGTAAGGATTGTAGAAGCGGCCGTTCCAGCCTGGCTTGGGGTAATTGAAGAAGGCTTGCAAACGGCGGTTGAATCTCGCCGGCCCGACGGCGCGGATCAGCCAGGCCATGTCTTCCGGATCGAGCCATTGATACTGCCAGCCGGAGCCTTCGATGAAGCCGCGCCCGCGGACCGGATCGAAAGGCCGCACCCAGTCGCCGCTGGCCAGGCGGGGGCGGAAGAAGCGGTCTTTCGCATCAAAGAGATTGCGAACGTAAAGCGCGCGGCGGTAAAAGAGCCGCGCTTCGCGCCGCCGGCCGCGCGCCAGCGCCAGGCGCGCGAGCGCGGCGTAGGCCAGGCAATCTTCCTGCAACTGCGAGACGGAGCCATAGCGGACCCGGTCGAACGGGACGTAATGCAACCGGTTGATGTACTGGATGCCGGCTTCGCCCTGATAAGGATGGCCGGGCGGCGGCGCCTGGGTAGCGTCCGCGACCATGCCCTGCCAGGCGGAGTTGAAATCGAAGCCGCGAATGCCATCCAGCCATGCGGTCGCGAGCGCGACGGTGAGCGGGCTGCCAGCCATGACGTTGGTATAGCGGTTGATCTGCGGCCAGCGGCCGATCCAGCCGCCCTGGCGAGCCATCAGCACGATGGAGCGGCACAGATCGCGCATGCGCCGCGGGGCAATCAGGGCCAGCAGCGGAAGCTGGCTGCGGTAAATATCCCAGCCGGAAAAGTTGGCATAGACAAGATGGCCGGCGGCGGCATGATGGATGCGGCCGTCGAAGCCGAGATAGCGGCCATCGGCGTCGCTGAAGACGCTGGGCATCAGCAGCGAATGGTAGAGCGAGGTATAAAAGACGCGGCGGCGTCCGGGCGCGCCGCCGGACACTTCAATCACCGAAAGCGCGCGGTTCCAGGCGCGTTCGGCGGCGAGGCGAAGCTGGCGAAAGCTTTTGCCGGCGGCTTCGGCGCGCAGATTGTTGCGCGCACCGGCCAGGCTCACGTAGGAAATGCCAATGCGCGCGGTGACGATGCGCGCCGCCGGGGAAGCCGGCCAGCGGACATAGGCGCCCACCCATTCGCCGTGCCGCGATTGGGAAACTGCCGCGGCGCCGGCGCGGGTGGGAATCGCGCCCGCGTTCGAGGCCGAGCTCCAGGTGCCGTGGGAGGCGAAGGGAAGGCTGAAGCGCATGTCGAAATACACGCGGTAGGTCTGGCGGTTGCCGCAAAAGACGCGGTTTTCCACCCAGCCGGCGATTTCATCCCGTCCGATGATGCGCGCTTGCGCGGCAACGGTGTAGTTGAGCGTGTGGCTGATGGGGACGAGAAAGTTGGCAGCCTGGCCGGCGGGGTAAGTGAGCCGCACGATGCCGGTGCGCAGCGTCGCAGTCAGCTCGGCTTCGATCTGCCAGCGCGCCAGGCGGACGCGATACACGCCGGGGGCGGCCTGTTCCTGGGCGTGGGCATAGGACGAGGTGAAATCGGCGAGGCCGGCGCGAACGGGGCCGGTGGAGGGAGCGAAGAATACGTCGCCCTCGTTGGGGCAGCCCGGCCCGCTCATGTGCGTGAGGCTGAAGCCTTGAATCTTGCCTTGCCGGTAATGATAGCCGTAGCCGTGCGCCTGGGTGTCGGGGCTCAACTGCACCATGCCGAACGGCAGCGAGGGGCCGGGAAAAAGATTGCTGTCATCGCCGGTGCCGACGAAGAGATTGACTTTGGCCGCGGGGCCGGCCGCGGCGGCCGGCGCCGCTTGCGCTCGCGGCGCGGAAGCAAAGGCAAGCAGCGGCGAGGCCAATAAGAAAAAAGATAAAAACGCGGTGCTGAACCGGGTGCGCGGCATATTCAAACTCCTGGGCCGCCGCCTGAGCGGGGCCGGAATCGCCATGTTCATAGCCTGGAGCAACCACCATGGTACGCCGCCAGCGAGGCAATGCGGCGATGAATCAGCCCGCTGGAATTGACGGCGGGCTATACTGTGCGCGTCGTCCCGAGGGAGAGCGCAAAGATGAAAACTCGAGCCGGCTGCCGGACTGTCAGCCGGGTGTGCGTAGCGGCGCTGCTCGCGACCGGGTTCGCCATCGCCGCGCGGGCGCAGAGCCGCGACCAGGGGCGCTCGATGGTCGTGACCCGCTACGGCATCGTGGCGGCGGAAAGCCCGCTGGCGGCGCAGGCGGGCGCGCAGGTGCTGGCGCAAGGCGGCAATGCAGTGGATGCGGCAGTGGCCACCAACGCCGTCATGGGCGTGGTCGAGCCGATGATGAACGGCATGGGCGGCGACCTGTTTGCCATGGTTTATATCGCCAAGACCGGCAAGCTGTATGGCTTGAACGCCAGCGGCTGGTCGCCCAAAGCCTTGACGCCGGCCTGGCTGGCGCGGCGCGGCCTGCACGCGATGCCGCTCTACGGCATCGATGCGGTGACCGTGCCGGGGGCGGTGGACGGGTGGTCGAAGCTGCTGGCGCGGTTTGGCAGCCGCCCGCTGGCAACGCTGCTGGCGCCGGCGATCGCCTATGCCCGCCAGGGATTTCCGATTCCGGAGTGGGATGCGATGTACTGGCGCCGGCTCGAGGCGGCGTTGCGGCAAAGTCCGACCGCGGCGGCGGTGTACCTGGTGCATGGACGGGCGCCGCGGCTGGGCGAAGTGTTTCGCAATCCGGAACTGGCGGCGGCGCTCGAGCAGGTGTCGCGCGGCGGCGCGGCGGTGTTTTATCGCGGCGCGCTGGCGCGCCGCATCGTCGCCTTCTCCCGCCGCCAGGGCGGCGCCATGACGCGGGCGGACCTGGCGGATTATTCCGCGCAATGGGTGCGCCCGCTGTCGGTGGTCTATCACGGCTGGCGGGTGTACGAGCTGCCGCCGAACGGGCAGGGCATCGCCGCGCTGGAAATGCTGAACCTGATGTCGCAGTTTCCGCTGGCGCGGTGGGGGCACAACTCGGCCAACGCACTGCAAGCGATGATCGAGGCCAAAAAGCTGGCCTACGCCGATCTGCTGCGCTATATCGGCGACCCGCGCTTCAGCCGCATCCCCATTGCCGGGCTGCTATCCCCGGCTTACGCCCGGGCGCGGGCCCGGCGGATCAACCTGCGCCAGGCCAACTGCCAGGTGGCGGCGGGGATGCCGCCGCTCAAGGGCGACACGACTTATATGACCGTGGTGGACCGGCAGGGGAACATGGTGTCGCTGATCCAGAGCAATTACGAAGAGTTCGGCTCCCGGCTGGTGCCGGACAAGCTGGGCTTCGTGCTGCAGGACCGCGGCGCGCTGTTCAATTTGACGCCCGGCTCGCCGGACGAACTGGCCGGGCACAAGCGCCCGCTGCATACCATCATTCCCGGCTTCATGAGCCGGGGGAATACACGCATCGCCTTCGGCATCATGGGCGGATTCAACCAGGCGCAGGCGCACGCGCAATTCGTCTCGAACGTGGTGGATTTCGGGATGAACATACAACAGGCGCTGGAAGCGGCGCGCTTCGACAAATACACTTTCGGCGGCTGCGACGTGGAGATGGAAAGCCGCATTCCAGCCGCGGTGCGGGCGGCGCTCGCGGCGCGCGGGCAGCAAATCAAGCTGGTCGGAGCTTACTCATCGGTGATGGGCGGCGGGCAGGCGGTCGAGCGAAACCTGGCGACGGGAGTGAACTACGGCGCATCGGATCCGCGCAAAGACGGGGAAGCGGTGCCGGAGCCGGTTCGCGTGCATTGAGAAAAAGAGACACATTGCATCCCGCAATCCAGCTCAACGATTGCACTAAGTCTATAAGGTAGATCGAGATACGCCAATCAAGTGGAGAAAAAGAGACAAATTCGGATGGTTGAAAAACACGTGGGGAAATTTTTTTTAGCAAAACGGCACCCGAACCCAGAAAATTAGCTTAAATCCCTTATATTCATGTACATACGCGGGTGCCGTTTGCATTTTAAAAACGGCACCCAAACGGCACCCGATGATCGCGCCCTCAGGCGGCGCCGCCGGCGGGACGCGCCTTGGCGATGGCGATGATCTTTTCCATGGTGGCGCGATGGAGCGCGAAGGTATCGTCCACGACGGTGATGGTGGGAATCTGAAAGCGGTTCAGGTTGAGGGTTTTGGGATTGAAATGGCCAAAGCCGAACTCATGGCAGCCGGTGCTGCCGCGTCCGGGGGCGGGGGTGCTGAGATGCTCGAAGGCGCGGGCATAGCGGCTGAAGGTGGGGTAGCGGCGGCCGGAAAAGACCTGGAAGATGGGCAGGAAATTCAGCAGCGCGTCATAGTGCATTTCGCCGCAGGCCAGGGTTTGCGGCAGGCGATGGCGCAGTTCCAGCGTGAGTTGACGATTGCCGAGGAAGTTATCCGCGCTCAGGTTGTTGATCCAGAAGCCGGCGATATCGAGGAAATAGCCGTCGGCGCCGCTCTCTTTTAAAGCGGCATGAATGCGTCCGGCGAGCCAATTGCGCCATTCCGGCTCTCCCAGATTCATGTACGGCATCCAGCCTTCCGATTGGCGGTCGTTGTCCCAATCCACCCAGTCAATGAAGTAGGGATTGCCATCCAGGCGGCGCCCGGCGCCGGCGGCGAGGCGGGAAAAAACCGGCAGCTTGTCGTTGGCGCCGTTGGCGCCGAACATCAGCACGAAATGGAAGCCAAGCTGGTGGCCGCGGCGGATCAGACGGCGCAGTCCGGCCGCGCCGCCCAGCCGCGGATCGGGCCGGTAGAGCGGGTAATTCCAGTAATAGCGGCCATCCCAGGCGGGCAGGAAGACCATCACCCGGCGGCCGGGAATGCGCGCCGCGGTCCATTCCAGGATGCGGCGCATTTTGGCGAAATCGTTGAAGATGTAGCCGGACCAGTGCATGCCGTGCAGCGCCAGCGCGAGCTGGATTTCGCGCGCCCAATCCGGCACGTCGCGGCGCGCTTCCCATCTGGCCAGCGAAAATGCGCGTTCGACGTGGGCCATATGCGGCGCATAGGCCTGCGGCAGCGAGCCCGTCCAGGCGGCGCGCCAGGACGGGGTGGCGAGGCGCGTACTTTTTTGCCAGCCGGCGGCTTCGTACACCAGCTCGGCGCGGTACATTTCCGGGCCCGGCTGGAAATAAAAGCGGCTGGGCCGAACATCGCTATTGCGGCAGGAGAGCGAGAAATAGCGCTTTTCCGCGGTCTCGATCACCACCGCCGGGGTGGTGATGCCGGGCGGCGGATACTTGAACAACAGCTCGTTGTCGCGCGGGTCGAAGCAGGCATCGCCGTTGACCGAGATGCGCCCGCGCGGCACCCGCCGCAGGATGGCGGCGATGGATTTGACCGGGCGATCCATTTCCGCCTCGGCACTCCATTCGACGCCGTCTTGGAGGCGGCGAAAGCGCGCGCGCAGCCGGCCGGCGGCGGACTGCTGTCCGCCGGCCCAGATGAGGCGCGAGCAATCGAGCTCGAGCGCGTTGGGCGAGCGCCGCAGCCGTATGCGGCCGGCATGGAGCCCGTAGGTATTTTCAAAGGTGTAGATACGAAAGGAAAAGAGCAGGCCGCCGAACTCGACCGAGGGCTCGGGAAAGCCGTAGCTGAACTTCAGCAAGGCGCGGCCGCGCGGCGGGAGCCAGACATCGCTGGTGCTGGTGAGGGGCAGGATGCCGGGGGCGGGCGGCGGCGCAGCGGGCGCGCCGGCGGCGGGAACGAGCGCCGCGGCCTCGAGCGGGAAAGCGGCGCCGGCGGCCGCCAGTCCTTCCATCAGCTTGCGGCGTGAAACGCGTATTTCCATGTGGTATTTTTTCCCGGCGGCCGTCAAAAACCCCGCCTTTGCGCGCGGGCCGCGGCCGCGGCCGGGCGGCGGAGCGCGGGCATCGCTTAGATTTTCGATCGCGGCCGCAGTGCCGCTTCAGCTACGGCGTCTCGACCACCACGGCCGGTCCGGGTTTTTCACCTTCCAGTAAACGCCGTAACGCTCGAGCGCGATCTGATAGAGCGGCTTGAAGGTCAGAGTTTTCTTTTGCCGGGTGGTGCGGAAAGTCAGCGGCGCGCCGGGGACGGGCTCCAGGGCGCGGGTCAAATCTCCTTCGGGCGCCTCCAGCTCCGGCTCGGGCGCGGGCCGGCCTTTTTCCCAGTTGCGATATTTGCCGTACATCATGGCGTGAGTCAGGCCCTCGCTGCCCAGCGCCGCGGCCAGCACCAGCGGGCCGTACATCACCGACTGCACCGTGGAATCGTCGGGCATGGGCGCGAGGTGCAGGCGCATGGGCAGTTGCAGGCTCACCCGGTCGCCGCTTTGCCAGGTGCGCCGCAGGCTGACGTAGCTGCCGGGACTGGCAAGAACGGGCAGCTCGCGCCCGTTCAAGCTCAGGCGTCCGCCCGCGTTGGCCCAGTAGGGAATGCGCAGATTGAGCGTGAATGCCCGCGGCTGCCGCAGCTTCATGTCGAAGCGCGCAGTGTCTTCCAGCGGGAAGTCGGTCTGCTGCCGCAGTTCCAGCCCCAGCTCCGGCCAGGCCAGCCGGGAAGCCAGATACAGGTTGACGTAGAGCTGCCGGCGGCCGGAGTGGAAGTAAATGCTGTCGCCGAATTTGGCGAATTCCTCCACCCCGGTGCCGGTGCAGCACCAGAAGGAATCGTTGGGCGAGTGATAGAAGGTCCAGAAGCCCGGCTTCAGCGGCACGAAATACATCTTCATGCCCTGCGCATCCTGGGTGCCGAGCCGGCTGTTGAACAGGGTGCGCTCGTAGTAATCCATCATGCGCGGATCGGCCGTCCAGGCGTACACGTGGCGGGTCAGCTTCAACAGGTTGTACTGCACGCAGCATTCCTGGTTGCCGCGGCCCAGTTGTTTCGCCAGCACGCCGGGCGGCGTGCCCCACCATTCGCCGTTGCTGGTGCCGCCGGTGGAGTACGCGCGGTGCGCGGTGACTTCGCGCCAGAAGTATTCCGCCACGTTGCGGTAATAGCGGTCGCCAGTCAGCTCGTAGCGCCGCGCCGCGCCGATCACCTGCGGCACGTGGGTGTTGGCGTGCAGCCCCTGCAGCTCGTCGCGGAAGCCGGCCAGCGGAGCGAAAAACTCGGGGTGGTCGAAGCGATGCGCGGTGGCGGCGTACTGCCAGTCGCCGGTGATGGAAAACAGGTTGTAGAGCGCTTCGTTGGTGCCGCCGTATTCGACGTTGAGGATGCGCGCCATCTCGGCGTCGCTGATCGGGCCGGTCCAGCGCCCGATCCAGCCGGCCAGCTTTTCGGCCGTCTCCAGCGCCTGCGCGTTGCCGCAGTGCTGCTGCATGTCAATCAGGCCCGCCAGTATCTTGTGCAGGGTATAGAACGGGGCCCATACCGGCTCGCCCATGCGCAGCTTGTCGAACAAAGCTTCGGGAAAAGCGCTCAGGTAGCCGTTGCCATGCGCCTTCTGGCAGGCGTAGAGCTCCGCCACCAACGCATTGGCCTTGGCCTGCAGTCGCTCGTCGCCGGTGGAGGCCGCCATCAGCGCCGCGGCGGAAAGATAATGGCCGCCGGTGAAGTGGCCGCGCAGCTCGCATTTCGGGTTTTCCCAGCCGCCAAAGGGCTGCGCCGCGGATGCGCGTCCGGCGGTGAGATTGAACATGCGCGCCAGCCGGTCATTGGGCAGCGCATGCAGGTAGCGGCGGTTGATTTCCAGCGCGGTCAGAAACGGCCCCGGTTCGAGCTGCACCTGGCGCAGCGGGAAAGGATGCGCCGGCTCGGGCGCGCGGTCGGAAAGTTTCGGATGCTCGACGCTGATCGAGACCGGCGCGCCAGCCGCAGCGGAAGACGCCGGCGGCGCGCCCTCGGCCGGCGGCGGCAAGGCGGTCGTGGTCAGCAGGGCGCCGGCGGCGCCGGCGGAGGAAGCCAGAAACTGGCGGCGGTCGAGAGGACGAGCCATGGTCGCTCCGATGCTGGGCGAAGCGATAAGCGTCGCATAGCTTCGTTGGTTCGTCGCTCGGCAATCCTCATGTACGTCCATGTACACTGCGGTTGCCTCGCGCCTCCCGCCTCGCTCTGCTCGCTTCTCCCTTCG
>JAJYIU010000005.1 GCA_021789895.1 Acidobacteriota bacterium | reverse complement strand
CCTTTTCACGGCAATGCGAAGCGTAAATAGCGATTCGGACTGGTTTCCAGTGCGTCGCATGTTTCTGCGTCGGAGTTTATCCTCGCTCGATGCATTGACACCTGGAAGGCACTTCTACCACGGGCTGGTAGGGGCCGGGCAGCGATGATGGAGACGCAGGCGCAACGATTGCAAGCCCCGCCCGCGGGGGCGCTGGACCGGCGGCTGGGGCGGTTCGACGCGGTGATGCTGGTGATGGGCGGGATCATCGGCGCGGGCATCTTCATCAATCCCTACGTCGTAGCGCAGCGGGTACACACGCCGGCGCTGATACTGGGCGCGTGGGCGGCGGGCGGGGGAGTAGCGCTGCTGGGCGCTTTCGCCTACGCGGAGCTGGCGCAGCACCTGCCCGCGGTGGGGGGGCAGTACGCCTACCTGCGGGAGGCGTTTCATCCGGCGGTGGCGTTCGTGTACGGCTGGGCGCTGCTGCTGGTGATTCAGACCGGCGGGATGGCGGCGGTGGCAGTCACCTTCGGGCATTACGTGCGGGCGCTGGCGGGCGGGGGGCCGAGGCCGGGGATGCTGGCGGCGCTGGCGCTGGGCGGATTGACGATCATCAACTGTTTTGGGGTGCGCGGCGGCAGCAATGTGCAGAACGCGCTGATGCTGCTCAAGCTGGCCGCCATCGCCGGGCTGGTGGCGGCGGGCGAGTGGCTGCTACCGGCTGCGCCGGCGGCAGCGGCGGGAGCGGGCGCGGCGGGAGCGGGCTGGCTGGATTTCGGCGCGGCAATGACGGCGGTGTTATACGCCTATGGCGGGTGGCAGACGGCGACATTTCTGGCGGGGGAGATGCGGCATCCGCGGCGCGACCTGCCGCGCGGGCTGGTGCTGGGGGTGGTGGGGGTGGTGGGGGTGTACCTGGCGGTGAACTGGGTTTCGCTGCGGGCGCTGGGGCCGGCGGGGCTGGCGCAGGCGCCGGCGCCGGCGGCGGCGGTGATGCAGCGGGCGCTGGGCCGGGCCGGAGCGGATTGGATTGCCGCCGGGATTGCGCTTTCGGCGCTGGGGTTTCTGAGCCAGTCCATGCTGACCGCGCCGCGGGTGTATTTTGCGATGGCGGCGGACGGGGTGTTTTTCCGGCGGCTGGCGGAGGTGAACCGGCGCACGCGGGCGCCGGCGGCGGCGATCGTGCTGCAGGGCGCATGGGCGATCGTGATTGCGGTATCGGGCCGATACGAGCAGATTTTGAATTACGTGGTGGCCACCGATTTCGTTTTCTTCGGCCTGACCGCGGCCTGTCTTTTCGCATTTCGCCGGCGGCTGCGGCGGGCGGGGGAAAGGCTGGAAGAAAAGGTCGAGGCGCGGATGCCGGGGCATCCGTGGACGACGCTGCTGTTCATCGGGGCGTGCTGGAGCGTGGTATTGGCGACGCTGGTGCGGTATCCTCGCAACAGCGCCCTGGGATGGGCGTTGGATTTAGCCGGGATACCGATTTACCTGCTATGGAAACGCAAAGCACGACGCTCGCGCCCGTAAACGCCGGCCCGCCGCGCTCGGCAATGAGCTCGGCCTACATGCAATTTGCCAAGCTGCGCATGCATGCGCGCCACACGCTGGCCTCGAGCGGGGTGCGTCCGCTGACGATGGCGCGGCTGCTGGAGCTGGCGGGAGGCGGGCCGCGGCTGGACGAGCTGGAGCTCAACAGCGGCGGGGCATACGGGTACGCGCCGCTGACGAAGGCGCTGGCGCGCAAGGCGGGGGTGGGGGAAGGCTCGATCGTGGCCTCGACCGGCTGCTCGCTGGCCAACCATCTAGCCTTCGCGGCGCTGCTCGAGCCCGGCGACGAGGTCTTGATCGAAGCGCCGGCGTACGAGCTGATGGAGAGCGCGGCGCGGTTTCTGGGGGCGCGCATCGGGCATTTCGAACGCAGGTTCGAGGACGGCTACGGGCTCGATCCGGAGCGGGTGGGGCGGGCGATGACGGCGGCGACCCGCCTGATCGTCATCACCAACCTGCACAATCCTTCCGGGGCGCTGGCCGATCCGGCGGCGCTGCGCGAGATTGGGCGGCGGGCGCGGCGGCAGGGGGCGTACGTGCTGGTGGACGAGGTCTATCTGGAGATGGATTTCGAGCGCCGGCAGCCTTCGGCCTTCACGCTGGGCGACAACTTCATCGTGACCAGCAGCCTGACCAAGGCGTATGGGCTGGGCGGGCTGCGCTGCGGCTGGATTGTGGCGCCGCCGGCGCTGGCGCAAAAGATGTGGCGGCTGGACGATTTGTTTGCCGCCTCGGCGGTGCACGTGGGCGAGCAGTTGAGCCTGCTGGCGCTGGAACACCTGGAGGCGATCGCGGCGGATGCGCGGGCGCTGCTGGAGCGCAACCGGCGGCGGCTCGACCGCTTTCTCGACGCGCATGGGGAGTTGGAAGCGCAGCGGCCGCCGCTGGGGACGATCGTTTTCCCCCGGATCAAGGGGGTGGCGGATGCGAGCCCGTGGCTGGAGCGGCTGCGAGCGGAGGACGAGGTATCGCTCGGGCCGGGGGCGTATTTTGGCGCGCCGGCGCATTTCCGGCTGGGAATTGGCGGGGAGACGGCGGAGCTGGAAGCGGGGCTGGAGCGGCTGGGGCAGGCGCTGGAGAAGCGCAAGGCGAAAAACTAAAAGCGAATCTGCGACCGCCCAGGCAAGGCATGAGCCGGATGGTGAAGGCGACGTCAGCGCCGGGCACTTCAGTCGCGCTGATTGCAGGAGCCAATGGCGTGAACGCCAATCGGATCTTCGCCTGGCGCCGGTTATATCGGGAAGGCAAACTCGGGCAATCATCTGATAGCAGTCTGCTGCCGGTGCGATGGACTGCAGAGGCCGGCAACGCCGGCGATTCGGCCGCTGCGGCACACGATTGCAAGGGTGTAATTCTATAAACCCATGGCGGCTTCAGCCAGCGATTTTTATCAACGGCAATTGGATTTATACTTACGACGATATAAACTGCTCCGGTTAAATGTATTACGATTTTTAACGATTGGCTCGGCACCGAGCAAGGAGTGATATAAACGCGATCAATTATCGGATAATGCCTCCCTTTGGCGAATTGCGACGATCTATGTCGCGATGTTTTCCGCTAACCCAGATGCCTATGTCTCCTCGCCCGAAGCCACGGCTGCCATAGCCTCTTCCAACTCCAACGCACCACCGAGGGAATTGATCATTGGCAGAAGTACTGGCGCGATTGCTCGTGTAAAACGTTCCACCCGCTTCTCCACGCTTTCGCCGTTCTCCTCGTCCGCTACGACGCCCTCTTCGCTTTCGGGTGTGCTCCTCTTCGACTGGTTGTCGTCATGCAGCAGTGCGAGTCCCACGAGCACGAGACCGTATTTCCAACGGGCACGGATCATCTCGATTTCATCACCACCCGCCTTCAACTCGGACTTTAGGAAGAGATTGTCCATGTTGATCATGAAGTCGTACACATCGTGAGACTCGGCATTGTTGTTCTCCGACTCCCCATTGCTCAAAACGTCAGAAATGCCGATACGGAGGGCCGTGTACTTGTCAAATACCGGGTTTTGAGATTCCCAATCCTTCTCGTAAATAAGAAGAATGTTCGGCAGGTTGATTCCGGCGGGTATCTCCCGCTGTTCGCCCTTTTCCTTTGTCGGAGGTTGGTGTCTCTCGCCGCCAGGGCCGCCTCGCGGCTGTGCTTCCGGCTTTACATCTAATGAGAACGTGTTCTCGAAGGGATCAAGCAGAGTCGGATCACTCACGACCGCCTGGAACTTCAATAGATCGCCCACCTTGCAGTTCGCCGGAAGTCGAACACTCAGAGTTGCCAAGCCATTTTGTAGGTTCGGCCCAACGTAATCTGATACAGGCGAACGCCCAACATCGGAAAGCAAGAAGAGTGAGAAGTCACCCGGATCAGTATTTCGGCTGAAGTAATCGTTATCGGCGTCTGTCTCGAAGACAATCCGGCAGCGCTGGTTGATGTGACAGTCGCGGCGAATCTCTTTGCCATATTCTTTCTCTTTGAACTTGAAGTA
This sequence comes from Acidobacteriota bacterium, assembly GCA_021789895.1. Lineage (GTDB taxonomy): Bacteria > Acidobacteriota > Terriglobia > Terriglobales > SCQP01 > JAKASR01. The sequence continues at coordinate 150,747 of JAJYIU010000005.1, read as the reverse complement.
AGTTGGGTGCTTCCGCCCCTGAAAATCTGTCTCCTGTTCAGTAACTTGCAATGTCTTGAAAGGGTTCACCGCACGCTTTCCTTGCAGGAACAGAGCGGAAAGAGTTGGAGAGTGTTCGAGCAGCGATTTGAGGATGTCTTCGAGAGGCTTTTCGTCGGCCAGCTTTGACTGGATTTCCTCGCTGCGCCGCTTTTCCTTCAGTGATCGCAAGCCCTGGTGCTGCCGGAGCATCTCTTCAAGCTGCTCCTCAATTGCATAGCGAATCGGGTTGTGGCTTAGCCGATCTCGGCTATTCATAAAGAGATCTTCGCGGGCTCGGCCAGAGATGTTGCCGCAATCGATAGTCACTAAGATGGAATCCGCGATGTAGTTCAAGCGCCCTGCATTCTTGCGGTTGAAAAATTCCTTCGTGAGATGCCCATGCGTCTGCCCGTTGACGGTGAAGACGATGCCCTCGTTGCGCCTGTAGGTTTCGGCCTTGCCCTTCTTAAAGGCATAGATGGTCGCGATCATCGACTCACCTTCAACACTCAGTGGACAGGAAGCGGGAAATCCTTCTTCGAGATTTTCCGCTTTGTCATCTTCAAGCCGCACCGCCAAGCCTGTTAGCGTCGTCTCGAAGCTGCCTTCATGACCTTTAAACGCCGGACGGCATTCGTGTAGGCGGATAGGGAGCGCGGGGTCAGACAAAAGCAGGTCAATGCGACTCAGTAGGCCATCCTTGCGGAGGATATGTGTATTGCTATAGCCCGCAGCGGAGTACTCATACAACTTGATGAGCGTGCCCCATTCGGAATGGCGGGCATAGGCATTTCTACCCTCAGGAAAAATCGGCATGGATGGCGCATCGAACCGCAACACCTCACCCTGTCGAGACTTGGCTTGGGCGCCCAAGGGAGCCAGATACGTATAAACAGAACTTCGCCTCCCATCATTCGGGTCTTCTCGGCGCACCACCGTAAAGGCCCACTGCATATCGGATGCCTCGGAGGTATTCGACTTCAGAATGGCTGGGTTCCGACGGCTCACAATGAGCTGCAGATTATGGCGCCCGCAGAACTTCAGAACGCCAGTACCACCCATGTTGAACTTGCCTTGCACGAACGATATCCGGAGCTTATTCGACCGATTCAGGGATAGGAGTGTGTCGGGCATTGACTTCGGTGTCTGCCCTTCGCCGGAATCCGCGATGGTGAAGCAGGGTTTCCCTTCGCGTGGAGGAAACCCGGTGGCGGCCAGGGTAATTCCCCGCGCGATTTCGCTACGCTTGGCATCCGACCAGTTCGCTACTCTTCCGGCAATAGAAGTTATCTTTCTCCCTTCCTCAAAAAAGACAGCAACGGCAGCGCGGATGCTCTGCGGGGCGTCAGGCCCTTCGGGGTTGATTCCACGCACCAAGCACTCATTCGTGAGCCGGGCGTCTTCGGAATTGACGAACTTCTCCACGAGGGCCGCGTCCGGGCGGCTCTGCTGGTTACCGATGGTATTGAAGTTATTCTCGTAGTCGCCGTAATAACGCCATGCAGCAGGGTCATTCCAAAAGCCGGCTTGGGTGAGAAGTTGAATGACTTCGGTCTCGGTATCGACCTTCATGAGTCCCAGACACAACGACTTTGTCTGCTCGTTGTTCATGCTGTCCTCACTCCGCGATCATTCTTGAGGTATTCAATTGCTCGTTCGGACGGAATGTACGTGACTTTTACGCCGTCACGCTGCCTGCTCACAAGACCTAAATCGGACATCCGAGAAATTACCCCGGACCGTTGCGTTGCGAGAAAGGCAGTCGTAAACGGCTTGTCCTGTCGTGGCGATAACAATGGCTTGAGGTATGCGTCCAGTTTGTCGGGATTGTTAGCACCTTCAGATAGGGCCGTAATCACCGTTCGGTAGGCACTGTCTTCAGCGGGGACGTTGTTCCTGATGTGTCCAAGCAGAAAATCAACCTCTTCGCTTGTGAACTTTGGGAGCCCCGCGGCACCATGATCAAGAATTGGATTCTCTAGAACCGCGAATTCCCACCCCGGTTCAGTCAACATGAGACGTGCTTCCTTGCCTGGGACGTAGTTGACAAACTTCAAATCCACAAGCAGGCCGGAAAGTTGCCCCTGCGCGTTCGTGCTCGCAACGAACTGATTGGCATAACGCAGCCTGGCCTTGTCGCCTGTTTCGGATCCGCTCAGAGGAAAAGCAAGTGAAAGAGATTCTTCGCGAGTAAAACCATTTTTCTCATCGATCGCTCTCAGGTAATCGCCGAGTTCTACGGCGTGGGCAGCGATATCGGATGCCGTTCTTGCCAGCGGAACACCCGTCGTGCCGGCGTCAAGAATCGCCAATGCCCTACAGCTGGCCTTCGCGGGCAGCAGTTTATTGTGTTGGCCGAAAATCCAGCGATCAACGGGGACCGATGTTCCACGCACAAATGCGTCTGTCGGAATTGGAGAAAGTTGCTCCGGCAGCGGCCTTCTCAGCGCGCGCGAAAAAAGTGAGGGTACCGTAAGCCTGCCACTCTCTTGCAGGCGCCCAGCACTCCGCGCTGTCTTGGAAATTTTGTCGGAGGAACGTGGTCCAACAGTCTTCGAGATGATCAACGAACGACCCTGCTCGGCCACCTTTCCGTGGAGCAAGACTTGATTGGCGATTGCTACGGCGATTGCCTGCGAGTAGTCCCGATACTGGCCCAACGTAAGCAGCTCGTCGAGCCGAGCCTTCGTTTCCTGGTCGATCTCAATGCACAGCACCATGATGATCACCACCCCAGAGTGAAAAGTATGGACTAGTCGTTAAATAAAGTCAACTATTTTGTTAATAATGCCAACGTTTAATTATAAGGTGTGCCGTTATTCTTGCACAAGAGTTGCTGATGTTTACTGATATTTTCTGAAATTGGACAAGCCATGCTATTATTCATTTGCCTGGAAGACATGACGACTTGGCTCACCGTCGAAGAGGTTGCACGTCACCTGAGGACTGTCCCGTCAACGATCTACAAGCTGAAGCAGCGCGGCCAAATTCGCGGATACCGCGTCGGGCGCCAGATCCTCTTTGACGTGGACGAGGTGAATGCGGACGTTAAGTCCGAAAGAAGAAAAAAGCCCGCCAGGCAGAAAACGGGAGCAGACGATGCAGATCAGCACGCGGTTTCTTGAAGCCGTTCATACCCGCAAACCCGTAAGCGGATATACCCACGATTTCTACCGCTACCCGGCTCGATTTTCCCCGTTATTCGCTCGTGAAGCCATCCGGCAATTCACAGTCCCGGGGGACACGGTGCTTGACCCATTCATGGGCGGCGGGACAAGCCTGGTCGAGGCGCACGTTCAAGACCGGAACGCGATTGGCACAGACATCAGCAGCCTTGCTGTCTTCATCACTCAGACAAAGACGACTCCCCTATCGAACGCCGATATATTCGCGGTTCAACTTTGGGCAGATTCGACAGAAGCAGCACTGAATCTCCACACGCGAGCAGTACGCGATTCCGAATGGAGCCGCATGGGCTATCAGCGGAACATTAGCACACGAACGACGTGGCCCATTCGCAAGACGCTCGAACTTGCTCTAGCGCGCGTACCGGATTTGGAGACACCAAATCAGCAGCAGTTTGCCCGGTGCGTACTTCTGAAAACGGCACAGTGGGCGCTCGATTGCCGAACACATTTGCCCACGGCGAGAGAGCTGCGACAGCAGTTCAGATTCTTCTTGGCTGAGATGGTTGAGGGTGTTCAACGCTACTCGAAAGCTGTGCGAAAGAGCGATGTCAAAATCGTCTGCATGCAGAGATCTGCAGTAGGCATTGAGAATGATGCGATTTGGAACCAGATTCCTCGGCCCAAGCTGATAATCACCTCTCCGCCTTATCCAGGCGTCCACGTCCTGTACCATCGTTGGCAAATCCACGGTCGCAAAGAAACTCCGGCGCCCTTCTGGATTGCAGGAACGCTAGATGGATGCGGTGCATCGTTCTACACGTTCGGCGACCGCAAACAGCGCGATCTTGGCAACTATTATGCCCAGGCGGGAGCGGCATTTCGCTCTGTTGCTCGTGTCGCGGGCAAAGGCGCCATCCTCGTCCAGATGGTGGCGTTCGCTGACCCGACTTGGCAGCTCTCTGAGTACTTGGCGATGCTAGAATACGCCGGCTTTCGCGAAGAGAGGCTGCAGAGATTTTCGAATAGTCGTGATGGCCGCATCTGGCGGGCTGTACCCAACCGGAAGTGGTATGCGACGCAGAAGGGGGAGATCGCACCCAGCAAAGAAGTTCTTCTAGTCCATCGACTTCTGCGCAAGCCTGCCTAATCTATGAGCAACAGATTTTGAGTCACTAAGAAAATATCCACAGGCAGATATGGATTGCAGTGCCACGACTGGATCTGCAGAACCGCAGCATCTCGTTCCGACGCGGCTTCTTTCAGGGTCGGATCACGCCATTGAAGACGGACGCCTAGCGCACGAATCGTAAGCGCATCTCAAGGCCATCTAGACTCAAGCGATAGACCCACACAAACTTGGGAAGTGGACACTAGCGCAAGTGTCCATTTATTTGCCCATGGACACTTCCAACCCCTCTCAACGCAAGCGCCAGCGCTGGCCCTTGGCCGAGAAGCGCCGGATGATGGAGGCGACGTCAGCGCCGGGCACTTCAATCGCCCTGATTGCAGGAGCCAAAGCCAACAATTGTCAGCCGGCAGCAGACAGTTGCCGGCTAGCAATGTAGCGAAAGCTTACCGGCAGCGTCCATAGAATAATACCGGCAGCGGGGGTGAATTGAACTGCGGGAACTCGCCACCCTGCAACGGCCGCGAGGGGCTACCGACTGGCCGGTTTGACGGGGGTTTTCGCGGCCTGGCGGCGGGGGGTAGACTGCAGGAAGGAGAGGAAATATTTATGAGCGGATCAGCAGGGCACAATCACGGGCCGGAGGGAATGGGCGGGCGGGAGCGGCTGCGTTCGCTGACGGAGATACTGACGCGGGGCTACGATCCCAAGCTATCGGTGGGTTCGGCGCGGCCGGCGGTGTTTCGCAGCTCGACCTACGTATTTTCGAGTCCGGAGGCGGCGGAGCGGGCCTTCGACCTGGTATCGGGGCGGGCGAAGCCGAATCCGGGCGAGCTGCCGGACCTGATCTATTCGCGCTTCAACCATCCCAACGCGGAGATTCTGGAAGACCAACTGGTGCCGATCGAGAGTGGAGCGGAGGCGGCGCTGGTGTTCAACTCGGGGATGGCGGCGATCATGACGGCGCTGATGGCTTACGCGCGACCGGGGCAGGCGATCGTGTACACGGTGCCGATTTACGGGGGCACGCAGCACCTGATCCAGGATTTTTTGCAGCCGTTGGGGCTGCGGGGAGTGCCGGCGCCGGCGGGCGAGAGCGAGGCGATTGCGCGCGCGATCGAAACCACGCCGGAGCCGGCGATCGTGCTGATCGAGACGCCGGCGAACCCGACCATTTGGATGACCGACATCGCCCACGCGGCCGCGGCGGCGCGGCGGCGGGAGCCGCGGCCGATGGTGATGGTGGACAACACGCTGCTGGGGCCGGCGTTCCAGCATCCGCTGAAGGCGGGAGCGGATTTCTGCCTCTATTCGGCGACCAAGTATCTTTCCGGCTTCAGCGACATGATTGGCGGGGTGGTGATGGCGGCGGAGGCGGCACGGATGCAGCCGATCCGGGCCAAGCGCGGGCTGTTCGGCAACATACTGCAGCCGGACGAGTGCTGGATACTGGACGGGCGGCTGCCGACGGTGGGGCTGCGCATGACCCGCGCCAGCAAGAACGCGCAGCATATCGCCGAGCGGCTGGCCGAGCACACGGCGGTGGAAAAGGTGCATTATCCGACCTTGTTCACGGACGCGCGGCAGCAGAAGATTTACGCGGCGCAATGCGACTATCCCGGCGCCATGCTTTCGCTCGAGCTGGCGGGCGGGAAGGCGGCGGCGTTCGAATTTCTGCGGCGGCTGCGGATTGCGCGCAATGCGGTGTCGCTGGGCGGGGTGGAGACGCTGGCCTGCCATCCGAAAACCACCACGCATTCGGGGTTCACCGAAGCCGAATTCCGCGCGGCCGGGGTGAGCGACGCGCTGGTGCGGCTGTCGGTTGGGATCGAGGACTGGCGCGATCTGCTGGCCGACTTCGAGCAGGCGCTCAACGCGGCGCGGGAAGTGGCATTGCAGCCGGCGGGAGCTCAATAGCTGCCGGCATTCCGCCGTCAGCCCGGCAGCCGGGGAAAAAAGCCGGGCGGGTTCGGCGGGGCAGCGCAGACAAAACCGATCCACGCAGGCGAAGCCGAACAGCGGCCAGCATTCCGCCGAACTAGCGGCCCGCATTCCGCCATCAGCCGCCGGCGGAAAACGATTGCTGCGCAAATCCTAAAATAACGGGCGGGGAAAAAAAGGCGGGCTGCCGGTACCGGCCGAAGCCGGCGGCAGCCCGAGATCGAAGTACAACCCGATGCTTGGATGGGGACAGATTCCGAGCCTTTGCCGGGGGGCCAAACGACGCGGAATTTGCCGGTTTATTTTTTCGGAGCGATGGAATCTTTGACGGCCTTGGCCACGCGGAACTTGACCACGGTCTTGGCCGCGATTTTGATGGTTTCGCCGGTTTGCGGGTTGCGCCCGAGGCGCGCCTTGCGCTGCTGCTTCACCAGCTTGCCCAGTCCCGGCAGAGTAAACGTGCCGGACCGCTTGGTTTCCTTGATGGCCAGGGCCGCCAGGGTCTCCAGATACTGGGCGGAAACCTTCTTCGCAATACCATTCGCTTCCGCCAAATTGCCAACAATCTGACTCTTCGTTAATGCTCCTGCCATGCACCCTCCTTACAGGGTTAAACCGAAAGCATGGACATTGTAACCGAGAAGCAAGCGAAAATACGCATTTTGATTGGAAAAAATACACTCCCGGTTCCGGCGCTTGACAAACGGGCCGGGGCCGGCTCCAGGCTGTTGCACAAATGATTAACGATTTGGGCGGCCATCCATGCGGTTCCGGCGCGGGGACGGGCGGGAAGCGGGCGAGGAACCGGGCGCAAGCCCAAAAAAATAGAGGACGGGCGAAGGCGGCCGCTAGCGCAAATTGTCCACGGTCAGGTTGATGACGCCGGCGGCGGTATCCGCCGGCCAGACGGCGGCGGCGGCGCTGCCCTGATAGACGCGCTCGACGCCGGCTTCCGACTGGGAGACGGTGTAGATGGGGTAGAGCCACCAAAGCGCGCCGGGGGCGTGGAAGCGCAGGCGGCAATTTCGCCAGCCGTCGCACCAGGCCAGCTCCGGGCCCTCCAGCTCGCCGGACCAGGCCAGGGGGAGGCATTGATCGCCGGCGGCGAGGAAGCGGTCGGAGGCGCCGGGGGCGAGCAGATTGACGGTGAATTCGAGGGCGCAGCGCCAGCCGGCGAGGCTGGATGCGGGCGCGAGCGCCAGCTCGAGGCGCAGTTCGGGGCGGCGGCGGGAGAGGTGCAATTTTTTGATTGCAGACAGCGGGCGGCCGTTCAGCAGGCCTTCGCGGCGCAGGCTCAACTCGATGGCGTGGGCGCCGACGCGGGGCTCGGAGGGCAGAAATTCTCCCGCGGCCCAATCAGCGTCTTCCTGCAACTGCAACTCGCGATATTGCCGCCAGCCGGGGCCGGGGGGAAAAAGATAGAGCCGCAGGCCGGCGCGGGCATAGCGGTCGTAGAGCAAGGCGGAGGCGAGCGGGCCGTCATCGGGCAGGGCGGCGGGGGAGGATTCGACGCCGGGGGTGATGGCGCGGGCGGCGAGGTGATGGCGAATGCGTTGGTGATAGCGCTCGAAGCGGCGCGCGATGGAATGGGTGAGATTGGCATCGGCGGGCAGGTATTCGATTTCGGCGAGGACGCCGCCGGCGGCGGGATCGAGTTGGAGGCGGAGCTGGGGCGAGAGCAGCTCGATCTGCTCGCGGCCGTCGAGCTCGAAATCGCGGCGGCGCCAGGGGGCGGAGGGGGATTCGAGGCGCGCGAGGCGGCGGCCGGCGGCGAGGAGGTGGCGGTAGGCGGCATTGCGCAGATGGGGCGAGTAGATGCCGCCGAACAAGCCATGCCAGTAGACGTCGTTGGCCTGAGCGGCGAGCAGATGCTCGCGCGCTTCCGCCAGCAGGGCGGCGGCTTCGCCGGCGGGCAGGGAAGCGGGGAAGGCGGCGCCGGGGCGGGCGAGGGCTTCGCAGCGCAGGCTGAGATCCAAGGCGCGCTTGTGCAGATGATTGGCTTCGGGATAGCGGGCGAGGAAGTTGCCCCAGGGGGCGCCGGTCAGGAACGGGCGGCAGTCGGGAGCGTCGGCGGAGTTGCAGGGCTGCGCTTCCGGGCCGGGCGGGGTTTGGGTTGCGGGGCCGGACAGGCGCCGGGATTCGAGGTCGCGGACACGCTCCAGATCGAGGGCGGCGGCGGGCGGGAGCGCCCAGAGCATCATTTCTTCATAGGAAGCAGCGGGCATATAAATGCGCCGGCGCGGGGGATAGCGTTCGAGAAAATCTCCCAGGCGCACGGTCTGAATGCGGTCCTGGAGAGCGTCGAGGCGATCGAAGAAGCGGTCGAGCCAGCCCTGCCGGTAGACATGCGCATAGGTATGCGGCCAGGAGCCGAACTTTTCCAGGTCATCGCCCATGACGAGCAGCGGGGGAGCGGGATCGGGCGGCAGGGCGGCGGCATCGCCGGGGGAGGGGGACGAAGCGGCGAGGCGAGAGGGGGCGGCGAGGATGTATTCGATGGCCTGCGCTTCGGGCAGGAAGGGGATGGCGCGGCGCAAGAAAAAATCGGAGGCGGCGACCTGCAGGCGGTATTCCTGGAATTCGGTCCAGCAGGAGCGCCAGGCGGCGGACGGGGGCAGGCCGCAGAGATGGAAGTGGGTATCGTCCACGACGGTGTAACGGAGTCCGGCGCGGGCGAGGCTGGCGGCGATATCGGGCTGCCACACGCGCTCGGCGAGCCAGGCGCCGCGGGGAGGGAGTCCGAAGAGGGCGGCGAGGCGGCGGGAGAGGCGGTCGAGCTGCGCCTGGCGGTCGGGCTCGCGCAGGGAAGAAAGGATGGGCTCGTAGTAGCCGCCGCCGAGCAGTTCGATCTGGCGCGCGTCGAGCATGCGGCGCAGGCGGGCGATGTAATCGGGATAGCGGGCGGCGATCCAATCGAGCAGGAAGCCGCTGAAATGCAGGGTGAGGGCCAGGCGGGGGCGCTTTTGCAGGCGATCGAGGAAGGGCAAGTAGGCGGATTCGAAGGCGCCTTGGATGACGCCGTCGAAGTTATCCACCGGCTGGTGGGCATGCAGGACCAGGGCAAGGGCGGCGGGCAAGATGCGGCTCCAGAGGCGATCACCTGCGGCGGCTCACAAACAGTATGGGGCAGAAGATGCTGGACGAAGCAATAAGCGTCGCTGGGCTTCGTTGTTTTGTCATGCTTTAAGCAAAACCTGCGGTTTTGCTAGCTTTAAGCAAAACCTGCGGTTTTACTATTGGCTCGGCAATCCTCATGTACGTCCATGTACACCAGGTCGCCTCGCGGCATTGCTAAAAGCAATTTCTGCGAAATTGCTATTGCACCTCGCTCTGCTCGCGACTTCTCTTTTCGCAAAACCTTCGGTTTTGCTTGGCTTCGTCTTGGCTTTACTGAATCGCGGAGGGTCGGGACCTGACAGGAAACTCCGACCTTCCCACTCGATCTCAGCGTTCTTAACTCCCATCTGTGGACTCGTGGGCCGCCGCTAGCGGAGGCGGGGCGAAGGCGAAGAGCCATCAGCTTTCGGCGGCCAGCCGCCAGCGAAAAACAGAGCCGCGCAACGGCTGCGGATTTGCAGGGGCGGCCTTGAACGAGGCGGAAGCGGAGAGATTTCCGGCAAGACGAACGCGGGAAGGAGCAACCGATCGCCATTGCCGCGAAATGGCGGGCGCAATATCCGGGAAAGGGCCGGGCCGGGAATTTCCAGGGAAGGAATTCATGCGAAGATAAGATTTTGCATGGCGGCAGAAGCTCAATCCATCGCGTCCAACGCGCAGGCAGCCGGGGCAAGGCGCCGCGCCAACACCTATGCCGCGCTGAGCTGGCTGGCGCCGGGCCTGGGGTATTTTCTGCTGCGCCGCTGGGTGCGGGGCGGGCTGGTGCTGGGGGCGATCGGCGGGATGTTCGTGCTCGGGCTGATGATGCAGGGGCAGCTCTATCAACTCAACCAATTGGGCGACCTGCTCAGCTATCTGGGCTGGATTGGAGACCTTTGCGCCGGCAGCTTGTACATGATCGCGCGGCTGGCGGGCGCGGGAGCGGGCAATGCCTTTACCGTGTGGGGCAATTACGGCACCACGTTTTTGATCAGCGCCGGGCTGATGAACATACTCGCGGCGGCGGACGTGCGCGATATTGCGCTAGGGCGCAAGCCCTGAGCCGATGATTTCGCTATTCTCAATCTGGCTGGCGCTGGAGCTATCGCACTTTTCCGCGGTGATCGTTTTTGCCGGGCTGGCATCGGTGGTATTCGGGATCACGCTGCGGGAGACGCCGCGCGAGCAGATTCGCTACGGGCTGTTCTGCTTTGCCAGCTTTTTAGCGGCGACGGTTGCCGCCGGATGGGTGATGTACTTCATCAACACCAAATAAAGCCGCCGCCTACAGCGCGGGCGGCACTCAAGCCGCAATTTAGAACTTTCGACACCTACTCTGGCTGCATCCTTTAAGACTGCAGTATGGACATTTCCGGCACCGGCGAAGTGTGTTTGCGGCTCAGCACGGTCGAGAAATGGGAACAGTTTCTGGAATTGCGCCAGGAGTGGGATGCGTTGGCGGAGATGCATCCCTGGCGGGCGTATCTCGACCACGACTGGGTGGGGGACTGGTGGAAGGCGTTCGGGCGCGGCCAGCTACAGATATTCAGGGCGACGGCGGACGGGGAACTGATCGCGTTGGTGCCGTGCAGCCGGAGGGGGAAGGGACTGAGCCGGCGGCGCAGCCTTTTGACCAATGAGCATACGCCGCGGCAGGGGGTGCTGATACGGCCGGGATGGGAAGGGGTTTTTTACCATCACTGGCTGAGCGAGCTGAAGCGGCGGCGGGACTGGGACATTCTGGATCTGGAGCGGCTGCCGCCGGGGGCGGCGCTGGACTTCGCGCAAGCCGCCGACGGGCTGAAGATACGGACGCGCGGGCGGCTGCGGCAGCGCTACATTGATTTAACGCAGGGGTGGGAAGCGGCCGAAAACGCCTTCAGCCCCTCGCTGCGCGCCAATTTACGCCGGCGGCGGCGGCAGGCGGAAGGGGTGGGACGGCTGCGTCTGGAAATACAGACGGGCGGCGAGGGACTGCCGGCGCGGCTGCGCGAATGTTATGAGATTGAAGCCAGCGGCTGGAAGGGCGAGGCGGGCACGGCGATACTGAAAGACCCGGCGGCGGAGCAGTTTTACAGCCGGCTGGCGAAGACGCTGGCGGAGCGGCATCGGCTACGGCTGTTTCTGCTGCGGCTGAACGAGCGCGCGATTGCATTCGATTTTTGCGTGCTGGACCGGCGGCGGCTGGGCTGCCTGAAAATCGGCTACGATGCCGGGCTGCAACGCTATTCGCCGGGCAGCCTGCTGCGCCAGCGGCTGCTGGCGTGGGCGGCGGCGGAAGGCTGCGAGCGGTATGAGTTTCTGGGGGTGGATCAACCCTGGATGGCGGACTGGAGCGGGCGGGTGGAAGAGCTGGTGCATTTGCGGCTGTACCAGCGCAGCGTGCGCGGGCAGATGATCTGGTGGCGGGCGCGAGTGCACGCCGGGCTGCAGCCGGAAGGGCGGCGGAGGCCGGCGGCGCAGGCGGCGGGCGCAGCGGGGAAAATAGAATTGAGCAAGGCACCGGCGCCGGCGGCGTCCAAGATGCCGGCGGCGAGCGCGGCGGGGGCGGGCGCGGCGCCGGCGGCCAAGCTGGAACCGGGGGCAGGGGGAGCGGGGATCAAGGTGCCGCAATGGCCGGTGTGGCGGCTGCGCGACCTGCGCTGGCGGCGAATGCCGCCGTTTCCGTTCAGCGCGGAATGGGCGGCGGGAAGAGCGCCGGGACGGCTGAGCTGGCATTACGAGGCGCGCAACGCGATCTATGCGGTGCCGGCGGCGATGGGCTGGCAGCCGGGCGACCAGGTGCTGGTGCCGGCGTATCATCACGGGATCGAGGCGGCGGCGCTGGCGGCGGCGGGGATGCGGGTGGTTTACTACCGCGTGCGGCGCGATCTGACGCTCGATCTGGACGATGCCGCGCGGCGGGTGGGGCCGCGCACGCGCGGGCTGTACGTGATCCATTACTTCGGCAACGCGCATCCGGCGGCGCCGCTGGAACGATTTGCGCGGCAGCACGGGCTGCGGCTGATCGAAGACTGCGCGCTCAGTCTTTACGCGCAATCGCAGGGAAGGGCGGTGGGCAGCGCGGGCGATGCGGCGATCTACTGCCTGCACAAGACCTATCCGACGCCGCACGGCGCGCTGCTGTGGCTGGCGGCGCCGCCGCTGGGCTGGCCATTCCGGCGGCAGCGGCGCCCGCCGCTGGCCGACACCCTGAGCGGCTGCTGGCGCAACTGGCTGAGCGGGTTCGAATGCGCGCATGCGGAGGGAGGCGCGCGGCTGCGGCGCGCCGCCGAACGGCTGCGCTGGCGCGAACGCAGCGGGCGGCGGTATGCGATGCCGGGCATGAACCCATTGGCGACGGAGCGGCTGGATTGGCGGGCGAGCCGGGCGGCGCGGCTGTTCATTCGCAGCTACGACTGGAAGCAGATCGTGATGGAGCGGCGGCACAACTACGAGTGCCTGCGGCGGAGCCTGCTGCGCGGCGGCTGGCCGGAGCCGATCGCGCCGCCGGCGCCGGAAGCGGCGCCGCTGTTTCTGCTGCTGCGCTCAGCGCACAAAGACGAGTTTTGCCGCCGGCTTTGGCAGGCCGGAGTGGGCGCAGTTTCCACCTGGAGGGAAGGCGCGGAGGACGAGGCCGAGTTTCCGGAGTCGGCGGAGCTGCGCCGGACGATCATCGAGCTGCCCATCCACCAGGGGCTCAACCGCGAGCAGTTGACGTACATGGCGCAACAGTGCCTGGCGATCCGGCGGGAGCTGGAGGCGCAAGCCGGAGCCGGGGGCGAGGCGGCGGCGGCGGCGCCGCTGGCCAGCCGCATGCATGTGGCCTGAAGCGGGGGGCGGGGATTCAAGGCCGCGCGGGATTCAAAGCCGCAATAGAATCGTCCAGGGGAGCAAGCGGCGGCGGCGGGCGGCGAATGATAAAATGAGATTCGCGGGCGCGGAGCGCCCGGCGAAGCGATGCTCGGTTTCATACTTCTGATCGTCATCGCCCTGGCCTGCAATGCGCTGATTTCGGCGACCGAGGCGGCGCTGCTCGCCGTGCCCGCCGCGCGCGCGGCAGTGGCCCGCGCCGAAGGCAAGCCCGGCGGGGCGACGCTGGAAGCGCTCAAAGCCGAGATTCAGAAGCCGCTGGCGGCGCTGGTCACGCTCTCGAACATCGTCACCATCGTGGCCGCCTGGGTGGTGGGCGCGGTCGCGCTGGTACGATACGGCCGGGCGCGGGCCAGCCTGCTGCTGGTGCTGTTCACCGCGCTAGCGGTGGTGTTTGCCGAGCTGGTGCCCAAGATCGTGGGCGTGCGGGTCGCCGACACGCTGGCGCTGCGCGCGGCGCGGCCCTTGCACCTGCTGGTGCGCGCGCTCAATCCCTTCATCCGCTTCACTTACTTTCTCGCCGGGCTGATTTCGACGGAAAAGCCGGCGGAGATTTCCGAAGAAGAGATCGAGGAGCTGGCCATGCTGGGGGCGCGCTCGGGCGCGATCGAGCCGGACGAAGCGGCCATGATCCAGCGCATTTTCAAGCTCAACGACGTCACCACGCGCGACCTGATGACGCCGCGCGGCCAGGTATTTTATCTGGAAGCCGAGGCCACGCTGGAGCAGGCGCGCGAGCGCATTATCGGGGCGCGCCACTCGCGCATACCGGTGGTGGCCGACCACAGTTTCACACGCGTGCTGGGGGTGGTACACCAGCGCGACCTGCTGATCGCGCTGCAGAGCGGGCGCGGGCAGGAACGCGTGCGCGCCTTCGCCAAAAAGCCGCTGCTGGCGCCCGAACAACTGCTGGCGGACGAGCTGCTGCGCGAGTTTCAGATCGCGCGCACCCACCTGGCCATCGTGATTGACGAGCATGGCGAGCCCTCGGGGGTGGTGACGCTGGAAGACTGCCTGGAAGAGCTGGTGGGCGAGATCATTGACGAAAAAGACGTGGTGCCGCAGGTGATCAAGCGCATTTCCAAAGACGAGATACTCGCCCACGGCGAGACCCGCGGCCGCAACGTCAACTCGCTGTTCCAGACCGACCTGCCGGAAAGCAAAACGCTGACCGAGCTGCTGCTCGACCAGTTTCACCGCATACCGGAAAAGGGCGAGATTCTCGAAATCGAGAACCTGCGCTTCCGCATAGAAGAGGTTTCAGGGGGGCTGATCGGGCGCATACGGATCTCGCGGCTGGCGCCGCAGGAGCGCCCGCAGGTTGCGTCCTCATAGGTGCCGCCGGCCTGAAGGGCGGCGGCGGCAGGCGTCATTCCGGGCGCCGAGGCGAAGGGGCATCGCCGGGAGCACCATAGCGGGAAGCGCGGAATCGCGAAGCCAACAGGAGCCAGAGATGATGGGCGCTGAAAAACGCCGGCTGCTGGTCGCCCGCGGCTGGCTGCAGGCGGTGGCGATCGTACTGCTCTTCGGTTTCACGGTGATGGGCATCCTGGCGTACAAGACCTACCAGGACGAGCCGCCGATTCCCGCGGCCGTGGTGGAACCGGCGGGGCAGGTTCTTTTTACCGGGGGGGACATCATCGCCGGGCAGCAGATTTTCCTGCGCAACGGCTTGATGGAATATGGCACGATTTTCGGCCATGGCGCCTATCTCGGCCCCGATTTCACCGCCGATTATCTTCACCGCGCCGCGCTCGAAGCGGAAGCCGATTACGGCGGCGCGCATTCGGACCGGGCGCGGCAACAGACCATCGCGGATTTCAAGGCCAACCGCTACGATCCGGCGACCGGCAGGCTGGTATATTCGGCGGCGCAGGCGCAGGCGTATGGCGACATGGTGCGGCATTACGCCGCGTTCTTTGCGCAGCCCTCGGACAGAACCGGGCTGCGCCCGCGTCCGATCACCAACGCTTCAAAAATCCGCCAGCTTACGGCATTCTTCAGCTGGTCGGCGTGGGCGGCCTCGGCGCTGCGTCCGGGCCTGCCGTATAGCTACACCAACAACTGGCCGCCGGAGCCGCTGGTCGGCAATCATGCCAGCGCCGACGCCGTGGTCTGGAGCGTGATTTCCCTGATTGCGCTGCTGGGCGGCATCGGGCTGCTGCTGGCGGTATTCGGGCGCTGGAACCTGCTCGGCTGGCATGGCAAGGAACGCGCCAAAATTACCTTCCGCTCACCGGGAACGGTGGCGCTGACGCCGGCACAGCGCTCCACGGCGTGGTTTTTTTTCGTGATGGCCGCGCTGTTTCTGCTGCAAACCCTGTTGGGCGGGGCCAGCGAACACTACCGCGCCGACATTTCGAGTTTTTTCGGCTTGCCGCTGGCCCGGTGGCTGCCCTTCAATATCGCCCGCACGTGGCATATCCAACTGGCGATCTTCTGGGTCGCCACCTCCTTTCTGGCGGCGGGCATATTCCTGGTCCCCATGATCGCGGGCCGCGAGCCGCGGCACCAGGCCAAACTGGCCTACGCGCTGCTCGGCGCGCTGGTGATCGTGGTGGTGGGAAGCCTGGCGGGCGAATACGCGGGGATCGAAGGCTGGATGCGGCATGCGTGGCAATGGTTTGGCGACCAGGGATTCGAGTATCTCGACCTGGGGCGCTTCTGGCAAATTCTGCTGAGCCTGGGCCTGGTCTTCTGGGTGGGGATACTCTTCCGCGGATTGCGCCAGCGGCTGCGGCAGGAACAGGTCGGCAACATGCCATGGCTGTTCTTCTTTGCCGCCCTGGCGATTCCCGCGTTTTACGCCGTGGGCCTGCTGGCGCACCCGGCGGAGAATTTCACCACCACCGATTTCTGGCGGTTCTGGGTGGTGCATTTGTGGGTGGAGGATTTTCTCGAACTTTTCACCACGGTGATGGTCGCCTACCTGTTCGTGCTGCTGGGGGTGGTGCACGAGCGGGTGGCGCTGGCGATGATATATCTCGACGTGATCCTCTATTCGGCCGGCGGCGTGATCGGCACCATGCACCATTTGTATTTTTCCGGGGAGCCGGCGGCGCACATGGCGCTGGGCGCGTTTTTCTCGGCGGCGGAAGTGATACCGCTGACCTTCCTCACCCTGGAAGCCTGGAGCTTTCTGCAATTGGGGGCGGTGCAGGAAGCGGGCGCGCGCACCCGCTTCCCGCATTTCTGGGCGGTCATGTTTCTGGCGGCGGTGGGCTTCTGGAATTTTTTGGGCGCGGGCATTTTCGGTTTCCTAATCAACCTGCCGATCGTCTCCTACTATGAAATCGGCACCGCGCTGACGCCAAATCACGGGCATGCGGCGATGATGGGGGTGTACGGCATGCTGGCGGTCGGGCTGGCGCTGTTCTGCCTGCGGTACATGATTCCCGAAGAGCGCTGGTCCGACCGGGCGGCCAAAACCGGTTTCTGGTCATTGAACCTGGGCCTGGCCTGGATGGTGTTCGCATCGCTGTTTCCGCTCGGCATCCTGCAGCTCTATTACTCGGTCAACGACGGTTATTTTTACGCCCGTTCGCTGAAGTCGCTCACCAATCGAACCAACGTGCTGATCACCTGGCTGCGCCTGCCGGGCGACGTTTTATTCATCGCCGGGGGCGTGCTGCCGATTCTCTACCTGACCTGGGCCGGGGTGCGGCACCGGAAAGCGCAGGCGGGGGCGGAGGAAGCGGACGCGAGTTTATTTACCGAGGTGGTGGAAGCGGGCGGGCCGAGGCCATGACCGCCGGTTTTCATGCCGAGGTGCTCTATACCGCCGGCTACGCGGCGGCGCTGGTGGGCATCGCTTTCGCCCTGGAATGGCTGGCCCAAAGCACGCACCGGCGCTCGGAGCGGCTGCGCGTCGCGGGGTTCACGTACCATCACGAACTGGATTTGTGGCAATGCCCCACCGGCCAGCACCTGCAGCGCAGCGCAAGCGACGAGCGCCGGCGCGTGGTGGTGTACCGGGCGTCCGGGCACGCCTGCAATGCCTGCCATTGCAAGCCCAATTGCACCGACTCGCAGGATGGCCGCGAGATCGAACACCGGCTCGATAGCTGGGTGCAATCGGAGCTGCGCCGCTTTCACCGCGGCCTGTCGCTGGTGCTGCTGCTGCTCGCGGCGGTGCTGCTGGGGCTGGAAATGCGCGCCGCCGACACGCGCCGGGACTGGATGATGCTCTGGGCGCTGCTGCTGCCCATCGTTCTGCTGGGCGGCCGGCTGATGATCACATTTTTGGCGCGCGAGCCGAGCGCAAGCGCGCCAGACGCCGCGCAGGCGGAACCAGGAGCGATGAATTGGAGGCGCGGGTGAGAATCGAACTCACGAATAAAGGTTTTGCAGACCTCTGCCTTACCACTTGGCTACCGCGCCGGAAAACGAGGGAAGCATGCCGGCTGCCGCCGCGCCGCGCCAGTTGCGCATTTCCGGGGAGCACGCACCCGGGTTGGGAACCAGGGCGGCCGGCTACAGGCGCGACAAAAAAAATTTTAACATAGCCGCACCGGGGAAGGCGAAATTGACAGCTTCGGCGCCGCGCGCGCAAGGGAGAGCAAGGCAGAGCTTAAATGCCACGGAGGGCGGAAACCTAGCATAAAAACTCCGACCGTCCCAACCGCAAACTTCGACCTACTCATTTGCTTTCATCGTAAACAACTCCCCAGGGTGAACTCATAGCCAGGCGCATTCGAACGCGACAAACTCCCGCATGCGGTATCGAGCTAGAGAGGGCGGGCCGCGGCCCATCGGAACATGAGCGGGGCACAGGGCCGCCGCGGGAAATACCAATTGTAAAAAATGTGATTGCAAACACACCCGACAGGTTTATACTGCGCTTGCCAAGGACATAACATAGGTAGCCTGGTTAAGAGGCAAAGTCATGAACAATATCAATGATCTGCAAATGAAATATTGCGGGCAATGCGGTCAACAAATACCGGCGACAGCAACTACCTGCACCCATTGCGGTGTTTCCGTTACCTCACCCCTATCTCCTTCCGGGGTTGACCTGATGGGCGTATATCGTCCCGATTTTGATATCAACCGCATTCCGCCCGAGCAACGGGCACAATTCCAGCGGCATGGGATGTTGGAGACATTCCCCACCGGCGGAGCCATCGTGCTGCACTATTTGACGCTAGGGATATTTACCACGATCTATATGGGGCTGAAACATTCGAAATTGCCTCATGTCCGGGCCGACGATTTTCGCGCAGGCAAAGCCATTGGCTTCCTATTCATCCCATTTTTTAATGTTTATTGGGTCTTTGTATTTTGGCTCCGACTGGTTGACCGCATCAATTTCCAGTCTCGGTTGCGCAATCAGGCGCCGCCGATATCGCGCGGACTCATGCTCGCCTCGGTGATTACATTGATCATTCCCTATGCCAATATAATTTCCTGGCTAGTGCTCTTCCCGGTAGCCATTTCGCAAATACAAAGCGCTTGCAATCGTTTGGCAATAGAAGCGACCAGAAATGGACTTACGCGCGCGATGGGCGCCTAAAAAGTTCGCGGCTTATCCCGGCGCAATTGCCGGCGGAATTGCATAGGGCTGCAGCGGCGGACTTGCGGGCCGCCACGGCTCAGTTTTGCGCGACCAGATAGCCGCGGGCGCGATGGCTGAGCTGGGCCGGCAGGTTGAGCTGCAACGCGCGCTCCAACTGGCGGCGGCCTTCCCGCTTATGGCCGCCGGCCAGCAAGGCGCGGCCGAGGTGATAGCGGAACATGGGATTGGCGGGGGCGGCGGCGACACAGCGGCGGAGCAGCGGGATGGCGCTGTCAAAGCTGTGCATGCGGAAGTAGACCCAGGCGAGGGTATCCACCACGGAAGCGGTATTGGGAAGGCGGCGGGCGGCCTGCTGGGCGAGGATCAAGGCCTGGGGCAGATTGTCCTGTTGCTGGGCGTACACCCAGGCCAGATTGGCCTGCGCCAGGGCAAATTGCGAGTCGGCAGCGAGCGCCTGGCGATAATACTGCCGCGCGCGGTCAAGATTGTCTTGCGCGAGATAGAGATTGCCGATCATCGTCAACAAGGGCGGGAAGTCCGGCTGCAAGACGGAAGCGCGCTGATACCAATAGAGGGCGCGGGGCAGGTTATTCTGCTGCTGCCGCAGGCGCCCCAGATCGAGCACCGCGGAGAGCAGGCGGGGATTGCGCTGCAGCGCGCGGTGGAGATCGGCGGCGGCGGCCGGCAGCTGATTACGCTGCAGCTCGATGGTGGCCAGCAGCCAGGAGCCTTGCGCGTCCCGGGGATTGGCACGGGAGTAGTTTTGCGCCACTTGCAGCGCCTGCGGCCACTGGCTGCGCCGGGCGAAGAAGTTGATGGCCGCGCCGGCGGCAGCGCTGGAATGGGGATGGCTTGCCAGCAAGCTGGCATAGAGCTGGCCGGCGGCGGCGGGCCGGCCGGCACCAAGATCGGCCTGGGCGAGCAGGAGCTGGAGCTGAAGGTTTCCCGGGCTGGCGGCCAGGGCCTGTTGCAGCGCGGCGCGGGCGGCGGCCCAATCGCCGCGCGCCAGCGCCACCGTGCCGAGCAGTTGCGCGCTGGCGGGCGCGCGCGGCGCCAGCGCCTGGTAGATTTGGGCATAGTGCCAGGCGGTTTGCAGGCGTCCCATTGCCAGGTTCATGCGCGCCAGGCCGCGAACGACGTTGGGCGCGCGCGGCGCGTTCTGATGAGCGAGCTGGAGTTGCTGCAGGGCGGAATGGCGATCGCCCTGCGCCCATTCGGCGAGGCCGAGGTAATAGCTGGCCTGCGCCGAGCCGGGGCGGTTTGAAACCAGCACGTGGAGCTGGCCGGAAGCTTTCAGCACCCGATTCTGCTGCAGCCAGAGCCGCGCCTGCGCCAGGCGGGCGTCGAAATCGCCGGGATGACGGCGCAGCAGGTCCAGCGCCAGCGCTTGCGCCGCGCTCCATTGCCGCAGGTGCAGCTCAAGGCGGAGCAAGTGGTGTTGCAAGGTCAAGCGGATGGGCGATGCGGCGCTCTGCAAACCGCGCCGGTAGGAGCGCCGGGCCTGCCGGAAAAAGCCGGATTGGTAGCAAAAATCGCCCACCCGCAGCGCCACATCGGCGTCGCGGGGGCGGACGGCGCGCAAGCGGCCGAGCACGGCTTCCGCCGCGGGGCGGCCCGAGGCTTGCAAACGGTCATTGGCCAAGGCGAGATACAGCGCGATGCTTTTCGGCGCATGCGCGATGCCCTGGCGCAGGATCACCGGGACCGCGGCGGCGTCTCCCTGCACGCGGGCCAAGCCGGCCAGGTCGAGGTAGGCGAGGGGAAGGGCGGGGGCCAGCGCCTGGGCGCGGCGCAGATGGCGGCCGGCCGGGGCGAGCTGATGCAGACGGACATCCATGAGCGCCAGGTTGATCCAGGCATTGGGATCGCGCGGCTGGAGTTGGGTCAGATGGCGGAAGTCGCGCTGGGAAGCCTGCAGGCGGCCGGCGCCGCCTTCCGCGGCCGCCTTCACCTGCCAGGCGGCGGCGTTTTGCGGCTGGCCTTGGATGATGCGGGAGGCTTGCCGGATCGCGTTGTCATACTGGCGATCGAAAAAATACAGCCGCGCCAGATTCAGGCGGGCGGGAACGAAGTTGGGGTTCAACACCAGGCAGCGGCGCAGGGCGGTGAAGGCGGCCGGCCAGTCTTTCAACGCCAGTTCGGCGCGCGCCAGGCCGTAGGAGGCGCGCACCGAGCGCGGCCGCTGCTGCAGGGCGCGGCGGTATTCGATGACGGCGGTAGCGTACTTGTGCTGCCGCAAGGCCTGGCCGGCGGCGCGCATTTCCTCGGCCGGCGATTGCCGGCGGCAGTCGGCCAACAGCAGCAAAAACAATCCGGCGCCGGCCAGGGCCAGCCGCGGCAATACAGAAAAACAATGCAAGCGGGACATAAATAAGACCTCAGTTGGGGATGTAAGCGCGCAAATGCGGCCAAGCCAGGCGCGCAAAAGCGATGGCGCGGCGGCGCGCCGCCACCCGGCTGCCGGTGACGGGGACGACGATGCGGACCAGGGCTTCATCGCTGCGCCGGCGCACCAGGCCATCCCAGATCTGGAACCACTTGCCCTGCAGCTCGCTGCGCAGCACGCGCCCGCGCCCCTGGAACCAGTACAGGACCAGGTCGCGCTGCCAGCCGCGCTCGACCAGGTAGGAATTCACCCGCGCCGGCGCGCTGCCGGGCACGGGGATGGCGGCCGATTGGACCGCAATGGGTTCCCAGCCCGAGCCGGGCAGACAATGCTTGGGCGAATGGATATCGGTGCCGAACTTCTGGCGCGGGTAGTAAGCGATGTAGAAACCCAGCACGCGCCCCGCCGGGTTGGTATAAACGCGGTTCAGGTAATCGCGCAGGCCCAGGGCGGCGAGCACGTGAGCTGAAAACGGCTGGTTTTTTCCCTGCCAGCCGCCGAGCCGCATGGGGAAGAGGCGGAGCGAGAGCGTCGGCGGCACCGCCGGCTGGGCCATCAAGGCGTGCAGCAAGCCGAAGAGCGCCAGCAGAAACACCAGCGCGAAGAGCAGGCGCGAGGAGGCGGGAGAATCAGGCATGGGAAGGCTCCGGCGGCGGCAGCAGCCGCAAGAGGCCGTGCAACCCGATCAGCCCGCCGACGGTCAGCAGGAACACCACCAAGCCGGTGAGCAGGTGCCAAAAGCCATGCTCGACCTGGGGGCCGAGACGATAGGCCAGCGCGGCGGTGAGCGCGATGCGGGCGCCATTGGCGGCAATCGCCAACGGCGGGGTGGCAGCCACCAGCAGCAGGCGGCGCCAGAGCCGGGCTTCGGCGAGATAGCCGTAGGCGACCGCCAGCGCAAGCAGCGACAGCAGCGAGCGCAATCCGCTGCAGGCCGCCACCACGTCGAGGGTGAAATGAGGCAGGCTGATCAGATTGCCCTGGCGCAGGACAGGCAGAGAAGTGAAGGCCAGCAGCCAGACGCCAAAGCGGCTGGCCAGCACCTGCAGCGGGAACGTGATCTGGTAATAGATCACCGCCGGCAGCGGGAACATGAACAGCAGGAATCCGAGCGGGAAGCACAGCGCGCGCAGCCAGGCGCGGCCCAGCAGCAGCGCAATCAAGCCGGCCAGCATTAATAATAAGGACCAGCGGGTCAACAACAGCTCAGCCCCCAGGCTGCCCACCACCAGCAAGGCCGCGGCAGACAGCATCCAGAGCAGGCCGGAATTGGACGGGCGCAGCGGCAACGCCAGCAGCTCGCGGCGGCGGCGCCAGATCAGCATGCCGCTAAAAATGGGCACCAGGAAACCGTAGGCGTAGGACTCGCGCGCGAACAGTTGCTCGCCCAGCCGCAGCAGCACCGGCGCGTAAAGCAGCAGGAAGGCGGCGGCGACCGCGGACGCCCAAAGCGCCGTGGCGCGCGAGAGGACGCGCGGGGCGGAGGAGAACCGGGCGGCTATCGCCACGGCATCGGCGCGAGCGGACATAGGGAAGGGGAGTGCAATCGGTTTGCCATTGTCCGGCAGCGCCGGATCCGGCGCGGGCGGCAAGCTGGCGGAAGGTAAATTAGCGGCAGGCATAACTAAAAGCCGCAAAAATTTGCGCATGCCGGCAAGGACACGGCGCGGCCAGCGCAGGTTGGCCGGCCGGACCGCCGGGGCGGAAACCGATTTTGCATGTCACAACTCCGCGCGGGCGCGGCGAAGGCAGCGGGCGCCCGCGGCGCTCAGGCGGCGGTCCGCTCCAGTTCCGGGGCGGCGGCGGCGGGCTGCGCCGCGGGGCGCGCCAGAAAACAGGTATGCAGCCCGAAATAGCGCCAGGGCGCGCGGCCGCCATGCCGCCGCTCCCAGGCGAAGAGAAAATCATTCAAGCGCACCAGCGGATGGCCGGCGGCAAAGCGGCGATCGAACTGTTCGAACAACGGCGGATGCAGCCGCACGGCGCGCTGCTGGAGGATTTCGCCGCGGCGGAGCAGTTGGGCGCGCACGCCGAAGGCGAACAGGGTGCGGTCGAGGATCTGACGGCGCAAATAGCGGCGGCAGGCGGGCAGGCCGCAATCCGCCAGCCATTTCAGCGGCAGGAACAGGTTGCAATAATTCGGGCTGCTCAACAGCAGGCAGCCTTCGGGGCGCAAGACGCGCATGCACTCATCCAGCAATTTTTCCGGATCGGGGGCGTGCTCGAGCACCTCCATGCAAATCACCAGATCGAATTGCCGGGCGGCGAAGGGCAGGCGGCCGCCGTCGGCCAGCGCGGCATGGCAGCGGGGGAGGCGGGGGAGCTGGCTAAGTCCGCTGGCCGCGACGTCGGTGGCGACATAGGAGGCGGCTCCCTGGGCGAGCAGCCAGGAGGCGAGATAGCCGTAGCCGGCGCCGACTTCCAGGATGCGGGCGCCGCGCAGCGGCAGGGCGGGCAGCAGTTCACGCATGGCGGCGCGGTACCACATTTTGGAGAAGCGGGCGCCGGGGGCGTGGTCCGGCTGCAACTGCTGGCGCTGCCAGGCGGGCAAGCCATAGGCATCTTCATAGAAGCTGCGGACGCGCTGCACGGTGCTGGCGGCTTGGAGGAACGCCGCATCGAGCCGCGCCGCGGAATGCACGGGCGAGAAGGCGGCCAGGCGGCTGCGGGCCTGTTCCGCCAAATGGCGGGTTCGCTCCGGCCGCCGCAGGGCGGCGGCGATGCAAGCGGCAAGCTCGGCCGGGGCATGCACCGGCGCCAGCCAGCCGGTCTGATTGGGGGTGACCACTTCGGCAGTGGCGCCGGCACGGGTGGCGACCACCGGGACGCCGGCGGCAATCGCTTCCAGCACCGCCAGCGGCAGACCTTCCCAGCGCGAGCTGGAGACGTAAAGATCGAGCGCGCCGAGAAAGTTCTCCGGCTCGGGGCAGAAGCCGATCAGGCTGAAATTGGCCTGCAGCCCATGGGCATGGATGGCGGCTTCCAGGGCCGGGCGATCGGGGCCTTCACCGGCGACAATGAAGCGCGCGCGCGGGAACTCGCGCAGCACCGCCGCCGCGGCTTCAACCAGGCAGGCGTAATCTTTTTGCGGCTCCAGGCGTCCGAGCGAACCGATCAAAGGGGCGCCCGGGCCATAGGAGCCGCAGAAGCGCCGCCGGAGTTGATGGACGCGCACGGGCGAGGCCGGGGCGAGGGCGACCGCGTCGGGACAACGGGCGATGGCCGGCGGCGAGGGCCAGGCTTGCAGTTGCCGTTCCTGGCCGGAGTGAATGGGGATCAGCAGCGCGGCCAGGGCCGCCAGCCGGCGCTCAAGCCAGTGGCCGGGGACGGGGTTGCGGAGATGCGCGGCGACGGGTACGCGGGCCATGCGCGCCGCCAGCAAGGTGGCCGGCTGATAGGTAAAGGTGTTATTGATATGCACCAGATCGTAGGGAGCGGCGCGCAAGCGCCGCCACAGCCGCCAGGCCAAGGGCAGGGAGCGGGCCAGTTGCCAGGCGCCGGCGGCAGCGGGAAAGCGGCGAGCCAAACGGCGCAGTGGAAGGCGGAAGCGGCCACGTCCGCGGGCCCGCGCCGGCGGGGCGGGGAACAAGATTTCGAGGTTACGACACAAGCCGGAAAATTCTTCCGCCCCGGGGGTGGGGTAATAAAGCCAGAGGTCGTGTTCCATGCGCCGGCGATCGGCGTGGCGGAGATAGAGTTCCAGGGCGCGCAGCGAACCGCCCCACGCGCCGCCCACTTCCACATGCAAGACACGCAGTCGAGACATCGGCATCACTCCAGCGAAAATTTTCCCGGCAGCAGCAGGCCGGCCAACTGGCGCAGCTCAGCCGGGGAATAACGAGCCAGGGCGGCGTAGGCGGCGGCCGGGAGCAGCCAGCCGGCGACGCGCAAGAGCCAATCGCCGGGCGGCAGGGCCGCGGCCAGGCCGGCGGCGAGGGTCAGGGCGACGAAAAAGGCAGACACGCTGCGGGGCAGCCAGGCCAGCGGGAAGGGAGCGCGGCGCAGCAGCGCCCAGCCGTTCAGCGCCAGGTAAACCGCCTGGGCCAGGCACCAGGCGGCGACCGCACCGAGCAATCCGTCGCGCCGCCAGAGCGGGAAAAAAGCGGCGACGAAGGCGCCGATGCTGGCCAATTTTGCGATCAGCTCGGATTGCGGAAAACCCATAGCCGAGAGCAGCGAACCGGCCAGGCAATTCAGCCCGTAAATCATCGCGCCACAGGCAGCCAGCACCAGCGCCAGCGAGAGGCCGGTATAGGCCGCGCCCAAAATGCTCAGCCACAGCGGCGCCCAGGCGGCCAGGCCGGCGCCGAACAGCAAAATTGCCGGCAGCAGCAGGCGGGCGTAAGCGGCGACCAGGGCGCCGCCGGCGCGCAGATCACCCAGCGCCAGGGCGTTGGTCAGCGAGGCCATCAGGCTTTCCAGCAGCAATTTCAACAGCGGCACCAGCGCCAGGCCCAGCGTCATCACCGCGACATAGCCGCCGAGCCGGCGCAAGCCGCCGCTGTGCAGCACAAACAGCATGTCCAATTCGGCGGCGAAGAAGCCAAGCATGCTGACGCTTTCGAGCGAGAAAGTGAAGCGCCAGAACCCGGAGGGCAGATGCCAACGCCGGCGGGTTGTCCGGGGCAGGCGCGCGCGCAGCCGCAAGAGGGCGAGAGCGCCCGCAATGGCCACGAGCGAGAAGTACACGCCGCCGATCCAGGCCGCCGGATGGCGGCGGAAATTCTGCCGCGCCAGCAGGAAGAGCAGCCCATAGGCGCCAAAGCTGCCGATGGTGACCAGGCGATAGAGCACCTGCGCGCGATCGATTTCCATCAAGCTTTTCAGCGCGGCCAGCGAGAGGGAAAACAGGATGACCAGCGGCGCCAACAGCACCGCTTCGCGGCAGAGGCGGGCGGTGGCCAGCGAGCCAAACAGCAGGCGCAGCCAGCCGGGGGCCAGCCAGGCGGGAAGCATCCACAGCGCCAGCCAGGCGGCGGTTACGGCGGCGTAGCTGCGCAGAAAGGCGGGCTGCCGCGGGCGCGGCACCGCGGGCAAATAGCGGATGACGACGGCATTTCCGCCCAGCAGGAAAAATGCGGAGACGAAGTTGATATACACCAGCAGCAGGCCGTAGACCGCCAGCACGTGCGGTCCCATGCGCGCCAGCAGGATGCGGGTGCCGAAGCTGAACGGCACCGCGGCCGCGGAAAGCCAGAGCGTCCAGCGAATGCCGCGCAGCGCCGGCCGGCGCAGGTTTTCCGGCAGCTCCAGCCAGAGATCGGCCTGCGGGGCAGCGTTCATAGCCGCCTCGCGATTTCGGTGGCGAGGCGCGCGGCCAGCGCGTGGTTGGCGCGCTGAATAGCGCCCAGGCTATCGCCGTAATCGCGCGCTTCGCCGCCGGTGGGGTAGCCCCAGGGATCGCGAGCCGCCGCGCGCACCGCCTCGCGCCCGTCGTAGGCATTGTCGCGAAAAGTGACCAAGCCCCAGTTGGTTTTTTCCGGCCAGGAGTCCACCAGGGCCCAGAACTTCACGCCTGCCAGGGGGCGCAGGCCGCGAGCCGAAGCGAGGGTGAAGGCGCGGCGCAGCGCGCGGGCGTAGGCCTGGCCGCGCGCCGGCTGGGTGGTGTAGAGCGGGGTGCCCTGCGGCGGGAGGTAATCGGCGAGATCGGAATCGGCGTTGGCCGCCATGCCCATCCAGGCGACCAGCGGGCGATCGCCGGCGGCTTGCAGGGTCGCGTTCAGGATTTCGGCGGAATCCGCGTTGGCTTGCACTACATCCAGGAACTGGCCCGCCGCGCGCAGGATGGGGGCGCGGGTCAAGCCGCCCCAGCCATTCAGCGTGGCCGGGCCGAAGACCAGCTTGCCGGGAAAATGGCGGCGGCAGGCAGCACAGACGGCCTGGAAGTAGCGGCGCGCGAACTCATACAAAAAGCCATCCAGATCGGCGCGCAGCGCGGGCGCAGCGGCCGAGAGCGTTTTGTAATCCCGCCCCACCCAGGGATTCCGCCCGCTTTCATCCAGCCAGCCGCGGCCGCGAGGCCAGCCGCCATCGCTGCCAAACGAGGTGTAATGCGAGCCCCAGGCGCGGTTCAGTTCCGCAATCGCCGGGTAACGCCGACGCAGCCAAGCGCGCAGCGCCAGCTTGGAAAACAACGACGGATTCGCATAGCGCTCGCGCAGCTCCGGGTTTTCGCGAACCCGGGGATTGGCGGCCAGCACCAGCCAGCCGATATGGGGATGCACACGCGCGGCGGCAATCGCCGGCCCGGGGCCGAAGCCGAACAGATCCTGGGCGTCATCGGTGGCGACGCCCAGGAGGTAAGGCGAGGGCGGCAGGCGACGGGCCAGTTGCGCAGCTTCCATTTCGGCGTAAGCCGAGAAGAGCGGATCGAAAACATCGGGCAGCCCTTCGCGGCGCCAGCCGGTATAGATGGCGGGATCGGTGGCGGCCACGATGTCTTTGACCGCGCCGGAGGCGAGGCGCCAACGATTGCGCAGGCTGTAATACGACGGCCGGATCAAGGCGAGGAAAGGCAACGGCACCGGGTTCGCCGGGCGGCCGTCCAACGGCACCGGCAGGGCGTAAGAACTGGAATACTCGGCCAGGGTGTTGAATCCCCAGCGCCGCAGCCGCCGCGCCATCTGCCGGCCCCAGGCCGTTTCCGAACCGTATTTGGCGAGGATGTTGCCGTGGTAGGAATGTCCCGGCAAATATTCGGAGGTGGACAAATTGACATCGAAAACGCCCAGCATCCAGAAGGGATGCCCATCGGGAGTGGCGAACATCCAGCGCTCGCGGGCGCGGATGACGCGAAAATGCTCGTCCGGCGGAGCGATAGCGCGGGTCAACAGCCCGCCAAAGCGGTCGCGCCCGGGGGGAAGCGGGGCGGACCAAGCCGCCAGCAGCGCGGCACTGCCGCCGGATTGCAGGAACCCGCGCCGCGAGAGCCACAAATCAGAGCGACGATCGTTCATGCGAGGTTCTCCCAGGCGCGCACCGGCGGGGCGGGAAGCGGGGCATCCATTTCCGGATCAAAATCTGCCAGGGCGGCGCCGGCCGGGGCCGCGGCGGCGGCAGCGGCTTCCGGCGCGGAGGCCTCGGCTGCTTCCGCTGCCGCGGCTGCCTCGGCGAGCGCGACGCGGCACAGCATCGGCATGCAGGCGGAAAGCGCGATGACCAGCCAGAGCATTTTGGTGTACTGGGCGGAGAGGAAGAACTGGCTGACGGAGAAACTGAGCAAGCCGGCTTGCAGGCCGCGCGCCGAGGCGGACATCCAGCCCGGCAACTCTTCCATGCGCGCCGCACGCCCCAAGCTTTGCCAACCGGCAAACAGAATCCACAGGTAAACGAACAAGGCCGGCAGTCCCATTTCGGCGGCGATTTCGATGTAAGCGTTATGGGCGATATGGTCCAGATTGGCGTTGCCGGGGGCGTACTGCTGCACTTCGTATTTAAAATTTCCCAAGCCAATGCCGGCCAGCGGATGGCGGCGGATCATATCCAGGCCGGCTTGCCAGAGCGCCAGGCGGGTGTCGGCCGCCTTGCGATCGGAGACGGTGGGATGCAGCAGGCGCTCCAGCGGCGAGGAGCGCCAAAACAATGCCGGCGGCAGCAACAGCGCCGCCACCAGCGCCCAGCGCAGCAGGCGCCGCCGCCGCCGCGCCAGGAAAATGACCCCCGCCAACAAACCCAGCAGCCCGCCGCGCGACGCCGCGAGCGCGGTACCCAGCAGGAGGACAATGGCCGCGCCGAACATCGCCAGGCGCTGCCAGCGCGAGTCCAATTCCCGCGCCAACACCAGCGCCAGCGGGATGCCGAGCAGCACGGAAGCGGTGTAGTAGTTGGGGTCGCCGGTTACCCAGCCGGGGCGGAAATAGGCATATAAGGCGTGATATTTCTGCCATTCGCGAATGACGTAGAGCGAGGCCAGGCTGAGCGAGGCGATGAAGGCCCAGAGCACATGGCGCAGGCGACGCGGGGTATCCACGATTTTGAGCGTGACGAAGAGCAGGATGAGGAAAGAGAAATAGCTCATCAGCGGGCTTAACGCCCAGCCGATCGGCGGCCCCTGGATGCCATAAGAAATCACCGCCCAAGCCACCAGCAGCGCGGTGCAGCGCATTTGCCAGCTTTCGCCCAAGGGAGCGCGCTCGCGCGCCACCATGCCGTGGGCGATGGCATAGAGCAGGCAGGCCGAGCCGATGTACTTGATGACGGTAAAGTCGCTGACGAATTTTTCCCAGAGCGGATGCCGGGTCAGCGGCATGGCCGAGATGAGGAGATAAAAAAGGATCATGCTCCCGCCTCCTCGAAGGCGGTGACGGACCGCGAGCGGGAAGCCAGCGGCGCGGTTTGCGGCAGCAGGGCGCGCAGGGCATTTTCCAACTGGGTACGGCAGGCGGCGTAGCCGTAGCGTTCGATCGCATGGCGGCGGGCAGCGCTGCCGAGGCGCTGCCGCAGGCCGGCATCGGCCAGCAGGCGCGCGATGGCCTGGGCAAAGGCATCGGGATCGTCGGCCAGCAGAATTTCACGCTCCGGCTCGAACGCCAGCCCCTCGGCGCCCAGCCGGGTAGAGACCATCGCCATGCCCAGGCAGCCGGCTTGCAGCAGTTTCAGCCGCGTGCCGCTGCCAATCCGCAAGGGCGCGGCAAAGACGGCCGCGCGCGCCAGCCAGGGCCGGACATCGTCCACGCTGCCACTGAACTCCACCCCCGGCGTCTGACAAATACGGCGAACGAATTCCCGCGGAGGGCGCCGGCCCACCACCAGAAATTTAGCCGCCGGAACCAGCGCGCGCAGCCGCGGCAAAATCCGGGCGGCGAAAAATTGCACCGCGTCGCGGTTGGGAAACCAATCCAGCGCGCCGGTAAAAGCGATGCAATCCGGCTCGGGAGCGCGCCGGGGTGGCTGCCAATAGCTTTCGTCCACGCCGTTGGGGACGACGGCCACCAGGGATGCCGGAATTGCCAGTTGCCGCAGCACGCGCGCATCCTCTTCCGAACAGGCGAGACTGAGCCGCGCCCGGCGGGCGACCGCCGCTTCCCAACGGCGCAGCTTGGCGGCTTCGCAACGGGCGTAGGCGCGGAGCCAGGGGCGGGGCGCACAGGCGGCATAGCGGGCCAGAATGCGATGTTCGACGTCGGGGTGGTTGACGATCAGCGGCGGGTGGCGGCGCGGCAAATTGACCGGAGCGAAGACGGTGTCGGCCAGCACCGCATCGAAGGCGCGGTTTGCGAGCAGGCGGGCAATGAGGCGGCGCGCCGTCCGCGAGCGATAGCGCCAGGCGGAGGCCGGCCAAGCGGCCGGCAGCGCGGCCAGCCGCGAAGCCGCGACCGCGAGCGAAGAAGCCCGGCCCGGCGCGGAGTGAACTTCACCAACCGCCGCTTGCAGGCGCTCGCGGCAGCCGGCGCCGATTTCGGCGAGGGCGACCAACGTGGTGCGGCAGCCGAGGCGCTGGAGGCATTCGAGCAGCATCCAGGTGCGCTGCCGCATGCCATTGTCGGCCGGGAGCGGGGAATCGAGGGTGAGGTAAAGCAGGTTCATGGGATCTCCTGGGCCGGCCAAGCGCGCTCAGTGCCGGGTGGGGGCGAGCAAGAGCCGGTAATTCCAGCTCACTTCGCGCGCCAGCTCAGGCGGGGAAATTTCTTGCCGATTCCGCGCCGCGCCGGACAGGGGCAACAGTTTTGCCAGCTCGAGCAGCCGGCGGGGCGAAAGCGGCGGCGGCTCGAACAACAACGCCAGGCCGGCCCGATAGACGCAGGCGCGCGGCGAGCCGCACCAGCTCAGACGCAGCCAATGCCGCCAAGGCAGCGGGCGAAGGCGGCTGCGGAAGCCGGAGCGGGCGGTCCACAGCCATCCCCGGCAACGTTGGGAGCGGGGCTGCCGGCGCGCCCAGGCTTGCATGATTTCCGCATCGCCGGTTTGCGGCGCCAGCCGCAGCAGGCGGGCAGCTTCCCATCGCCACAAGGCATGCGCCGCATGCAACAGCTCCCGCCCGGAAGGCAATTCCGCGGGCATGCCTTCCTCCGGCCGATGCAGGCTCAGTTTCCAGACCGTCGCCGCCTGCACCAGCCGCGCAAAGCGCTGCAAATCCCAGGGGGCTTGCCGGGCCGCCGCCGCGTCCAGCGCCAAAAGCCGGTCGGCCCGGCGCTGGTAGGTGGAGGCATATTGGCCGAGGAAGACCAGATACGAAGTCGCCATGTCGAGCAGCAGCTTCAAGCGCGCATAGGACGCCGGCGGCTCCGCCGGCGTCGAGGACGAGAGCACGGGCGCGTGCTCCAGCCATTCCAGCAAGCGGTTGCACAGCAAGCGGAAGGCGTCATCGGGGGGAACCTGGCGATTGGAGAAACGCGGGATGGACTGCAGCAGGCGGGGCGGCCCGAGCAGCACCCGGCCATGACGCCGCAGCTCAAAGCCAAACTGATGGGGCGGCATGCGGCGCAAGTAACGGAGGGTGCAGGCGGAGATTTCGATTTTGGCGTCCACGCCGCGGGCCTGGAGCCAAGCCATGGCGCGGCGGGAGATTTCGTCGAGCCGCGCCGGAGCGGGGAGTTCGCGACGGCGCGCGCAGAACAACAAAAATTCGGCGTCGCCCAGCAGGCGCCAGCGAGACCCGGTGTCGAGGAACGTGGCTTCATCGCGCGCCAGGCTTCCGGCCAGCACCAGCGCCGGGGGATGCCGATAGGCCTGCGCCAGGCAGTTGACAACGGCGGATTCGATCGCGGCGCGCAACTCGGAAGCGTGGGTGATTCCGGCCAGACGCAGCGGCACGGTGGCGCTCATGCACGCCTCCGGAGGCCGAGCGAGGATTCCGCCAGCGGCAGCGGCGTGGGTTGGCGCAAGCCGGAGCCGCAGGCGGCGGGGCAGAGCTGCAGGTAAAGGCGCTCGGTCGCCCGAAGCTGAGCCGCATCGCCGCAGTACTCAAACGCCCAGGCGCGAGCCGCACTGCCAAGACGACGGCGCAGGGGCTCGCTGCCGGCCAGGGTCCGCAAGGCCGCGGCCAGCAGTGCGACATCGCCGGGCGGGACAAGCAAGCCATTGCCGCCATCGGCGATCAGCTCCTGCGTTCCATCCACGGCACTGGCGACAACCGCCAGGCCGGCCGCCATTGCCTCCATGGCCGCCAGCGGCAGGCCTTCATAATGCGAGGGCAGCACGAAGACGTCGGCCATCGCCATCCAGGGCTCGATCGGGTTTTGGAAGCCCACCCAGCGCACGATGCCATCCAGGCGCAGGCGCCGGGCCTGGGCTTGCAACTCCTGCCGGCGGCTGCCGTCTCCCGCGCAGACTAGCCGCAAGCGGGGAGCATCGGCGCGCGCCCGGGCCAGCGCCTCGAGCAGCACGTCATGACCTTTTTGCGGCTCCAGGCGGGCGGCGGCCAGGAGGACGCAATCGCGAGGATGGAAGCCGAGCGAGGCGCGCAAAGATTCGCCCGCGGGCAATTGCTCAAAGCGCCGCAGCTCGATGCCGTTGCGGATCAGACGGACTTTGGCCGCCGGCAGCCGTTTTTCCCGGACCAGGTAGCCGGCATTGGCCGCGGAGACCGCAATATAGGCGTCCACGGCCCGGCCGAGCAGGCGATCGGGTGCATACCAGCGCTTCCAGCCGCGGCGCCAACTTTCGCGCACATGCGGAGTTTCGACGGTGCGCGCCCCGCACCAGCGCGCCAGCGGCGAAGCCAGCCGGCTGGCGGAAAACAGATGGGAGTGGACGAGGTCAATGCGGTGGCGGCGCAGGGCGCGGCAAAATTCCCGCGCCGCGCCCAGCCGCGCGGGATGCAGGGCGATGGGGATGCAGGCGACATCCCAGGGCAAATCCGGCTGCAGCCGGGCGAGCAGTTCGGGCGCGCAGGCGAGATAGAGTTTCAGCCGGGCGCGATCGAGGCCGCGCAGCAGCGTCAGCAGATGTTCTTCCGCGCCGCCGCGCACGCGCGAGCCGGAATAGTGGAGGACCGAAATGCGGCGGGAGGGGGACATGGG
Organism: Acidobacteriota bacterium; assembly: GCA_021789895.1. Lineage (GTDB taxonomy): Bacteria > Acidobacteriota > Terriglobia > Terriglobales > SCQP01 > JAKASR01. The sequence continues at coordinate 117,722 of JAJYIU010000005.1, read as the reverse complement.
AATCAGGCCGCTCCCGCGCTTTGCCTGACGCCGGCCAGCGGCTGGCAAAGCAGGCGGTGGAGGCCGGTGATATCGCTCAGATCCGGCGGCAGCGGGCGGCTGGAGAGCAACACCGCATCGGAGTTGGCGTCGCCGGGATGGTAGCCGTGCATCGCGCGCGGATTCCAGGCGCCGCCATGGAAATCGCTGCGGGAAAACATGCAGCCCGGCGGCAGCAAATAAACGGCCTGGCCATAGCGCCCATCCGGGAACCAGATGCCGAGCGCCTTCAATTCGTCCGCCGCCAGCATTCGGCCGCAGCCGGATTCCGCGCAGCAGGCGCGGATAGCGTCTTCGGCGCCGGGATGGAAAAACCAAAACCGCGCCAGGGTGGAATCCAACACCGCCAGATAATGCTGGGGCATGCGCCAGGGGAGGCGCGCCAGGGCGCCGGCTAAATCCTCGCGGCGGGCAACCGGGGTCATGCCGTGATCGGAAAACAGGTGGAAATTCACCGGACGGCCGCGGCGCTCGAGCGCGCGGTAGAGCAAGCGCAGCGGGCCGTCATAACGCTGCAGGAAGCCGCGTTCGGCGGGCGCATCGCCGCGAAAGCGATGGAGGAAATGATCCAGCTCGCAGAGATAAATGAAATAGGCGACGGCGCGGCCGGCTTCCAAGTCTTGCGCCGCGCGGCCCAGCAGCTCGAGATCGCCGCCCTGCCGATAGCTGTAAATCCGGAACGGCAGTCCGGCTTCGGCCCAAAGGTCGAAGATGTTGGCGGCGGGTTCGAGACTACCCGGCTGGTAAAGATCGCGGGTTTCGGCCCAGGCGAACCAGGGCAACAGTTGCGGACGCACGCAGCATTCGAAGCCGGGGCCGCAGCCCAGCATGCGGCGGCCGAGCTCCTGCAGGCCGCGCCGCGCCAGACGGTGATTGAGCCAGCGCTCGGGCAGCCGGCTGGCCGGACGGAGCCAGCGGAAGCGGGAATGCTCCGGATCGAAGTACAACAAATTCCAGCGGCCGTGGCGATCGGGCGTCATGCCGGTGAGGATGCTGGGAATGGCGCCCGAGCTGAACCCGAGGATGGTGCGCAAAGGGCGGCGGTGAGGCAGCAGGCCGGTAAGAAAGCCGTGGGTTTCGGCCACCGGCCAGCCGAGCGCGTCCATGAGCACGTAAACGTGGGCCTCGTTCATAATTCCGGTCCCGGCGCGTGGATGGCGGAGCCGCGCAGCAGCCACTGGCGCGGCACGGCCAGCAATGCGGAGCGCAGCCGGCGCATGGCCAGATAGCCGCTCGAGCCGCGCAACAGCGCCCAAAAGCCCAAATCCGAGGTGTAGCGCCGCACCGCGTTGCGCGGCAGCAAAGCGCTTCCCGGCTGCGCCAGGCCGGCTTGCGAAGTACACAGGGCGCGGTAGCCCGCGCGCAGCGCCGCCGCCTGCACGCGCTGATTCCAGCAGCCATAGGGCGCGGCCAGAAATTCCACCGCCTCGCCCAGACGGTCTTCGAGGCACTGGCGCGAGCGGCGCAGTTGCGCATCCAACTCCGCCGCGTCCAGGCGGGTCAGCGCGACATGATCGTGCCCGTGGGATTGAAACGACATGCCCGCACGGCGCATTTCGCGGATCTGGTTCCAGCTCAGGCAGCCGGGCGCGCCGACGCGGGCGGTATTGATGAAAAACACGGCCGACAGGCCCGCCTCCAGCAGCCGCGGGAAAGCCAGCCGGAAATCGCTTTCGCCGCCGTCATCGAAGGCGAGCACCGCCTGCAATCCGCCGGGCGCGGGATGGGCCCACCAGGCGGGCAGAGCCGGGCAAGACTGCCCGGCCGCGCGCAAGCGCCGCAGCCAGCGGCTGAAGCGGCGCGCCGGGAGGGCGAAGCGGCCGCCGTTTTCCCCGGCATCCAGCAGCCCATGAAAGAGCAGGATGCAAGCCGAATTCAAGCCGCGCGTTGCCAACTGGTTTCCTCCCGGCGGCGCAGCGCCCGCAGCATGCCCCAGAACAGGGCGAGGTTCATAGCGAGGAAGTAATAGAGCATGCGCGCCAGCCGGGCGCCCGGCGCCCAGCCGCGTCCGCCGGCCACCGCCCACAGATACAGGCCGATCTGCCCCAGGGCGAGCGTCCGATAAATCGCCTGATGCCACAGCGCCAGCGAGGTCAGCAGCATGCCCAGCAGGAAGATGGGCGCCAGCCAGCGCATGAATTTGTGCGAGAGCAGCGCCCAGCGCGTAACGCCGTCGAGCGGAGTCCGCAAGAGCTCGCCGAAGACGCGAAAACTGCCCATCGCCAGCCGCGTTCGCCGCGCAAATTCGCCGCCCAGGGTCGCGGCCGGAAATTCCAGCGCCACCGCTTCCGGGTCATAGCGCACCTGGTAGCCGAGCCGCCGGGCATGCATGGGGATGACGAAATCTTCAATCAGGGTCGTGGGCTTGAGCGCGGGGAAGCATCGCCGCCGCAGCGCGTAAAGCGCGCCGCTGGCGGTCAGCGTCGCGCCCAGCCGGTCTTCCATCAGGCGGAGCAGGCATTCGTAGCCCCAATACACGCCTTCGGTTCCCGCCGATTGGCGGTTGTGCATGAAACGCAGCAGGCCGCAGACCACGCCGACGCGAGGGTGTTGAAAATGGCGCGCCAGCATATTCAAGGTGTGCGGCAGCAGGCGGGTGCTGGCATCGGTGAAGACCAGCAACTCATGCCGGGCCACCGCGACGCCGCAATTGAGCGCGTTCGCCTTGCCCTTTTGCCGCGGCAGGAGGATGGAGCGAATCCAGGGCTCCGGCCGGGCTTGCAGCCATTCCGCAGTGCCGTCGCCGGAGCCATCGGAAACCACCACCAGCTCCACCCGGCCTTCCGGGTAATCGCACCGGCGCAGCGACTCCACCAAGCCGGGCAGCGTATCAATTTCGTTGTGCGCGGCCACGACCACGCTGACGGCGGGCTCGTAGCGGGCGGGCGCCGGGTGCGGCCCCAGCGGGCCGCGCTGCATGCGCCGCCAGGCGGCGCGCAACTCGGCCGCGGTGTAGCCCACCGAGAGCAGGAGGGGATAAAACAGATAGGTGTAGAGCAGCGCCGTCAAGGAGCCCCAGAAGCCCAGCGCCGCGGCGGCATGCCAGAAAGCCATCATCTCCCTCCCCGGCCGAGCAGCAGGATTTTCAATGTCTGGAACAGAATCACCAGGTCGAGCGAGAAGGAGAGGTTTTTGACATAGAAGAGGTCGTAGGCCAGTTTTTCGCGGTTATCTTCCAAGGTGGCGCAGTAGCCGCGGTGCACCTGCGCCCATCCGGTCGCGCCTGGCGGCACCTGCCAGCGCAGGGAGTAGCCCGGGATGGCGCGGGCGCAGGCCGCTTCCTGCTCGGGCACGAAGGGCCGCGGGCCCACCAGGCTCATGTCGCCGCGCAAGATATTCCAAAGCTGCGGCAGCTCATCCAGGCGGCAGCGGCGGAGCCAGCGGCCGAGGCGGGTACAGCGCGGGTCGTTGGGCGCCGCCGGCTGCGCATTGCCGCCGGCATCGGCACCGACGACCATCGAGCGGAACTTCAGCAACGTGAACGGCCGCCCCTGCCAGCCGACGCGGCGCTGGCGGAAGAGGGCCGGCCCGGGCGAATCCAGGCGGATGGCGAGCGCGATCAGCAACATCAACGGCCAGGCCAGCAAGAGGCCGGCGGCGGCCAGCAAGAGCGAAAACAGCCGTTTCCGGCGCAGGGTGATGCGGGCGCGCGCGGGAACGCGGGGGGCGCGGCCGGCTTCGAGCGCGACCTGGCCGGTGATGCGCTCGTACATCGCCGCACCATCCTGCAGCCGCATACCGCGCTCGCCCAGCCGCTGCACCCAATCCGGCCAGGGTTGCGGCAGGGTCACGATGGCGCGGCGCAGCGGGGCGGCGCCGGCCGGATTCCAAGCTTCCGCGGCACAAGCCGAAGCGGCCGGGCGCATGCCCAGTTCCGGCCGCGACAGAAACTCGCCCGCCAGCTTTTCCGCGAGCGCGCCATCCCCGACCATCAGCACCGGTTCGTTCAACCAGGACGCGCGGCTCAGTTGAAAGAAGAGCCGGCGCCAGCCGGCCACCAGCACCCCGGCGAGCGCCAGGCCCAAGAAGATGGACTGGCGGCTGAGAGTCAGGCTGGGAAAAGCGGTGTAGAGCAACGCCAGGATCAGCGCCGCCGTTCCCAGCACCTGCAGCAGGCGCGCCAGCGCCAGCCGCAGGTTGATCAGCATGGAGGAGTCGTAGAGATCGTAGTAATACATGCACAGCATGCAGACGCCGCCCACCACGGCAATGCGGGCGCCGTCATTCTGCCGCGCCAGCATCCAGCCGGCAGCGCTACCCAGGCGGGCAAACGTTCCCAGCATCAGCGCGCTCACCACCAGCAAAGCTTCGGAAAGCAGCAGCAACACGACTCTTCGCGGTATGCAGGCCAAAGCGGATCGCATGGAATTGGTTCGGCGAAAAAGCCCGCGGCACCATCACTTCACCGCGCCTGATAATTCAAAGACTTGGCAATTGCGCTGCCAATCCGGCGGGAGGAATTCAATTACCGGGTTTTCCCGGAGGCGGGCCGGGCGGCGCCGGCGCGCAACGACGCGACTCTGCAATCCGCGGCAGCAGAGCCGCAGCCGATTGCAGCGAAACGGCAAGGCGGCGGCGGCAGCGGCCGGGCGCGGGGGGAGCGAATGTGCAAAGCCATAGCGGGCGCGGCAGAAACATTCATAAGGTCCGACAGGGGGGGACAGCGAAAAAAACTTCAGTGCAGGAAAAAACTTGCGCCCCGCGCCGGAGCTCCGGCGGGGAGCTGGGGGCGGGGCACAGCCGGCATGCGGCAGGAGGGGCTTCAGTCTTTCGAGCGGCGGCGGCTGTAATAGTACTGCGAATAGTAGCGATGCTCGGGGCCGCTGCTGTCATTCAAGACCACGCCGGCCAGCAGCGGCGGGCTCAGCAGTTCCTGAACCTGACGGATTTCACTGCGGCGGGTGAGGTGCTGGCGGATCACCAGCAGCACGCCATCGGCGATGCCAGTCCAATGGCTGGCATCGGCCAAGGGCAAGACCGGCGGCGCATCCACCAGCACCCAATCGAAATTCTGCCGGAATTGCTGCGCGAATTCGGACAATTGCGCCCGTTCCAGGAGTTCCAGCGGGGGGCGGGTGACCTGCCCGGCGGGGATCAGCCAGAGCGGCTCAACCGGATGGCGCCACAGGCAATCGGGCAGCGGCACCTGGCCCTCGAGCCAGTTGCCCAAGCCCGGGGTTTTTTCCGAAAGTTTCAGCCGATGCATGAGCGTGGGGCGGTGCAGATCGCCTTCCAGCAGCAACACCCGATCCTGGCGCAGGCGCGCCAGGATCATCGCCAGATTGGCGGCAATCAGGCTTTTGCCTTCGCGCGGCGCGCCGCTGGTGATCACCAGCAGTTGCATTTTTCGCTGGCCGCGCAGGTTCTGCAACCGCACCGCCAGGCGCCGGAACTGTTCCGCTTCCATTTCCTGCGGGCGGGTCCAGGCGATCAGGCGGGGATGGGGATTCAGATTGTCGGGCAGCAACTGCGCCTGCGACCACGGCGGCTCCAGCGGCACGCGCGCGGGTTCGGGAGCGGCTGCGGGAACGGACAGGCGAGGGGCGGGCATCGGCAAGGTAGACATAGTACGGGATCCGGAAAAGAGGGAGATTGGCATAGATGGTCAGTGGCGAATCAGCAAGTAATTTCCGAGCACAATCGCGCCCAGCATCACGACCATCGCGGCCCATTCGACGCTGCGCAGAGTCCGGCGCCGCACCCGGTCGAGGGTGGTGTGCAGCGGCGGAATGCGGCTGAGGATGGGCGGCAGGCCTAACTGCGCCAATTCCAGCGAGGAGTGGATCTGGTCCTGGCGGAACTCGGCCGCGGCCGCGATCGCCAGGCCCAAGGCGAGGCCGGCCAATAATCCAAACCCGCTGAATTGCAGCGGCTTCGGCCAGACCGGCTGCTGCGGCAGGCTGGGCGAATCCACCGGCCGGAATTGGGCCCCGCCCTGGCGCTGCTCCAATTGCGTCGCCAGCTTGGAACTGTTCAGTTTCATCAGCAGCGAGGCGGCGTTGCCCTGATCCTGCTGATATTGGGTTTCCAACGACGCCAACTGGTTGCCGCGCACCGGTTCCTGATTAAGGCGGAATTGATACTGCTGGAGCGAATGCCGCAGCGCGGCCACCTGGCGCTGCTCGCGCGCTTCGATCAACTGCTCCGCCTGCAACTGGCTCTGGATCTGATTGCGCGACGGCATGCCCGCCAAGGTGTTCTGAATTTCCGCCGGCGAAGAGTTATCGGGGGTTTTTTCAACCTGGGCCAGCTTGGTTTGCAACTGCGCAATCTCCTGCTGCAGTTGCGGAATCGAAGGATAGGCGTCGGTATAGCGGGAGCGCAGATCGGAAAGCTTCAGTTGCAGCTTATTCAGGCGCTCGATGAGCGGCGCGGCGGCGGCATAGTTGTGCTGCTGTTTCAGCAGGTTGCGGTCGTAGGCGATCTGCCGCTGGCTGCGCAGCAGCGCGCCTTGCGCATCGCCCAACTGGCTTTGCAGGCTGAGCACGACGGCCAGATTGGCCTGGTTCTGGTTCGGCAGGGTGCCGAGATTGCGCCGTTCGAAATTCTGGATACGCTGCTCGTCGCGCGCCACCGCCTGCTGCGCCTGCTGCAACTGCTGCGTCAGAAACGAGGTGGTCTGATCCGAGGCCTGCTGCGTAACCTTGAGATTTTCCTCGATAAACGAGGAGGTCAACTGGGTCGCGACCTGCCGCGCCTGGGAGGGGGAATCGCCGGTGTAGGCGATACGGAAAGCGGTCCAGTCATGCTGAGTATCGAGCGGCAGCCCGCCGAGCGGCGCCGGGGTGATGCTGATATCCTTGCGCAGCGCCCGCACCGCCGCTTCCGGCCCCAGGGTGGACTGGATGCGAGGGTAGAGATCGTCTTTGATTACGATCTGTTCCAGGCGCGAGCGGCTGAGGATGCGCTGCGCCATATTTTGCAGCAGCATCTCGGCATTGAACACCACGTTGGGCTGGACATAGGCTTTCGGCACCGTCTGCTGCTCGACCAGCATCAACGCCTGCGACTGATAGCGGCGCGGCAGCAGCAGGCTGAGAGAAAAGGCGACCGCCCAGGCGGAAAAAAACGGGATCAAGAACCACCAGCGCCGCCGCAGGGCCAGCGACTGAATGGACTGCCAGGTCATCGGCGGCCGGGTCAAGGAAGAACTGGAAGGGGAAGAGGGCATGGTCGTGATTATTGCGAGTTGGGCCAACCGCGCCAGTCATAGGACAGGCGCAGCCCGGCGAAGGTGCGGTTCACCGCCGGCGGGACGTGCAAGAAGCCGCCCGCCCGCTGCAACAAATAGTTGCCGTTCAGGTCGAGCGCGAGGTGATCGGAAATTTTGTGGCGCAGGTCGAGGCCAAAGCTCAGGGCTTGCACGTGGGCGGAGAGGAACCCGCTATCCAGCGTATGCATGCGGGCATAATCCACCCCCAGGCGGGAATGCCAGCCGTTGACCAGCGGATGATCGAGCCGGTAAGAAAGGGTATCGGAGACCACCGGCACGGGGAAGATGCCGCCGCCGTTGCTGATCTGATGCTGGCCGCCGATCTGCCAGGTCCAGATGCCGCGGTGCTCCCAGAATTGCGCTCCCACCGTAGGGTAAGTGCGGTTGCGGTGGATGCGGAGGATGAAATTCAGGCCGGCCAGCATGAAGGGCAGGGTTTCGTGCAAGGTGCTGTATTCCGGCCCGCCATAGATGCGCAGCGAGGCCTGGTGGGTGAAGCGGTGGGTCCAGGTCAGCAAAGCGCTTTCGGCGGCGATATGCGCGGTCGTGCCGAAACCGATGTTGTCGTATTGGCCCACCAGCATCCATTGCGTGCGCGGCGTGACCTGCAGCTTGAGACCCACGCCGGACTGCAGCGCATTCAGATCGGTGACGCCGGTGGAGGAAAAGCTGGCATGCGGGAAGCGGCGCACCTGGTAGGAGCCGAAGACTTCCATGATGGTGCGCGGGCTGAAGAGGTAATCCAGCGCCATCCGGCCGCGGGCGTCCACTTCGCGGACGTTGGTGATGAAGACGCTGGATTGGGGGCGGTAGCTGCCGGCCGCCACGCCGCCGGTGGCGAGCGCGGGAAAGCCGCGCAGGTAAAGACCCCAACCATCGGCGGACAATTTCCAGCGGGGCGACGGCATCCAGTGAAACGCGCCGCGGAGGCTGTGGCTCAAGCCATCCAAGTTGGGGGCCTGCAGGTAGAACTGCGCCAAGGGTCGGTATTTCAGGCTCCAGCCGTTGATTTCATCGCTCTGGCCGATGCTGATGAAGCCCAAAATATCCTGTTCGAGGGTGGGCAGCGGGCGCTGGTTGTTGCCGCCGGCATTGCTGTTGTAAGCCGTCTGCTCGGACCAGCCGATATCCTGCACCACGCCGCTGGCGGTGGAGGCCGCGGGGGTGGGCTCTTGCGCCGACAGCAGCGCGGCGGCGCCGAGCGCGGCCGCAACGATCCAGGCAGCGCACCGGCAAAAAGGGAAGCGAAAGCGCCTCATAAGCAGCTCACGGCACGACGATGGTGTCGCCGGGTTTGAGCCGCACGTTCTCATACGGCTTGTTGCCATGAATGATGTCGTTGTAGTTGATGCGGTAGCGGAGCTGGCCCTTCGAGGTCATGCGCAGCAGCAGGATGCCGCCACGATCGGCGAAGGGAGTGAAACCGCCCGCCTCCGCCAGGGCCTGCAGCAGCCAGGTCGGCGTCTGGAGGGAATACCGCCCCGGCTTCAACACATTGCCGAGCACGCTAAAGTAGCGGCTGCCCACCTTTTCCACGATCACGGTGACCGCAGGATGGTCCATATAGCGGCTCAGCCGGGAAGCGATGCGCGCCTGCAATTGCTCCGGGGTGCGCCCGCTGGCCTGGATTTGCCCGGCCAACGGCAGGGAAATCTGGCCGTCGGGACGCACCGGCACTTCGCGCGATACTTCCTTGCTCTGCCAGACATCCACATCGAGCACATCGCCGACGCCAATGACGTAGCTGGCCGGGTCGGCGCGCGGCTTTTGCCGGGCGCCGGATTTTGCCGGCGGCTTGGGCTTGGATTTGGGGGGCTGCTGCGGGGCAAACCCGGCCAGCGCCAACGCCAAGCCGGCGGCGCACCCCATCTTCCAGACGCGCCTCATGCCGCCGGCTCGCTGGGCGACTGCACCGCCAGCGAGCCGCGCCGGCGGGTGATGCCGGCTTCCTTGAGCTTGTAGAGCAAGGCGCGATAACTGATGCGTAAGACCTGGGCAGTCTGCTTGCGGTTCCATTGATTCGCTTCCAGTACCTTCAGGATGATTTCGCGCTCCATCTCATGGATGGCCTGACGAGTGACGTTTTTCAGCGGAAACGAGCCATCCGGGCTGATCTCACCGGCGAGGCGCGCGCCGGCGTCGGCGGAGCGGTGAGGCGACTCGTTCTCCACGCGCTGCAGCGTGCCCAACACCACATAGCTTTTGATCTGGTTTTCCAGCTCGCGGAGATTGCCGGGCCAGCCGTAGGCGCGCAGCATGGCCATCTGGGCAGGGGTCAGCGGCTCCAGGGGGCGCTCATAGCGGGCGGAAAACTGGCGCAGGAAGTAATCCACCAGCACGGGGATATCCTGCGCGCGCTCGCGCAGCGGCGGCAGCGAAAGGCTGACCACGTTGATGCGGTAATAGAGGTCCTGGCGAAAGCGGCCCGCCTCCACCTCGGCCTCGAGGTGGCGATTGGTGGCGCAGAGGAAGCGCATGTGCACCCGGCTTTCCTGCTGCGCGCCCAGGCGCATGAAGCAGTTTTCCTGGAGCAACTGCAGCAGCTTGGATTGCAACCCCGGATCGAGCTCGCCGATTTCATCCAGAAACAGCGTGCCTTCATGGGCCAGCTCCACCCGGCCCGGCTTGCTGAGATTGGCGCCGGTAAAGGCGCCTTTCTCATAGCCGAACAGCTCGCTTTCCAGCAGGCTGCCGGGAATCGCCGGGCAGTTCACTTTCACCAGCGGACCGGAGGCCCAATTCGAACGCCGATGAATCAAGCGCGCGATGACCTCTTTGCCGGTGCCGCTTTCGCCGGTGATCAGAATGGGGATATTGGTGGGCGCAATCCGTTCCAGGCGCGTGCGGACCTGCTGCATGGCGGGGCTGACGCCGAAGATCACGTCTTCCGGCGGGGTCGCCTCATCGCCATTGTCCGGAGCGCCGGGCGGGTTGAGCAGGCTGGGCAGGGCAGGCCATTCGGGAGCTTTCATAACTGAGCCAAGAAAGTGCACTTACGCTGCCAAAAGTCATGCGGAGAAACCCTGAACCGGCAGTCCGGGTTTTTCGGGATTGCAAAGCCGCAGGCTTTTTCCCTCTCTGCGCAGCTTTTTACGATCCGGCCAGCTATCACCGGCTTACGTCGGTGTTTTTTCCGGCGTTTTCCCCATACTTTGGCCGGCGAGGGAAAAAAGCGGTCCCGGCTTGACAAGCAGACGAGCGCTTAGACTATTCTGAATTACCGCGTAATTTCATATTGCCCGGTTGCAAAATTTTTCAAGCGACAGGATGGAGGATAGGCATGAAAGGTTCTAAAGGCCCGGCCGCTCCGGCATCCGCACCCCTTCCAGCGAAGATCGCGATCGGCTCCGAATCCACTACGTCGCTGCTGCGCGAACTAGTGGCGCACCTTCGCCAGAACCGCACCCAGTTGCGCGAAGAGTGGGCGCGCCGCATCACCGAAGCGGAATTGCTGACGGCGATGACGAAAGAAGAAATCTTCGCCGAAGCCACGTCGGTGTACGACAACTACGTGGAAGCGCTGGAAACCGGCACGTTCGAGGCCCTGCAGGCCTATGCGCGCAACCTCTCGGAGCGCATCATTCCGCGCGGCGTCGAAACCCACGAGGTGGTCGGCATCGTGCTGCTGCTGCGCGACGTGCTGGCGCGCTCGCTCTTCGCCAAATATCAAGGCGATTTCACCAAGCTGAACCGAATTCTGGACGCCTACGAACCCGCGGCCAACCGCATTGCCAACACCGTCGCCGTCGGCTTCGTGCAGGAGCGCGAGCGCATCATCCGCGAGCAGCAAGAGGCCATTCGCGAGCTTTCCACCCCGGTCTTGCAGGTGCGCGAGCGACTGCTGATTCTGCCGATCATCGGGGTGATCGATCCGCAGCGGGCGCGCCAGCTCACCGAGCAGCTGCTGCGCGGCATCCGCACCAACCGCGCCAAGGTGGTGGTGATTGACATCACCGGCGTGGCCGCGATGGACGCCACGGTCGCCAACCACCTGGTGCAGACGGTGGAAGCCTCGCGCCTGCTCGGCGCCACCGTGATCGTCACCGGCCTTTCACCCGAAATCGCCCAGACGCTGGTGACCATCGGCGTTGATCTCGGCAAGATGACCACGGTGGGCGACTTGCAAGGCGGCATCGAGGAAGCGGAACGCCTGCTCGGATACAAAGTCGTGCACTTCGCGGGCGAGACCCCCGAGGCCTGAGCCGCGTCCGAAAGGAGCTGAAGTGGATGTCCCTGTCCTGAAACAGGGGCCATATCTGATTGCCACCGTGCAATCCGCCCTGACCGACGCCGATCTGGCGCAGTTACGGCGCACGCTGGTGGAGCAGGTGGGCCGCTACCGTTCGCGCGGACTGATCGTGGATGTCACCGCCGTGGACGTGCTCGACTCCTTCGCCTGCCGCACTTTACGGGATATCGCCCATATGACCGGGTTCCGCGGCGCGGAAACCGTAATCGTCGGCATTCATGCCGACCTGGCCTTCGCCATGGTGCAACTCGGGCTTTCGCTGGAAGGCGTGACCACGGCGCTGGATTTAGAAGAAGGGCTGGCCTATCTGGATCGCAAGCAGCGCAGCGTGAAAGCCCTGGGCAGCCGCCCGCGCCAAAGCGCCGGCCCGCGCAATTTGCTCCATCCCCGTGGCTAGCATGGAACACATCCCGATCCGGGCCGATACCGACGTTCTGGCGGCGCGCCAGAAAGGGCGCGCGCTCGGGCTGCAAGCGGGATTTTCATCCATCGATATCACCCTTCTAGCCACCGCCATCTCCGAACTGGCACGCAACATCCTTTTATATGCGCACGAAGGCGAAATCGAGCTGCGGTTATTGAACGAAGGCGGGCGGCGCGGGATCATGGTGATCGCCCGCGACCAGGGGCCCGGCATCGTGGATATCGAACGCGCACTGCAGGACGGTTTTTCCACTTCCGGCGGACTGGGGCTGGGGCTGCCGGGGGTGAAACGCCTGATGGACACGTTCGAGTTGAAATCCACTTACGGCGCGGGCACGGTGGTGACGGCGGTGAAGTGGGAGCTACGCTGATGCCCATTCTGGATTGGGCGAGCTCCTCGCGCGCCCGCCCCGGCGAAACCGTTTCCGGCGACGCCTGCATGGTGCGTTTTTATCCCCACGGCGGCGCGCTGGTAGCGGTGATGGACGGATTGGGGCACGGTCCGGAAGCCGCCGAAGCCTCCGCCCGCGCGGTGAGCCTGATGCAGAACGCAGCCGCTGAATCGGTCATCGCCCTGACCCGGCGGTGCCATGGAGCGCTACAAGGCAGCCGCGGGCTGTGCCTCAGCCTGGCCAGTTTCGACGAGCGCGAAAACACCATGACCTGGATGGGGGTGGGCAATATCGAAGCGATGCTGGTGCGCACCGACGCCGAGCGCGAGCACCTGCTGCTGCGCGCCGGCGTGGTGGGGCACCACCTGCCCCGATTGCAGGCCACGATGCTGCCGGTACACGCCGGGGATATGCTGATCATGTACACGGACGGCATACGCATGCAGTACACCGATCCGATCGGGCCGCAAGACGCCGCACTCGATCGCATAGCGCAAGCCATGCTGCGCCGCTACGCGGTGCAGGCGCCGGCCGCCGACGATGCGCTGCTGGTGGTGGCCCGCTACCAGGGAGCGAGTTAAATGGCCAGCCTGGCGAACCCGCAGTCCGATACCACCGCCCTTTACCGCCAGGCGCTGGAAAAATATTTGCGCGACGAGAGCGAGGCCGCGCTACATGCCGCGTACCTGCTCGGCCGCCGGCTGCTGCGGGAAGGCAGCGGCATTCTGCCGCTGATCGAGCTGCACCACCAGGTGCTGGCGGCGCTGCCGCCCGAGGGGGTTTCCACCGAGCGGCTGCGCGCCGCCGGCCGCCTGCTGGCCGAGGCGCTTTCCAGCTTCGAAATGTCGCTGAGCGGGTTCAGCGAGGCCAACGCCGCCCTGCGCGGCATCAACCAGCGGCTGGAAGACGAGCTGCGCAAGCTGGCCCATGCCCTGCACGACGAGTCGGGGCAGTTGCTCACCTGCCTGTTCATCCGCGTCGATCAGGCCCGCCAGGAGCTGCCGCCCACCGCCGCCGGCTTTCTCGACGAGATCAAGGGCATGCTGGATGCGGTGGAAAGCCAACTGCGGCGCCTCTCGCACGAGTTTCGCCCGACGATTCTCGACGACCTGGGACTGGGGCCGGCGATCGACTTTCTTGCCCAGGGCATCGCCGCCCGCTCCGGCATACCGATCCAGACGGACGACCGGCTGCGGCGCCGGCTGCCCCCGCCATTCGAGGTGGCGCTGTACCGCTGCGCCCAGGAGGGACTCAACAACCTGGTGCGACATTCCCGCGCCACCCGGGCGCGGCTGCAATTGCAGACGAGCCAAGGGCGGGTTGAGCTTAAGATTGAAGATAACGGATGTGGGTTCGATCCGCGCCAGCCGGGCGCGGCGCACAGCCTGGGCCTTTTAGGCATGCGCGAGCGCATGCATGGATTGGGCGGGGAAATGCAAATCGCTTCCAAGCCGGGCGCCGGCACCGCCATCCAATTATCGTTACCGCTACCCCCGGAGGGAGAATATTATGGCGCTGGCACGCCTGCTGCTGGCCGATGATCATGAGGTCGTGCGCGAAGGATTTCGCGCCCTGCTCGAGCGCGCGGGCTACGAAATCGTGGGCGAAGCCGCCGACGGCCAGGAAGCGGTGCGGCTGGTGCAGACGCTGCATCCCCAGGTTGCCATTCTCGACCTGCGCATGCCGCTGCTCAACGGCATGGAGGCGGCGCGGGAGATCATCCATTCCGCGCCTCAAACCCGAGTGGTGCTGCTGACCATGCACATCGAAGAGCCCTACGTGCTGCAAGCGCTGCAAGCCGGCATCAGCGGGTACGTGCTGAAAACCAAATCCGCCTCCGAATTGCTACAGGCGGTGCAGGAGGCGGTGCGCGGCGGACTGTACCTCAGCCCAGACGTTTCCGGCACCGTGGTGCGCGCCTACCTCAACAGCGCCGAGCCCGCTCCCGATTCGCTCGGCGCGCGCGAGCGCCAGGTGCTGCAACTCGTCGCCGAAGGCAAAAGCACCAAGGAAATCGCTTCGCTGCTCGGCATCAGCGTAAAAACCGCCGAATCGCACCGCGGCCATATCATGGAAAAACTCAATATCCATTCCATCGCGGGGCTGGTGCGCTATGCGATCCGCCGCGGCATGATCGAACCCTGACCGCGGCCTTCGCCAGAGAGTTAGACCGCCGGAGCATTCCGCCTGTTTATGGGATTTTTCGGCGGCGGCTTACATGATTTCCCGCATGGTTTTTTGACGTGCCGCACATGTAGGCTCGGCAAAAGTGCAGTTGCCGGCGCAACTTAACCCGCGGGGAGGCGGCCATGCCGGGGCCCGGCCGGGGATTTTATCCCCAACCCGCGCGAAGACGGATGGTTCAGCGAAACACGCATGAAGGCGGTCAAACACGTCCTGGTCGTGGATGACGAGCGCTATTTCCGCCAATTGGCCAAGCGCACCCTGGAAGAAAGCCCGGGCGGGTACCAAGTGCGGGAAGCCTCCGACGGGCGCGAGGCAGTGGCGCTGGCCCGGCTCTGGCATCCCGACCTGGTCATCATGGATCTGGCAATGCCCGGCTACAGCGGACTGGAAGCCATCCGCGGCATCCACGCGGAATGGCCCGGGTGCAAGATTCTGGTGTGCAGCGCCCATTCCGAGCCGCATTATCAGGCTGCCGCGCTGGAATGCGGCGCGGAGGCGTTTTTATCGAAGAAACTGATTGCCTCGCAACTGTTGACGGCGGTGGAGGCGATGCTGGCGTCCGAGCCGCATTCCCCGCCTTTTGAAAGCACTTCCTAAGCCCCCGCCCTTACCCGCTAACTGTCCGCCGGAACAGGATTTAGACTCCAACCTCAAGCCCGGCGTTGCAGCCGGAAGTTCAAGAATTTTTCAGTTTCCAGGAAATTTTTGGCATATTTCCGGGATTCCCGGATTGCCGCAAAAATGCACGAATGTTCCTATATAAACCGTGGCGGTGCTTCCAGAGTATAGGAGAAACGAGCATCATATGAGATCAAACTCTTCTTTTAGTTTAGTCAGCTCTCGACCTGCGGGAAGCTCGCAAGCCCAGCCTGCCAACCCGAACGCATGCGCCGCGCCGATCTTCGACGCCAGCCCGATGCGGACGGCGTATGCCGGCGAAGCGCTGATGCGGCATCACTCCGGGCGCGCGCTGCACGCGCTGGCGCCGAACACGCTGGACTCCAGCCCGGCCACATTGATCAACGAGCCGCTGGAAGGCGAGGGGCAGTTCATCGCCCGCAGCCCGGTGATGCAGGCCATTTATAAACGCAGCCAGCAATTGGCCGAGTTCGACGTGCCGGTGCTCATTCTGGGCGAGAGCGGCTGCGGCAAGGAAGCCGTCGCCCGCCTCATCCATCATCATTCCGAGCGCCGCCATCACCGCTTTCTCAAAGTCAATTGCGCCGCTCTTCCCGACGAGCTGCTGGAAAGCGAGCTGTTCGGCTACGAGCCGGGCGCCTTCACCGGGGCGATGCGGAGCAAGCCGGGAAAATTCGAGCTCTGCCAGAAGGGCACCATCCTGCTGGACGAGATTGGCGAAATGTCGCCCATGCTGCAGGCAAAACTGCTGCACGTGCTGCAAGACCACCGTTTCACCCGGCTGGGCGGGCGCACCGAGGTGTACGCCGACGTGCGCGTGCTGGCGGCGACGAATATCAACGTGCACCAAGCGCTGATCGAGAAGCGTTTCCGCGAAGACCTGTTTTTCCGGCTCAACGTTTTCTCGATCACCCTGCCGCCGCTGCGCGACCGGCAGGAAGACATTCTGCCGCTGCTGGCTTACAATCTCGAACGCTTTGCCATCCAGTACGGCTGCGAGCCGCGCCCGATTTCGCCGGAACTGCAGGAACTGTGCACGCATTACGAATGGCCGGGCAATGTGCGCGAGCTGGAAAACGTGATCAAGCGCTATCTCATCTTCGGCGACGAGGTGCTGCACGAGTTGCGGAGCCTGCCCGCGGCCGCGCCCGCGGCGGCGGCGTTCGCGCCGGCGCCCGAGCACGAACCGCACAACGGGCGCGATTTGAAGGCCATCGTGCGCAACGCGAAAAGCGAGCTGGAGCGCGAAACCATCGCCCGCGTACTGGAAGAAACCCGCTGGAACCGCAGCAGCGCCGCGCGCGTGCTGAACATCAGCTACCGCGCGCTGCTGAACAAATTACAGCGCTATCAACTGCGGCCGCACAGTTATTCGGAAACGATGCCGGCCCAGGCCGCCTCGACGGGGATGGAATAGAACGCCGGAAGCCGCCGCGGCCGGAACGGCCCATCCGTTCCGGCCGCGCGCGAAGCGCCGGCGCGCGGCCGGCAATCCTTACATAAATAAAATAACCACGGTCCATCAAACCAGTTACGATCCCGGCCGGCGTCCTGCCGCCCAATTGAGCATGCGGGCCCCGCGGTTGCGCGGCGGAGGGCCGGCCGCGCCATTCCGGCGGCACCGAGGCGGCGCGGATTCCGCCGCAGCCCGGCTTTTGCGGGATTGACGGCAGCCGCAGTCTGCCACCGCTTGCAGGGGAAGCGAAATGTTTTCGTTGCGGCCGCGGGCGCGGTTCCTAGGGTTGTGCAAAGGCTTGATGCCGAAGCCGCAAGCGATTGCCGCCGCCAACGCCAGCGGCTTGCGCACGCGGATGCGGCGGGACGGCAAGTTGGTGAGCCGGCGCGGTTTCTGAAATCCGCGGGATGACACATTTTTTGCGCACACGGGAAGTGAGTTCAGTGGCAGGAGAAATGCTAGTTACCCAGGCGACTCTCCTTCAGGAGGGTTGGATATGTACGATTCGGAGGAATCAGGTATGCAGCGAAAATGGGTAACGGGACTGGCGCTGGCTGCTTTCCTACTGCTGGCTGTAAGTGCGCCGTTAGCGGCGCAAAGCGGCATCACGATGGAAGGCGGGCCAGGCCAGAGCGTCACGTTTACCGGGCAAGGCTCGGGCACGAACACCATCGGGGTCGCCCTGGGGACGTGCACCGGCGGCGCTTGCTCACTGACCGGCACGGAGAGTGGGACGGGATCGTTATCGTCCACCGGTTCGTTCGACATCACCTCCACGGCCAACTCGATCAGCTTAACGCCATCGAGCACCACTGCCGGATTGTTCACCGTCAATGCGACTTCGCCGATCAACTTCACGCTCACCGGCACCGCCGGCAGCCAGAGCGGGACGTTGCTGTCGGGGTCGCTCGACCTGGTGAATTTCTATCAACAGCCGGGACCGACCGTCGGCAGCGGCTCCATGATTGGCAGCTTTAACGAAAATATGGCGGCCAACATGACCATTACCGGGGGCATTTTAGCCTCGGCATTCAGCAGCAACGGCGGGGTGATGCAATTGAACGTGCAATTCACATCGCCGGTCAGCATTTCCACCCTGGAAGGCACCAGTTTGTCGGAAGTCGCGACACTGATTTCTTCCAGCATCACTCCCACCCCGGAGCCCAGCTCATTGCTGCTGTTTGGCGCCGGACTGCTGATGCTCGGCGGCGTGTTGCGCCGGCGCCTGCGGTACCAGGGAGGCATGAAGGCGGCAAGCTAAACCCGTTGCCCAACCGGCGCCGCCGGTTGGGCCGCGGGGGATCACCTCGTCGCCTCCAACCGGTGGTGGCTTTTTGCAGAAGTCCGGCGGACCGCGCGCCGGACTTCCGTTTTTCGGCGCCGCGCCGGCGCGGCTCAAGGATGCAAGGCCTGCTGCAACTGCTGTTGGATTTGCGCGTTCGCGGCGCGCGCGGGGGTGATGAAATCGCCGTAATTGCCAGCTTCGCCCCCGGTCGGATAGCCCCAGGAATCGAGGCTGCCGGCGACGACATCTTCAACGCCGTCGTAGGCATTATCGAGAAAGGAAACCAATCCCCAGTTGGTTTTCTCGCCCCAGGAATCGGTCCAAGCCCAGAATTTGGCGCCCACCACGTTGCTGCTGCCGGCCAGGGCGGCGGCGGCCGCGCTGCCGCTAAAGCCGAAATCGCTTTCCACCTGCTGCGCATAGGCGGCGCCGCGCGCCGACTGGGTGGCATATTCCTGGGGATTATCCGCCGGATTGGCGTAGGCGGACAGGTCGGAATCCGGATTGGCCGGCATGCCCACCCAGGTGACGAAGGGATGGTCGCCGGCGTAGCGCAGGCTCAAATCGTACACCGCCTGGCTGCTCATGCTGGCCTGCACCACATCGGTATATTGCGCCGCCGCCGCCAGGATCGGCTGGCGGCTGATGCCGCCCCAGCCGTTGAGCGTCGCCGGCCCGAATACCAACTGGTTGGGCCGCGCCGAGCGCAGCGCGGCGCTGACGATGGAGAAGTATTTTTGCGCGTAGATGGCGAGAAAAGCATTCAAGTCGGCCCGCACCTGGGGGGCGGCGGTGGACAGGGCGACATCGTCGCGGCCCACCCAAGGGTTGCGTCCATCCTCGTCCAGCAGGCCGGCGCCGACGCCGTAGCCGCCGGCGTCGTCGAAGGTGGTGTAGTTCGAGCCCCAGGCAGCGTTCAGCGCCGCAATCGTTCCGTATTTCGATTCCAGCCAGTCGCGCAGGGCGAACTTGGTGTAAACCTTGGTGTCGGCATAGGTTTCCCCCAGCTTCGGGTTCGAGCTTTGGGCGAAGTTGGTACACAGCGCCAGCCAGCCGATATTCGAAGTCTGGCGCGCCGCCGGCAGATCCGGACCCGGGCCGAAGCCCCAGAGGTCGTCCAGATCGTCGGTGGCGGTTCCGATCAGCCAGCCCGACTGCGCTTCCACCGGCGAGGTATTGGCGGCGGCCAATTTTTGAGCGTAAACCGCGAAGCCGGGATCGAAGACATCCGGCAGGGAATCGCCGCGATAGTTGGTGTATTCCGCATCGAGGCCGGCGACCAGGTCCTTGACCGGAGCCGGCGCGTAGCCGCCGTAATTGCGGAGGCTGTAATAGGCAGGCCGCAGAATATCCACCCACGGCAGCGGATCGCCGGTTTCATAGCTGCCGTCGTGGTTGACCGGCACGACATAGGCGGAGGCGTATTCGGCCGCGGCGTTGAAGCCCCAGCTTTGCAACCGCCGCACTGCCTGCAAGCCCCAGGCGGACCGGCTGCCGTATTTGTTCAGCGTGTAGGCGGTTCCGGCCGAGGTGTCGGTGTTGAGATCCACCGCGAACACTCCCAACATCCAGAACGGATGCCCCTCCGGGTCGAGAAACACCCAGCGCGAGCCCAGCTTCCTGACCTGGAAAAAGCCGTTGCCGGCGCCAGAGGCGATATCCGCCAGCCCGCCATAGGAATCGAATTGAACCCCGCCCGGCGCCGCGACCACGATTTGAAAATTACCGCTGGCCGACTGCGGCCTGGCTTCAGAATCAGTGACGGTCATGCTGAAGCTGGCCGTGCCGCTGCCGCCGGGGGTGCCGCTGATCACGCCCGCAGCGCTCAGGCTCAGGCCCGCCGGCAGCGCGCCCGCGCTCAGCTTCCAGGCGTACGGCGCTTCGCCGCCGCCGGCGACGAGAGCCGCCTGATAGGCGCTCTGCGCTATGCCGCCCGGAAGCGAAGCGGTGCTGATGCTCAAGGCCGCCACCGGCTTGGGCGGCGCCGCGACTACGATTTGAAAATTACCGCTGGCCGACTGCGGCTCGGCTTCGGCGTCAGTGACGGTCACGCTGAAGCTGGCCGTGCCGCTGCCGCCGGGAGTGCCGCTGATCATGCCCGCGGCGCTCAGGCTCAGGCCCACCGGCAGCGCGCCCGCGCTCAATTTCCAGGCATACGGCGCTTCGCCGCCGCTGGCGCTGAAATTCGCCTGATAGACGCTCTGCGCGGCGCCGCCCGGCAAGGACGCGGTGGCGATCGCCAGCGCCGGCTTCGCCTGCGAGGCGGCGGTGTTCGCCGGCGGATCGCTGATTCTGCCTCCACAGTCACCGAACAGAAAGGACAAACTCAGGATGCAAGCAACAAGCCACAGACGATGACTGGACGGCGACATAGGGGTTTCCTGTACGGGAAAGCCCTAATCATCCAGCTTTTAAGAGGGGTATTCCACTGTCCATGCCGGACAAATAAGGACAGGCGGACGACCTGTACCACGCGCGACCTTTTCATTCCACCCTACACGATCGAGCAGGACACAGGTGACTGAACCAGCTTTCAATTCCGGGACTCACTCGCTGTCGCCGGCGGCACGGCTGGAGGTCGCGGTCTATGCCTCCCACCAGGCCGCGCTTGAACGCGTACGCAACTGCCTCGCGGCGTCCGAATTCAATCTCCATCCCAGCCTGCTGGAATCCCCCGGCGCGGCGCCCGCCGAGGTCGAGCCCAGCCAGGTGCAGATTGTGGACGTACACGGCTCGCTGCTGCTGATCGAAAACGTGGCGGGTGAACTGCGCCGCCGCGGGATTGCGCCGCTGTTTCTGGCGCTCGACGAGGGCTTCAGCCTGGATTCGGCATTTCCGCTAATTTTTCTGGGCGTGCGCGGGTTGATCAGCTATGAGCGGATGGCGCAAGAGCTGGCCCGCGCCGTCAAACAGCTTGCGCAAGGGGTTTTCTGGATCCCGCGGACGATGCTTTCCGGCATGGTGGAAATGCTGCTGGCGCGCGTACCCGCCGCGCAAAAACCGTTTCCCTTGATTCAGATCAGCCCGCGCGAGGGGGAAATAGTCCCGCTGCTGCTCGAAAGCCGCACCAACAAGGAAATCGCCGCGGAGCTGCACATTTCCGAGCGCACGGTCAAATACCATGTCGCCAATCTGCTGCGAAAGTGCCGGGTGCGGCGGCGCCATGAGCTGGCCCTGTTTCTGTACCGGAACGGGCTGCTTGCGAACTCGGCAGCTCCGGCCGACGCAGCGTTGCCACCCTCCGCGCCGCCGGGGCGCGCACGCTAGGCGAAACTTTCACTTAAAGGATTAACGGCTGTCCTTTATATACAAACAAACACAAATCAGGCCAAGGCGATGGAAGCTGAATCGGCAGCGGCAGATGGAGCGGAGCGGAGTAACGGAGGAAAGAAGCAGAAAAGGCTGGAGCGGGAGACGGGATTTGAACCCGCGACTTCGACCTTGGCAAGGTCGCACTCTACCGCTGAGTTACTCCCGCTCGAATGCAATCTACTTTAGCATTTTCAGGTTCACCGCCGCAATGCCGGACGGCAGCGGGAGACGCGCGCGAGGGATGGCCACCGGTTCGAGCCGGTCGCTCTCGCGCCAGCTCCAGTCCAGCGCCTGGCGGTAGCCCTCGAGCGTGCCCACATCCAGGTACCATTGCCCGGCCGCATCGCAACTCAAGGCGCGGCCGGCCGCCAGCCAGCGATTGAACAAGTCGCCCAGATATTGCGGGCGCGGCGAAAGGCGGTTCCAGAGCGCCGCCATATCGAGGAAGTCGCTGCCAGGCAGGGTGATCGCCCCCCAGACGCGACGGCGAGGGTCTCCCGGCTGTTTCACTTCCACTTTTTCCACGCTGCCATCGCGGCCGGCGATCACCGCGTCGAAGTGCTCCGCCGCCTCGACCGGGAAGGTAATCAGGTGGGGCTGCGGGCGAAGGGCGTGGAGATAGAGATCGTTCGGCATCCAGATGGTGTCGGGCAGTCCGATCAGCACCGGCTCATCCGCGCGCACGTGCGGCAGGGCGCGGAATACCGCGTCACAGAGGCCTTCCGGCCGCGGCTGCAAGAGGTAGAAAAGATGCCGGCAGTAGCCGGTTTCGGAAAAATAGCGCAGGATGTCGGATTTTTCAGGCGACAGCACGATGGCGATGCGATCGGCTCCGGCCAGCAGCATGCGATCGAGCAGGTACTCGGCGACCGCACGCGGTTTCAGCCGCCCGTCGCGGAAATGCATGCCGACCGGCAGCAGTTCTTTCGAACAGCCCAGAGGTTGCAGGCGGCTGCCACGGCCGGCAGCGGGCACGATTCCCAGCATGACTGTTGAGAGCGCAAGCGCACTCCACCGGTTTTCCCGGCGGAGTATCCGGTGCAAGAATCCAGAATTTGTCCAGGGAAAACGGGGGGTGTCCTTGGTGGACACCGGACGGCTCCGGAAGCGCATTGGGGGAGGGGATGCAACGTTCACACGCTGCCGCGTGAAAAAAATTGCGCACGCCGAAAAATCCGACGCGATGAAGCCGCACCTGGCGGGCAAAACTGCGGTATCGTGGGCGAAGCATGAATGCCGGCTCCATCATGGCGCCCGCGGCCGGCGCGCTGCAGGCAACGCCGCCGGGCCAGACGGATTTTCGCTGGCTGGGCCTGGCCGCGATGAGCTCGGGCGCGATCGCTGCCGCCTGGCTGCGCTCGGATGCACAAGCGCGGGCCATGCCCTGGGAGCATCGCGAAGCCGCCCGGCAGGTGGCGGCATCCGGGCAACTGCAAGTCATTTTCACCGGCGCCGACGACCGCGATTTCGCCGCCGAACGCGATTCGACCCTGCTCGAGCTGCGCAGGCGGGAGGGCACCCGCTGGCTGTCGCCAGTCGAGGCCCTGACCGCCTGGGCGCGCTATTACACCGCCGCGCCCCGGCTCTGGATCCTGCAGGCGAATCGTTACACCGATTCCGCCATCGTCGAAGCCGAAGACGGCCGGCTCGCATCCCAGGCGATTCCCTATGCGGGCACGGTGTTGGAATACTTCAGCCTGGTGGCGGCGCGCTGCGGCTGGCGACATGCCGAGCAGCGGCTGCAATGGCAAAGCCTTTCCGCCAAAGCCGCGTTGGAAATGCCTGGGAGTTTGGAAGGGGAAGGGCTGGGGTTTCCGGTCAAGGAAGGACTGGAATACATTGCTCCGCTGGCTTCGGAGCAGCGCGCCGCGGTGGCGCAGAGAGCGCTGGAAACGCGGCTGCTGTCGCTGTTTCAAGCCGCCCGGCGCGCGGACGCCAATCGCCAGTTCTGCCTGATGGGCGATTTTGCCCACAATGCGCTGCTGGTGCGCTCGCTCGAACGCGCCGGAGTTCCCGTCCGCGTTCCCTTCGCCGCCGGACAGCATGGGCTGGCGCTGGGGGCGGCGCTGGCCGCCGCCGGCGACGAACTGCCGCCGCCCGCCGACGGCCCCAGCCCGTTTCTCGGGCCGGCCTGGACGGATGAGCAGATCAAAGAAACGATTGACAACTGCCGGTTGCGCGCCACCTGGCTCAGCGACGCCGCCCTGCTCGAGCTCGCGGTGGAGGAACTGGCCGCGCACCGGATTCTGGGGTGGTTTCAAGGACCCGCCGAGCTAGGCCCGCGCGCGCTGGGCGCGCGCAGCATTCTGGCCGCGCCGACCATGCCCTATCTCGGCGAAAACCTCAACCTTTACGTGAAGAATCGCGAGCTCTTCCGTCCCTTCGCGCTCTCAATGCCGGAAGAAGCCGCGGGCGAATGGGCGGAAGCCGGCCCCAACTGCCGCTCCCTGGCGTCGCTGGCGCGTCCCCGGCCGCGGCTGGCCGAACTGGCGCCCGAACTGATACTGCCCAACGGCGAATTGCGGCTGCACCTGGCGCGGGAGAGCGAGAACCCGCTCTTTCATCGCCTGCTATGGCGCATGCGCGAGGCCGCCGGGCTGCCCGCGCTGGTGCAAACGTCTTTCAACGCCCCGGGCGAGCCGATCGTGGCCACGCCGCGGCAGGCGATCCGAACTTTTTACTCCCACGGCCTGGATACCCTGCTGCTCGGCCACTGGCTGCTGCGCAAATAGCGGCGCGGCCGGCGGCGTGGCTACAATAGACGAGGAGAGGGAATCCTGATGCCCACTGAAAAAGCCACTTTCGCCGCCGGCTGTTTCTGGGGCGTGGAAGCCGCGTTGCGCCAGATTGCAGGCGTGCTCGATGCGGCCAGCGGCTACACCGGCGGCAGCACCGCCCATCCCAGCTATCGTGAAGTCTGCGCCGGCGGCACCGGACACGCCGAAGCGGTCGAGGTCAGCTTCGATTCCGCGCGCGTTTCCTACCGCGAGCTGTTGCGGCATTTCTGGCAGTTGCACGATCCCACCACCTTCAACCGGCAAGGCCCCGATACCGGCGAACAATACCGTTCGGCGATTTTCTATCACACGCCCGAGCAGCAGGCGGAAGCGCTGGCATCGCGCGCCGAAATGGACCGCAGCGGCGCCTTCGCGCGGCCCATCGTCACACAGATTTTGCCCGCCGGCCCGTTTTACCGCGCCGAGGAATATCACCAGCGCTATTTCGAAAAAAACGGGCTGGGAGCCTGCCACGCGCCCTAGCGCCCGCGCCGCTGGAACCGGGAGACAACGCGAGGCGGCGGGCAGCGCAGGCCGCCACACCCGCGCCGCTGCGTTTCCGGCCGCGCCAGAAGACGCCGCCGGACGAAGGTGAGCGGCGGCAAAAGACAGCGCGCGCCGCACAGGAGCGAACTAGATGAAAATCGTGGTCTGCCTCAAGCAGGTGCCGGCCAAGGATGCGCCGCTGCGGCTCACCGCCGACGGCGGCGGCATACGCGAGGACGTGGGCTATGAAATGAACGAGCCCGACGCTTATGCGCTGGAAGAGGGCTTGCGGCTGAAGGAAGCCGGCGGCGGGGAAGTAGTGGCGCTGACGCTGGGGCCGGAGCGCGCGGCGCAGGTGCTGCGGGAAGCGCTGGCCAAGGGCGCCGACCGCGCGCTGCACCTGGTTGCGCCCGCCGGCGCCGCGCTCGACGCGGCCGCCACCGCCGCCGCCCTCTGTGCAGCGCTGCAACGCGACAGCGGCGGAGGGTTCGACCTGGCGCTGACCGGATTGCAATCCGACGACATGGGCTACGCCCAGACCGGAGTGCTGCTGGCCGAGCGGCTGGGCTTGCCGCACGCGACCATCATCATGCAAATCGAGCCGCAGCCGGCCGGCGGCGACGGAGCGCGGATCAAGGCCAAGCGCGAGCTGGAAGGCGGCTATTTTCAGTGGCTGGACATTCCGCTGCCGGCGGTGCTCACCATCCAATCGGGCATCAACAAGCTGCGCTACGCCACGCTGCTCGGCATCAAGCAGGCGAAAAACAAGCCGCTGGCGCGCATTCCCCTAGAAGAGCTGGGCGTGGACGCGGGCGCCAACCGGCAGCGCATGCTCCGCCTCTTCATCCCCCAAAAGACCAAGCAAACAGTGATGCTCGAAGGTCCCGCGGCGCAAATCGCCGGGCAGTTATTCGAGCATCTACGCACCGCTCACCTGCTGCCGAATTCCTAACCATGAACGACGAACTTCGTCCCACGGCATTAGTTTTTCTCGAACAACGCGGCGGGCAGCTCGTTCCGGCCGCGCTCGAAGCGCTGGCGGCGGCGCAACAACTAAGCGCCGCCGCCGGACTGAAAGTCGAAGCGGCAGTGCTCGGCAACGCGGAGGAAACCGCTGCCGCCGCGAGCCAGGCCGCCGCATTCCGGGTCGAAAAGCTCTGGATGGCGCGGCACGCGCGGCTTTCGCCCTATGTGGCGGAAGCCTATATCGAAGCGGCCGGCGCCCTGCTTGCCCGCGCGCTGCCGCAATGGGTCTTTTTTTGCCACAGCTACCAGACGCGCGATTACGCTCCGCGGCTCGCCGACCGCGCCGGGCGCGAGCTGCTCGGCGATGTCACCGCGCTGCGCCGCGAGGAAGGCGGGCTGATCTGCAGCCGCCCGATGTACCAGGGCAAGCTGGCGGCCGAATTCGTCTCCACGCTGCCGCCGCCGCTTTTCCTCAGCCTGCAGATCGGCGCCTTTTCCGCCGAGGGACTGGAGCGCGCGCCGGCGGCGGCGCCGGTGGAAGCGCTGGAGCCGGAAATTTCCGCGCCGCGGGTGCACCCCGGCGAGCCCTTCCGCGAAGCGCGCCAGGCGGTGGACCTGGGACAGGCGGGAAAAATCGTTGCCGTCGGGCGCGGCATCCGCGAAGAGAAAAACATCGAGCTGGCGCGCCAACTCGCGGAACTGCTGGGGGCGGAGCTGGCCGCTTCCCGCCCGATCTGCGACAACGGCTGGCTGCCGATGGACCGCCAGGTGGGCTCTTCGGGGCAGACGGTGGCGCCGCGGCTCTACCTGGCACTGGGCATCTCGGGCGCGATTCAACACCTGGTGGGGATGAAAGCCTCGCGCACGGTCGTGGCTATCAACAAAGATGCCGCCGCGCCCATATTCGAGGCCGCCGACATCGGGGCGGTGGGCGACCTGTTCGAAATCGTACCCGCATTGATCGCCGCGCTGAAAGCAAGGGCATAAAAGGAGCAGGAGAGCCGTATCACGGGAAGCGGCATGACGGAACATCCTGAGATGCAGGCCGAGGCCGTGATCGTCGGCGCGGGGCCGGCCGGGCTGGCCTGCGCGCTGCGCCTGGCCGAGCTATTCGACGAACATAACCGCCGCCATCCCGAGCGTCCGCTGCTGAAGGAAAACATACTGGTGCTGGAGAAAGGCCGGGAGGCCGGGGCCCATTTGCTCAGCGGCGCGGTGATGGACCCGGGAGCGCTGCGCCGGCTGCTGCCCGATTTCGAAAGCGAGCTGGACAGCCTGCAATTCATACCCGTCGCCGAAGATGCCGTGCTGGCGCTGACGGCGGGCCGCGGCTGGCGGCTGCCGGTCACGCCGCCGCCGCTGCGCAATCACGGCAACTACGTCATTTCCATCAACCGGCTGGGGCGGCGGCTGGCGGAGCGCGCCGAAGCCGCCGGGGTGAGCCTGTTTCCCGGCACTGCCGCCACCGCTCCACTCTGGCGCGATGGCGCGCCCGGACGTTTGCGTGGGGTGCGCACCGGGGATAAAGGTTGGGACCGGCAGGGGCGGAAAAAATCCAATTTCGAACCCGGTTACGACCTGATCGCGCCGGTGGTGGTGCTGGCGGAAGGCAGCCGCGGCTCGCTGACCCGGCAATTGCTGGAAGCGCTCAAGCTGCAGGCCGAAAACCCGCAGCTCTATTCGCTCGGCGTCAAGGAGCTGTGGGCGCTGCCGCCGGGGCGGTTTCCCGCCGGGCGAGTATGGCACACGCTGGGCTGGCCGCACGCGCCCGCGCTGTATGGCGGAGGCTGGATCTACGGCCTGCCCGACAACCGCGTCTCGATCGGGCTGGTGACCGGGCTCGAATATGAGGATCCACGCACCGATCCGCACACGCTCTTCCAGCGCTTCAAGACCCATCCGATGGTGCGGCGGCTGCTGGAAGGCGGCGAGCTGGTGCGCTATGGCGCCAAGACTATTCCCAGCGGAGGATGGTTTTCGATGCCGCCCCTGGCGGGCGACGGCTGGCTGATCGCCGGCGACAGCGCCGGGCTGCTCAACAGCCGCCGGCTGAAAGGGATACATTTGGCGCTGGACTCAGGACGGCTGGCCGCCGAAGCCGCCTACGACGCGCTTGCGCAGCAGCAGCCCGAACGCCTGCACGCATACGCCGAAGCGGTCCGTTCCGGCCCGATCGGACGCGAGCTGCGGGCGGTGCGGAACTTTCACCAGGGTTTCGAGCACGGGCTTTTTCCCGGCCTGGTTCACGCCGGGTTGCAAATGCTGACGGGCGGGCGCGGAGTGCGCGAGCGATATGCGGCTACCGCCGGCCACCTGCGGATGCGGCCGATCGGCGAACTGGGCGGGGCTCCGCCCGGCTTCCATCCCGACGGCAAGCTGACTTTCGATAAGCTCGCCGACGTCTATCATTCCGGCACGCGCCACGAAGAAGACCAGCCGCCGCACCTGCACGTCAGCGATCCCGAGATTTGCTGGAAGCGCTGCGCGCACGAATTCGGCAACCCGTGCCAATACTTTTGTCCCGCCGCGGTTTACGAGCTGACGGGCGAGGGCGATGAGCGCCGGCTGCAATTGCATGCTTCCAACTGCGTGCATTGTAAGACCTGCGATTTCATGGATCCGTACGGCATCATCACCTGGACGCCGCCGGAAGGCGGCGGCGGGCCCAATTACGAAGGGATGTAACCGGACGGAGTGACTATTCCGTGGGTGGTGGTAATTTATAGGCCATGAGCGTCTCACAAGACCTGAAAAACTTTCTGCTGCGCGGCAACGTCGTGGACCTGGCGGTAGGCGTGGTGATGGGCGCCGCTTTCGGGGCGGTGGTGACCGCGCTGGTGAAAGACCTGATCACGCCGATCGTGGCGGCGATCGTGGGCAAGCCCAGCTTTGCCTACTGGGCATTCACCATCCACGGCGCGAAATTTCTTTATGGCGATTTCATCAATGCGCTGCTGAGCCTGCTGCTGATCGGCATTTCCGTTTTCTTCCTGGTGGTGCTGCCGATCAACAGGCTGGTCAGCCGCTACAAACAAGTACCGCCGCCCGACCCCACCATCCGCAAATGTCCCGAGTGCCTGAGCGACATCCCCGTACAGGCGCGGCGCTGCGCGCACTGCACCGCCGAAGTGACGCCGACCACTCCCGGCGCCGCGGCCTGATGAGAAATTTCGATCGCGCTATTTGACGGCCTGGACCAGCCAGAGATGGGCCCAGCCGCGGGCGAGCCAGCCGGGGAGGGTCAAGGCGCGATCCAGCCGGCGGCCCAGGACGCCGGCGTGGCCGAGCAGGCGATAAGCGGCTGGAAGGCGGCAAACCAGCCCGCGCAGCCGCAGACTGCGGAAGCCGTGCAGATCCTGGCGCAGTTCGGTTTCGGTATAGCAGTGATAGAAAATGCCGGAATCGTGGCGGGCATCGGGCGCGCCCGCGCGGCGCCGGGCGCGGTTGTAGTTGTAAACCGTCAGCACGAGGCGCCCGCCGGGAAGCAGCGCCAGCCGCAGCCGGTCGAGCAAAGCCTGGCGCAACTCGGGCGTGGGCAGATGTTCCAGCACCTGGAGGCAGACGACGGCGTCGAAGTGACAGGCGCGCAGGGGGGCATGGGTCAATTCGGCCACCGCGCAGTTCAACTGCGGGCGGCCATCGGCGAGGGCGCGGAGATGGAGCAGGCGTCCGGCGGCAAAATCGAGCGCCACGACCTCGTGCCCGCGGCGCAGCAGACGGAGGCTCATGCGGCCCACGCCACAGCCGGCGTCGAGAATACGCCCGCGGCGCAAGCCGGCCAAACAGCGCAAGACGGCGGCTTCCTCCACGCGCTCGTCATGGAGCTGGCGGCCGGTGCGCGGCATCATCAACGCGCGATTGCGCTCGACCAACTCGAGCTGCTGATCGGGTTCCAGCCAGCCGGGCTCATCCCGGGGCAGGAAGTTCGGCAGGCCCTGGCGAAAGGAATAAGCGCAGCCGCAGGCGGGACACTCCAGCCGCCCCTCCCAGGCTTCATCGCGCTGCCATGTTTCGACGCGCGGCCGCAAAGGGAACGCGCCATCGCGGGGACACGCCCAGTGCCGCAGGCTGGAAATCAGCATGCCAGGCCCTCCTGAACATTTGCATGCCGAAACATGGCAGCGGGTTGACTATTTCCCTTGCCGCCAAAGTAGGAACTCGCTTCGGCGAGCAGTGAATGGAGCGGGATGGGCAGGCATGCAAGCGGCAAAAAGTACAAACGGCAACATAAAACTTGTTAACATCAATCCTTTGGCAATATGGACTATTCAGCCCGTATGCGTAATCTGCGCCGCCGCCTGGCCGATTCCGGCCAGCCGCTGCTGCTGGTGACGCATTTGCCCAACATACAGTACCTGACCGGATTCAGCGGATCGGCCGGGGTGCTGGCGGTGTGGCCGGAGAAAGCCTGGTTCTGGAGCGACGGGCGGTACCGCGAGCAGGCGCGGCGGGAAGTGCATGGCGCACGGGCGATCATAAAGCGCGGCAGCGTGTATGCAGCGGTGGCCGAGGCGATACGCCCGGCGCGGCAGGTGGCGGTCGAAGCCGGGCATCTGAGCCTGCGGGAAGCGAAGCTGTTGCTGGGCGACGTGCGGCGGGCGCGGCCAGCGGAGGACTGGATCGAGGCGCAGCGCATGCAGAAGGAGCCGGCCGAAGTTGCGGCGATCCGGCGCGCGGTGCGCCTGGCCTCGGAAGTGTTCCAGCGCCTGCTGCGGCAACTGCGGCCGGGAATGAGCGAAACCGAGATTGCGGGAAAACTGGAATATGGGATGCGGCAAGCGGGAGGCGAAGGGACGGCCTTCGCTACGATCGTGGCCAGCGGTCCGAATAGCGCGCTGCCGCACGCGCATCCGGGACGACGCCGGGCAGGCCGCGGCGAGCCGCTGCTGCTGGATTATGGGGTGCGGCTGGGCGGCTACTGCAGCGATATGACGCGCACCGTTTGCCTGGGGCCGGCGCCGGCGCGGCTGCGAAGCATCTATGCGGCCGTGCTCGAGGCGCAGATGGCGGGGATTGCGGCGGTGCGCGAGGGAGTGGAAGCCGCGGCCGTGGACGCCGCCTGCCGGCGGGTGCTGCGCCGGGTGCGGCTGGCGCAGTATTTTTCGCATTCCACCGGGCATGGACTGGGGCTGGAAATTCACGAGCTGCCGCGAATTGCCGCCGCGCCCACGCCGCCGCGCGGCCGGGCTGGGCGGGGAGCGAACGCCGGCCGCGCCGGCGAGGACGTTTGCCTGAAGGCGGGCGAGGTGATTACCATCGAACCGGGGGTGTATATCCCTGGTTGGGGCGGGGTGCGGATCGAGGACGTCGTGCGGGTGACGGCGCGCGGGGCGGAAGTACTGACTCCG
Source organism: Acidobacteriota bacterium (assembly GCA_021789895.1). GTDB lineage: Bacteria > Acidobacteriota > Terriglobia > Terriglobales > SCQP01 > JAKASR01. Next base: position 86,950 of record JAJYIU010000005.1, on the reverse strand, counting down.
AGCCCCAAGCAATTGCTGGAATTATAAAAAGGACGCGAGATTGCGCAAGCCACAAAAAACAGGCCAGAATTTGGATGCGGGAATCCGGGCGGAGATCTCGGGAAAGCGAGCCGGCATGGATTTAGCGTTCATACGCCAACTGATTGACACCCTGATCGAGAAGCAGGTGGACGAACTCGAGCTGGAGGAGGCGGGCAGCCGGGTGCATATACGCCGCGGCACGGCCGGCGCCGCCATGGCGGCGGGAACGGCAGCCGCCAGCACTGCCGGGACAGCCGCGCCGGCGGCGTCTCACAGCGCCGCGCCCACAGCCGCGGCTTCCGCGGCGGCGGGAGCGGCCGAGGCGGAAGGGTTGATAACAGTCCACTCACCCATCGTCGGCACATTCTATTCCGCACCCTCGCCCGGCGCCCCCGATTTCGTGCAACCGGGCGACCGGGTACAGGCCGGGCAGGTGCTTTGCATCGTCGAAGCCATGAAGCTGATGAACGAGATCGAAGCCGAAGCCGCCGGCACCATCGTCAGCCGGCTGGTCACCAGCGGGCAGCCGGTGGAATACGGCCAGCCGCTGTTCACGCTGCGTTCCAGTTAAGCGCAATGTTCCGAAAAATCCTGATAGCCAACCGCGGCGAGATCGCCCTACGCATCATCTGCGCCTGCAAGGAGCTGGGAATTGATACGGTGGTGGTGTACTCGGAGGCGGACCGCAACAGCCTGCCGGTGCGCTTTGCCGACGCAGCCGTTTGCGTGGGGCCGGCGCGCTCGGCCGAAAGCTACCTGAACATTCCGGCGGTGATCAGCGCCGCCGAGATCACCAACGCGGAAGCGATCCACCCCGGCTACGGGTTTCTTTCCGAAAACGCCAATTTTGCCGAGGTCTGCACCACCAGCGGGTTGAAATTCATCGGGCCATCGGCGGAAGTGATCCGGATGATGGGGGAAAAGCAGCGTGCGCGGGAAGCGGCGATGCAGGTCAATCTGCCGGTGCTGCCCGGCTCGGAAGGCGTGCTCAAGGACGAAGCCGACGCGGCGACGGTCGCCGCGCGCGTGGGCTATCCGGTGATGCTGAAGGCGACGGCCGGCGGGGGCGGGCGCGGCATGCGCATCGTGCGCTGCGCCGAGGAATTGCCCGGGCTGTATTCCGCCGCGCACGCCGAAGCCGCGGCCGCATTCGGCAACGGCGACTTGTACCTGGAAAAATACATCGAGCATCCGCGGCACATCGAGTTTCAAATTCTGGGAGACGAATACGGGCGGGTGGTGCATTTGGGCGAGCGGGAATGCACGATCCAGCGCCGCCACCAGAAGCTGATCGAGGAAACGCCGTCGCCGGCGCTGACGGAGATCGAGCGCCGGCGCATGGGCAACGAGCTGGTGCGCGCGATGCGGGAAATCGGCTACGCCAACGCCGGCACCGCCGAATTCCTAATGGATGAAGACGGGCAGCTTTATTTCATCGAGATGAATACGCGGCTGCAGGTCGAGCACGGCGTGACCGAGTGGGTCAGCGGCGTGGACATGGTGAAGGCGCAGATCCGGATTGCCGCGGGCGAGCGGCTGGAAAACGCGCTCGAAGCCGACCGGGGCGGGATCGTGCTGCGCGACGACGCCAGCGTCAACCAGGGCCATGCGATCGAGTGCCGCATCAACGCCGAAAACCCCGAAACCTTCGCCCCCTCGGCCGGCAAAGTTGACGCATTCAACGTGCCCGGCGGGATCGGCATCCGGGTGGACACGGCGCTGTATAGTGAAGCGGTGATGCCGCCCTACTACGATTCTCTGGTGGCCAAGCTGATGGCTTACGGGCGCGACCGCGATGAGGCGTTGCGCCGCATGAACCGCGCGCTGGAGATGTTCGTCGTCACCGGGATCGAGACCTCGATTCCGCTGCACCGGCGCATTCTGGCGGACGACGATTTTCTCGCCGGCCGCTTCGACACCGGCTTTCTGCAGCGCTTCCAGCCGGCCGGACGGCGGCGCAATTCGGCGGCGAAATAGCAAGCGATGGATCATGACGCCCGGGATATAAACCTGGTCTGCCGCGATCTGCAATCCGGCGGACGCGAGTTGCCGGCGCTGGACGAACTGCTCGGCCTCAACTGCAATCTGGAAACCATCTGACGCACTGAAAAGTGAGGCGATACGCCATGTTCAACTTCGCCGTCTTATTTCGCTGATCGCGGCTCGCCCGGGCCGCAGCAGCCGCGGCCTTTCTCTTCCGACTCGCGCCGGCGAATGGCGGCCCCGTAAGGATCGGAAAGAATATCGAGCCATCGCGGGTCGGGCGCGGTCTCAGCGCCATAATTGTCATGCCAGTTCCACCATTGGTAGGGCGGAGTCTGAGGATAACCTGCAGGCGAATCCTCCCACTTCTCCTGGCGGCCGAGCGGCGTGATATCGAGAAAGCTCCAGATGGTTCCTAAGGCCTCATCGCCGCGGTTGTTGATGAAATAAGTGCGGAACACCCGCTCGCCGTCGCGATAGAAAACATTATGGCCATGCCATTGATCGACGCCGAAATCCGCATCAAAGCGGTCGAGAATGGTGTACCAAGGCATGGTCCAGCCCATGCGCGACTTGAGGCGCGCGATATCCGCCTGCGGCGCGCGGGAGGCATAGGCGAGGGTGGTGTCGCGGGCGTTCAGATGCGCCAAATGGCTGACCTGGTCGGCGAGCATGGAGCAACCGCGGCAGGCATGCTCGGGCCAGCCAAACACTCCCGGCTCGAAAAAAGCGCGATAAAGGATTAACTGCCGACGGCCTTCAAACAAATCCAGCAGGCTGGACTTGCCCTGCGGCCCTTCGAAGGCATAGGACTTTTCGACCGCCATCCAGGGCATGCGCCGGCGCTCGGCCGCCAGCGCGTCGCGCGCGCGGGTGAATGCCTTTTCTCTCGCCAGCATTTGCTGCAGCGCCGCCTCCCAAGCCTCCGGCGACACGATGGGCGGAGTATGCATGGCATTGGGCTCTGCGCCCTTTCCCTGCGCAGTTGGTTTTGGCATGATTTTTGTCCTCGGGCTTGCGGATTTGCAAGCTTTAACAGGAATCCCCGTTTTGAACTCGGTTCCACAGGGCCAATATATACCCAGCCGAGTTTTCCTGGGCGGGTGCGGCCTGTTGCGACGTTTCTGCTAACCCGAGGTTTCACTTCGGCCGTCAAAAAATTTATCCGAGATAAATTTTTTAGCAAAACGGCACTGACGGGAAGAAAACCAACAAGGCCGGCAAGAAAGCCCGCAGCCGTGCACGGACGCTAAAGACGCCGCTCAATTTCCGCCGAAAGCAGCATAGGAAATTGATCCGGCCGGTCTAATACACATTTGCTATAATCTTCCAATTCCGATTCCGAATTCGCCGGTTTGGCAGCCGGCGATTTCGACTCGCCTCCAATTCCCCCATGAATCCGGAAATCGTTTCGCATTACCGGGTCATCGAGCGCCTCGGCGGGGGCGGCATGGGGGTGGTGTATAAAGCCGAAGATTTGCGGCTGAAGCGGCAGGTGGCGCTGAAGTTTTTGCCCGACGAGCTGGCCCGGGACGCACAGGCGCTGGAGCGATTCGAACGCGAGGCGCAGACCGCATCGTCGCTGAACCATCCGAATATCTGCACCATCTTCGACATCGGCGAGCACGAGGGGCGGCATTTTATCGTGATGGAGCTGCTCGAGGGCCAGACGTTAAAACACGAAATTCAGCATGCGCCGCTCGAGACCGAGCGGCTGCTGGAGCTGGCTATCCAGATTACCGATGCGCTGGATGCGGCGCACGGCAAGGGGATCGTGCACCGCGATATCAAGCCGGCCAATATTTTTGTGACCGCGCGCGGGCAGGCGAAGATTCTGGATTTTGGCTTGGCCAAAGTGAAAGTGGAATCGGCCGAGGCGGCGGCCGCCAGCTCGGCGCCCACCGCTAGTCTGCAGCCGGCGGAGTTGACCAGCCCAGGCGTAGTGGTGGGCACCATCGCCTACATGAGCCCGGAGCAGGCGCATGGCAAACCGCTGGACGCGCGCACCGATCTGTTCAGCTTTGGGCTGGTGCTCTACGAGATGGCGACCGGCCACATGGCCTTTGGCGCCAGTTCGGCCGCGGCCACCTTCGACGCCATTTTAAACCGCGCGCCGGCCTCGGCCCTGCGGCTCAATCCCAACCTGCCGCCGAAGCTGGAAGAGATCATCCAAAAGGCGATTGAGAAAGACTGCGATCTGCGTTACCAGAGCGCGGCCGAGATGCGCGCCGATCTGAAACGGCTGCGGCGCGATCTGCAATCCGGCCGGACGGCGGAAATGCCCGCCCACAGCGGGGCGGACGAGGCGGTTTCCGCAGTGGGCACAGGCATCGCGCCGGCGGCAGTAACCAGTACAACCAGCGTGCCACGGCGGGAGGAGAGCTCCAGCGACCGCGAGTTGATTCTGTCGCTGGCGAGCCGCTACAGAAAGCGTATTTACGGCGGGGTGGGACTGGCAGTGATCGCCATCCTGGCGCTGATCTACTGGCTGGCGCCGTCGCTGCCGCCGCCTTCGGTTTCCGATTTCACCCAACTGACCAACAGCGCCGTGCCCAAAAATTTAGCCGGTACCGACGGTTCGCGGCTCTACTTTGACAGTTATGCGCCATCCACTTCCGCCACTTCCGCCTGGCAGGTTTCGATTCATGGCGGCGCGGCGGCCCGCATCGGAATGGCCCAAAACCTCCAGGAGACAAACTATCGGGTAGCAGTGGATAGCGTCTCACCCGATGGCTCGGAGCTTTTGCTCTTCATGGCCCCCTTCACCACCTCGGCCGAGGGCAGCCTGTGGAGCTTGCCCGTACTCGGCGGCGCGCTTCGGCGACTTGCGGATACTTACGGACATTCTGGCGCCTGGTCGCCGGACGGTCAAAAGCTGGCGTATTGCCGAGGCGACAGCCTCTATGTCGCGAACGCCGACGGCACCGGCTCGCGCAAGCTGGTGACCGCGCAAGGCACGATTTTCGATCCCGCATGGTCTCCCCACATGGACCGGCTGAGCTACTCGATCCTCAACCCTCGAGATCAAAATGAGCGCATCTGGCAGGTGTCCGCCAGCAGCGGCCATGCGCAGACGATGTTTCCGGATTGGAAATCCGGCAACTGCTGCGGCCAATGGACGGCGGACGGCAAATATTTTATTTTTCAAGCTCTGAGCAATCGGATTCCGCAGCTTTGGGCGGTGCGCGAAAACCGGAGTTGGCTGCATAAAGCCAGCCGGCAGCCGGTGCAGTTGACTTCCGGCACGATCGCCTACGGGCATCCGGTGCCCGGCAAGCGCGGCCGCCGACTCTATGCTGTCGCCGTCATTCGACGCGGCGAACTGGAAAGCTACGACGGCGCGGCGCGCGCATTCACGCCCTATTTGAACGGCATCTCGGCGCAGGATATTGCCTGGTCGAAAGACGGGCAATGGGTAGCGTACGTGAAATATCCCGAAGGCACGGTCTGGCGCAGCCGCAGCGACGGCAGCGACGCGCTCCAGCTCAGCTCGCCGCCAATCTACGCCATGCTGCCGGCGTGGTCGCCGGACGGCACGCAGATCGTTTTTTATTCAGTCGAGCCGGGCATGCCGCGGCTTTTTATCGTCTCCGCCAACGGCGGCGTTCCCCAGCCGCTCATCCCGAATTATCCTGACGCGGAAATGGACCCCACCTGGTCGCCCGATGGCAAAGCGGTGGTGTTTGGCGGCGGTTCAGGCAGCAGCGGGCTGGCGGGGAAGGGAATCCGCATCTACTCGCTCGCCACCGGCCGGACGACGGTTTTACCAGGTTCGGAAAAGCTGTTCAGCCCGCGCTGGTCGCCGGATGGGAAATATATCGCCGCCCTGGCAAAAGATTCGTCCTATCTGGCGCTTTACACGCTCGCGACTCGGAAGTGGCGCATTTTGGCCAAAACCAATACTGGTTACCCTCATTGGACCAGCGACAGCCAGGCGATCTATTTTTTAGCGCCGGGAATGATCAAGCGCGTCAACCTGAATGGCCAGATTACAGAGGTGGCGAACATCAAAAATTTCCACATGACGGGCTACTATCCGCTCTGGCTCGGCCTGACGCCGCAGGATGAGCCACTGCTGCTGCAAGACGCCGGCAGCCAGGAAATCGTCTCCATGCGCTGGCACGAGCCGTAAGCGCGGAGCGGGCGGGAAACGCCGGCCCAAGAATCCATTTCTCCGATTCATTACAATCTCTCCGGAATCTTTATAATTGACAAACTGAACACGGGTCCAAGGCCAACAACAGCCGGTGAACGCCAGCCGGATAAAAATCTCAAAATGCCGATTCCGGAACTTCGGCCAATCCGGCGGGCGGGCAATTCGGTCATAATACCGGGAACATGGTGATCCCCCCGCAGCCCGAATCCGGCCCCGGCGGCGCCGCGCCCGGCAGGTCAAAAACCATCGGCCATTACCGGCTGCTTTCCAAACTGGGCGAGGGCGGGATGGGCGAGGTGTGGCGGGCGACGGACACCAAGCTAAACCGCGAAGTTGCGATCAAGCTGCTGCCGGAGGCGGTGGCCGGGGACGCGATGCGGCTCGGGCGCTTTGCACGCGAGGCGCAGGTGCTGGCGTCGCTGAACCATCCCGGCATTGCGGCGATCTACGGGGTGGAAGAGCGGGCGCTGGTGATGGAACTGGTGGAGGGGGAGACACTGGCGGAAAGGATACGGAGCGGCGGCGCGATGGGGCTGGAAGAGGCGCTGCCGATCGCGCGGCAGATCGCGGAGGCGCTGGCGTACGCGCACGACAAGGGCGTGATCCATCGCGATCTGAAACCGGCGAACGTGAAGATCACGCCGGAAGGGGCGGTGAAGATTCTCGATTTCGGGCTGGCGAAGGCGATGAGCACGGAATCGAGCGCGAGCGGAACGGGGCTGGACGCGCCGACGATTTCGGCGCCGGCGACAACGCTGGCAGGGACGGTGCTGGGCACGGCGGCGTACATGGCGCCGGAGCAGGCGCGCGGACAGCATGTGGACCGGAGGGCGGACATATGGGCGTACGGGGTGGGGCTATACGAAATGCTAGCGGGCGAGCGCCCGTTTGGCGGCCCGACAGTGTCGGACACGCTGGCGGCGGTGCTGAAAGAGACGCCCGATTTCGAAAAGATTCCGGCGGCGGCGCGGAGGCTGGCGCAGCACTGTTTAGAAAAAGACCCACGGCGCAGATTGCGCGACATCGGCGACGCCATGCTGCTGCTGACGGCCGGGGCGGCAGCAGCCGCAACGGCGGCAACGCCGGCCTCGCCATTGCGGCGCATGCTGCCGTGGGCGGTCGCGGGGCTGCTAGCGGCCGGCCTGCTGATGGTGCTGGCCATCTGGAAATTCGCCGCGGCCGCGCCGCAGGCGAGCCCGGTGCTGGCCTACATTCCTCCGCCGCCGAAGACTACATTTCGAGACGCCGGGTTCGGCGCGGGGCCGGTGGTCATCAGTCCGGATGGGAAGGAATTGGCGTTCTCGGCCACGGATGAAAACGGCGTCACCAGGCTGTACGTCCGTTCGCTGGGTTCGGACCAAGCCCGCGCCATCGCCGGAACGCAAGACGCTGCCGCGCCCTTCTGGTCTCCCAATGAGCATTCGCTGGGCTTTTTTGCCGATCAGAAACTGAAGACGGTGAATCTCGAAAGCGGGAACGTACAGATTCTGGCGGATGCTTCATGCAGCAATCTCAGCGGCGCCTGGAGTCCGAGCGGGACGATTCTTTTTACGCCGGGTTGCAACGGCGGATTGGAAGCGATTGCCAGCACCGGAAGCAATGCCAGAACGCCGGTCCCGATCAAAAGCGGACAGTCCGGCCAAGTGGAACCCAGTTTTCTGCTGGACGGCCGGCGCATCCTCTATACGGTCTATAACGGCCACGGCGGCACATCCATTTGGATGGGGCCGCTCGATGCAAGCGATCAGAAGTTCATTCTCAAAGACGCCCGATTGCCTGAATTCGCAGCGGGTGATCTTTTATTCATTCGCAATGGGCGGGTTTTTGCGCAGCCATTCAATCCCGCCCGAGAAAGTTTATCCGGAACGGCGGTAGCGCTTACCGAAGCGCATGCCTATTCGGCATCGAGCGCCGGGGTTATCGCCTTTCAAGGCGGGACGGTCGAAGGGCACATGGAGTGGTACGACCGCAACGGGAATCCGCAGGGCAGTCTGGGGCCGGTGGCGAGGTTTATCTCCGTCAGGATTTCTCCCGATGGCAAAAAAATTCTAGCGAATATCCAGAATCAGCAAAGCCATTCCAGTGATTTATGGTCGTTTCCGGCGGGAGGCGGGGTCGGAACGCGGTTGACTTACGGGCCCGGCTACAAAGGCTTTTCGGTGTGGTCCCCGGGTGGAAAATATATCGTCTATTCCTGTCATACGACTACGATTGCCGCTATCTGCCGCAAGCCGGCCAACGGCTCGGGAGCCGGGCAAAGGCTGGTTACGCTCGGCGGCGGCCTGTACGAATCCCCCGTACTGGATGTGTCTCCGGATCGCCGGTATCTTTCCGTCAATGAGCTGCCCATCAAGAACCTGATTTATAAAAACGTGGTTATTCCGCTGTTCGGCAAGGAAAGGCCGTTTCGCCCCGCGCCCGTCAAGGCGAGCCAATACGACGGCCTGTTTTCTCCCGATGGCCGCTGGCTGGCCTATTTTTCGTATGAATCGGGGCGGCCGGAGGACTACGTGGTTCCGTTTCCAGGACCGGGCGGGAAGTTTCAGATCTCGCAAAACGGCGGCTGGGCCTGCAAGTGGGACAAGCAGGGGCGATTATATTTCCTCTCCATGGGGAATCGGCTGATGGAGGCGGAGCTGGGATTCAGCGGCGGGGCGGTGCAGGTCAAATCGCTGCAGCCGCTCTTCCAGGTGAGCTTGCCCAGCTTTTCCGATCCCATTTTCGACGTCAATGCCGATGGCAGCCGGTTCGTCTTCGTCACCAGCGTCGATCCCACCGCGGCGCAATCCATCGGACTGCTGCTCAACTGGCAGGCGAAATTCAGCGGCCAACCGTAGCATTCCGCCGACCGCACGGAGATCATCAAGCATCATGCCGGCCACCGGACTGCAAAGCGCTCCAGGCGATGCGCCAGACCGGCAGCGGGCGGCGAGCGATTTCGCCGCGCTGCTGGCGATCGCCTTGGCCACGGTGATCTTCCATGGGCTGATAGGCAATCGCTACGGCTTCCACCGCGACGAGCTGCAGACCCTGCACGATGCCCGGCATCTGGCCTGGGGATACGTGGCGTATCCGCCGGCGACGCCGTTTTTTGGCCGGATATCGCTATGGCTGTTCGGCGCCTCGCTGGCCGGGTTTCGATTCTTCGCCAGCCTGGCGCAGGCGGCGGCGCTGGTGCTGACCGGCTGGATGGCGCGCGAGCTGGGCGGCGGACGCCGGGCGCAAATGATTGCCGTGCTGGCCGCATTGCCGCTTTGCCTGGTGGGCGGCTCGCTGATGATGTACGTGTCGTTCGACTATCTCTGCTGGGTGCTGGTGGCGTATCTGGCGATCCGGATGCTGAAGACCGGCGATCCGCGCTGGTGGGTGGCGATCGGCGCGGCGATCGGCGCCGGCATGCTCTCCAAGTATGCCATGCCATTTTGGGCCGCGGGACTGGGGGCGGGATTGCTGGCCACGCGCGAGCGGCGATTGCTCAAATCAGCCTGGCTCTGGGCAGGGGCGGCGACGGCGCTGGCGCTGATGGCGCCGAACCTGGCGTGGCAGTACCGGCATCATTTTATTTACCTCGATTTCATACGGCACATCCACGCGCGCGACATCGCCGAAGGGCGCACCCGCGGCTTTCTGCCGGACCAGTTGAAAATAACGCTCTTCGCATTTCCGCTAGCGATGGCCGGGCTGTGGGCGAGCCTGGCCGGGGCGCTGGGGCGGCAATACCGCGCGCTGGGATGGATGTACCTGGTTCCGCTGCTGCTGTTTATCGTTGCCCAGGGGCGGGGATATTACCTGGTGGCGGCTTATCCGATGCTGTACGCCGCCGGCGCGGCGTGGTGGGAACGGCGGGCGGCGGGCGCGGCGAAGCCGGGAATGCGCCGGCTGGGCTGGGCGCTGGCGATCGCGCTGACGTTCGACCTGGGACTGATTTCGGCGCTGACGCTGCCGCTGGCTCCGCCGGGCACACGCTGGTTCCAAGCCGCCAATGCCGCCGACCACGATTTGCGGGAAGAGATTGGCTGGCGCGAACTGGTCAAAACGGCGGCGCAAGTGCGCGACTCGCTGCCCGCGGCCGAACGGGCGGGGGTGGGAGTGCTGGCGGCCAACTACGGCGAGGCGGGCGCGATTGATCTGTACGGCCCGCGCTACGGGCTGCCCCGCGCCATCAGCGGCATCAATTCATTTCGCCGGGACGGGTATGGAAATCCGCCGCCGCGGGAGCTGATCGTGATCGGGCTATCGCGCGGGTACGCGGAGCGGCAATTCGCCGGCTGCCGGCTGACGGCGCACACGCATAACCGCTATCACTTACGCAACGAAGAAGCGGGGGACCATCCCGATATATTTGTCTGCCAGGCGCCGCGGGCGGGCTGGCCGGCATTCTGGAAAAAATTCAAATACTACGGCTGAGGCGGCGGCCGGGGGCTGCGCCGGCGGCGAGGGAATATGCCCGCGCCGCCGGGCGAAATAAACAGGCTATTTCAGGCCGGCTTCGTAGCGGCGGTTGATTTCGTCCCAGTTGACCACGTTCCACCAGGCATTGAGGTAATCCGCACGCTTGGACTGGTATTTGAGGTAGTAAGCGTGCTCCCAGACGTCGTTGCCCATGACGGGGTACTTGCCATCGAGGTAGGGGCTGTCCTGATTGGCGGTGGAGACGATTTCGAGATTTTTATTATTGAACACCAGCCAGACCCAGCCGGAGCCGAAGCGTTTCATGCCGGCGTCGTTGAACTGCGCTTTGAACGGGTCGAAGCCGCCGAATTTTTTATCGAGCGCGGCGGCCAGGGCGCCGGAGGGTTTGCCGCCGCCGCCGGGTTTCATGATCTTCCAAAACATGCTGTGGTTGCAGTGTCCGCCGCCATTGTTGCGGACCGCGGTGCGCTGCGCCTCGGGAACTTCATTGAGCCGGCGCAAGACTTCCTCGACCGGCAACTGCGCCAGGCTGCTGCCTTCGAGCGCGGCATTGACGTTTTTGACGTAGGCGGCGTGATGGTTGTCGTGATGGTAATGCATCGTCGCCTCGTCAATGTAGGGCTCGAGCGCATTGTAGGCATAGGGAAGCGGCGGCAGTTCGTAAGCCATGATGGGTGATGCTCCTTTCCTGATCCAAGCACTATGGGATGCAGACACGTTGCCGCCAGCAAACCGGCAGCGGAGCGAATTGCAAATGGTGCCTGGAGCGTCCTCCACTCCAGAATACAACGCGAAAGCGGAATTGCCCCGAATTCTGCGAGGGCGAAATTTCAGGGCTGGGCGGGGCGCGACGCCTGCGATTCGGGATCAGCGATGCAGGCGCAAGTGATTTTGAAAATAGCGGACAAGGGCGCGCACCAGGCCGGCGGCGGTATATTCTTCGGCGGCGAAGGCAACGCGCAGGTTCAGTTCCCGCAAAGTCGCGGCGGTGATGGGGCCGATGGCGCCGAGAGCGACGCGATCGAGGCGGCGGGAATAATCCGAACCGAGCAGGGCGGCCAGGTGGCGGACAGTGGAGCTGCTGGTAAAGAGCGCGGCGTCGGCGGGGGGGGAGGCGGGCGGGACTGGGAAAAGCTCGGGGGCGAGCGCGGCGGCCCCGGCGGGGATGCGAGTGCGGTAAGCGGCGACGATTTCGGGAAGGGCGCCGGCGCGGGCGAGCTCGCGCGGCAAAACGTCACGCGCCTCGGCGGCGCGCGGGATGAGGATGCGGGCGTTCTGCAGGCTGCGCCCGGCGAGCGCATCCAGAATGCCCTCGGCGACATAACGCTGCGGCAGGATGGCGGGAGGCCAGCCACGGCGCTCGAGTTGGCGGGCGGTTTCCGGGCCAATGGCGCAGAGCCAGCCGGCGGGGGGCGACGGGGAGAAGCCGAGGGCGGCGGCGCGCTCGAAAAACGCCTCGACGCCGTTGGCACTAGTAAATATAATGCCCTGATATTGATCAAGCCGCCGCAGGGCGGCATCGAGCGGGCGGGGATCCTCGGGGGGAACGGTTTCAATCAGCGGCAGCGGGACGGCCTCGGCGCCGAGCTGCGCCAGCGCATCGAGCAGAGCGCCGGCCTGGCGGCGCGGGCGGGTGACCACGATGCGGCGTCCGGCGAGCGGGGTGGCAGGGGCGCTCAAGGCAATGCTCACGGCAAGCTAGGGGCGGGGCGGGCGCCTAACTGCAGCAGGCGCGCGGCGCCCTGAAGCTGGAGCTGCCGCGCCACTTCCGCGCCCAGGGCCAAGGGCGCGGGGCCGCGGGCTTCCGCCTTGAGGCATTCGCGTCCATCGGGAGAAAACAGGCGGGCGCGCAGGCGCAGCCCTTCAGCCATGGAATCGGCATGAACGGCGAGGGCAGATTGGCAGCCGGCGCCGAGCGCCTGGAGGACACGGCGCTCGGCGCCGGCTGCCGCGGCGGAGGGGGCATGATGCAAGGCGCGCAGGCGTTCAAGCAGGGCCGCATCATCGGCGCGGCATTCGATGGCGAGCGCGCCTTGTCCGGCGGCAGGAAGAAAGACGCCCGGATCGAACCATTCGCTGATGCCCTGCTGCGAATCCAGGCGGAGCAGGCCGGCGGCAGCGAGCACGATGGCCGCGGCTTCGCCAGCGCGCCATTTGCGCAGGCGGGTATCAATATTGCCGCTGAGAGGAACGATTTCGAGCTCGGGGCGGAGGGCGAGCAACTGCGCCCGGCGGCGGAGGCTGCTGGTGCCGACGCGGGCGCCGGGAGGGAGTTGGGCCAGGGTTTTGCCGCCGGCGGCGAGGAGCACGTCGCGCGGGTCGGCGCGCTCGGGAATTGCGCCAAGCGCCAAGCCCGGCGGCAACTCGGCGGGGACGTCTTTTAGGCTATGCACAGCCAGATCAACGCGGGCAGCGAGCAGGGCTTGCTCGATTTCACGGGTGAACAAGCCTTTGCCGCCCATCGAGCTGAGGCGGGCGGAATAGCGGTCGCCGCTGGTGGCGATGATTTCCAGGCGCGCGGGCCAGCCGCGGCGCTCCAACTCGGCGCGGACGTAGTTGGCTTGCCAGAGCGCCAAGGCCGAGCCGCGCGTGCCAATGCGCAGCGGCGGCAGGGAAGAGCTGGAAGCGGCGGGCGCCACGTCAGGATTTCACCACCGCGGCGCCGGGCGCGGGCGGCATGGAAAAGGAGGAGCGGACGCCATCGGGGGCCGGAGCCGCAGGGATGGAGGAGGATTTGCCGGCCGGGGATGGGCCGGCGGGGGATCGAGCGGGGAGCGGAGCGGCGGCATCGGCGCCCAATGGTTCGGGCGGTTCTGCAGCATCGGCGGCATCGGGCGACAAGCCGAAAAGCCGCTGCGCCAGCTCCGAGAGCAACTCGCCATCGGCTTCGGCGGCGGCCATTTTCAGTTCGACCAGGGGGCGGTGCAGCCATTTCCGCATGAGCCCGCGGGTCAGCTCGTCGAGCAGCGCGATCTGGGCGGGGGTAAGCTGGCCGAATTTATGCCGCAGGCGGTCCAGTTCGAGCTGGCGCAAGCGTTCCGCCTCGGCCTGAAGCGCGCGCAGCAGGGGCGCGGCGTCGCGCCGCTCGAGCCGCTGGAGGAATTTATCCACTTCATGTTCGATCAGCTTTTCAGCGGCGGCGGCGGCGCGGCTGCGCTCGGCCTTATTTTCGGCCAGGGCGTCCTGCAAATCGTCGAGGTTATAGAGGAAGGCTTGTTCGAGCTGATGAATGGCGGGATCGAGGGCGCGCGGCACGGCCAAATCGAGCAGCAGGATGGGGCGCTGGCGGCGTTCGCGCAGCCAGTGTTCCACCTCGCCGCGAGCCAGCCCCAAATCGGGGCCGGGAATGCTATTGAGCAGGATGTCGGCTTGAGGCCCGGCCTGGCGCCAGCGATCCCAAGGCAGCGCTTCCGCCTGGATCTCAGCCGCGAGCAGCGCAGCGCGTTCGGCGGTGCGATTGGCCAGCAGCAGGCGGCCGGCGCCTTGCAGATGCAGATCGCGGGCGGCGGCGGCGCCGATCTTGCCGGCGCCGAGCAGCAGCACGGTGCGCGAGGCAAGCGATCCGAAAATGCCGCGCGCGATCTTAACCGCGGCATGGCTGAGCGACGCCGAGGCGCCCACCAGGGCGGTGTCGGAGCGTATGCGCTTGGCCGAAGAAAAGGCGCGGCTCAAGGCCAATTCCAGGCTGGGGCCGAGGCCGCCGGCCTGGCGCGAGGAGCGGTAAGCCTGCTTCACCTGGCCTAAAATTTGCGGCTCGCCGACCAGCATGGAATCGAGGCTGGCGCAGACGCGGAAGATATGGCGCACGGCGTCGCGCCCGGCGTGGTTATAACAATTGGCGGCGGTGGCGACGGGAAGGCTATGGCCGCTGGCCGATTGCAGGCAGGCGAAGAGGTCGGGCTGGCCGTCATTCGTTTCCAGCCAGATTTCGAAACGGTTGCAGGTGGAAAGCACCAGGGCTTCGACGACGTGCTCCTGACGGCGCAGCCGCTCCACCGCCGCCGGCACGGCTTCGGGCGCCAGCGCCAGGCGCTCACGCACCTCGAGCGGGGCAGTGTGGTGGCTGAGTCCGTAAACCTGTAGCGTCATCGGACAAAATCGTGCAGATGGCTGAAGCTGTTGGAAAGCCAGCCGGCCACTGCGACCAGGAAGCAAACCAGGATGAATAACGCCGAACGCCGGCCCCGCCAGCCAGACGACCAGCGCACGAAAAGTAAGATTAAAAACAGCGCCCAGGTGAGGACCGAAATCAGAATTTTAGGATCGTGCAGGCCGGCAACGCCCCACTGCAAACCGGCGCGATAGAAGCCGATGACCAGCCCCAGGGTCAGCAGGGGAAAACCGAACAACAATGAGAGATAGGTCATGCGGTCGAGGGTTTCCAGCGGCGGAAGGGCACGCGCCAAGCTGGCGCGCAGCGGCTTGCGCTTCAACTGGCGCTCGGTCCAGAGATAGAGCAGCGAGCCGGCCACCGCCAGCGCCAGGCCCGCGATTCCTAAAAGACTCAGGATGATGTGCCAGTAAATCCAGGGATTGTGGAGGCCCTGGGCGGCCGGCTGGATTCCGATACGCGCGCTGCCAACCGGACCATAGATCGAGCTGAAGGTCAGCAAAAACAGCAGCGGCTCAATCACCAGCGGCAGGCCGCGGGGCGAATAGAGCCGCCAGGCCAGCAAAAATATGCCTGCGATCAATAATGAAAGCAGGTTGGCAGTCTCGCTATATTGGGTCGCGGGGAAATGGTGGGCGAGGTATCCGGTTTCGACCACGCTGACCAGTTGGAACAAAAATCCCAATCCGATCAGGCGCCGCACCAAAGAGAAAAACCGCTCCTGATGCCAAAAAAGGACGCCGATCGTGGCTAAAAGTCCAAGAGTATAAAAGCTAAGGGCGACACGGTCCCAGAAAAGAGATAAGCCGGGCATAGCTTAATTCTCAATTATAAAGGAGCATTAGATAAGGACGCGGCGATGCGGGAGGGCAGCGGCCGGCGGCAGCATGGCGGGGTTGGCGAGGCCGATGGCCGGGGAGAATTAAACTGCGCAAGGATTCAGGATACACAACCCCGGGAAGCGGCAAAATCACGGCCGGAGCTGGCGAGCGTGGCCCCTCGTTCAATGTTGCAGAATTCGCCCATGGCGCTTGCCAGGCTCCAACAGAATGAAACGGGATGTAATAAGCTCCAAGAGTAAACTAAATTCGAATTCAACCTGGATGAAAGGCACAGAGCGATGAAGGTGCTGTCGGCGGCGCAGATGCGGCAGGTGGATCACCGCACCGCGAGCGAACACGGCATTTCGGGACCGGAGTTGATGGAAAATGCCGGGGCGGCGGTGGCGCGATTTCTGCGCCGCGCCTGGCCGGAACGCAGCCGCGGTCCGGTGTCCGTGGTGTGCGGCAAGGGCAACAACGGCGGGGATGGGTTGGTAACGGCGCGGCTGCTGCGGAATCAGGGCTGCGCCGCGCGCGTGATCCTGCTGGCGAAACCCGAAGCCTATCAGGGCGAGGCGCTGCAGGCATGGAACCGGCTGCAGATCGAGGCGCCGGAGCCGGCGGCGGTGGTGGCCGAGCGCGCCGGCGAGGCGCAAGCTCTTTTGGAAGGCAGCAAGCTGTTGGTGGATGCCATTTACGGCACCGGGCTGGACCGTCCGCCGCAGGGCATTGGCGCGGAAATGATTGCATGGTTGAACCAACGCCGCGCGGACGTGCCGCTAGTCGCAATTGACATGCCCTCCGGCCTGCCTGCCGATGGCGCATATACCCGCGAAGCGCCGCCGGAGGACAAGGAAATTCCGATCGTGAAGGCCGATTGGACGATTACCTTCACGGCGCCGAAGCTGGGGCAACTGCTGGGCCCGTATGCGCGCCGGGCGGGGAGGGTGCGGATCGAATCCATCGGCACCCCGGCGGCGGAGCTGGAAAGTTCCGAGTACAACGTCTGGGTAGGTGACGCGGACCTGGCGCGCCCGCTGCTGAAGCCGCGTCCGGCGGCGTCGCACAAGGGGAGTTTCGGTCACGTGCTGGTGCTGGCCGGATCGCGAGGCAAATCGGGCGCGGCGGCGATGGCTGCCACCGCGGCCTTGCGCATGGGCGCGGGATTAGCGACCGCCGCGGTGCCGGCGGGGATATTGCCAATCGTCGCCGGCTACCGGCCGGAGCTGATGACGCATCCTTTACCGGAAACCGCAGGCGGAGCGCTGGCGCTGGCGGCGGCGGCGGAGTTTGAAGAAGGCGGGCTGTGGGCGGGGAAAAACATACTCGCAGCCGGCCCCGGGCTGGGCCAGGAAGCAGTGACGGTAGCGGCCTTGAAACGAGTGCTGGCCGGGGCTCCGGTTCCCTGGGTGCTGGATGCGGATGGGCTGAATGCCTTTGCCGGCGATTTGGAGGCGCTGGCCGGGCTGGCGTCGGCAGCCGAGAGGCGGTTGGGGCGTACGGCCGTGATACTGACGCCGCATCCGGGTGAAATGAGCCGGCTACTGGGAGTGGAAACGAAGGCGATCCTGTCCGACCGCGCCGGATGCGCGCGGCGCCTGGCGCAGGCGACGGGCGCGGTGGTGGTGTTGAAGGGACATCGCAGCCTGACGGTTGCGCCGGACGGGCGCATGGCGATCAACACCAGCGGCAATCCCGGCATGGCGACCGCGGGGACGGGCGATATATTGACCGGGTTGATGGCGGGATTATGGGCGCAGCAGGCGTCGGGCGACAGCTTCCAAACGGCGGCGGCGGCGGTCTATCTGCACGGGCTGGCGGGCGATCTGGCAATGCGGCAATGGGGGCAGCGGGCGCTGCTGGCGACGGATCTGCTCACGGCGCTGCCGGCGGCGCTGCGGCGCGCGGCGATGGGGACGGCGATGCCGTATGAGCTGGAGGCAGGCCGCTAAGCGGGAAACGCCGGGGGCGGCCAGCGGGGGATCAGGCCACTTGCGAGTTGCTGTTGGGCATGACGGTGAGTTCGGCGGGGGCAGGGGCCATCTGCTGCAGCACGGCCAGGATGGAGAGCGGCAGCGAACGTGAGCTGGTAATGCCCATTTTGCGGTAGGCGCTTTCCAGGTGGCGTTTGACGGTGGAGATGCCGATGTGGAGATCGTCGGCGATCTGGCGATTTTTTTTACCCTGCAGGCACTCGGCGATGATATCGAGCTCGCGGGCGCTGAGGTGGAAGTGGCGGGCCAGGAGATGGCGTGTTTGGTTATCGAGGATGTTCCAGAACTGGGGCAAAGCGGGGCCGGGCTTGCGTTCGGAGGCGACCATCAAGAGGTAGCGAGGGCTGCCGGCGTCGAGGTTGAGAGCGAGCACCGTCATCGCGATCTGGATTGGGCCCATCTGCGGGCGATTCAAGCGGATCAGGTCGGAGTGGAAGGGGAGATTGGAGCTCAGGGTGCGATGAAAGATATCCTTCAACCCGCTCAAATCCATTTCCGGCAGGCACTGTTCGATGGGCAGGCCGAGGGTTTTTTTGGTGCGAAAGCGGCTGTCGAGCAGGTCGAGAAAGGCGGCGTTGGCGTCTTTCAAGACGCCGGTTTCGCCATCGTAGATAGCCATCCCGATGACTGGGTTATTCCATAGGGTATCGAGGACGGCGCTGCGCAATTTGGAATTTTCCCGCATAGCCTGAGGTTCTTTCTGTGTTCCGCCTGAGCTGGCCGGCCGTCGCGCCGGGCGCGGGTGCCTGGTTGCCTAGCCCAATGCTGAGTTAGAAGGAACAGACGGCGCGCGAGTCACCCATCTTTTACAATTCCGGAACCGCACCGGCCCACACCGACACCGTGGAAAATGCCCCGGTTTCAAATCAGCACTCACTCCCAAGCCGGGAGGAGGCTAGCGCGCATGCAGTTGGCGGGCGAGCGCTTGCTGGAACTGGGCGAAGGTAGTGACCTGCGCACCACCCGGCCGATCGAGAAAGATGGTTGGGGTGTGATCAATCCCGATCCGGTTGCCTAAAGACTGGTCTTTTTGCACCGCCTGAAAGTAGCGTTCATTGGAAAACGCTTGCTGCAACCGGTCCAGAGTCAAGCCGTAAGGGGCGGCGAGGGCAGCAGCGCGGTTCATCAGGTTTTCGGGGGTGATTTCGGCCTGATGATCGTAACAATAATCAATCCAGGCAAAGTACAGGCGGGAGTTATGCGCGGCGAAGAAGCGTTCCAGCACGGCAGCGTTGTAGGACCAGTTATGTTGTGGCAGGGGATAGTCGCGCAGATAAAATGCCACCCGGCTGCCGTAGCGGGGCAGGATGGTGGATCGCAGATATTTATGCCACAAGGCGCAATCCGGGCATTCGAGGTCCTCAAAGATATAGACCTTGACCCGGGCATGGGGATTGCCGAGCGGGGGACGCGCGGGCAGGGGCCGGGTAGCGGCGGGGCGCGCGGCCCCGGCAGCAAAGGTGAAGAGGAACGCAAGCGCAGCCAAGCCGGCTGCCCGGAACGGTTTTAAAGCAGGCATAGACAGATTTTACCTTGCGCGGGAAAGGATGCGAAGCGGCGTGGCGGGAAGGATGGGGGCCAAGCTTAAGCGAGGATGAAATTGCATAGTGCTATGACTGTGAAGCGTCAGACATGCCAGGACATAACTATGCACTGCGGGCGGCAAATCTTGGCAACTCCTTGATTTTGAAGGGTTTAACTTTTGGCTTAGGATGGCAAACTATTTGCATATTGAAATGCCGGCTGGGCTTTTACGGAGGACTCAGAAGCATGAAAAACAAACTCGTGTTGGCCAGTTTAATATTAGGGCTGCCATTCCTGGGCCTGGCGCAATCCACGCCCCCGAACCATCCCCCGCGGCCGTCGCAGCACGGCAATACCGGATCGGCATCGCCGGCTTCCAATAATGGAGCAGCGCCCGCGGCGGCCGGCTGGAGCCTTTCCAGCCAGACGAAGATTCAAGCCAAGTTGAAATCGCGCCTGGACACGCGGCATGCGCGCGTCGGCCAGCAGGTGCAGGCGGTGACGACCAGCTCGGTGAAGAGCCAGGGGCGGGTGGTGCTGCCGAAGGGAACGCGACTGTACGGGCGGATCACGCAAGTCCAGGCGGCGGCGAACAGCCATGCACGCTCGTCGCTGGGAGTGCTGTTCAGCGAAGCGGTTACGCGCCAGGGCCGGCGGATTCCGATTCACGCCAGCATTATGCAGGTATTGGCGGGCAGCTCGGAGATGCAGGCCGGGTTCACGCCTCCGCCGATGGCGCAGCCGATGGGCGTGGGCGGCGGCGGCGCGATGAGCGCCGGCGGCGGGCTGGTAGGCGGCGCCGGCGGGGCGCTGGGCGGCGCGGTGAATTCCGGCACGCAAATTGCGGGCAACGTTGGCGCCGGGTTGGGGGCGCAAACCTCCGCGATGACCGGCGGGATGCTACGGGCCTCGAATGGGGCGGCGTTTCACGTGCTGCCGGTCCGGGCCGAGGGCAACTCGCAGTCGTCGCTGCTGGTGGCGCCGCACGGCAACCTGGTATTGAACTCGGGCACGAATATGGTGCTGGTTACCGGTCCGGCGTCGGCTTCGGCCGCATCGAGCACTTCGGCGCAAGCCAGCCACTAAGCGCAGGCTTGGGGCGCAAGCAGCCGTGCACGCGGGGCGGGCAAGCGATTGCCCGCCCCGTCGTGTTTTTACCGGGTGAAGAGAGCCATAGACCAACAGGAGAGCGCCATCACTGCGCCGCGACCGGCAGTTCGATATAAGAGGCGTGGCGGCGGCTACGCCAGATCTTTTGCCGGGCGGTGATGAAATCCTGCGGACGGGCGAGAAAGATATTGGGCACGAACTTTTGCGGATTGCGGTCGTAGAGCGGGAACAGCGTGCTCTGCACCTGGACCATGATGCGATGGCCGGGCAGGAAGACATGATCGTTGCCATGGAGATCGATAACGAACCGATTGATGCGTCCGGGAACGAGCGGCTGGGGATGGCGGAAGCTGTGGAGAAAGCGGCCGCGGAAGATTTCATCGGCGATCATCAGCTCGTATCCGCCCATGGCGGGATGGGCGGGGAGGCGCTGGGGATAGACGTCAATCAGCTTGACCACCCAATCGCTATCGCTGCCGCTGGTGGAGGCGAAGAGATGGGCGCGAATATCGCCGGCGATGGCGAGCGGATGGGAGAGCGCGGGAGTTTCCCAGCTCAGCACATCGGGGCGGAGATTGGCAAAGCGCTGGTCGCGCACCAGCCAGACCGGCCACTTCGGCCCGGGATAAGTAGGGCGAATCGGGCGCGGGTAATAGGGGACCGGGGTTTGCGGATTGCTCAAGTAGCGATCGAAGGCGGAGGCGGCGGCGGGCGGGGAAAAGCTGAGCCGCATGCCGGCGCGCAGATAGAGGCGGCGGACGCGGGAACGCCGCGGCGGCCAGGCGGAATAACGGCGCCAGCGATTGAGGCCGGTTTCAAAGGCGGCGGCCTTAGGGAAGGGCAGCCGGCCGCGTCCTTTCAGCCAATAGGCAAACCAGGGGGCTTCAATGCGCTCGCGGAAATACGCGCCGGTGCTGCTATGGAAGCGAACGGGGCCGAGATGATCGCCGGGGCCGGCGGCCCAGCCGCCATGGTTCCACGGTCCGACGACGAGGAAATTGCGGTTATGGCCGGGGAGCCGCTCAAGGGTGGAATAGATTTTTTGCGGGCCATAGAAATCTTCCTGGTCCCACCAACCGGCGACGTTGAGGGTCGGCACCGGAACGCGCGGCAAGCGCTGCAGGTAGCGCCAGATGGCCTGGGTTTTCCAAAAGGCGTCGTAGTTGGGGTGCTCGACGAAATGGTTCCAGGAAGGCAGCGAGCCGTGCAGGAATAAGCGGTTGACGTTCGCGAGCGGGCCGAGGCGCCAATACCATTCGAAGGTGTCGTAGCGGTTGAACCGGAAATGGAAATTGGTCTTATTGGTTTCCATCATCGCCGCGTATTCGAACCCGTAGCTGAGGCGGAAGGCGCCGTTATGGTGAAAGTCGTCGCCCAAAAACATGTCGCCGGGCGAAGCTTGCTCGGAAACAGCCTTGAGCGCGGGCGGCGGATCGAGCAGGGCCATGGCGCTGAGCCAGCCGCCATAGGAGATGCCAAAGATGCCGGCGCGCTCGTTATTGCCGGGGACGTGGCGGACGAGCCATTGGATGGTGTCGTAGGCGTCGGTGCTTTCGTCGGTTCGCTCGCCGGCGGCGCGGGGCGGGCGGTTCATGATGAAATGGCCGCCGGAACGAAAGCGCCCGCGGATATCCTGAAAGGCGAAGATGTAGCCATCGCGCGCCAGGGCGCGGTAGAGGCGGAGCGAGCGGCAGAAGCCCTGCCGGTTGTCGGTGACGCCGTAAGGGGTGCGATTGAGCAGGATGGGAAACGGGCCGGGGCGGTTGATGGGGATATAGATTTCGGTGTACAGCCTGACGCCGTCGCGCATGGGAATGTACACCGCCTCGCGCCGGAACCAATGGCGGAAATCGGGATGCCAGGGTTTCCATGGGGGCGCGGCGGAGGATGCCTGCGCGGCGGCAGAAATGGACCACAGCCAGGGCGCGCAGAGGGCAATCACGAGCCATGGGCGGGCGCCGGAGAGGCGGAAGACAGGTCGCGGCATGGCGATAAGTGTAGAAGAAATCCGCGCCGGCGGAAAGCCGAAGGCCAGAGGCGCAGGCTGAAAGCATCCAGAGGCTGAAAGCCAGAGTTGAGCCGGGATGAATCGCGGCGACGGACGGAATGACGCCGGCGGCTGACGGCGGCAGGGCGCCGCAAGCTACAATAACAGCCGTGAAACAGCTAACGCATTATTGGCGCGGCGGGGAAGTACGGATGGTGGACGTGGGCGGGAAGGCGCCGACGCGGCGGGTGGCGAGGGCGGAGGCGCGGCTGAAATTTCCGGCGCGGGTATGGAAGGAGATGCCGCGTAATCCCAAGGGGGATCCGTTGGAGGTTGCGAGGATAGCCGGCATACAGGCGGCGAAGCGCACGCCGGAGCTGGTGCCGCTCTGCCATGCGCTGCCGCTGGAGCATGTGGCGATCGAGTTCCGACGGCGTCGGGAGGGGCTGGAGATTATCGCGACGGCGGCGGCGACGGCGGTGACGGGAGTGGAAATGGAGGCGCTGGTGGCAGCCAGCGCCGCCGCGCTGACGGTGTACGACATGCTGAAGGCGACCGCGCCGGGGATGCAGATCGAGCGGCTGCGCTTAGTGGAAAAAAGCGGCGGCAAGAGCGGCCACTGGCGCCGCCGCGGGCCAGGGCGGGGGAAATGAGCGCACGAGCAAGCGCGAGCCGGCGCCGGGCGCGAACGCCGCGGCTGCCGCCGGGCACGCGGGCGGCGGTGTTGACGGTCAGCGATGGCGTAGCGGCAGGGACGCGAGCCGACCTTTCCGGCCCGGCCGCGGCAGCCTGGCTGCGGGCGGCGGGGGCGAAGGTCGCGGCCAGCGAAGCGGCGCCGGACGAAGCGGCCAGGATTCGCCGGGCATTGTCGCGGCTCGCGGGCGCAGTCGAGCTGCTGGTGACCACGGGCGGAACAGGCCTGGCAGCGCGCGACATTACTCCGGAAGCCACGCTTGCGGTCTGCGACCGGCTGGCGCCGGGGCTGGCGGAGCACATGCGCGCGGCCACGGCGCGCAAAACGCCGCTGGCATGGCTGAGCCGGGGGACGGCCGGGGTGCGCGGGCGCTGCCTGATCGTCAATCTGCCAGGGAGCCCGCGGGCGGTGAAAGAATGCCTGCAGGCGATCGGGCCGCTGCTGCCGCACGCGCTCGAGCTGCTGGCCGGCAGGACACAGCATCCTGCCCGGCGGGCGCGCCCGTAATGGAAATTTCCGGCGCGCCGGCGAGGCGCAGCCAAGATGGCCGGACCGAGACCACCTGACGCTCTTTTTACCCCATCTGCTTGAAGATGGGCAGACTGCAGCTGGCAAAAAAAGTGCTGCAGGAATCCATGGCCGACGATCTGCTGGATTGGGCGGCGGCGCTCAGCTATTACTTCCTGTTTTCGCTTTTTCCACTCATGCTGCTCCTGGCCGCGCTGCTGGGCGCTTTCCACGCGCGCTGGCTGGCGCAGAATGCGATCCAATATCTCGGCCGCGCGCTGCCCTGGAATGCGGCGCAACTGGTCGCCGATCAGCTCTGGCACCTGGTGCAGACACAGCATTCCACGCTCTTGAGCGTGAGCACGCTTTTATTGATGTATACCGCCTCGCAGGGGTTTTCAGGGCTGACCTGGGCGCTGGACGTCGCCTACGAGATCAAAGAGACGCGTCCTTACTGGAAGCGGCTGCTGCTCTCGCTGGGGCTGGCCAGCAGCGCGGGCATCTTTATGGCCATTGCCCTGGCGGCGCTGCTGCTGGGCAAAAAACTGCTGCTCCTGTTCACGGGAACTCACCCGGGGCTGCTGCTGCGGCTGCTCTGGCCGCTGCTGCAGTGGGGACTGATCGGCGTCTGCCTGGTACTGGCGGTGCTGCTGCTTTACCGCTTCGCGCCCAACGTCGGGCGCACGCAGGTGAGCCTGCTGCCGGCGGCGGTGACGGCGCTGATCATCTGGGGACTGATCTCGGCAGGGCTGGCGTTCTACATCAATCATTTGAGCAACTACTCGGTGTTTTACGGCTCGCTGGGGGCGGTGATCGCGCTGATGCTGTGGTTTTATTTCGCCGCGCTGGCGATATTGGTGGGCGCCGAAGTGCATTCGGAGATGCTGAAGGCGCGCGGCATTCAACTGCAGCCGAAGACACGCGCGCGCGAGGCGGCGCCACAGCCGACGCGGGCAGCCTAGCGGTTTGGCCGGAGCGATGGCTGCTGCTATGCTGGGGAGCATGTCCAAGGCCAGCGCGCACGGCTACAGCGAGGAGCACGCCCGGGCCGGGCTGAAAGCTCCGCTGCCGGCGCTGGAAACCTGGCCCAACCAGTATCACGGCTATGAAATCCGCATAGAGGTTCCGGAGTACACTTCCGTCTGCCCCAAGACCGGGCTGCCGGATTTCGCCACGCTGACGATCACCTACATGCCCGGCCGGGAATGCGTGGAGCTGAAATCGCTGAAAGAATACCTGCTGGCCTACCGCAACCTGGGCATTTTTTACGAGAACGCGGTCAACCGGGTGCTGGAGGACCTGGTGCGGAGCTGCCGTCCGGTCTGGGCGCGGGTAGAGGGCGAGTTTCGCCCGCGCGGGGGGTTGAGCAGCCGCATCACCGCCGTCTGGCCGCGGCCGGGCCGGCGCGGGGGCCGGGACTGAGATGCCACGCGCTTATTTATCGGGGGCGATCGAGTACGCGCCCGATCACGGGCGCGCCTGGCGCGGCGCGCTGACACCGTTTCTGCTATCGCTGGGACACGAGGTGTACGATCCGGCCCAAGACGAGCGCAAGAACCTGACCGAGGAGGAGCGGCGGCAGTTTCGCGGCTGGAAGACCAGCGACCTGGAGCGTTTTCAGGCGGTGATGCGCAAAATCATCGCTTATGATCTCGACTGGATCGAGCAGCGCAGCGATTACCTGATCGCGTACTGGGACGAGTACGCGGCGCGGGGAGCGGGCACGCAGGCGGAGCTGACGCTGGCGCACCGGCGGGGGCTGCCGGTGTGGATGGTGCTGGGACAGCCGGTGGAGCGGACCAGCGGCTGGGTGCTGGGCTGCGCCACGCAGGTGTTTTCCGGCTTCGAGCCGCTGCGCCAGGCGCTGCAGCAGTTTTACGGCGGCGGTGCGGCGCGGGCACAGGGGAACGGCATATGAATGTGACCAAGGGGACGATCGGCTGGATCGAGGTGATTTGCGGGCCGATGTTCAGCGGCAAGAGCGAGGAGCTGATCCGGCGGCTGCGGCGCGCGGAAATCGCGCGCCAGCGGGTGCAGATTTTCAAGCCGGCGATCGACCGGCGCTACGCGCAGGACCAGATCGTCTCGCACAGCGACCTGCGCATCCGCTCCGAGGCGGTGGCCGACGCGTCCGAGCTGGAAGCGCGAGTGGACCGGCGGACGGAAGTGATCGGGGTGGATGAAGGGCAGTTTTTAGGCGCGGGGCTGGTGGATACGGCGACCCGGCTGGCGGACATGGGCAAGCGGGTGCTGATCGCCGGGCTGGATACCGATTATCTGGGGCGGCCGTTCCATCCTATGCCCGAGCTGCTGGCGGTGGCGGACGAGATCGTCAAAACGCTGGCGATCTGCATGCAATGCGGCAACCCCGCCAAGCATACCCAGCGCCTGGTGGCCAGCAATGATCTGATCATGGTAGGGGCGGAGGGCATGTACGAAGCGCGCTGCCGGCGCTGTTTCGAGCCCGACCTGGCGGCAATGCCGACGGGCAGCGCCGCGGCCGGCGCCGGCCGCGCCTGAACCTCCGGCGCCACGCCCGGCGCGCTTGTAATCGCAGGCCAAATGCGGCAGCATGGTTTTCCGGAGGTTTCGCTGACGGTTACGGCGCGCGCGCATGCTGTATTGGCTCCTGTATCTCAAGCTTTACCCGTATAACCATACCCTTCGGCTTTTCCGGTATCTGACGTTTCGGACGGCGTTTGCGGGCCTGACGGCGCTGGCAATCTCGCTGCTGGTGGGGCCTTGGCTGATCCAGCGGCTGCGGGAATTCCAGATCGGGCAATACATCCGGGAAGAAGGGCCGAGCACGCACCAGATGAAGGCCGGCACGCCGACCATGGGCGGGGTGCTGATCATCATCGCGATCGTGATTCCCACGCTGTTGTGGGCCGATCTGTCGAACCCGTTCGTCTGGCTGGCAGTTTTCGCGCTGGTGGCGTTTGGCGGCATCGGGCTGCTGGACGACACCCTCAAGCTGCGGCGGCGGCAGAATCTGGGGCTGCGCTCGGGGCAGAAGATGATGCTGCAGATCGTGGCGGCGCTGCTGATCGCGGTGGCGCTGCTGGCGCTGCATGCCTGGGGCCTGTATTCCACCCGGCTGGTGGTGCCCTTCCTGAAGCAGTTCCGGCCCGAGCTGAGCATTCCCGCGCTGCTGCACTACCGGCAACTGATGGTGGCGGCGTTTCTGCCGTTTCTGGGGTTCGTGGTGCTGGTGCTGGTTGGTTCGAGCAACGCGGTGAACCTAACCGACGGGCTCGACGGGCTGGCGATCGGCTGCACCATCGTTGCCGCCGGCGCGCTGACGGTGCTGACCTACATTTCCGGGCACGCCATCATCGCCTCCTACCTGCAACTGCAGCGCATGCCGCTGGTGGGCGAGCTGACCGTCTTCGGCGGCTCGATGGTGGGCGCTTGCATCGGCTTTCTCTGGTACAACGCGCATCCGGCGGAAATATTCATGGGCGACGTCGGCTCGCTCTCGCTGGGCGGGGCGCTGGCGACGATGGCGGTGATCATCAAGCAGGAACTGCTGCTGCCGTTCATCGGCGGCATTTTCGTGGTTGAGGCGCTGTCGGTGATTCTGCAAGTGGGCAGCTACAAGCTGCGCCGCCGGCGAATCTTCAAAATGGCGCCGCTGCATCACCATTTCGAGCAACTGGGCTGGAGCGAATCGAAGATCATCACCCGGTTCTGGATTCTGGCGCTGGTCTTCGCGATGTTTTCGCTGACCACGCTCAAGCTGCGTTAAGGAGCGCTTGCAATGGCCAAGCAGGCGATGCGTGAGGAGCTGGCAGGCAAACAAGCGCTGGTGGTGGGGATGGCGCGCAGCGGGCTGGCGGCGGCGCTGTTTCTGCGGCGCCAGGGGGCGCGGGTAATCGTCAGCGACCTGCGCCCGGCGCAGCAATTGAGGCCGGAAATCGAGCGCCTGCTGGCCGCCGGGGCGGCGATCGAAACCGGCGGCCACCGCAAGCGCACGTTCCTGGATTCGGATTTCATCATCGTTTCGCCCGGAGTGCCTTCCGACCTGCCGCTGCTGGCCGATGCGCGGGCGCAGCAGATTCCGGTCTGGGGCGAGATCGAACTGGCGGCGCGCTATCTCGAAGGGCGGCTGATCGCGATTACCGGCTCGAACGGCAAGACCACCACCACCAGCCTGACCGGCCACCTGCTGGCGACCCTGGGCGAGGAAGTGCTGGTGGGGGGCAACATCGGCGCGCCGTTGATTGACATGGTCGAGCGCTCCAGGCCCGACACGATCGCGGTGGCCGAGCTGTCGAGTTTTCAATTGGAAACCACCGACCGGGGATTTCATCCCCAGGTCGCGGTGGTGCTCAATCTCACTCCGGATCATCTGGACCGCCACGGCACGATGGAAAATTATGTGGCCGCGAAGCGGCGCATCTTCCTGCGGCAGATGGGCGAGGATTGGGCGGTGCTCAACGCCCGCGACGCCTACTGCCGCGCCTACGCGGGCGAGATCAACAGCCGCGTGCTGTGGTTCGACGCCTCCGGCGCCGAGGTCGAGGCCGGGGTCAGCCTGCGCGGCGACACCATCGTCTGGCGGCCGCGGGCGGGAGCGCCGGAGGTGGAATTAATGCAGGCCGGCGAGCTGCGGCTGAAAGGAAAGCACAATCTGGAAAACGCGCTGGCGGCGCTGGCCGCAGCCAGCGCGCTGCTGCCGCCGGAGCAAGGCGGGGCGGCGCGGCGGGCGGCGCTGGCGCAGGGAGTGGCCAGCTTCAAGGCGGTCGAGCACCGGCTGGAATTCGTGGCCCGCATCCGGGGAGTGGATTATTACAACGATTCGAAAGCCACGAATGTGGACGCCACGCTAAAGGCGCTGGAAGCGTTCGAGGGCGGGCTGTGGGTGATTCTCGGCGGCAAAGACAAGAACAGCGATTATGCGCCGCTGGCGGCGCCGCTGCGGGAACGCGCCCGGGGGGTGCTGCTGATCGGGGCGGCGGCGGAAAAAATCGCGGCGCACCTCGAGCCCGCCGGCCTGACACCGCGCATGGCCGGGACGCTGGCACAGGCGCTGGAGATCGCCGCCGCCGAAGCGCGACCGGGCGAGACCGTGCTGCTGGCGCCCGCCTGCGCCAGCTTCGACCAGTTCGAAAATTACGAGCACCGCGGCCGGGAATTCAAGACCCAGGTGGCGCGCCTGCTGGCGGCCGAGGCGGAATCGGGCGCGCGCTAACGCGCCGCCGGCACCATGGCCAAACGGCTGCAATACGACCGTTACCTGCTGGGCGCCACGCTGTTCCTGGTTATCGTCGGGCTGGCGATGGTGTTTTCCGCCTCGGCGATGCTTTCGCTGGAACACTATCAGACCCCCTATCATTACTTGCTGCGGCAGTTGCTCTATGCCGCCGGCGGACTGCTAACGCTGCTGGGCGCGCTGCGGCTGGATTACCGCCGGCTGCGCTCGCCGCTGGTGGTTTATCCAGCCGTCTGCATCACCCTGCTGCTGCTGGCGCTGGCGCTGGCCCTGCCGGAGCGGGCGCATACGCACCGGTGGATTTACTGGCGCGGGTTGTCGTTCGAGCCTTCCGAATTGGCCAAGCTGGTGCTGATCCTGTTTCTCGCCTTCTGGCTGGACCGGCATCCGGGGCTGGACAAGCTGCACGGCTGGCGCGATGGCTATTACGGGCTGCGCCAGGCGGCGGCGGTGGCGGGGCCGATCGTGCTGCTGGTGCTGTTCGAGCGCGACCTGGGCACGCCGTTGGCGCTGACGCTGACAGCCGCCGCGATGCTGTACGCCGCCGGCCTGCGGCTGCGCTTTTTTGCCGCCGCCTTGACCGCGAGCCTGCCGGTCCTGTACTGGCAGGTGTTCCACATCGCCTACCGGCGCGACCGCATCCTCGCCTTTCTCCATCCCTGGGCCCATGCCCGCAGTTACGGCTTCCAGATCGTGCAATCGCTGATCGCCATTGGCACCGGCGGGTTCACCGGGCTGGGATACATGAACGGCAGGCAAAAGCTTTTTTTTCTGCCGGATCCGCATACGGACTTCATTTTTTCCATCATTGGCGAGGAATGGGGGCTGGCGGGCGCGACGCTGGTGCTGCTGGCGTTTGTCATCGTGCTGAGCCGCGGGCTGCGACTGGCGCGGCGCGCTCCCGAGATTTTCGGGCGCCAGCTCGCAGTGGGGATCACCACGCTGGTGCTGGCGCAGGCGCTGATCAACATGAGCGTGGCCACCTCGCTGTTGCCGAATAAAGGCATCCCGCTGCCATTCATCAGCTACGGCGGCTCATCGCTCTGGTTTACGCTGGCGGCGATCGGCCTATTGCTGAGCATCAGCCAGCAGACCGGATAGCGGCCCGGCCTAGCGCACTTGCAGGCTGCGCAGCATGGCCTGATACGTCGGCCGCAGCTTGCCAAAATTCGATTCCGGCGCGATGAAGATCAGATAAAGCAACCCGCCCGCGGGGCGAGGCACCGTGACCAGCCAGTCGCGCTCGGCTACCGGGCGTCCATTCTTCATCACCGGCGATTGGCTGCGCAGCATGACCGATTCACCCGCCATGCCGGAGACGGAAACCGGCGAGGGATTGGAGAGGGCACTCATGCCGGCGTTGGATTGTTCCAGCGACTGGACCAGCGCCTGCGTGGATTGCGACAGCGAAGTGGAATTGCCGTCGCTGCCGCCGATGACCACGCCATAAGCCACGGTGCTGCCCGCCGTGCCCGCGGGCGGGGCCAGTGTAGCCGCGCCGGTATTCGGGTCGGTGGCAGCCTGCCAGTTGGCGGGGTAATTGAGGCTAAACACGCTGTTCTGCAATGGCTGCATCCGGCTGCTGGGCCGGACCTGGCGATAAGAGACATGGGACAAAGCCGTGGGAGTGGCGGCGGCGGGAGCGGCATTGCCGGCCGGAACGGAGGAGGAGGCGTTGGAGCCGATCGGCTGATACGAGAAGACGGCGCCGTTTTTTTGGTTCAAGCGCCCCCAGTAGCCGGATTTCGCGTTGGCCGCAATCTGCTGTGCGGTGTAGGCTTGCAAATGCTGGGACTGACTGCGGGCCGCCAGAAACTGCCGGTTGTCGCTGCGATAATTCTCCGGCGGCCAGTTGGCGATTTCGCGATCCACCGAGGCGACTCGGTTGCCGGGATTGGGATGGTCGCTGAGGAACTGGGGCGCGCCCGGGCCACCCTGGCTTTCCAGTTTCTGGAAGAACTGCGCCATGGCGCGGGGATCGTAACCGGCCTTGTACATGATGATCGCGCCGGTGGCGTCAGCCTGGGCTTCGTCCTCGCGGGAATACTTCAACTCGTAGAGATTGGCGCCGACGCCAATCGCCGTGGTGGCGATTTGGCCGGCGGCGCCGTTGCCGAGAATGGCGCCCAGAATGCCGGCGCCGACGGCGGCGAGACCCTGGGTGCGCTGCGCCTGGACAGCCATTTTGGCGGAATGCTGCAGATACACGTGCGACATCTCGTGCGCCATAACGCCGGCCAGTTCGGCGGTATTCGAGGCGGCGTTAATCGCGCCCAGGTTGATGAAGACCTGGCCGCCGGGCAGCGCAAAGGCGTTGATTTCTTTCTGCGCCACTACATGGAATTGGTAGGGCCAGGAGTATTGCGATGGAATTTGCGCGACCAACCGCGCGCCAAGTTGGCTTACATACTGCGAGACCGGGTTGCCGGCGGGCAGGATCGGCATCTGCTGGTATACCTGCTGCGCGGCCTTTACCCCGGCTTGAATCTGCTGTTGGCGATTGATGCCGGGATTACCGGGGTTGGGCAGGGTGGGGCCGCTCAGGCCGATCTGGCTGGCTTGAGCAGTAGGCGGCCCGGGCGCCGCGCCGGCGGGGGTACAGCCGTACATTGCCAGCAAACCGCTGCAGCCCAGACAAAGGATGGCAGATCGAAATCGCAGCATGAAATTTGATCCTAAATAGCCTCCCATAATTTTATGCTCCGTAGTGCAATTTTACGCTCCGTGGTGTAGCGGCGGATGCGTCTATAGTCATTCGATGCCGGAGGCAAAAGCCAAGTTCAAGTCAAGTCAATGTAAAGCATTGCATGCAAGCATGTAAGTCGTTGCATATTCGGAGTTTTACTATTCGAGTGGAAGAATCAGCGCAGGGCGGTTTGGAGGCGCTGGAGGTCTTTCAACAAGCTGGAAAAACGCGCCAGCGGCAGGGCATTGGCGCCATCGGAGAGGGCGCGTTCGGGTTGTTCATGAACTTCCATAAACAATCCATCCACGCCGGCGGCGACGGCGGCGCGGGCGAGCAATTCGATGAATTGGGGCTGACCGCCGCTATGGTCGCCGGCGGCGCCGGGCAATTGCAGGCTGTGGGTCACGTCGAAGACGACCGGGGCGCCGAGTTCGCGCAGCAGCGCGAAGGAGCGGAAATCCACCACGAGATTGTTGTAGCCGAAGCTGGAGCCGCGTTCGGTCAGCAGCATGCGGTTATTGCCTTCGGCCAGGAGCTTTTCGACCGCGCCGCGCATGTCCCAGGGGGCGAGGAACTGTCCTTTTTTCAGGTTCACTGGGCGGGCGGTGCGGGCGGCGGCGGCGAGCAGGTCGGTCTGGCGGCAGAGGAAAGCGGGGATTTGGAGGATGTCGGCGACTTCGGCCACCGGCGATGCCTGCTCGGGGAGATGTATATCGGTGAGGATGGGCAAGGCGAATTCCGCCTTGACGCGGGTGAGCACGCGCAATCCATCGCGCATGCCGGGTCCGCGAAAGCCGCGCGGGCTGCTGCGGTTGGCCTTGTCGAAGGAGGCTTTGAAGATGAAGGGAATGGCGGCGGCCTGAGCCTGGCGGCTGAGTTCGCCGGCGAGCATGAGGGCATGCTCCTGGCTTTCGATGACGCAGGGGCCGGCGATGAGGAAGAGCGGCGCCGGGCGGCCTAATTCGAGGCCGGCGACGGCAAAGTTGGCGGCGGGCGCAACGGCGGTCGGCATGCGGCTTCAGGGTTCTCTGGCCAGCACGGCGGCGTGCGGCGGCAGAGCATTGGCAGCGGCGGCGGGGCGATGGGCGCGGCGCCAGGCATGCGCGGCGCCGACGAAATCGCGGAACAAGGGGTGAGGTTCCAGGCTGCGGGATTTGAACTCGGGATGGAATTGGCAGCCGAGGAACCAGGGATGGCCCTCGAGCTCGACCACTTCGACGTAGGTCTGGTCGGGGCTGGAGCCGGTGATTTTCAGGCCGGCGCCGGTGAGCAGGGGTTCGTATTCGCGGTTGTACTCGTAGCGATGGCGGTGGCGCTCGCTGATTTCAGTGCCGCCGTAGGCCAGCGCCGCCAGCGAGCCGGACTGGAGCCGGCAGGGCCAGGCGCCGAGGCGCATGGTGCCGCCCATTTCCTCGACCCCGCGCAGCTCGCGCAATTTGTAGATGACGCGGTGCGGGGTGGCGGGATTGAATTCGGAGCTGTCGGCGTCGGCCAGGCCGCAGGCGTTGCGGGCGAACTCGATGACGGCGCACTGCATACCCAGGCAGATGCCGAAATAAGGAACGCCGCGGGTGCGGGCATGGGTGATGGCATGCAGCATGCCGGCAATGCCGCGCTTGCCGAAGCCGCCGGGAACCAGCACGCCATCCACGCCGGCGAGGCGGGCGGCGGCGGAGGCGGGCTGGATGTCTTCGGCCTCGATCCACTCCAGGCGCAGGCGCAGCGAATGCGCCAGGGCGCCGTGCACCAGCGCTTCCTTGAGGCTCTTATAGGAGTCTTCGTACTCGATATATTTGCCGACGACGCCGATGGCCACTTCGCCCTGGGGATGGCGCATGCGCCAGATCAGGCTTTCCCAGGCGGCGAGGTCGCGCGCCGGGGCCTGGAGGTGCAGGTAGCGCAAAATCAACTCATCCAGCGACTGGCGCGCGAACAGCAGCGGGACCTCATAGATGCTCTCGGCGTCGCGCGCGGTGATGACCGCGTCTTCGGCGACGTTGCAGAAGAGCGCGATTTTGGATTTCAGGTCCCGGCTCAATTCGCGGTCGCTGCGCGCCAGCAGGATATCGGCCTGGATGCCGATCTCGCGCAGCTCGCGGACGGAATGCTGGGTGGGCTTGGTTTTCAGCTCGCCGGCGGTGGCGATGTAGGGCACCAGGGTGGCGTGCACGAAGATGGCGTTTTCGCGGCCGACTTCCTGGCGCAACTGGCGGATGGCTTCGAGGAAAGGGAGCGATTCAATGTCGCCGACAGTGCCGCCAATCTCGACAATGGCGATGTCCACGTCCTCGGTGACCTTGCGGATGGCGGCTTTGATTTCATCGGTGACGTGCGGAATCACCTGGACGGTCTTGCCGAGGTAATCGCCGCGCCGCTCCTTGGCCAGAATCTGTTCATAAACGCGGCCGGCGGTGAGATTGTTGGCGCGGGTCAGCTTGGCGTGGGTGAAGCGTTCGTAATGGCCGAGATCGAGATCGGTTTCGGCGCCGTCGTCGGTGACGAAGACCTCGCCGTGCTGGAAGGGACTCATGGTGCCGGGATCCACGTTGAGGTAAGGATCCAGCTTGAGCAGCGAAACTTTGAGTTTGCGGCTTTCCAGCAGCGCGCCGATGGAAGCGGCCGCCAGTCCCTTGCCCAGCGAGGAGACCACCCCGCCGGTGATGAAGATAAATTTACAGCTCATTCGCCGCCTCCTCCGGCCGCGGCCGGGCGCGCGCAGGTTGGCAGAAAACGCGGGGGAATGGGAAACGGATTCGAAGGAGACGCCGATGGCCCGGGCTC
The DNA here is from genome assembly GCA_021789895.1 of Acidobacteriota bacterium. Taxonomy (GTDB): domain Bacteria; phylum Acidobacteriota; class Terriglobia; order Terriglobales; family SCQP01; genus JAKASR01. The sequence goes on along the minus strand of JAJYIU010000005.1, from coordinate 52,947 downwards.
CCGTGCGGGACAGGAGATGGGGTAAGAGAGCGGCCTCGGCTCCAGGGCACGGCCTATTATACCGAAGTCGGCCGCCGCAAAGCAGGCCCCGCGCGCGGCGCAAGACGTGCGCGGCGGAGGCGATCGCGGCGGGCAAACCGAACGCCGGCAGCATTGCGCCCGAGCGCGATTTCCGTCAGAATAGGTGAGTTGCCATCCAAGTGGGGCTGTGGCGCAGTTGGGAGCGCGCTTCAATGGCATTGAAGAGGTCGCGGGTTCGACTCCCGCCAGCTCCACCAATCCTCCGCTTTTAAAATTCCAGTTCGATATCTCCGCCGGCGGCGTTATTTTCGCATCCCGTGGAGCGGCTTTCGTTTACCGGCATTCTATTTTGCCGGCGACCGGATTAAGCTAGCCGGGGCGGGCATTTGCAAACAACTTCCATACCGTCCGGAGATGCGCGTGCAACGCGCTGGCAGCGATTGCGCCGCGCGCCCCGCCGTCTGTGGCGAGTTCCCAATCTTCTCGCGGCGTGCCGGAGAGCCGGCTTGGGATGGCGCGCCCGCTGGAGTTTCGTACTGCTGAAACTCAGCCACCGCACCGGGAACGTGCCGCTGGCCAATGGACGCCAGGTGCATCTGCGCGCGCGCAGCAGCGATTTTGCCGTTTTCGAGGAAGTTTTTGTGCGCCGGGATTACCAGCATCCGCCGCTGGCGGACGCGCGGCGAATTCTCGATCTGGGCGCATGCACCGGATTGGCCACCTTCTTCCTTGCCGATCTCTACCCGGGCGCGAAAATCGTGGCGATCGAACCGGCGCCCGCCAATTACCAGGCGCTGCTGGATAACGTGGGCGAACTGCCCAACGTCATCTGCCGCCAGTTGGCAATTTGGGACCGCCCGGGCCGGGTTCGTATTCGCGACCCGCACGCCGCTTCGTGGGCCGCCACGGTGGGTGAAGACGGCGCCGGCCCGGAGGTGCAAGCCGCCACGCTTCCCGAGTTGCTGGACGAATTAGGCTGGGAAACCGTGGACCTGGTGAAGATGGATATCGAAGGGGCGGAGCGCCGCGTGCTGCAAGCGGGCGGCTGGCTGCGGCGGACGCGCGCCCTGCTGATCGAGCTGCACGAACGTCTGGAACCCGGCTGCTCGGCGGCGCTGGAGGCGGCCATCAAGGAAGCATGGGGCGGTTGGGAGATACGCCAGGCCGGCTTTGTAAATTTTCTGCTGGCTCCAGCGGCCAACAATCAAGACACTCACCAGACGCCAAGCGGCACATTTGTGAACACTTCGGGCACCCGGCGATTCTGAATCCTCGAGACTCGGCAGGCGGGCTGCAGAAAAATGCAGGCCGTTTTCTCTTTTCCATCCGGCAGAAAATACCTTCCCGACCGGCTTCTTCCATCTACGGCAGTTTTGGCGTAAATGGCTGATGTATAAAGGGATTACTAGACTTGGCCCAGGCCTTGCAGCATCTCAAAGCGAGAGGAGGTGCGCATGAAATATGTTGCACTGCTCGGGGCGGGTTTACTGGGGCTGGGGGTTGCGCCCGCGTACGCCCAGCAGCCGGCGGGCACGCTGTCAGCGCCGGTCGCCGTCAGCCACCATGGCAACGTGCCGGTATATCACGTCGAAGTGGTGGCGCGCACGATCACAGCGGTCAATTACCGCGTTCGCGGCGATAAAACCAAGATCGACTTTCGCGGCACGCCGCTGGAGCCGTTTGCCAAGGGGAACGCCAAAATCCGAATGAGCAACGGCGCCACTCACATTCAGGCGCGGTTCAAGAAGATGACGGCCGCGACGAAATTCGGCCCCCCGTACACCACCTATGTACTGTGGGCGATCACGCCCGCCGGGCGTCCGGTGAACCTGGGCGAGGTCGGGCTGAAAGACCACCAGGCGCAGCTCAACACTTCCACGAACCTGCAGGCCTTCGGCCTGATCGTGACCGCCGAGCCGTATTTCGCGGTGACGCGGCCGAGTAACATCGTGGTGCTCGAAAACCATCTGCGGCCTTCGACTACCGGCGAGGCCAGCCAGGTGCAAGCGCGCTACTTGCTGCTGCGGAAGAGCAATTACACGCGGAATGCTCCGGCGGGCGAATTGACCGCGCTTGCGATGACCAGGAAAGTGCCGCTAGATTACTACGAAGCCCAAAACGCGCTGCGCATCGCGCGCTGGAGCGGCGCGCCGGCATACGCGCCCGGCTTGTGGGCGCAGGCGCAGCGGAAATACCAGCAGGCGCAGTTGTATTTGGAGCGGCACGCCGGGCGCAAGCCGATCGCCATGATGGCGCGGGCGGCGGCGCAGACGGCGGAAGACGCGCGCATTCTGAGCTTGCGGCGGCAGCGAATCGAGCACCGCCGGCAAGAGCAGGAAGCCATGCTGGCGGCGAAGGCGGCGGCGCGGCGGGCGCGCGCCCGAGGGGCGGCGGCCGAAGCGGGCGCGATCGCGGCCCAGGCCGAAGCCAACCAGGCCCGGGAAAAGGCGGCGCTGGCGCGGCAACAGGCGCTGGCGGAACAGGCACAAACCGCCCAGGCCCAGGCGCAGGCGGCCCAGGCCCAGGCGGAAGCGCAGGCGGCGCGCCAGCAGATGTCGGCGCTAACCCAGCAACAGGCCGCGGAACGCGCCCGGCTGGAAGATCAACTGAACCGCATTCTGGCCACGCGCAACACCGCCGCGGGGCTGATCATGAACATGCCCAACGTGCTGTTTGCCACCAACTCCTACATGATGACGCCCGGGGCCAAGATCAAACTGGCCAAGGTAGCCGGGGTGCTGGCCGCGTATCCGGGGCTGCAAGTGGCGGTCAACGGCTATACCGATAACACTGGCACTCCGGGCTATAACCTGCAGCTTTCCCATGAGCGCGCCGATGCGGTACGGACGTTTCTGACCGCGCAGGGAGTGGCGCCGGACAGCATTGTGGCGCAGGGCTTCGGCGAGGCCAACCCGATCGCCGGCAATGAAACTGCCGCCGGGCGGCAGCAGAACCGGCGGGTGGAGCTGGTCATCAGCGGCGCCGCCATCGGGACGCCGCAGCCGTAGCGAGGGACAATAGAGAACTAAGAACGGAAGGCTCGCCGGCAAGCAGATCCGCCCGCCCTACTTTGAAACGTAGGGTGGGCGGAGACATTTTGACAATGCTTGCCGACGCCCGGAGGGCCAGCAGCGCATCAACTACGGCGCGCGGCGCCGATGCGCAGCAGGCCCAGCGCGAAGACGAACAGCGCTGCGCCGACCACCGCCCAAAAGACGGGAAACGGCACGCCGCCGACGGCGACCACCAGCACCGCCGGCAAGCGCAGGGTCGTGGCCAGCCACGAGCCGAGCACGGCGCCGATAAAACCCAGCAGGATGGATCCCAGGCAGCCGGCGTGGGAATAGCCGCCCAATCCGGCGCCCAGGGCGCCGCAGACTCCGGCAATCACCAGGAGCACGAAGAAGGCAGCCAGGGTCATTGGTTATCGGGATTGGTGGCGGTTTGGGAGACGGCTTCGTGCGGGCGCAAGGCGAAGCTGGCGCGGCGGGCCCAGGTACTGGCCGGGGCCTCGCGCGCCAAGCGTTCCCAAATGTCACGGGCGGCGGTGAAATCCCCGCTCTGCTTATAGCGCGCTACACCTTCCCAATAGAGGGCCTGGGGGCGGAATGGGCTCTGAGAAAAGCCGTCGGCGGCCTCGTGGTGCCAGGCGGCGGCTTCATCGTAGCGTCCCAAGCCCAGCGCCCGCATTCCCAAGGCAATCCTGAGCAGGGCCGAAAGATCTTCTGCCGGCAGAAAGCCGTAATTGCGATAGCATTCACGCTCGCCTTCGAGGACCAGAAAACAAGGCGTCCAAAGGACGTGGAAGCCGGCAGCCTGGCTCGGATCGCCGCTGATCAGGTTGACGCGCGCGGGCACAAACTCTTGTTCGATGAAGCGGCTGACGGATGGCGGTGGATACGACCCGGTATCCATCTGAACGCAGCCGCCTCAACGCGGCGCGGCGCTGATATCGAGCAGGACCGGGCGATGGATCTGCGCCGCCTGGCGGCGGGCTTCGGCCAGGGATGCTTGCCAGGCAATAGGCATGGAAATGCCTCCTGTGATTTAGGTTCGGGCGCGCTCAGACCGTTCGCCGGCCGCTAATCGCGCGGACAATAACAGTCAATATGACGCCCCCCAGAATAGCGACCAGGATAGTGTAGATCAGGCCGCCGGCGGCAGGGCCGCCCAAAGCGCTCATGATCCAGCCGCCGATGACCGCTCCAATGATGCCGACCACGATATCCATTAGCGGGCCATAACCGGCGCCGCGCATGATCTTGCCCGTGGCCCAACCGGCAATCAAGCCGACGATGATCCACCAAATCAGAAACATAGATCCTCCCGTGCCAGAAAATAATTTCGGCCAGAAACGGCCGTGGCACGTTCACTTAGATGCTGTGCTTCCCGACTTGGCTGAATCCGGCTGAACACAAATCCAAGCTGTATTTACCCGCCCGCCAAGTGGTGCTAGCGTAAAGACATCCAGAGTAGCGGCCGGCATGCAGGCGGCGCTGTTCAAGGTGACTTTTCGCGGGAGGGCTCGAAAGGAAAGCGATGAATAGATCCACCTGGCTTCATTCGGCAGTTCCCCGGGTTTTATTAGGAGTAGGGCTGTTCGGCGCGATGGCGGCGCAATCCACTCCAAGCGGGAACTTGAAGCGGCCGAAGCCGGACCAGGACCTGCGCAGCCAGCGGCAGGCGTTTTTTATGCGCGGCCGGCGCAGCCTGGATGCGATGCCCGCCGCCGAGCACCAGCGCCTGGCCTGGGCGCATGCCCGGCGTATGCCTTATGTGGGCAGCGGTTGGAACCGCCACATTTCCAGCATGAAGCGGCCATACGGCCCCTCCCCGACCGGCGGCAGTTGGACGGAACTTGGGCCCAGCCCCGAATATGATTACTTTTTTAACAATGTTTCCGGGCGCGTGACCGCGCTGGCGGTCGATTTGAACGACGATGCCAGCGGGAATACGGTTTATCTCGGCGCCGCCTATGGCGGAATCTGGGTCTCCACCAATGCGCAGTCGGCCAGCGCCACCTGGAAGCCGCTCACCGACGGCCAAGCCACCTTGTCCGTGGGCGCCATCGCCCTGACTTCCGCCGGCAGCACGGTCGCCGGCAAACCCACGATCGTGGCCGGCACGGGCGAGCCGGATAACGCCGGCGACAGTTATTACGGCATGGGGCTGCTGGTATCGCACGACGGCGGCGCCACCTGGAAGCTGGTCAGCTCGGCCGACGGTGGATTGGAAAAATTCATGGGCGCGGGCTTTTCCCGCATCCTGGTGGACCCGCAGAATCCACAGATCCTGCTGGCGGCGGTGGCGACCACCGCGGTCGCCTACAACACGCCCTACGTGCGCGGCATTTACCGTTCCACCGACGGCGGCGATACCTGGTCGCTGGTTGAGGAAGTGCTCGATACTTCGGGCAACAACTATTCCTGCACCGATCTGGTTTACGATGCCACGACCAAAGCCTATCTGGCCGCATTCCGCGGCGCCGGGTTTTATAAATCCACCAACCAGGGCGCCAGTTGGACGGCGCTGACGGCCAGTCCATTCGCAAAAGTCCCGCCCGGCATCAACAGCAGCACCTACGATAATTTTTATCGCGTTTCGATGGCGGCCCGCTCCGGGGCGATTTTTGCCGTCATTGCCGACTCGAATGGGGCGCTTTCGGCTCCCAATGCCTGCGCGGCCGGCCAGACCAGCGGCTGCGATACGGGCCTGGTGGAATCCATCAATGACGGCGGCTCATGGACGCCCATCACGGCGCCGACCTGCACTTCGACCACAGCGCAAAACTGCACCAGCGGCGAAACGCTATTCGACGCCGGCGCCGGCCCTCAAGGCGATTACGATCAGCCAATCTTCGCGCCGCCGGGCTCGAATGCGCTGGTCGTAGGCGGGATCGATCTTTGGCAGGCGACCACGGTCAATGGCATGACCACCACCTGGACCGATCTCACCAATGCCTACGGAAACGGCAGCGTGCATGCGGATCAGCACGCCCTGGCGGCGGTGAATGCGAACACCTGGTATATCGGCTGCGATGGCGGCATCTGGGGCACCAGCGATGCCGGCACGAACTGGACCGACCTCAACACCGGACTGGGCACGATCCAGTTCTACAGCGTCGTCGGCGATCCGGTCACCGCGGGGGTTTATTTCGGCGGATCGCAGGATAACGACGCCGCCATCAGCGGCGACGGGTTCAATCCGCCGCAAGCACCGTCGTCTCCGCTGCAATGGACAGCGGACTTTTTCGGCGATGGCGGTTTTTCCGCCACCACGCTGGCGTCGGTCAACGGGGTGATGACCGATCAGTATTTCTCCGAGAATAACGGCGTATCGCTGACCCGTTCCGACCAAGGCGGCCAGATCAACATTTCGACCGGCGCCGACAGCTTCTATAACAATGCAGGCAATCCGAACGTAGTCGTGGACAACAATTTCATCACAGACGCCGCGGATTTTTACGTTCCCTATCAGATTCTGCCCAATGAAAACACGCAGATCATCCTCGGCACCTGCCGGGTCTGGGAAGGGCCCAGCATGCCGAGCAGCGACGGCCAGGGCTGGGTGGCGATCAGCCCCGATCTGACCAGCGGCGGCAGCGGCACCGGCACCTGCGCCAACAACGGGTATTACATAACCGCGCTGGCGCAAGCGCCCAGTGATTCCGCGACGCTGTATGCAGTCACCGACGATGGCCAGGTCGCCTACACCACCAATGCCACCTGCATCAGCAGCGCCAATTGCGCCACCGGCACACTGCCCACCTGGCAAGTCGCCTCTCCGCTGCCGCTAGTGGCCACCAAATACCAGCGCCCGCTCAGCTCGATTGCGATTTCGCCCACCGATTCGAAAACCATTTTCGTGGGGGTGATGGATTTCGGCGTTAATGAAGGAACGGGCAGCGGCGGGCAACACATTTTCATGAGCACCAACGCGGGCACCGCCTGGACCGACATCACCGGCAATCTGCCCGACAGTCCGCTGAACTGGATCCTGATCGATCCCAATGCGCCGAAAAACATCTACGTTGCAACCGACGTTGGCGTCTTCGTTACCCAGGACGGCGGGGCCGGCGGGGCGACCGAACAATGGCAGCAGTTGGGCAGCGGCCTGCCCGCAGCGGCGATTCTGCAACTGAACTTCACCCAGGCCGGCGCCAATTACGTCATCGCCGCCACTCACGGCCGCGGCGCCTGGATCATACCGGCGCTGAATACGCCGGCTGCATTCACGCTTACAGCCACGCCCGCCAGCGCCACGGTGAATGCCGGCCAGACCGCTTCCTACGTACTTTCGATCACGCCGACGGGCGGCTTTACCGGCACGGTGAACCTGAGCTGCTCGGGCGCGCCATCGAAGGCGACCTGCAGCGTCAGCCCGGCATCGGTGAGCATTAATAATGCAAGCGCGGTGCAGGCCACCGTTTCCGTAGCGACCACCGCGCCGACGGCCTTGCCCATCGCCCCGCCCCGCGCTCCGCGGCTACCCTGGCCGTTGGCGGCGCAATGGGGATTGTGGCTGGCGGGCGCACTCAGCCTGCTGCTGGCCAGCCGACGCCGCCGCATGGCCGCAGCCGGTGGCTGGCTGCGCCGCCTGGGTTGGACCGGCATCGCCTTGGTCGCGCTCGGAATGGCGGGATGCAGCAGCAGCAGCAGTTCCGGATCGAATTCCGTGCCCGGCACGCCCTCCGGCAGCTATACGCTGACGGTTACGGCCACGTCCGGCTCGGTTAGCCAATCGCAGGCGCTGACGCTGAATGTGAATTAATCGGTAAGGCCGCGCGCAAGCATGTTCTGAGGACATGGCGGCAGCGTTGCCCCAGGGCGCGAATGGTTATGAACATTCGCGCAATAAGCGTTGCCATGCCTGGCGCTCGCGTTCCGGGCTGAATTGCGGAGCCAGGCGGCGGACCTGCCGCTGCAGGCGGCGGAGGAATTGCGGCTCGCTCTCCACCCGCGCCAGCAGGCGTCCGAGCTGCCGCAGATGGCGGGCAGGGAAGTAGCCGGCGTAATCGCCGCCCAGCAGGCCCAGATTGCCTGCAATCCGTGTGGCCAGGACCGGAATGCCCGCGCGCAAGGCTTCGGAGACGACGTTGGCGCCGCCTTCGGCAAGCGAGCTGACGACCAGCGCGCGCGAGCGGCGCAGCAGCACGCGGGCGCGCGGCGGCGGCAGCGGCCCCAGCCAGCGGTAGCGTGGATTGCGACGCATTTCCGCCTGCGCGGCTGCTTCCAAGCCAGGCTCCAACGCCGCTCCGGCGTGCAGAATGCGCACCCGCGAACCGGCGGGCAGGCTGCGCGCCGCCTGCGCCGCCAGCAGCGGATCTTTGATTGCGCGCAGGTGGCTCAACACGCAAATATCGAAGCTGTTGCGCCGAGGCGGCAGCCGGCGGTACGCCGGCGCCGCTTGATAAATGACGCGGGTTTTTGCGCGCGCCCAGGCAGGCAGGCGCCGCCGGGCGAGCGGCTGCAAGGCGATCAGCGCGCTGGCCGCGCGCAGCACGCCGCCGGCGCCGGCAACCAAGCGCCAGCCATAGATATCGGTGCCGGTCAAGGCCATCAACAAGGGGCGTTGCGGATGCCGGCGGTGGAAGCGCAGCGCCGCCGCCGCGCTGTGGCGGAGATGCAGGCCGATCAGCAATTGGTAATCTTCGCCGGAATAGTCTTCGACGATTTCCACGCGTTGGCGCAGCTCGCGCAGCCGGCGCGCCCAGCGCAGCGCCGTGACGCGATTGCCTTTCAAGCTGCCCGGCGGCGCCGGCGTGACAATACCGATCCGCATGGAAGCAGAATACAATCGGCGGCTGGAGAGCGGCCCGCCGGAATGAGTTGAATGGAGAAAATTACCCCTTGGCTTCACAAGGCGGAAGCTGCCGGGCAGGGTTGGCAACCCGCGGGCGGCGGGCGGTATCCCAATGGATGGGCGGATTAAAAACGCTTTTTGGGGATACCAGACAACGCAAGTTGAACGGAAGTTCCCTAAAAACGCGAATTCGATCCGCCCAAAAATTTTTCAGCAAGTCCCCTCGCCGTTTTTCGCTCATCATAATTTCAGAGTGGACATTTCGCCCACGATTGCAGATTTAGGCTTGATTGCCGACGGGCATACCGCCGGCCTGGTCAGCCGCAGCGGCGATCTGGTATGGCTATGCCTGCCGCGCTTCGACAGCGATTCGGTATTTGCCGCCCTGCTGGATACGAAAAAAGGCGGAGCCTGGAGCCTGCATCCGCGTGGAACCGGACCGGGCAAGCAGCGATACCGCGCCCGCACGAACGTGCTGGTCACGGAATTTCGCCGCCCGGGGATGCGGGTGCGGTTGACCGATTGGATGCCGCCCCGCTTCGTTCCCAGCCCGCCGCAACTCGATCAGGGCGCCGTCTTCCGCCTGGTGGAAATGATCGAGGGCGAGGGAGAGATCGAATGCCAGTGCGCGCCCGCGCCCGGCTATGGCGGGAAGGCGAGATGGGAATGGCTGCCGGGGCGCGCCGGGGAAGACAATGCCGGCATCTGGCGCTGCGGACAAGGCCTCTGGCTGCAATCGCCGGAGCGCCTGCAACTGCGGGAAGGCGCACTGGCGGGGAGCTTTCGGCTGCGCGCGGGAGAGCGGTGCGGCTTCGCATTCTGCTGGGGCGATCGCCCCGGGCGGCTGACGCCCGAAACGCTGCTCCAATCGCTCGACGACAGCCTGCGCTGCTGGCGCAAGTGGGTTTCCCCTGCGCGCTATGAAGGGCCCTACCGGGAAGAAGTGCTGCGCAGCGCGCTGGTGTTGAAGGCGCTGATTTACGAACCGACCGGCGCGATCGTGGCGTCGCCGACCACCAGTCTGCCGGAGTGCCTGGGCGGGCCGCGGAACTGGGATTATCGCTTTTGCTGGCCGCGCGATTCCACCTTCGCTCTCTATGGCCTCTCCCTGCTCGGATTTCACGAAGAAGCCGGGCGCTTTCTTCGTTTCATCGCCGATCTCTGCCGCCGGCATCCCCTGCCGCTGCAGGTGTGCTACCGGGTGGATGGGGCCGGCGAGTTGCCCGAACGCGAGTTGCCGCAATTCGCCGGCTACGGCGGCTCCCGGCCGGTGCGCATCGGCAATGCAGCCGCCGGACAGTCGCAATTAGATATCTATGGTGAGGTGCTGGACGCCGCCTATACTTACGCCAAATGGCGCAACGGCCTGGAGGACGATCTCTGGCAGGTGCTGCGCAAGCTGGTGAACTACGCCGCCGCCCACTGGCGGGAAAAGGACGAGAGCATTTGGGAGGTCCGCGGCGGGCCGCGGCACTTCGTGTACTCGAAGGTAATGTGCTGGGTGGCGCTCGACCGCGGCATCAAGCTGGCAACGCGTTTCCGGCTGCCGGCGCCGGTCGCGCAATGGCGGGCAGGCGCCGCCGAGCTGAAGCGCGAAGTCTGGCGCCGCGGCTACCGGCGCAAGGCGCATGCCTTCGTGCAATCGTTCGACAACGACGTGCTCGATTCCAGCCTGCTGCTGTTGCCGCTGGTGCGGTTTTTGCGCCCGCGCGATCCGCGCATGCGCTCCACCATCCATGCCATCCGCCGGCGGCTGACGCAAGGCCCGATGGTATGGCGCTATGAAAACCCTCACGCCGACGGCGTCGGCGGCCCCGAGGGCGCCTTTGCCATTTGCAGCTTCTGGCTGATGGATTGCCTCACCCTGCTGGGCGCAAGCGGCGAGTCGCGCCGGCTCTTTGAACAAATGCTGGCGCTGGGCAGCCCGCTGGGATTGTTCAGCGAGGAGATGCAGTTCGAACCTGGCCAGGGAACGGCGCGCATGCTGGGCAATTTTCCCCAGGCGTTTACCCATATGGCGCTGATCAACACCGCCCACAACCTGGAACTGTACCCCGCCGGCGTGCCGGAAAAGCACCGCCCGCTCACGACCCGGCGCCGTCGCAAGGCGCAAGCCTAAGCAGGCCCGCGGCATCGGAAATCAAAGCCGCGGCAATTTTGCAAAAACAGCGCCTTCACGCTGCCTAACTTTATTCAATAGCTAGCATTCAAAGGTTCGATTGTACTTTCCGCTCCCGGCTTGGTATCCCATAAGGTGATCGAAAACAGGCCGGACGGCACGCTGCACCCTCTCCATCGGCGTGTACCGTCCGGCCTGATTCTCAACCCGGCTTGAAACGGCACTGGCCCAGGGAATGTTTGCCTCCGACCATGACGCCTGCGGCGTCGGCTTCATCGCTCAACTCGGCGCGGGCAACCCGCGCGCGGTGGTGGATTGCGCCTTAACCGCGCTGGAGCGCTTGTCGCATCGCGGCGGCGTGGATGCGGACGGCTGGAGCGGCGATGGCGCCGGACTGCTGGTGCGGCTGCCGCGCGAGTATTTTCGCCGCGAAGCCCAACGATGCCGGGTGGACGTGCCGGAGCGATTCGCGGTGGGACAGTTTTTCCTGCCGCCGGGAGAGGCCAGCCGCGCGGCCGAGGTCATCGCCGGACAGCTTGAAGCCGAAGGTCTGCGGGTACTGGGCTGGCGCGAGGTGCCGCTCGAGCCCGGCGTGCTTGGTCCCCGCGCCCGGGCCACGCTGCCTGCGATCCGCCAGGCCTGGGTGGCACCGCCCGCTGCCGGCTCGTTTTCGCGCCGGCTTTTTCTGGCGCGCAAGCGCATCGAGGCCTTTGCGCCCGCGGGCACTTACGCCTGCTCGCTTTCCGAGCGCACCCTGGTCTATAAAGGGCTGCTTGCACCCTGGCAACTGGCGCTGTTTTATCCCGACCTTGCCAACGAGGAATTCACCAGCCCTTTCGCCGTCTTCCACCAGCGCTACTCGACCAATACCCGGCCGAGCTGGCATCTGGCGCAGCCGTTCCGCTTTCTCGGCCATAACGGCGAAATCAACACCATCGGCGGCAACCGCCGCTGGATGCAGGCGCGGCAATGGCGGCTGCGGCAGCGTTTTTCCGCCGGCGATTGGTTTCAGCCGCTGGAAACCGGCGTCAGCGATTCCGCCAGCCTGGATAATGCGCTGGAGCTGCTGATCGAGCAGGGTTCCAGCGCCGCCGCCGCGCTTTACCGGCTGATTCCGCCCGCCTGGGAAAACGATCCCGCCCTGCCGGGCGAGCTGCGCAATTATCTGCAGGAAGAAGCCGCCGGCCAGGAGCCCTGGGACGGTCCCGCCGCCATCATCTTTAGCGATGGGCGCCTGGTCGGCGCGCGGCTGGACCGCAACGGCCTGCGCCCGCTGCGCTATACCCTCGCTTCCGACGGCCTGCTGGTGGTGGGCTCGGAAACCGGAATCGCCGATTTCACCGACTCCCGCGTGGTGGAGCGCAACCGGCTCGGCCCCGGCGAAATGATTCTCGCCGATCCGATCGCCGGCCTGCTGATCCGCCCCTACGACGTGCCCCGCTATTTGGGCCTTTCCGGCGAGCGCCAGACCTACGTCTCCTGGCCGGTCGTGACGCCCATGCACGCCGCGCCCTCCGGGCAGCCGGAAGCCGCCGCCGCCCAAGCCGCCGGCGCCGGGGCAGCCCTCGTTCACCGCCAGGACGCCGGCCGCAATGGCCATGCCAACACCGCAGGCCAATCCGCAGCCGCGGAGAACGAAGCAGCGCGCGCGCCCGCATCGCTGCCGCTGCCGGCCCATGCGGCCGCTTTCGGCTTGACGCAGGATCAATGCAAGCTGCTGCTGCTGCCGCTGCTCGACTCCGGGCGCGAAGCGATTTTCAGCATGGGCGACGACGCCCCGCCCGCCTTCATCTCCCGCAGCCAGCGCCTGCTTTGGGATTACTGCAAACAACGCTTCGCGCAGGTCACCAATCCGCCAATCGATTCGCTGCGCGAGACGCAGGTGATGTCGCTGGCGCTGCACTTTTCGCGCGCCACTTGCAAGCTGCCCTCGCCTTTACTCGACGCCGGCCAGCGGCGCGAGCTGTGCCGCCGGCTGCCGCCCGCGATCCTGGATATCTGTTTTCCCGCCGCCGGGGGCGTGGCCGCGGCGCGGGAACGGCTGCAGCAGCTTCGCCGCGAAGCCGCGGCGGCGGTGGGGCGCCGCCCCGGCTGCGTGCTGCTGACCGACCGCTCGACCGATTTTCAACACGCGCCGCTGCCGGTGCTGCTCGCCACCGCGCAGACCGTGCAGGCGGTCGCCGAGGCGGATGGCTTCGATCTGCCGGTGCTGGTGGAAACCGGCCAGGCCTGGGACACGCATCACCTGGCGATGCTGGCCGCGGTCGGCGCCAGCGCGATCGAGCCTTATCTGGCCTGGGAACTGGCGGCGCATTTTCCCGACGGCGAGCATAAGTTCCGCCAGGGAATCGAAAGCGGCCTGCGCAAGGTGCTGGCGAAGATGGGCATTTCCACCGCCGCCAGCTATCGCAACAGCCAGTTATTCGAAGTGGTGGGACTGGACCCCGAAGTCGCGGCCGAATTTTTCCCCGCCGCATCCGCCCATCTGGCGGGCAAGAGCCTGATGGCGCTATTGGAAGAAGGCTGCGAGCGGCATGCCGGCGCCTTTGCCGCTGCGGCCACAGCCGCGGCGGAGCCGCGTGCGGCGGCGGCCATCGGCGCCGAGGCCGGCGCGCCGGTAACGGTTTCGCCCGAGCCGCCCGCCAAGCCGCGTTCCGGCCGCGAGCGCTCGCAGATGGAAGGCTGGGTGGCGGGGCTGCGCGATGCCGGGCTCTACCGCTATCGCCACGGCGGCGAAGACCATTCCAGCTCGCCCGAGCTGGTGCGCCGTTTCCACGCGTTCGTGCGCGCTCCCGGCGCGGCGAACTGGCGCGCCTATGCCGATTACGTTGCCGGCCGCGAGCCGGTGAGCGTGCGCCACTGGCTGGAGGGATTGGCGGCTCCCGCCGCCGCCGATCCGCAGCTTGTCGCCAACCTGATCTCGCGCTTCAGCACCCAGGCCATGTCGCTCGGCGCCATCTCGCCGGAAGCGCATCGCGTGCTGGCGATCGCCATGAACCGGCTGGGAGCACGCAGCAACACCGGCGAGGGCGGGGAAGATCCGGATATTTATCGCGACCAGCCCGAAGCCAACAACCGCATCAAGCAGGTGGCTTCCGCCCGCTTCGGCGTGACGGCGGCGTACCTGCTGCATGCCGACGAGCTGGAAATCAAGATGGCGCAAGGCTCGAAGCCGGGCGAGGGCGGGCAACTGCCGCCGGCGAAGGTTTCGACCTACATCGCCCGCCTGCGGCATGCAGTTCCCGGCATGGCGCTGATCTCGCCGCCGCCGCATCACGATATTTATTCGATTGAGGACCTGGCGCAGCTTATTTACGACCTGAAGGCGATCAATCCCTCGGCGCGCATCGGAGTCAAGCTGGTGGCGGGCGCAGGGGTGGGCATCATCGCCGCCGGGGTGGCCAAGGCGGGGGCGCACGTCATCACCATCAGCGGCTTCGACGGCGGCACCGGGGCCTCGCCGCTGACTTCGATCAAGAATACGGGCCTGCCGTGGGAAATCGGGCTGCGCGACGCGCACGCCATGCTGCTGCGCAGCGGCTTCCGCTCGCGGGTGCGGCTGCGGGTGGATGGCGGCTTGAAATCGGGGCGCGATATCGTGCTGGCGGCGCTGCTGGGCGCCGACGAATTCGGGTTTGGCACCGCCGCCCTGATCGCCGTCGGCTGCGTGATGGCGCGGCAATGCCATCTGAACACCTGCCCGGTGGGCATCGCCACCCAGGAGGAAAAACTGCGCGGCCGCTTCACCGGCACGCCGGAAATGCTGATCGCCTTTCTGCAGTCGGTGGCGGAAGAGGCCGCCGCGCTGCTGGCGGGCCTGGGCGCCAGCCGGCTGGAAGACGTGATCGGCGCGGCCGCCCGCCTGCGCCCGCGCGCCGACGGCGCGCTCGCTGCCGGCGCGCTGCGCGAGCTGCTGGCCGCGCCCGCCCCGCCCGACGCCAATTTGTCCGACGAACCGCCGGCCATTTCGCCCGATCGCCCGGCGGGATCGAGCCTGGAAGCGCGACTGCTGGCGGCGCTGGAGCGCGGCGAGGCGGAGGAGTTGATGCCGCTGGCCATCTCGAATGGCGACCGCACCGTGGGCGCCGGCCTGACCCGGCATTGGCTGCGCGGCGGCGCTTCCGCGCCCGCCCCGGTTTTCCATTTCCAGGGAGCCGCCGGGCAAAGCTTTGGCGCGTTTCTGGCCGCCGGGCTGCAATTGCACCTCCACGGCGAGGCCAACGATTACGTGGGCAAATGCCTGAGCGGCGGCGAGCTGGTGATCGCCGCGGGCGAGGCTGCCTCCCGCCGCGGCGACGTACTGGTGGGCAATACCTGCCTCTATGGCGCCACCTCCGGCCGCCTGTTCGTGGCAGGGCGCGCGGGCGAGCGCTTTGCGGTGCGCAACAGCGGCGCGCTGGCGGTAGTTGAAGGCGTCGGCCTGCACGGCTGCGAATACATGACCGCCGGCCTGGTCGCGATTCTGGGCCCCTGCGGGGCAAACTTCGGCAGCGGCATGACCGGCGGGCTCGCCTACCTTCCCCGCGACCAGATGCCCGAATTCCGCTGGAACCCCGAATACGTCCGCGCCGCCGATATCACCCCGTTCGAGGAGCGCCAATTGCGGCTGCTGCTGGAAGCGCACTTCGTGCGCACCGCCAGCCCGCGCGCCGCGCGCCTGCTGGCCGCCGCCGGCCGCCTGCCGCTCGTTCGGATCCAACCACTGCGGCTGCCGCAGCCCATCGAACAAAGCTGGCAGCCGGCCGAAGAAGGCGCCTGGCTGGCCGCGGCCGCTCCGGCAACGGTTCCGCTCGCCGTGTGATCCCGCGCAAACCGGTTTTTGTCCGGCATCGGGTTTTCCCGCGCCGTCGCCGGCGCGCTTCTCCGCTAAACTGGAAGCGAGCCCTTTTTGAGAAAAAAAATTTAGCGGTCTCACCGCATTTCAGGAGGAAGAATGGCTGTCCGCGTAGGCATCAATGGCTTCGGCCGCATCGGTCGCAACGTGTTTCGCGCCGCCCTGGCCGAGCCCGGCATCGAAATCGTCGCCGTCAACGATATTACCGATCCGAAAACCCTGGCCCATTTGCTCAAATACGATTCGGTGCTCGGCAACCTGACCGCCGCCGTCAGCGCGGCGGAAGACAGCATCACGGTGGACGGCCGCAAGATTCGAGTCTTCGCGCAGCGCGATCCCGCCGCGCTCGATTGGCCGTCGCTCGGGGTCGAGCTGGTAATCGAATCCACCGGATTATTCACCAAAGCCGAAAACGCCCGCAAGCATTTGCGCGGCGGGGTGAAGAAGGTCATCATCACCGCGCCCGCCACCGGCGAAGACCTGACCGTGGTGCTGGGGGTGAACCAGGATCGCTACGATCCCGCCCGGCACAACATCATTTCCAACGCCAGTTGCACCACCAACTGCCTGGCGCCGGTGGCCAAAGTGTTGAACGACACTTTTGGCATCGTTGCCGGCACCATGACCACGATTCATTCCTACACCAACGACCAGCGCCTGCTCGACCTGCCGCACAAAGACCTGCGCCGCGCCCGCGCCGCCGCGCTCAGCATGATTCCTTCTTCCACCGGCGCGGCCAAAGCCCTGCATCTGGTGGTTCCCGAGTTGAAAGGCAAACTCGACGGATTCTCCATGCGCGTGCCCACGCCGAACGTTTCGGTGGTGGATCTGGTCGCCTGGGTCGAAAAGCCCGCCACGGTGGATGCGGTCAATGCCGCCCTGCGCGCCGCCTCCGAAGGCGCGATGAAGGGCATTCTCGGCTATGAAGAACTCGAGCTGGTTTCCTCCGACTTCAAGGGCGACAGCCGCAGCTCGATCGTGGACGCGAAGCTGACCCGCGTGGTGCAGGATCGCTGCGTCAAAGTGATCGCCTGGTACGACAACGAGTGGGGCTATTCCTGCCGCGTGCGCGACCTGGTGCTGTTCCTGGTAAAAAAGGGGCTGTAACCCCGTTCCTCCAGTTGCCGGCGGCGCGCTGGCGCGCCGCCGGGGAGATTGGCTCATGTCCCGCATCCTGACCGTAAAAGACGTACCACTCGAGCGCAAGCGCGTGCTGGTGCGAGTGGATTTCAACGTGCCGCTCGACGGCAATCGCGTCGCCGACGACACCCGCATCCGCGAAACCCTGCCCACGCTGGAGTATCTGCATGCCCGCCAGGCCCGGGTGGTGCTCTGTTCGCACCTGGGCCGCCCCAAGGGCAAGCGCGACCCGCGCTACAGCCTGCATCCGGTGGCCGAGCGCCTGCGCATGCTGCTCGACCAGCGCCTGGGACGCGGAACGCAAGTGGGTTTTTGTCCCGCCACCGTCGGCATGGAAGCCCGGCAGATGTCCGCCGCGCTGGAAACCAGCCAGTTCCTGCTGCTCGAAAACCTGCGCTTTCAGCCGCAGGAAGAAGCCAATGACGAGGCCTTTTCGCGGCAATTGGCGGAACTGGGCGAAGTTTACGTCAACGACGCCTTTGGCAGCGCGCATCGCGCCCATGCTTCCACCGCCGGCGTGACTCGCTTTCTCCAACCCGCCGTCGCCGGCCTGCTGATGGCGCGCGAGTTGGAATACCTCGGCCGGGCTTTGCAGTCGCCCGACCATCCCTATGTGGTTATTTTCGGCGGCGCAAAAATCGCCGATAAAATTCCCATCGTCGAGGCCTTGGCTGGCAAAGCCGATACCTTCCTCATCGGCGGCGGCATGGCTTATACGTTTCTCTCCGCCCAGGGGAAGGGGATCGGCGCTTCGCTCTACGAGCCCGAGCAAGTCGAGACCGCCCGCCGCCTGCTGACGCGCGCGGCCGCGGGAGAATTCCGGCTGCTGCTGCCGGTGGATCACGTGGTGGCGCAAAAACTGGAAGCCCATGCGCCCAGCCGCGTGGTTGCGGACATTCCTGACGGCGCCAAAGCTTTCGATATCGGCCCGCAGACAGTCGAGTTGTACGGCCAGGAACTCGCCGGCGCAAAAATGATTCTCTGGAACGGCCCGCTGGGGGTCTTTGAAACTCCGCCCTTTGACCGCGGCACCCGCGAAATCGCCCACAAGATCGCCGATGCCGGCGCGGTATCCATCGTCGGCGGCGGCGATTCGGCGGCCGCGGTCAATGCCGCCGGACTGGCTGCCCGCATGGCGCACGTCTCCACCGGCGGCGGCGCGGCGCTGGAATTCCTCGGCGGCCTCGCCTTGCCCGGCGTCGCCGCGCTCTCGACCACCGGTTGATCGTCCTATGACAGACTCCTCCCCGCGCCGGCCGCTGATGGCGGCCAACTGGAAGATGCACAAAACTCCGGCGGAAACCGCCGAGTTTTTGGCACGATTGCAGCCGCTGGTGGCCGCCAACCGCGAAGCGGCGCGTCCCTGCGATATCGTCGTCGCTCCGCCCTTTCCCTGCCTGCCGGCAGCGGCTGCCGCCGCCCGCGGCACAGGTATCGAGCTGGCCGGACAAAACATGCATTGGGAAAGCCACGGCGCCTTCACCGGCGAAGTTTCGGCCGCGATGCTGCTGGCCGCCGGCTGCCGCTACGTCATTTTGGGACACTCCGAACGCCGGCAATACTTCGGCGAAACCGACGCCACCGTCAACCGCAAGCTGCATGCCGCCCTAGCCGCCGGGCTGACGCCCATCTTTTGCCTGGGCGAGACCCTGGCGCAGCGCGAAGCAGGCGAAACCGAAGCCGTGCTGCGCGAGCAGTTGGAGCGCGGCATGCTCGGCTTGGCGCCGGCCCAGGCCGCGGTCTGCGTGATCGCTTATGAGCCGGTCTGGGCGATCGGCACCGGCAAGACTGCGACCCCCGAGACCGCCGCCGAGGCGCATCGCTACCTGCGCCGGCGACTGGCGCTGCTTTATGGGGAAGCGGCGGCCGCCGCCCAGCGCATCCTTTACGGCGGCAGCGTCAAGCCCGACAATATCCGCGGCCTGATGGCGCAGCCGGATATTGACGGCGCCCTGGTCGGCGGCGCCAGCCTCGATCCGCAGGCATTTGCCGCACTGGTGAATTTTTAGCGCCGGCCGGCGATTCATCCAAACCGGCCGAGTACGCACTTAAAGACGCATTTTGGGGCTGTCTGCGGGCGGACAGCTTTCGTAATGGCTAAATATAGTAAACTGGTCTTGACCTACAGCGGTTGAATGGATTCCCGGAAGCACCGCTTAAGTTTAATTCCATTTTCCCCTAGAGCCTGGAGGATAAAGTGCTCAAGATCAGCGATCTGCAAGTTGAACTGGAAAAAGGACTGGAACGCTACCTGACCGATTTCCTGGTGGACGGGAAGCCCTTCCTTCCAGCCCAGCTACGTCCCAAGGTACAACTGCTCTATCCCACCGGACGGCAATTGCCCCGCACCGCCTTGGCCACCAAAGATTGGGACCCGGAAAACGGCGATCAGGTGCTGATCAGCTTTGTGCCTGCCGGCGAGGCCACCGCGCCCGATCCCGAGCCGGCGGCGGAAGAAGTGGAAGAGGCCGATCGCCAGCCGGTGCACAATTTCCATACGCAGGCGCGGCGAGAAATCGCCCGCGAGCGGGAATACCTGCAGCGGGAGCGGGAATACATTCCGCGCGAGCGGGAATACATTCCCCGCGAACGCGAGTATCCCCGCGAGCGGGATTTCAACCGTGAATACGCGTCTGAGCCGCCGCGGCGCTCTGCGTTTCCGCGTCCGCGCCCGGTGATGTATAAAGAGCCGGATCCGGGGGCCATGTCGGACCTGATCCGCGCCTTGTACCGGGTCGAATCCAGCCCCGGCTTCCAGTTTGTCGCGCTCAAGTGGTTTCGCGACGTGGCACTGCCGCGGGAAGGCTTTGGCTGGGCGTTTGCTCCGGAAATCCGCGATCGCGTGTTGCGCGACGCCACCGCGACCGAGCTGGTGCTGACCAGCAAGGTAGATAATCCCAAGTCGCCCTTCCCGACCACCGCCATCCGCGTCAACCGCGATCATCCGCGTGTCCGCGAAATCCTGGCCGAGCCGCTGGACGAGGAAACGGTACAGCCCCCTGCCTCCAAGAACCGCGGCGAGGCGCCGGAAATGGGCGAAGGCGACGAAAAAATCGAAGCCTGACAGGGGCGGCGAAAATCCAATCCAGGGCGGCGGGCGCGGATGCCCGCCGCATTTTGTTATGGGCGCCGGCAAGGCCGAGGCGGGGGCCAGGCGGCGATCAGCCGGGTTATAATGACGACGAAAGCGGAAGTGGTGAAATTGGCAGACACACCATCTTGAGGGGGTGGCGCCGCAAGGCATGCGGGTTCGAGTCCCGCCTTCCGCACCATTAAAAAGCCTTTCGACGTGGCGACGCAGCCTGATGCATTTATGAACGCCTATAACAGCCGTTGATTGATACCATTTCCGCCTTTGACCCTCCGGGCAATTTGCCTTGCTTTACGCCGCTGAGTTGCGCCGCGAATTGGCCGAATACAGCCGCGACTATGCCGCGCGCGAGCAAATTCCTTATCTTGAAAGCTATGGCGGGACGCCCATCTTTTTCCCCTTCGCCGGCGAGCGCCGCCATGGCAACTTTCTCGACGCCAGCTACCGCGCCATCCTGAAGCGCCCGGCCTGGTCGGCGCGGATGGAAAAGCCGCATACCGGCAAAGGGAAGCACCTGCCGGCGCATGCGGAGGGACGCCGCTGGCGCGAATTGGATTCCGCCATGAGCTCCGATGCGCTGCTGATGAACGTGTTTTGCTGCCCCGGCGGCGTGAACTGGGAAGCGGCGGGCATGCCGGGCGCCGGCGCGCTGCCCGAATTCGGCTTCAAGGCCCGCGTGCCGCTGGCGGGCGGGCGCGCCGACCGCACGGAAGTGGATTTGAAGCTGGGCGGCATGTTCATCGAGGCCAAGCTGACCGAGTCCGATTTTCAGGCGAAACCTCCGGGCCTGGTGGAGCGGTATCGCGATTTGGAAGAGGTTTTAGAAATCAAGCGCCTGCCGCGCGCCGGCGGCTGCATCGTTTCCTATCAACTCGTCCGCAATGTGCTCGCCGCGCACGCTAGCGGCGCGAGCCTGTGCGTGCTGCTGGATGCGCGCCGGCCGGACCTGATCGCCAAAGCGGGCGAGCTGTTTGCCTGCGTGCGGCATGCCGAACTGAAAACGCGCTGCAAGCTGCTGACCTGGCAGGAACTGAGCACCGTGCTTCCGCCCCGCCTGCGCCGCTTTCTCGCCGCCAAATACGGCATTTGAGCGCCCGGCGGCACGCCGCCGGGCGCGGTTTCATTTCACCCGAACGCGTGATGCCGCGCCGGCCGCGCCGGACTTTATTCGTCTTGCACGTTGCGGCCCAGGCGCACTCGGATTTGCATCCGGCGCCGGCCGCGGTACAGCGTCAAGGTGACCGTCTCACCGGCTTTCCGGGAAATCAGCATGCGCCCCAGGTCGGAGCCGCTATCCACCTTCGCGCCATTCAGCGCGGTAATGATATCGCCGCCGAAATTCACCGGAGTGTCGCCGTAGTAGCCCGGTTCGTTGCCGCCGCGCAAGCCGGCGTTGGCGGCCGCGCCGCCCGGCTGCGGACGAACCAGCAGGATGCCGTGTTCGACCGGCAGCCCCAACTGCTTCGCCAGCGAGGGAGAAAGGTTGATGTACTCGCCCAGGCCCAGGCTGGGGCGCTCCACATGGCCGGTGGTGATCAGGTCCTGCAGCACCGCCTTGGCTTCGTTGATGGGAATGGCAAAGCCGATGCCGATATTGGCGCCGGTGGCGGCGTAGATTTCACTGTTGATACCGATAACCTGGCCTTGCGAGTTCAACAACGGGCCGCCGCTGTTGCCGGGATTGATCGCGGCGTCGGTTTGGATGGCGTTTTCGATGTTCACCCGGCCGCCGGGCTCGCGCACGGTGCGGATGGAACTGATGATGCCGCGCGTCATCGTTCCCGGAAGCCCGAAGGGATTGCCGATCGCGAGCACCTTCTGCCCGACCTGCAGGTTGGACGAATCGCCCAGCGTCACCGCGGGCAGATGCGACGCCGCGATCTTCACCACCGCCAGGTCCATCGCCGGCGCCGTCCCCACCACGGTTGCGTCGTAGGTGCGCGACTGGTTGCGCGCCGGGGTCCAGGTCACCCGCAGCCGGCTCGAATTGCGAATGACGTGATAGTTGGTCAGGATGTAGCCGTTGGGATTGATGATGAAACCCGAGCCTTGCCCGGCCGCCGTTTCCGGGCCAAAAAGGAAATTCCATTGGATGATCTGGGAGGTGATGTTCACCACCGCCGGGCGCACGCTGCGGTAGATGCGGATGTTATCCAGTTCGCCCGCATCGAAGCGGGACTGGGGGGCGGCTTCCACCACCTTCACCGGCCCGCGCAGCATGGCATGAAAGCCGGAACGCAGGCTGGTGTAGAGCAGAAAACCGCCGGCAAAGATCAGGGCCAGGGCCAGGGGACGCAGCGAACGTCTCATGCGATTCAATTTAGCAGGAATGAGACCGGGTTGTCCCGCTCCGCGGGCGCGCGGCTACTCTTGCGTCCGGCGGCCGCGGAGCAACAGCGCGCCCACGGCCTTGAAGCGGCGCAATTCTTCCGCGCCGGCGAACCAGCGCCCGGCATAGACCGGTGGCGTGGGCGAAAGGTCGGGAATGCGCTCCGCTTCGACGTCCGCCAGGCCGGCGGCGGAAAGCATGCGCATCCATTCGGCGGCATAGAGCCAGCGCACCGGCATGGGCAGGTGCTCGCTCCAGCGGTGCGCGTGCGGGTTGTCGCGGTAGTAATTGATCAGAATCCAGGCCGTCCCGCCCGGTTCCAGCACGCGCCGGATTTCCTCCAGCGCCCGCTCCGGCTCGGGCCAGTAGTAGGCCGATTCGACCGATACCACCCGGCTGAAGGCGCCGGCGGGGGCGGGAATGCGCTCCGCTCCGCCGGCCAGAAATTGCACATTGGCGAGGCCGGCTGCCGCGCCGCGGGCGCGCTCGACCATGGCCTCGGAAATATCCACGCCGGTAAATTCGCTTTGGGGAAAGCGCCGGGCGAGCAGGCGGCAAAGCCAGCCGGCGCCGCATCCCAGGTCGAGCCAGCGCTCCCGCTCGCTCAACTGCATGCGTTCGAGCATCGGCAACACGATAGGCAGATGGTGCGCTTCCATCTCCTCGCCGCGGCCGTCCTCGGCCCAGCGGTCGAATTCCTGCCGCAGCCGCGCCACGGCGGTCGAGGGCGCGTCAGTCATGCTCGCTCTTCATCTGCCGCAGCCAGGCCAGACACTCCTCCGCCTGGGCCGCCAGCTCTTCGCGGCTCCCCCGGTTGGGGATGACGTAAACCGCGCGGCCCGAATCCCGCGCCCGCGCCAGCTTGGCTTCGTAGCTCAATTGCAGCCGCAGGCGCGCTTCCGCTTCGCCGCGGCTCAACCCGGTGCGCGCCTGAAAGCGCGCCAGTTGCTCGCCGCCTTCGGCCTCCACCAGCACCAGGGCATCGAAATCTTCGGCCAACCCGGCTTCCAGCAGCAGCGCCGCTTCCACCACCACCCAGGTGACGCCCTCCTGCTCCATTTGCGCCAGCCGCTCGTTCACCTTCGCCCGTATGGCCGGATGCAAAAGCGCGTGGATGCGCTTCTGCGCCCCGGGAGCGGAAAAGGCCCGCCGCGCCAGCTCGCGCCGGTCCATGGCTTCGCCCGGCTGCGGCGGCGGCAGGCCAAACGCCGCCGCCACTTTCGCCCGCAGCCGATCGTCGCTATCCAACAGCTCCCGCCCGATATGGTCGGCGTCGATCACGGGGATGCCGGCAGCCTGAAAATGCGCCGCGACCGTGCTTTTGCCGGCGGCCAGGCCACCCGTCAAGCCGATGCGCAAAATCTTCCGCGGTGCCATATCATTTCAAACTGCAAGCCGGGGCCTTGCCCGGGCTTCAGCCACGGCCGCCAGAGCTCACTCCTGCGCCAGGCCGCGGCGGAGCCGCGCGGCGGCCAGGGTGTTGGACATCAGCATCGCCACCGTCAGCGGGCCGACTCCGCCCGGCACCGGCGTATAGGCCGAAGCCAGCGCGCGCGCCGCGCGCGGATCCACGTCGCCAATCAGGGTCGAGCCGCGGCGCTCGAATTCCGCCTGCCGTTTCCCGTCGCCGGGGAAATAAGTTTCAACCGCGGATTTCTCGCTCAGCCGGTTGGTGCCGACGTCAATGACGACCACGCCCGGCCGCAGGTAGTCGCGGCCGAGCAGCGCCGGCCGGCCCATAGCCGCCACCAGAATCTCGGCCCGGCGGCAGACCGCGGCCAAGTCGCGGGTGCGCGAATGGCAGAGCGTGACGGTGGCGTTTTCCGCCAGCAGCAGCAGCGCCGCCGGCTTGCCCACCAGCTCGCTGCGGCCCACCACCACCGCCTCGCGCCCGGCCAGCTCGATCCCGCTGCGCTTCAGGATTTGCAGGATGCCGGCGGGCGTACAGGGCGCCAGCCCTTCGCGTCCGCTCAGCAGTTTGCCCAAATTCGCGGGATGCAGCCCGTCCACGTCTTTTTCCGGCGCGAGCTGCTCCAGCACCTGGCGCGCGTTCACCTGCGCCGGCAGCGGCAACTGCACCAGAATACCGTCCACGTCCGCGCGCGCGTTCAAGCCTTCCACCGCGGCGATCAGTTCGGCCGTGGTGGCGGTTGCCGGCGGCGTCAGTTTTTCCGACTCGATGCCGACTTCGGCGCAGGCCTTGATCTTGCTGCGCACGTAAATTTCCGATGCCGGGTTATTGCCCGCCAGCACCACCGCCAGGCGCGGCAGCGCGCCCAGCCGCCGCAGCCGCTCGCATTCCTGGCGGGCTTCCGCCCGAATTTGCGCGGCGATGGCCGCGCCGTCCAGCACTCGTGCGCTCACGTTCTGCTCCCATCCTCTCCGCCGGCGGCGGAATCGAAGAATAGAAAATGGTAACAGGAAAGCCGCGCCGGCTCCGGCGGCGGCGTCGAGGACGGGTTCAATCGCTATCGCCGAAGGAGATCTCGCCCGGAGCGGTCTCCGGCAGCGACACGTCCAGCAGGTGAGCGGCTTCGTATTTGCGCCAGCGGAGCACCAGCATGCGCAGGCTGGCGATGACCGGGATGGACAAATAGACGCCGACCACGCCGCCGATTTCGCCTCCCACCAGCACCCCGAAAATCACCGCCAGCGGATGCAGTTGCACTTCATTGCCCATGATGCGGGGCGAGATGTAATAATCCTGCATCAACCGCCAGAGCCCGAGAAAAACCAGCACCCAGATGAGATGGGAGTAGCCGGCCAGCACCGCCACCGCGATTACGATCACCGCCGAAGTCAGCGGCCCCAGCATGGGAATGAACTCCAGCAGTCCCGCCATCGTCCCCAGGGCGAAAGGGTAGGGAAGGCGCAGCAGGGCGAAGCCCAGGTTGTAAACCACCAACGCCAGCCCGGTCAGTATGAGCTGGGCGCGGATGAACTGCGACAGCACGGTGTGCAGGTCTTCCAGCACGCCGCGCAGGAATTCCTGCTTCCGCCGCTGCTGGTAGATTTCCGTCACCATAGCCCCCATGTCGTGCCCGTCTTTGAGGAAAAAAATCGCCAGGATCGGGATCAGCACCAGCCACCAGCTTTTGCGCGCCAGTTGGGCCACGCTGTGCGCCAGCCAGTTCTCCATGCCCTTGATATCCGCCTGGTGCGCGCGCAAAAAGTTCTGCAATACGCTTTGCGTGTGATAGCTCCAGCCATGCTCCTGTCCCAATTGATGGGCGATCTGGCCGGAACTGATCTGGGCGGAGAAATGAGGCACCTGGCGGGTCAGGGTTTCCGCCTGGTGCAGCATGCGCGGGCCGAAAAACAGCAAGAGCAGCCCGAAGGCCAGCAGCAAGGCGCCATACAGTGCGGCGATGGCGCGGCCGCGGCGGCCGCCCATTCGCGCCTCCAGGCGGTCCACCACGGGTTCGAGCACATAAGCGAACAGGATGGCGAAGATGAAAGCGATCAGGGTGTCGCGCGCCAGGTAGAGAAAGGCGAGCGCCACCATCACCAACAGGATCGTCAGCAGGCTGCGGAAGGTATGCGCGTCAAACCAGGGCTGCAGCCGCGGGCGGGGGGGCGCGCCCGGCGGCGCAACGCTTCCCTCTGCCGGCACGACCAACATCGGTTCAACGCGCGCTTCCGACTGTTGCCTCGCCGTATGGGGCTCCCGCCGGCCTTATTTGCCGCCGCCGTTGCTCACCACCAGGTCGTTGGTCACTCCCATGACGTTGGGCAGCCCCATGACGGCCTGGTAGGCGAGCTGTTTATCGAGCTGGCTATCCACCACGCCCCACAGCGTCACGTGTCCGTTCTTGACCAGGATGCGAATCGGGTGCGCTGGATTGATGGCGTAGCGCTGCAGGTTGGGATTGCCATAAATAGCCTGCGCCGCCGCCATCCGTATGCTGTTGTCGAAGTCCGAAAGCGGCGCCACCTCGATGTGATCCACCACGCCGCGCACACCCGGCGTATCGGCGACGATATCCAAGGCGGTGTCCCGGCTGGGATAATCCACCACCTGGCCCGACAGCGTCACGACGCCGTTGCGCACTTGGACGCTCAGGCCGTTGAAGATCTGGCCTTCGCCCAGGCGGCTGTAAGTCAGCCGCTGCGCGATGGTGTTGCGCAGATGGGCGTCGGAAACGACCGTCCCGGCGACTTGCAGATGGTCCACGATGCCGCTGACCGACTGCACCTGGCGCGCAATATGGTTGGCGTTCAGATAATCGCGGTAACTCGGCACCGTGCCGGACAGCGTCACCACGCGATCGCTGACCGCGACCGAGACCTTCCGCAGGCTCTTGTGCCTGGCGAATTGCTGCTTCAAGTAGCGGCCGATTTGGGCGTCCAGCGCATGCACCTGCCCGGATTGTCCCCGCCAGGCGGCCGGCGCGGCGGCCAGGCGCGCGGGCGACGACGACAGCCATAATCCCAACACCAGGATGGGAACGGACAGGCAGCCGGGAAAAATCCGGCGCGAACTCAGATTGCGAGTGGAATGCAACTTCATTTTCTTCAACCTCGCTTTTTTCGATATCTATTTATTAAGACGGACGAGCGTAGTGGAAGGTTGCGAGGCGGCAAAAAACAAACCCGTCCCGCAAAGCGGGACGGGTTGCGAGCCCGCGGATCGAAATGAGGAGAAGCTGATCGGCTCAGGGCTGGCCGGCAGCGCCGGCGGGATTGGCCGCCGCCTGGCCGTTGTTACCCAGGCTGTTGACCAGCAAGCTGATCTGCACGCGCCGGTTGGCCTTGCGGCCGGAAACGGTATGGTTGCTGGCGACGTATTGATTTTTTCCCAGGCCGATCTTGAAGATGCGGTAGGGCTGCACGCCATGCTGCTCGAGGTAACTGACCACGGAATTGGCACGCCATTCGCTCAGCCGGTAATTGTAACTGGCCGGCCCGGTCCAATCGGTGTAGCCCTTGACGGTGGCAATGGCGTGCGGGTTCTGATCGAGGCTGCTGACCACCTGATCGAGTGTGGACCGCGCATGCCGCGTCAAGTTCCAGCGATTGAAGGCGAAGTGCACCACCTGGCGCGAGTTGACGGTGTAGTTATCCAGGTTGGCCACGGTGTTGGCCATGGACTGCACCTGGTTGCCGGTTTGCTGAAGCTGAGTGGAAACCTGCGAGGCCTGTCCCTGCGCCTGCTGGGCCGCCTGCATGGCCTGCGACGCGCTGGCCTGCGCCGATTGAATGCCGCCTTGAATATTGGTGTTGACCTGCTTTATCTGGCTGGTGTTGCGGGCCGTGGCCCGGTCCAACTGGTTGATATGATCCACCAGCGGATTGGTCTGCGAGCGGACGTAATTCTTGGTGGTGCATCCGGCCGCGGCCACCAGGAGCGCGGCGCCGGCGATGAGACTGGGAATAGTTCTGACTGTCATGGTCTCCTCGTACTTCAAAATAGGCTCTGCGCAAAATCACAGCACGACAGTTGCCAGTTGCCGGCGCGGTTAGAACGTTCGTATCTAGTTGTTTATAATAGAGATACCTTGGTGGCAGGGAGAAGGTTGCACCCTTCGGCGCATGTACCTGGCGGCAGGTTTCACGCCCGCTAGGAAAAAAAAGCGGGCCGGAGGCCGGCGCCAGGGCCGCCGGCGGCCGGTTTTTACCGCTGCGAGGCGGCGCAAACGCGGCTCGTGTAGAGTTAGTGGAAGCCGATTTTTTGCGCCTGCCGCCGGCCGCAAGCGCCTTTTCCGGGCAGCTATGGATTTACAGGAACAGGTTCGCCAGCTACCTTCCGCTCCGGGCGTTTACCTGTTTCGCGACGCCGAAGACCGCGTGCTCTACGTCGGCAAGGCCAAAAGCCTGCGCGCCCGCCTGCGCAATTACTTCCTCGAAGCCCGCCTGGCGGAAGCCAAGACCGGATCGCTGCTGCGCGAGGCGGCGCGCGTGGAAACCATCCTCACCGGCAACGAAGGCGAGGCCCTGGCGCTGGAAAACAACCTGATCAAGGCGCATCGCCCGCGCTTCAACGTGCTGCTGCGCGACGATAAAACGTACCCCTATATCTGCATGACGCGCGAGCGTTACCCGCGCGTTTACGTCACCCGCCGTCTGGGCCGCGACGATGCCGAGTACTTTGGGCCTTACTGCCCCGCCAGCCGCGCCTGGCGCATGCTGCGTTTCATACACAAATTTTTCCGCATTCCTTCCTGCCGCGTGGACCTTACCCGCACGCATCCGCAACCCTGCCTGCAGTACCACATACGGCGCTGCTGGGGGCCCTGCGCGGCCGGGCTGACCAGCGATGAGCAATACAGCCGCGCCGCCGCCGACGCCCGCCTGTTTCTCGGCGGCAAGACCCAGGAACTGGCGCGCGAGCTGGCGCAGCGGCGCGATCGGGCCACCGCGGCCGAGCGCTATGAGGAAGCCGCGGCGATGCACGAGCTGCTGGCGGTGGTGGAAAGCGCGCAGGAGCGCCAGCAAATGGCCGCCGCCGCCGGGCGCGACGGCGATCTGATCGGCTACTATCGTCGCGGCGAGCGCGCCGCGCTCAACCGTTTCCATCTCCGCCAGGGGCGGGTCGAGGAGCGCGAGGAATATTTCTGGGAGCAGTTGCCCGAGCCGGAAGCGCCGGCGGCGGAGCCGGACGCCGCGCCGCAGCCCGATCCGCTGCTGGCGGCGGTGCTCAAGCAGCTTTATCTTTCGCCGGCGCCGGCGCCGGCGCGGGTGCTGCTGCCGGAGGATTTCGAAGACCGGGCGTCGCTGGAAGCCCTGATCGAAGCCACCTACGGGCAGAAAATCGCGTTTGAGACGCCGCGCCGCGGCGCTTCCCGCCGCCTGGTGGAGTGGGCCCAGGTCAACGCCCGCCATTCCTTCGAGCGCCATTTCGAGCCCGAGCCGGAAAGCCGCCAGGCGCAGGCGGAGCTGCAGCGGGTGCTGGGGCTGCCCGCCCCGCCGGAGCGCATCGAATGTTTCGATATTTCGCATTTTCAGGGCGCCGAAACCGCCGCCTCGATGGTGGTCTGGGAAGCCGGGCGGATGCGCAAAGCGGAATACCGCAGCTACAACGTGCGCAGCCTGGAGGCGGGGCAAGTGGACGATTTCCGCGCCATGGCCGAGGTGGTCGGCCGCCGCTACCGCCGCCTGCGGGACGAAGCCGCGCCACTGCCCGGGCTGGTGCTGATTGACGGCGGGGTAGGGCAACTGCATGCCGCGCTCGAGGCCTTGCGCGAGCTGGGGCTGGCCGATTTGCCCATCGCCAGCCTGGCCAAGCGCGAGGAGCTGCTGTATGTGCCGGGGCGGGAAGACCGGCCCATCCGGCTGCCGCGCCATGCAGCGGGGCTGCACCTGGTGCAACAGATCCGCGACGAGGCGCATCGGTTCGCGCTGCGACATCACCGCCGCCGCCGCCTGCGCCGCGGCCTGGAATCGCAGCTCCGCCTCGTGCCCGGCATCGGCCCCGCCACCGCGCGCAAGCTGCTGCGGCGCTTTGGCAGCCTGGCCGGCATCGAGGCCGCCACCGCCGCGGAACTGCGCCCGCTGTTAAATTCGCGCCAGTTGCAGGCGCTGCGTCCCGATCTTCTGCCGGCGGCCGATGCAGTCGCCGGCGCGGAAACGGAATCTAATCTAACCCAGGAGCAGGGCAGCCGCCGGCCGAACGCGGGCGGCGGTTTGCCAGCGCCCCGCCGGGATGCTACGATGCAATCGAAAGATTGAGTTTATGCCCGGCGTGCGCGCCCTGCGTCGAAACGCAAGTTGAGGAGGAGTTTATGGCAGGTTCAAAAGCGCTTTGGTTCTTGACCGGATTGGGCATCGGTGCGGCGGTCGGCCTGCTTTATGCGCCGCTTTCCGGCGAAGATACACGCGATCTGATCAGCCGCAAAGCGGGAGAAGGGCGCGATCTGGTGAGCCGCAAATCCAACGAATTGCGCCAGCAGGTGACCGATATCGCCGACCGCGGCCGGCAGGCGGTAAATCGCCAGGTGGACCAGTTCCAGGCGGCGGTGGACGCCGGCAAACAGGCCTACCGCGAGGCATCCGGCAGCCCCGAATCGGGGAGTTGAGCGCATTTCCGGGCGGCGGGAGGCGGGCAGGTGGTGGCCGGATTTTCCCGTCCGGAAACGCCAAAATGCCGCATAATGTCGGCAGCGGCTGCAGCTTCCGCCGCCGGAAAGACCCATGCACGTGACTCAGTTAGGCGTTCTGACGCTGTTCGTCATCATTACCGGAGTGGCCGCGGTGGTGCAGATGATCGTTCTCGCCATCGCGTTCAAGCGCCTTTCCCGTTCCGGCCAAAAACTTGAAGCCGTGCTGGCGCAGGTGGGCGACCGCCTGCCGCCGCTGCTGGACGAGGCCCGCGCCACCGTGAGCGAAACCCGCTCGCGCCTGCTCCAGGCCGGCGATAACCTGGTCGCCATCTCCGAACTGGCCCGCCGCCAGATGACCCGCGCGGACGAGGTCGCCGGCGAAATCAGCGACCGCGTGCGCCTGCAAACCATACGCCTGGACGAGGCCTTCAGCTCGATTCTCAACCGCATCGAAAATTTGTCGGCTAACCTTGCGCAAAACTTCACCCGCCCGGTGCGCGATTTCACCGCCGTGCTGGCCGGCTTGCGCACCGGCCTGGATTTCTTTTTCCGCCGCCGCACTTCGCCTCCCCAGCAAACCCATCAGGACGAAGAGCTGTTCATCTGACGGCGGGACTCAGGGACAATTTCAATCACGGCCGCGGCTAAGCGCCGGCGGCGGATCGCTCAATCCACCCTTGCGCGCCAGGGCGGCGTTGGATTACCGTAATTTCGCCGGAACTTTCCTGCGATGAAAAAAGCCACCCCGCCGCATTTTTTCGCCAGCCTGCTGGCCGCCCTTCTGGCCGCCTGCGCCGCCTGCAGCCGGACATCGCCGCGCGCCCGCCACGCCGCCGCCAACCCCGCCGCCGTTGCCGGACCCTTCACTCCCGCCGAGCTGCGCGCCTTCGCCGCGCTGGAGCCGATTGACACCCATGTGCACGTCTTTGCCGTCAACCGCGGCTTTATCGCCATGCTCGGCCGCCTGCACCTGCACCTGCTCGATATCTGCCTGGACGACGACCGCAGCCCGTTTCTCAAAAATCTGCCGCGCGAGATCCGCCAGGCGCGGCGGTTCGTGGCGGCCAGCCGCGGGCACGCCGCCTGGTGCACCAGCTTCAATCCTTTCCAATACGGCCATGCCGGCTTCGCGGCGCGCGCCGTGCGCCAGATCAACCGCAATTTTGCCCAGGGCGCCATCGCCGTCAAGATCTGGAAAAACATCGGCATGGAGCTGAAGAATGCGCAGGGGCAATACGTCATGCCCGACGATGCCGCCTTCGCGCCGATTTATCGCGACATTGCCCGGCGGCGGAAGACGCTGGTGGCGCACCTGGCCGAGCCCGATTCCTGCTGGCAGCCGATCACGCCCGCTTCGCCCGATTACTGGTATTACACGCATTTTCCGATGTGGTACATGTACGGGCGCAAGGGCGTGCCGACCAAGGCGGAAATCCTGCGCGCCCGCGACCGCCTGGTGGCGGAAAATCCCCGGCTGCGGGTAGTGGGCGCGCACCTGGGCAGCATGGAATCGAACTTTCCCCAACTCGGCCGCCGGCTCGACCGCTATCCGAATTTTGCCGTGGATATGGCGGCGCGCATGCCCTACGTGATGATGCTGCCGCGCCGCCAGGCCATCGCCTTCATCGAAAAATACCAGCGCCGGCTGATCTACGGCACCGATCTCGATTTCATGCCCGGCGCCCATCCCCAAGCGGTGGCGCGCCATTGGGAAAGCAGCGACGCGCGCGACTGGCGCTTTCTGGCCACCAAAGACTGGGTCATCTATCTGGGGAAAAAATACCGCGGGCTCGGCCTGCCGCATTCGGTACTGCAGCGCATTTATCACGACAACGCCGTGCGCTGGTTTCCCGGCATTTTGAGCGGCCAAGGGAAGGCCGAATGACTCCGCCGCCTGCAGGCGCGCGCCCGATCCCTCCGCCAACCCGGTTAAAACTCAAATGGAGACACGCGCCGCCAGGCCAGGCGTTCCTGCCGCCCACTCTGGCGGTCCTGCTGGCCCTGGCCGCCGCCGCCCAGAGCACGCCAGCACAGTTGACGCCGATCGTCAAGCAAAAGCTCGAATCGCCGGCGGTGGTTGAGTTCCAGTTGCAGCAATACCTGCTGCGCCATGCGCCGCGGCTGCCGGCGGCGCCGGCGTCCATCGCCGCCTGGCGCGCCGAGGCGGCGAAGCTGCGCCAACGGGCGTTTCATATTATCTACCGCGGCTGGCCGCGCGGCTGGCTGGCGCCGGAGCGCGCATTCATCCCACGCGGCACGATCCACATGCCGGGCTACGACATAGAGAAATTCCGCTACCCGATCGTTCCCGGCTTCTACACTACCGCGCTGCTTTACCAGCCAACACCGCTGCCGGCCCAAGCCCCGGCGGTGCTGGTGGCGATGGGCCACTTTCCTTACGGCAAAGCCGAGGAGTTCAACCAGAAACTGTGCATCAATCTGGTGCTGCGCGGCATGATCGTGCTCAACCCGGAATGGATAGACCAGGGCGAGTCACGCGCCTACGGCAACGGGCATTTTTTCGGCGCCCAACTCGATCTGGCCGGCTATAGCGGCTTGGGGTTGTTCTACCTGGCCATGCGCCGGGGGTTGGATTTTCTGGAATCCGATCGCGGCGTGGACCGCCGGCGCATCGGCATGACCGGCGTATCCGGCGGCGGCTGGCAGACGATCATGCTAAGCGCGCTGGCCGGGCCCAATGAAATCCGCGCCGCCGTGCCGGTGGCCGGCTTCACCTCGTTCGCCGGGCGGGTCGAGCGCCAGCCGGGCGAGCCGGGCGACTTCGAGCAGAACGAGTCCGATTTTCTTGCGCCCGCCCCCGGGCTGCCCGGGGGCCTCGATTATTCCACCCTGGCCGCGCTGCGCGCGCCCGCGCCGACGCTGGTGGTGGACAATGCCGAAGACGATTGCTGCTTCCGCGCGCCGCTGGTCAAGCCGGAAATCTACACCCCGGTGCTGCCGTTTTTCCGGCTTTTCGGCAAGCCCGCGCGCTACCGCTTTTATCAGAGCACGCTGATTTCCGCCCACAACTACGGCCGCGAAGACCGCCAACAGGCCTACGCCTTCTTCGACCGCTATTTCGGGATTCACGCTTCGGATGCGGAAATTCCCGCGGGCCCGAAAATACTTTCCTATCGCCAATTAGCCGCGGGCCTGCCCAAAGACAACCTGACCATGCTGGCGTTGGCGCAACGGCTGGCGGGGCGGATCCATCGTCCGCCGGCGCCGGCCGGCGCCGCCCGCGCGCAATGGCTTGCGGTCGAGCGCGGCAAATTGCGCCATCTGCTGCGCTATCGCCGGACGCGGGTGGCGCGCGCCTGGCGCGTCGCCAACACCTGGCACAACCAGCTCGAATCGCTTTCCTACCGCTTCCAGATGAGCAACGGCCTGAGCGCGGCCGGCATTTGGCTGCAATCGGTGAACACGCCCGCCGACGCTCCGCTCGATATACTGCTCGACGACCGCGGCCTGGCCGGCAACGCCCCGCGGCGCTGGGACCAGATACCGCTGGCGGCGCACCTGATTGACCGGGGGCGGCAGGTGCTGCTGCTCGATCTGCTGTTTGTCGGCAACTCCGCGCCCGGCAGCCGCGCCAACCGTGTGCATTTCGCAGAGTTGCTGGAGGCCATCGGCCGGCGTCCCGCCGGGCTGGAAGCGGCGCAACTGCTGGCGGTAGCGCGCTGGGCGCGAAAGCAATGGCATCCGGCGCGGATAGAGTTGGACACCCGGGGCCTGCGCAGCCAGTTCGTAGGGCTGGCGGCGGCGGCGCTGCAGCCGCGGACGTTTGCCGCGGTCGCGGTGCGCGCCGGCCTGTCCCGACTGGCGGCGGTGTTCACACGCCCGGTGAAGTTCGAGGATGCGCCCGAGCTGTTCTGCTTCGGCTGCTATCAAGAATTCGGGCTGAAACGCCTGGCCCGTCTGGCCGCCCCGGCGAAAGTGCGCGAACGATCACCGAAGGATGGGCATTAACTATTTCTGGCCGCAGCACTTCACATATTATTTCGACAACAGGCCAATGACGAAACAGCGCCACATGCGCGTATAAATTATGAACGATGCCGGCCAACTGCCGCCCAATCTACACGGGCGACGCAATCTGGCGAAAATCACTGAAAAAATCGCGGAAAAATTAAATCTAGGCGCGTACGAATGAAAAAAAATTATAAAGATACAAAAACAGGCAATTTTGCTGTCAGTGCTGTCAGTGAGGCATTAAGCCATTTAAAATCAATAAAATACACTGACAGCAACGCTAAAATTGCTGTCGGAACAAAAAGATACAAAATCATAATAACTCTTTATATATCAATAACATTAAACACTGACAGTAAATTTGCAAATTGCCATAAGAACTAGATTGGAACGATATCGCAACCCGCTGGCTTCAATGAGGCCGCGATCAGATGATCGCGGAAATGCCACGTCGGAGGGGATTACGAGGGGAGCGCAGCCTAGCTTCAATGAGGCCGCGATCAGATGATCGCGGAAATCGCGCGTCCGCTGCGCGGTCGCGGCCGCCGCGGTGCCGCTTCAATGAGGCCGCGATCAGATGATCGCGGAAATGGATCCGCATAAGAACGCCGGACTATGCACCGACCGGCTTCAATGAGGCCGCGATCAGATGATCGCGGAAATCATTTCGACTGGAAGATCGGGCAGAAGAGCTGGCTGGCTTCAATGAGGCCGCGATCAGATGATCGCGGAAATTCGACCGCAGCCTGCAATTCAGCGGGATTTTGCAACAGCTTCAATGAGGCCGCGATCAGATGATCGCGGAAATGCCGAGGAGATCACCTTGCGGCCGCCGCCGAAGCCGCTTCAATGAGGCCGCGATCAGATGATCGCGGAAATGGCGTGGGGTTGGGGCCCAGTCGCGAACTGGGCGGGTGCTTCAATGAGGCCGCGATCAGATGATCGCGGAAATTCACAAGTTTCCGCGTTAGCACGCCCGGCGCGCGGGCTTCAATGAGGCCGCGATCAGATGATCGCGGAAATACAGAACGCCAAATCCGAATGGGAGGTGAAAGCATATGCTTCAATGAGGCCGCGATCAGATGATCGCGGAAATCCGTCGGCATTTCGGGATCGTCGTCCTCGCTGGACTCATGCTTCAATGAGGCCGCGATCAGATGATCGCGGAAATTGTATTTACTGAGGTGGAAGCGCGAGAATATCTCGGGCTTCAATGAGGCCGCGATCAGATGATCGCGGAAATGCAGCAGTGGCAACCGCGCCACAGACTTGTCACAAAGCTTCAATGAGGCCGCGATCAGATGATCGCGGAAATATCCGTGGGCCGGAGGTACCGCTTGGACAGCGATAACGCTTCAATGAGGCCGCGATCAGATGATCGCGGAAATAGCGATAAAAAGAAAAACAAGGCAATGCGCTTCATAGCTTCAATGAGGCCGCGATCAGATGATCGCGGAAATAAGCTGCCACCGTGGATCAGGAACGCCAGCAATGGGCTTCAATGAGGCCGCGATCAGATGATCGCGGAAATTCTCTTGTCGTGCCGGGCGCCGGCGGAGTTGCCGCGCTTCAATGAGGCCGCGATCAGATGATCGCGGAAATGCACGAAATTACCTGTGCCCCCTAGAATACTTGTCGGCTTCAATGAGGCCGCGATCAGATGATCGCGGAAATACGCGGCGAATCGGTGTTGTCGCTGGAATAGACAGGCTTCAATGAGGCCGCGATCAGATGATCGCGGAAATATGCAACTCTGGTTCGCCGTCCCCGGAATCGTAAACGCTTCAATGAGGCCGCGATCAGATGATCGCGGAAATACTGATTCAACACCAGATCCGATACCAGCGCCAGCGCTTCAATGAGGCCGCGATCAGATGATCGCGGAAATCAGATTGCGCGGCGACGTGGCCCAGTAACCTCCACTGCTTCAATGAGGCCGCGATCAGATGATCGCGGAAATCGGGCCTGGGCCGGCTGGACCGGCAGGCACCGGGGGGCTTCAATGAGGCCGCGATCAGATGATCGCGGAAATGGAGAGCCGGCGAGGGGTCCAGACAGCACCTCATGCTTCAATGAGGCCGCGATCAGATGATCGCGGAAATGCGGCTCCTGAATGCATAAATGCCCAGGGCGCGCGCAGCTTCAATGAGGCCGCGATCAGATGATCGCGGAAATGCGGGCTCTGGCGAGCGCGGATGCCGCCGTCTCGGCGGCTTCATAAGCGATGCTTCAATGAGGCCGCGATCAGATGATCGCGGAAATGCGGCAAAGATGATGCCGCCGACGTTAATCAGCGCCGCGCTTCAATGAGGCCGCGATCAGATGATCGCGGAAATACGATGAGCCAGCCGCCCAAGGCGTAATATGTATCGCTTCAATGAGGCCGCGATCAGATGATCGCGGAAATACATGCATGGTGATGGAGCGTGGGCAGCGTTGTCTGCTTCAATGAGGCCGCGATCAGATGATCGCGGAAATCCAGAAGCTGGAGCAAATCCAGCAGCAGCGCGATGGCTTCAATGAGGCCGCGATCAGATGATCGCGGAAATGGCCTTTCCGCCTTCCAGCGCCGCCATGCCGGCGTTGCGCTTCAATGAGGCCGCGATCAGATGATCGCGGAAATCCGGCTCCGCCCCAAATTCAGCCGATGGCGGAGCTGCTTCAATGAGGCCGCGATCAGATGATCGCGGAAATGAATAACATCGTTTTTGTCCGGGCTGCAGGATACATTGCTTCAATGAGGCCGCGATCAGATGATCGCGGAAATGCATGGGCATTGGAAAATGGCGCAATTACCATACAAGCTTCAATGAGGCCGCGATCAGATGATCGCGGAAATGATCAAACCCTCATATTGCCTGAGGGCATTCAATTTGCTTCAATGAGGCCGCGATCAGATGATCGCGGAAATGCGTCAATGCCGTCGAATCCGTCCAACTGAGAGCCCGCTTCAATGAGGCCGCGATCAGATGATCGCGGAAATCTGGCCGGGAGTCCGGCTATGGTGCGAGTGCGCGAGGGGCTTCAATGAGGCCGCGATCAGATGATCGCGGAAATCCCCGCAAACAGTGACGGTTTCGGCCAAGCCCATCGCTTCAATGAGGCCGCGATCAGATGATCGCGGAAATATCTCGGCCCAGTCCAGCGCCTCAGCGCAGGCCCCGGCTTCAATGAGGCCGCGATCAGATGATCGCGGAAATAACGATCCGCTGTCCAGCAGTTTCTTCGCCGCGTCGCTTCAATGAGGCCGCGATCAGATGATCGCGGAAATTTGGATAAAGTGACGCTCCAATATATGAGATATAGGGCTTCAATGAGGCCGCGATCAGATGATCGCGGAAATCTCAGCCGGCCAGCCGGGTGTCGGCGGAGTCTACCGGCTTCAATGAGGCCGCGATCAGATGATCGCGGAAATCGGTTGGATACGGCTGCCCCGGCCCGGCTGTTGCAGGCTTCAATGAGGCCGCGATCAGATGATCGCGGAAATAAAGCAGGTTGAGACGCATTCGCAACACCTATTTCCCGGCTTCAATGAGGCCGCGATCAGATGATCGCGGAAATTCTATTGCGGCTTGGTATCCCTCGCACACGCCATCGTAGCTTCAATGAGGCCGCGATCAGATGATCGCGGAAATGAGGCTAACTCATTCGCCGAGAAATGTTATTCGGCTGCGCTTCAATGAGGCCGCGATCAGATGATCGCGGAAATATGCTGAAAAGACAGCCAGGCCATCTGGATTATTTTATGCTTCAATGAGGCCGCGATCAGATGATCGCGGAAATTACTGCATCTAAGGATAGTAAACTGCAAGCGCCTTATGCTTCAATGAGGCCGCGATCAGATGATCGCGGAAATGTCATTGAAAGAGCGATTGCCTATTGACAGCCAATGCTTCAATGAGGCCGCGATCAGATGATCGCGGAAATTCACTTGCGGGTGGTGCGGCTGAAAGAGGGGCAAAGGGCTTCAATGAGGCCGCGATCAGATGATCGCGGAAATGCAGATAGATCGGTAAATGACATTCCAGCATTACTTGCTTCAATGAGGCCGCGATCAGATGATCGCGGAAATATGCCGAACTCAAGCGTTCGGGATGGACGGACGATAGCTTCAATGAGGCCGCGATCAGATGATCGCGGAAATGGGCGCCAGAATTGGAGTATGATAGCGCCGGCGCTCTGGCTTCAATGAGGCCGCGATCAGATGATCGCGGAAATGCCGGAATCACCTTACAGCAGCGATTCCAAATCGGTAAGCTTCAATGAGGCCGCGATCAGATGATCGCGGAAATGAATCGTTACGCCGCGCCTTGTATGATGTCAACAAGCTTCAATGAGGCCGCGATCAGATGATCGCGGAAATGTTGCTGGATAACGCCAATGCGCTATACGAAAATGAGGCTTCAATGAGGCCGCGATCAGATGATCGCGGAAATCACCTGCGAAATCGCTTTTCTGCCCCGCATTGCCACCGCTTCAATGAGGCCGCGATCAGATGATCGCGGAAATGAAAAGCAGGTCGAGGTCCAAACCGGATGGAACGGGAGCTTCAATGAGGCCGCGATCAGATGATCGCGGAAATAAACGGCGCGCGGTGGAAAAACGATTGCTAATCAATGCTTCAATGAGGCCGCGATCAGATGATCGCGGAAATCTCGCGCGGAGGCATCAACTAGGTGGGCTTGGCTTTCCGCTTCAATGAGGCCGCGATCAGATGATCGCGGAAATATTGTCTTTCGAGGTCTGGGAGGGCGTCGCCGGCGTAGCTTCAATGAGGCCGCGATCAGATGATCGCGGAAATACCCTCCCCAGGAGCAACAGCTGGACGGTGGCGTTCGGCTTCAATGAGGCCGCGATCAGATGATCGCGGAAATGAGTTGGTTTGGTGGTTGCGCTGTGAGCGTGATCGCTCGCTTCAATGAGGCCGCGATCAGATGATCGCGGAAATTTATGCCGGCTGGGTTCTTAGCTGCGGCTGGATTCTGCTTCAATGAGGCCGCGATCAGATGATCGCGGAAATAGCGGTCAAATAAATCCTTAATTTTCAACACTGCACAGCGCAATTTGCGAGCGCCCTTCCGGGACCACCCCAAAACTCGCCGATGAGAACAGGGCTGCAGTGACGAAGGCATTATAATCCCAACACTTATACAATGCGAGCGGCGCCTGGATTTTTTGCGCCGCCTCACCGCTCGCGTTAACTGATTCACCAGCATCATCGAATTAAAAATGAGCCGAGCATCAAACAAAAATTCAGCGGGTGATAAAAACCGGGTATTCCTGAATTTCGCCGGTAAGGAAGCGGGCCAACAAGCGGGCCTGGATTTCGAGCATGCGGCGATAGCTCACACGATAATCGAACAAGGGATGAGTAGCAAGGGCATCCATGCGCATTTCATAGGCATGAAAAAATGCCCGGCGGCCCTCAGGCTTGAGGGCGACGGCGTTGCCGGCGCGGACGAAATCGGATTCCCGCACCATGCCGGTATTGATAGCCGTCAATACGGCAGAATCGGCAATCAAGGGACGGAAAGGCTCGATCAAATCCAAGGCCAGGGCGGGGCGGCCGAAACGGGGTTGATGATAAAAGCCCCAATAAGGGTCAAAGCCGATGGCATAGCAGGCCAAGGTGGCATCTTTAGCCAGAATGCTATAGGCCAAGGAGAGCAAAGCATTCACGGGATCGCGCGGCGGGCGGCGATTGCGGCCCTGAAAATCAAAACTAAGAATCGCAGATGACTTCTGTGATGCCGCCTGCGAAAGAGCCTGCGCAGCCTGATCCTCCACTTTCAACATTCCCGAGAAGGCGCCGAAGTAGGCGCGCGCGGCGGCGCCTTCGATGCCCAGCAAGCTTTCCGCATTGACAGCCGCTTCGGCCGATTCCAGCAACGCCCGCAACAAGCGCAACGCATCGTCGGGCGGGGTAAGATGATTGCGCTGCATCAGGGTCCGCTGATTGCGAATTTTCCCGGCGACCAGGCGCCTAGCCAGGGCCAAGGCCAGAGCGGGATTCTCAGCCGCTAAAAATTGCATACGGCGCAAGAAGACATTGCGGGTGTTCAGTCCATTGGTGATGCCATAAAAATATCCGCCCTGGGAAAAGTAGCAGACCGGCACTTCGGCCTCACAAAAGGACTGAATCGCCTGGGTCGAGAGCTGGACATTGCCGAAGACGTTCACCTGGGATATTTCGCCCAAGCGGAATTCCAACTTCAATTCGTCTTGCCGTTTTCGGCCTTTGCCTTCGGCCGGGCCGCGCACCTGCAGAACTTCGCCAGATTTGCCCACCCGCCAGCCCTGAGAATTCAAATAGACGGGGCGCAGATCATCGCGCGGAACGATCAAGGGACGCACGGGCGCGGGCGACGATTCGACAGCAGGAAACAAGGGCAACTGCAAGGGAGAACGCGGCGCGGCCGCCTGCAATTGCGTCAGGCGCGCACGCAAGGCATTGGTTTCATCAGGCAAACAGATGCCCACGAGCGAGCATCGCGGGCATTTAGGACTATCCTCCAGGGGGGGCGGAATACGAGTATCCGCCGCGACGGCGCGCGCCTGAGCCAGCGCTTGCAAGACCTCAGCTTCCAAGGCGGCATCCACGGCCACGGGGACGCGCTGTCTGGAGGCGGCGTAATACAGCACTCCGCCCGCGCAAGCATAGCCATTATCGCGAACGATCAAGACCTGGGCGGCGATTTGGGCGCGGTCGGCGGGCCAGGGTTCGGGTCCGGCCTCGGTATCCCGCGGCCGACCTTTCTTATAATCCACGGGCGTGACATTGGTTTCCCCCGCCGAGCTTTCAATCAGATCGAGGCGGGCGATCAAGCCCAGGCGCTCGCTGGATAATTCAATGGAGCGGGAATGGATTTGTTCCGCTTCCGCCTCGTCCGGGGCCGGCAGGGAGTCGAAATCCGCTTCCACGCGGCGATGCCGGGCATGACCTTCCGCGGTATCCACACTGGATTGAAAAACTTTCTCGACCCATTCGTAATAAAAAAGGCGAGGGCAATAGACGAACTCATTGAGCATGCGAGCCGGCAGCAGATCCGGCAGGGATTTGCCCAGATGGCGTTCGCCAGCATTCCGATCAGGCGCGGATTGTGGCATCGTACTCATGGAGCAACTACTAAGCCACGATGCAAGGAGCGTCCAACTTTATCAGATAGGGTTTGCCCAAGGCGGCAATGACGCGCTCGCCGCGGCCTTCGGCGGGTCCGAGACTGACGAACAGCACCTGATCCTCGGCATGGTTGATCAGTCCGCGCAGGGCTTCGCGGCAACGGACCAGATCAGAAGGGGTGAATTGGCACTCGAAAACGGAATATTGCAGATGGTCGCCAAAGTCGCGCATGGCCTTGAAGACTTTTTTCAGGCGCTTGTCATCGGCGATGTCGTAGCAGACCAGATAGGAGGTGCGCATGAAATAGGATCAACCGATAACTTCTGATGGAAAAAATTAAAACTTTCAACAGTCGATTTCAACAGTTCCAGCTATTCATATGGAGAAGCACGGTTCAGGGAGCATGCCACGACAACAGGCCGGAACATGCCCAAACCGAAATGGCAACCGAAGCCGATCGATATGGGACCACCTATCGGTTGTGCGAAGCGGATGCGCCAGAAGCTGCCTTGGCGGTCCGGTTGTTTGAGATCGCGTTTCTCTCGAAAACGGCGAAAGTGAAGCGACTGTCGCAATTGCGCGCCAACCTTTACGGCAGGAAGTGGCGTGAGTTCGACCAGTTCTGGCATACCTCGCATGGCGCACTCCCGCCTGATCTGCGCACCGACATCGAAACCGCGTTTCATATACCACGGATGCAGGTACGGCGTAACCGATTCCCACTCACTTACTTTAGCCAACAAATCTCCCCCGACTTCCGACTCTCCGATGTTTTCGAGCACGATTTGCCACTCGCCGCCATCACGGCTCCAGACACGACTAAGCCTTTCAGCGATTTGCCGCGTGTCCTGATCCATGCCATCAGGAAAATGCAAGATGAGACGGTCGATGCGTCCATCGCCGTCTCTACGGCCGGAAATTGGGGAATCCCATGGCAGATAAAAGGCATGGCGGTGACGATTCTCTTTTGGCAATCCGTGCCCTGAGATGACTGCTGGAATTACATCTTCTCCAAATAGCTTTTTGGCTTCGCTCATTACAGTGCGACGAAACAGTTCGCCGATGCGGACGGTGTCTTCGACGCG
Source organism: Acidobacteriota bacterium (assembly GCA_021789895.1). Taxonomy (GTDB): domain Bacteria; phylum Acidobacteriota; class Terriglobia; order Terriglobales; family SCQP01; genus JAKASR01. The sequence goes on along the minus strand of JAJYIU010000005.1, from coordinate 10,395 downwards.
AGGCAAGGGCTTGCCAATCAAAATATAGCGGGCCGTAGTGGCAGTGAGCGCTGCTGCCGGTTGGGGCTTGCGCCGTGGACGAAGCGCCTCGGAAGGGCGACGATAGAGTTCTTTGCGCGAGGCCGGTGGCTGACTCCAACCAAGAGCGCGCAAATTCGAGGTTTCTACCGATAGAGCATCCAACAAACTCTCCGGCAGGGTTCCCGCGAGCATCTTCGCTGCTTTTTTGTCAGCCAGAAAACGCTTGCGAAAGCTGCCATAGGCATCCGACGCCAGCGGAGCGAGCAGCGAGACGATCTCTTCCCGCGATTCGCCGGCGGATAGATCACTTGTGGATTGCTCGCTTCCGGGACGACAATTGGGCTGGAATGTGCCATCAAAGCGGATAGCTTCGACCCACGACTCGGCACGTCCCAAGTATCCCATGACGGCAAGCAGGTCGTCCAAAAGAGCAAGCTGCTCCTGGGGCAAATCTAGCTTCGGCCATGCCATAACCAGCGGCTCATTGCGCGAGATGGCGGCGAAAGCGTCGAAAACCAGCGATGTTTTGCCCGTCTCCCGTTGCGGCATGTAATGGCGCGTGTGGCTATGACTAGCATGGGGCAGCGAATATTCAGGAAGTTCCCGCGAAAGTTCTTCAATCAGCCCGCGTAGCGTGGACTCTTCATGCCTGCCGAGAGGCTTAACCTTATGATGCCAAGTAGCGATGAGGGCGCGCAGCACGCGCCACGGCTCCGGCGGCCAGACCACAGCGCCTTCGTTGACGTGCCTATCCCACGGTGTCGCGTGATAACGTCCGGAAGGAAAAGTGAATGCGAGCGCCAGCATGGATTACTCCTTAATTGGTATCTCTGTCGGCGTCATCCCCATCAGATGTTGAGTCTCTGTCGGCTTTCTTTGGCTTGCCGGTGCTGGTATATGTTACGGTTATGACCTCGAAGTTTACGGTAGCCTTGGCATTTTTTATTAGGTCGGGAAGTGCAGCCTTGAGTTCATCCCAAGTTGGGAACTGAAAACCAGCCGGGCGCTCGACAATGGGTTCTTCGGATTTGAGATCGCAGGCCGTGCGCAGACGCAGTCCTTCTTCGAGGAAGCCGCGAATTTTGAAGAGCGCCAATGCCGCCAGCAGCTCATATACATGTTGAGGGAATCCGTAACCGCGCAATTGGGCAAGATCGAGGTTGAAATAGGCTTCAATCTCGGGTGAAACAAATTCGTCGCGGGCAAATGGGACGTTACCGAATCCTTTTGACGTATCGCCAGAAGGGTTTACCCCATCATTCTTCACGCCGCCGCTGGCGGCTGTATTGACCTTGCTCGCTTCGATGAAACCGGAGAGGGCGCGCGGCAGCCGCAAGCGGCCTCCGGCAAGCTCTTTCTTAGCCAGAAAAACGCCGTGCAGCAAGGCATTGATGTCGAGCTTCAACAGGACCGATGCCAGCTTACGCAGATCAACAAAACCTTCTTCCATGCTGACCAACTCGCTCTTCAGGCGATCGAAGACTGTCTTGTCTTTGCCTTCGAGGATGTAAGGCGAATTGATGCGATGCGCCTCCAGCACCGAGTTGGTGAGGGGGTTGCCGTTCTTATCGTTGACCTTGATGACGGACAGGCCACGCAGCGGCTGGACCCAGTCGTTGGCGACCTTGTTCCAGCAGACTTCTTCCATCCGGTTGGCGAGGCTCTGGGATGACTCCACCAGCAGCATGTTTTCGCCGTGCGGCCCTTCGTACTGTGCCGCGCCGATCTCCGGAAATCCGGTGGGCTGGAAGCGCGTGCCTTGCAGCGGTTTGAGCTTCGCCTGCATGAGCAAGCGGGGAGCGTTGCTTAAAGCGGAAAGATCAAGACTCATAGGGAACCTTCCTTTCATAATAATTCAAAGATGTTATGCCACTGGACTACCAACTTCCACACCTGTTTTCTTCAATACACTGCACACAAGTTTGGCGTATGCGCCGTAACGCAATGGAATTAACAGCGCTGCCGCCGCACGTTCGGGACGGATGCCGCCAATCGAAGGCAAATCATTCCGGCTGAAGAGCGGGTTCAGGCCCGAAGCATGGAGCCGTCGCCATGCCGTGAGCACAGCGCGTTCAGACTGTCCGGACGCAAGTTGCGGGAGCATTCCCGCCGGCACAGGAAGGTGTTCGTCTTGTCCGAACGCGCAAAGGCTGCGCAGGATCGAATCCGGAGTAAAACACAGCTTGAGCAAGGCAAAGGCGGATGGGAGTGAGCCGTCTCCGCTTGAGCGATCATCCTCTCTGGGAACTGCACACAAGCTCAGCCCCGGCAATAACACGGCGATGCGCTGATCCATACTGTCGCTTTGCAAAAAGACCGCAATATCTTCGAGCGTAGCGCCTGCTGGGCTTTGCAGCGGCTTATCTTTCAACTCGAACTTCTCAGCCAGCCAGAGCCTTCGTTCAAGCAGGTCTTGCAGCATGTGATGAAGGCTACCGGCAGTGCCGGTACAGATGCGGATGCCGCGATATGGATCTTTGGCATCTGTGTCTGCCTCCTCAATCCACTTGTTGTGGCGGGGATGTACCGGAAAAAGCTGGGCACGCAGAGGCAATGGAATTGTATCGCCACCGCGCAGGCCGGCCAATGCACGAGCAATGCGGAAAGTCGGTGTATGGTCATTTGCATGTCGCACCCATTGCTCCGAAAGCCTCGGCAGCGGATCGACAACCTCTCTCGCTTTGCTACTGCCCGCCAGCGCAGATTGAATTTCTCCGAGCAGCACGAGTATGGCCTGGGTTTCTTCGCGTGAGAGCTCCTTGCCAGAGAAATCGAAGAAGGCATTCTCCAGGCGGTGGCGCAAAGCCTGGAAGCGATTGGCGGCGGTTTCGCCTTGCGCGAACTTGCGAAATCTTTCCAGCCAACCTTGATCAAGCTCATCTAATAGATTCGTGCGTGGCTTGTCGGTCACTTCGATGCGCTCCAGCGGCGTAGCCAGATAAGCCTTGCCCGACCGCATCAGCAGGCCGTAACGTTGGAAGCTACGAATGCCGCGATAACCGCCCAGATGGTGAATAGCGCGAACAAAGTCGAGCGCATCGCGCGCCGGTTTCCTGCCGAGCGCCACGCGGCCTTCGGAGAGCAGAGCACGAACCTCCACATAACTCGCAAGCTGATTCCATAACGGCATCCAGAGCTCACCCCGCGCATTGGCCGCATCTCCCTCACCCAGGCTGCCAGAGCCCGCGCCCACGGTTCTTACCGTAAATGGATAGCTCAACACTCCGTAAGGATCATCCGCATTGCGGCGAACTGCGGCAGCGGCGAAGAGCAGCGCGCCTTCGATCATCAGTACGAAGTCCCATGGGTTCATGGCCGCATCCGCGTCAAAACCAGTCGTGCCATTGGGGCCACCGGCCTGTCCAGGAGAGAATTGGCCGATCGCTTTTTTTGTTAATCCCGGAGCGGTGTCGCCAAATAGTGTAAGGCGCAGCCAGTCGCGCGATTCCGTTTCGGCGCTCTTGCCATCCAGGCAAAGCACCTCTACAAGACGCTGCATGAAATTGTTGGTGAAGTCCAGCCGGCCGTCATTGCCACCTGTACCGAGCAGCGGCGGATATTGCGGCGTGTCGCCTGCAAGCAGGACCGCTGCATCCAGCCATGCAATCACTTCATCCGGCAGGAGCCCACGCATACGGATGAGGAGAAGAGCCTTTTCATCACCCTTGGGGCTGGTGCTCCGGTCCATACCTGCAAGGGCATCTTCCACCATGCGCAGGCAGTTTCGGTACAGGTCAAGCCTGGGCTGGTTACTGGCAAGGATGATCTCAAGCGCGTCCTTATTATCTTTCTCATAGAACCCGCTGCCGCCATTCCACGGTGCCATGACTGGCGTAGGCTGATAGTCGTGCAGGAAAAATTGCTCCATCTGCTCGCGTGTTAGCGGTGTTTGCACCAGCAGCGATTCGTTTCTCCATGCTGCCCTGGTTTCGCGGTGGCGAGCGGAGAGCAGGCGCAATACTCCAAGCGCCTTAAGATAGCCGGCCAGCGGCGTCGGCGAGCAACCGACAAGAGTGATGTCGTTCATGCTCGCTCCTGTTCTTCACCAGAAGCTCGCCAGTCGGCCAGGCGCACCAGCGTTTCCAGCCAGGCGAGTTGGAAAGGGCCGTAGCATTCGAGCAGATTCAAGGCGCGCGCTGCCCACGACGGCCCCTGTTTGCCTTCACCAAGCTCCATCAAAGCAAGGTTGAGTGTGGTTTTGTCACTGTGCTCGCCGTGAAAGTCCAGGGCCGGAAGCTCATCTCCCTCCCATACGCCGCGCGCGAAACGTCTGCCATCTGGCGCCGGCTCTTCCGTCGGCATGGCACGCAGGCTCATACGCACCTTGCCATGATGCGCGGCGATGATATAGGCGACGAGGTCTGCGTTCGACTCGCCATTGTGCTGCGCCAGCCAGGCGAGCGCGGAAGCCAGCTCATGCCGGAAGAACTTTCGTGCGTGCTTTCCGTTACAGGGTGACTTGGCGAGAAAGCCTGCGGGAGAAGCATTACAAGCGTGCATGGTAGCATCGAAGACCGGATGCGTCTTGCCAACATCGTGCCAGAGCGCCGCACGGCGCAGCGTGCCAACGTGTATATTCTCATCGAGCGCGTTGCACATTTGCATAATGCAATCGGCCGCGTGGCCGAGATGATCTACCAGCACGACAGGGTAATTTTGCTGTGAGCGCCAGTCCTCTCCGAATGCGTCTGACACGATAGCTTCCGCGGCATTCACCACAGGCACAGACTGTTTCGTCAAACTGGCATCAAAGCCAATCTCTGCGTCATAACCGCCATCAGCCGCCTTTAACAACAGCGTCATGCCGGGACGTGGCGGGCGTTCCAGTTTTACCCACTCGTCCTGCAACGCATCCCAGCGCCATGCGCGTTTGTAGATATCTCTAACCTGCCCCATAGAAATAGGGCACAACTCATCGCGGACGGGACCAAGTTGCGACTGTGGTTGGCTGGGATTGACCTCGAACTCGCGCCAGAAGACCTGTACACTGGGCTGGCCGCTATCGCGGATGTAATCCGACACATCCACATCGAAGCCGGAAAGGTCGGGGTCGGTATTGAAGAGGTCCAAAAAGTCCTTTCGGCGCAGAATGTTGGCGAGTGGCCGCGCTTCGCAGGTTGCGGGCAGATGCTGCGGGCTGGCGCTGGTCAGGTTCGCCAAGTGATTGCGCGCCGCGGCCACTGGGCTGCTATCGTAAGGCTTCAGCATCTCTTTGTCGTCGTCAATGTCTATCCAGAGAATTTTTGCTCCCTCGGCATTATGCTCGCCATAGCGATTGCAGCGTCCGAAACGCTGCACCAGCGAAGACCACGGAGCAAGTTCGCTGATGAGCACCCTGGAAGAAATATCCACGCCGGCTTCAATGGCCTGTGTTGCAACCACAATGCGATCGGCAATGTTGCTGTCGCGTAGACGCTGACTCTGCGCTCTGCGTTCCGCGGCGCGAAAGCGCGCATGGACCAGGAGATCCACCCTCTCAGGCCGCGTCTTGCGCAGCAGGCGGAACAAGCCCTGCGCGCGGTCCACCCGGTTCAGAATTACGATGGTCTGGCTGTCTGCAGCGTGCGCCTTCAGCACTTCTTCGCACAATGCCTGAAGGTAGGCATCCAGACCCTTCTTATTGCCGGCATCCTTCCCAAGCGCGAGGGGAAGTTTCTCCACCGCTTTGACAGAGCAAAGCCTGTCGCCCGCCTGCTGCCGGTCGACAGTGTCGATACCCAGAGTTTTCAGGCTGTCCAGATACGGCTTCAAATCAACGGTATCTAGCCAGCTTCGGTTCAGCGTGGCGGATACCCACAGCGAGCGGCTGTTTTTTGACGTTGGAAAGCTCCGGCGAAAAGCTTCGAGTTGCGCAGATGTAGCAAGGCCCGCGCCCATCAATTGCACTTCGTCGAACACCCACAGGCAATCGCTATGCAGCAGTGCAAAGTGAACTGGCCACTGATAGCGGCTCATTCCGTAACCGCGCATCAGAGCACGTGAGAGCAATATATCCTGCGTGCCAATCAGGATCATGTCCTCTTCGGGGAAACTGGCCCACTCATTATCGCCTACTCCGCCCATGAGCACATGAACCGATACCTTGCCTTTTTCGCGCGCCTCACCCAAGATGCCCAAATTGTTAAGCCATTCACGGATGTTCTCCATCGTTTGTTCAACCAGCACGCGCATCGGCAGGCACCAGACCAGACGACGTGGAGTAGTGGGATCAAGGGCCCCGCTACGAATATCCTTTCGCCAACCGCGCTTCCATAACCACGCGAGCACGACCGCCGCGGTCTTGCCCATTCCGGTAGGCACGTCAAGCAGATCTGGCCAGGCTTGCTCGGCCAGACGACATTGGAAGTCAAACGGAGTAAGTGGTCGATTGGTCGCGACAAACGCTGAGACGAAAAATGTTTGGTAATCCATATCTCGAACCGAAGCAACGTCGATCAACTAATTGGCAGTTGCGCCCGAGTACAATTTGTATGCAAATGAACATATGTTAGCATACTGCCTGGCTTTGCACGCTATCCAGCAAGACACAAGTAACCGGGGAGGATTGCTCCGGAATATGCTGCTGCTCGACGGCATAAATTCCACCCAAAAAAGTAGGAGGAAATATTTTATCGCCGGGACCGCCGGCAGGCTGCAATTTCCGACGGCAGCGAAAGGCAGCGGCATTACCCGAAACAGCCGTTTGCAAATCGTTTAATGAAAGCGAAGGAATAGGAGCAGTTTGTGGGGTAGACATTGTGAGTTCTCCAGAATGCGGCCAGTTTAATACCGATCAACGAAGCCGCGATCAAAAATGATCGCGGAAATTGCGTTACTCGCAGACAACCAAACAGATGCAAATTCTACTTCAATGAAGCCGAGCACCTCTGAGCTTTTGGAAGGCTCAGAGATGCCCGGAAATGCTTCTGAATCAAAAGCCATATTAATCGTATAAACATATCCATATTCCTAATGCAAGTATAATTTTCCAGGAGCACCTCGCATTTGCCACTGGCCAGGACACACTGGAAACGGATGGACAACAGTGTTTGCATCGCCGGCTGGTATTGGCAGGTGAAGGTTGCAGAATCAGAATCGTCTCTGGTGAAAAAACGCACGCGGTATTGGCGCTGCCCACGGCCATCACACCACCGAAAGGATGTCCGTTTTGCCGAAGTCTCCGCCCTTGAAGAGCAAGGGCTCACCGGTGAGTTTGGCCAGGGCGTAGGCGAAGCAATCGCCGAAATTGAGGCCGGCGGAATGGCGGCCCTTTCCGAAGTCATGGAAAGCTTGGCGGGCGATATAGATCTGCTCGACGCTCACCGGCTCGATGATGATGCCAGTCCGGCGTAAAAAGGTATCGCAGGAGCGGTCGGCGTCGGTCGCGGCTTGCAGCTCCAACACCAGCGAGGTTCGAGAAAATTACCAGCGCTGATCAAGCAACGGTCGGCATCGTGAATCAGGCGAGCGAAGTGCGGTGCTTCCGGTTCGCGAAAAAGGACTGCCACCAGTGCCAAGGTATCTAGAATCATCGCGGTACCCCATACTCGTCGTAGAGCAAATCGGCGTGATCGGCATAAGGGCGTTTGACGCGGCTGGCGATGCGGTCAGCGATGGCCAGCAATTCTTCAACTGAAGCCCGTCCACCGCGCCGGCGCAGTCGTTCATAACGCTCACGCAGCGCTTCGGTAACGGCCGTGGTGAGCGTTTCGCCGGTCTGGTGCGCGATCGCCCGTGCCAGCCGGTGCGCTTCGGGTGCTTTGATGTTCAGGCTCTGGCCATCGCGACGCATGGAATACCGCTTTCTGTAAAAATTCCAGATTTCTTTATAGTTCCAATTTTATGACAAATTCAACACCGACTTAAGGCGTCCGGAAAGGAGGATAATGCAAAGGCTCAAGCGGGCGCAAAGACTTCGGTTTTGCTTCCCATTGTACTTACGCGCATCCCACCAGAACTGGATCGAAAGAACGGCGAATTCCGGCCATCATCACTGAACAATGACGGCGAGTTCGCCACAAAACCACCTTTAAACCGACAAAGCCGATTCCTTATTTTCCAGGATCACCTCGCGCTTGCCGCTCTCGTAAACGCGCTCGAAACGAATTGAGAGATGCTTTTGCAGCCAGGGTTGGAACGTCCGCAGGCGGCGGCCCAGATGCGAAGCATTGATGCGCTTCAAATCGCAATCCGGGTCGTGTTGGCGCAGCTCGAGCAAAAGCTCCTGGGCGGAGCCGCGCCAGGGGGCGTCCACGCCTTGGGCGCGGCGGGCGGCGAGCAGCGCCTGCAAGGCCGTCGCCAGCGGATCGGCATCCAACAGCTCTTCCTGCAAGCGCCGCGCGTTGGCCTCGAGCGCGTCGAAGAAAGGCTGAAAGGAAGCGCCGCCGGCGGGCGAGACGGCGCTTGCGGGCGAGACGGCGCTTGCGGGCGAGTTGCCGCTTGCGGGCGAGCCGGCGCTTGCGGGCGAGTTGCCGCTTTCGAGTGCGTTATCGCTTGCGGGCGAGTTGGCGTTCCCGGGCGAATCGCCGCTTTCCGGCGACAGCCCGCTTTCCGGCGAAGCGGCGCCCTCGAGCGCGGCACTATCGGCGAGCGAGGCGGCGGCGCCCCAGGCGGCGTAGTCGGCCATGCGCGGCAGCGGCGGCAGCGGCCGGCTGCCGTATTGCGCGAAGGTGGCAATCTGCAGGCAAAGCAGCGCGCCCAGCCATTCGGGCATGCGCTGGCGCGCTTCGCTCCAGAGCTGGACTTCTTCCCGCCGCGCTGCCGGCGCCAGGCGGCGGAAGCGGATCACCAGCGCGCGGTCGAGCCAGTCGGGCGCGGTCGAGGGCAGCTCGAGCGAGGTCAGAATCATCGCCCGGCGGTAGCGCGAGATCCGCTCCTCGCCGTCGGCGGCGCGACGGCGTCCGATCACGCTGGCGCCACTGACGGCGCGGCAGAGCAGGTTGGCCTGCGCCGGACGCAGCCGCCCCAGGTTGTCGAAGATGGGCACGGCATGACGCTCCAGCGTCAGCGCCAGCCGCTCTTCAGTCTGCAGCGGAAAGCTTTCCGCATGGCTGGGATCAAGCATTTGCCGGATCAGGCGGGCGGCGGTGGTTTTGCCGCTGCCTTCCGGGCCGATCAAGCAGAGCATCGGCACCGGGATCAGCGGATGCATCGCCGCCAGCATCCAGGCGCGGAGCAGCAGCCAGTCGGAAGCCAGCTCGCAGGGCAGCCAGCCGCGCAATTCTTCCAGCGGCCGATGCCAGTAGCCGTACTCGACCGTATTCGCCGGGGTTGGGGTCACGCTGGGCGTGATCAGCGGCTTCTGATGCGCCGGCCGCAGAAAAATCAGCGGCGGATCCTCCACCGTTTCCCAGCAATCGCGCTTCAGCTTCAGCGCCCGGCCGCTGGCGTCGCCCAGGTCGAGCCAGAGCGCGTTGTCGGCGCAGCCGTAGCGGTTGAAGACGGGCAGGGGGGCGCGCTCCTCCTGCGCCCGCGCCGCGAACAGCTCGAGCGCCTGCTGCAGCGCCGCCGGCGGCATGGGCACGCCGGCGTCCTGGTAAAACATCCACGCCACCAGGCGCGCAAAGGCGCGCCCGGCGAGCGGCAGCACCCGCCGCCGGCCGGCGCTGCGGAAGAGCACATAGGGCTCTTGGGTCTCGGTATGAAAAAAGACCGCGTTTTTGAAAGTTTCCAGCGCGTGATTCACCGCCGCCTCGCGCGCGGATGGGGGCGGCGCGGCGGGGTTGATTTCCGCCAGCATCGCCTCGGCTATTTTCAGATTGGCGGCGTAGGCGGAGTGGTTGGCGGGCGCGGCGACGGGCGCGGCGGCGGACGCGGCCGGTACTGCCGTGAACGGCGCGTATTCATTCACCAGCGGGCATGCATTGGCGGGCATGCGCGCTGCGGGCGCGCTCGATGAATGAGGGTGGTTCCCGGGTGAGTCAGACTTTGCAGTTTTCATGGTTCAGTTTTCCGGCAAGCGCGTTGCGGAACGAGCTTGCGCCTCAGCCCAGGCATAACACAGCCGTTTTTTGCCGCCGGAGCGCGACTGACTCGCAGGCGATTGAATAATTTATTTATCTACAGCCACTTACAGGAATATGCCGCCAACGGCGGCCAATTTACAGCAAAGTTTATCTATTTTTGTGACATTTTTGCATCAATTTCATGCAGGTTTCTCATCAAGTTCTCATTAAAATTTTATTCTATGTCCATCAATCATTTAAGGTAAGGTCCGGCCCATCGCCCTCCGGCTTCATATTAGGCCCGAGTTGTCAGCGATCAAGATGCTGGGCGAAGCGATAAGCGTCGCAGAGCTTCGTTGTTTTGTCATGCTTTAAGCAAAACCTGCGGTTTTGCTATTGGCTCGGCAATCCTCATGTACGTCCATGTACACCAGGTCGCCTCGCGGCATTG